>JAZUOG010000089.1:0-7785 GCA_045604545.1 Acutalibacteraceae bacterium | reverse complement strand
TACGCCATGCCACCTCTCCCAGAGGGAGAGGCAAGAAATAACTAAATACGCGGCTGGCAGACTGTATTACGCGTTCTACGCGGAGGCTACGGAACAGAGGGCTATGCCCGCAAAAGAAAAACCACCCGTTTTACGGGTGGATTCTTATTCCAAAAAATCTGCGTAAACCGATATCCCCCCGACGGCGAAGCCGCCGTCGACCCCCTTTAGGCAAGGGGGTCATGAAGACCGCCCGCCGCAAGATTCCGCACCAACCTGTCATTGCGAGGAGCGCAACGCGCGACGTGGCAATCTTTGCGGAAAGATCCTTGCGCTTCGCTCAGAATGACAGGGGCAAAGAGTCTTTGCGTTCGCTTCGGAATGATGTGCAGATTGCGGCAACCGCATCTGCACGCCTGTCTCAAAAACCATCCAACCACCGATTTTGCGTGCTAAAACGTTAAAATCGGTGGTTTTTGGCAAAAAAACAGAGTTATTCACAAACGATTTTGTAAACTTAGACAATTAACAAATTCGCTTTAGTGTGGTAATATAGAAACAGCATTTTTTATTTTCAACCTTAAATAAAGAGAGGGAAATTGCTATGAAATCTATGCTCAAAAAAGTCGTGGCTCTTGCCATGGCGCTCGTGATGGTGTTCAGCTTTGCCGCTTGCGGCGAGAGTGGCTACACCTCCGAAAACACCGAATATGTGATCGGTTTCTCCGGTCCGCTCACCGGCGGTGCTGCCGTTTACGGCGTGGCTGTCAAGAACGCTGCTCAGATGGCTGTTGACGAGATCAACGCTGCCGGCGGCCTCAACGGCGTGAACTTCAAGCTCCTCGCCACCGACGACATGCACGATGCAACGAAGGTTGCCACCAACTACTCCACCATGCTTGAGAGCGGCATGCAGGTGTCCCTCGGCACCGTCACCACCGCCCCCGGCCTGGAGTACACCAAGCTGTCTCTCGAGGACAACGAGTTCTTCCTGACTCCTTCTGCTTCCGGCGATGACATTCCTGCGAATGCCAACGGCTTCCAGATGTGCTTCGCGGACGGCAACCAGGGTAAAGTCGCCGCTGACTATGTCAACGGTCTGGGTCTTGCGAAGGTCGGTATCTTCTACAAGTCCGACGACGCTTACTCCAACGGCATCTACAAGCAGTTCACCGAGAACCTCAACGATTCCATCGAGACCGTTGAAGCGGTGTTCACCGGCGATGCGCAGGACTTCTCCGCGCAGATCACCACGCTGAAGGATTGCACCTTCATCTTCATGCCCATCTACTATCAGCCTGCTTCCGTCTTCATGACCCAGGCGAAGGACATCATCGCTCCCAACGCTGTGTACTACGGCTGCGACGGCTTTGACGGCCTTGCCGGTCAGTTCGAAGATTTCTCCATCATCCCGCAGGAAGTTTCGATGCTGTCTCACTTCGACTCCAACGCCACCACCGGCGCTGCGGCGGACTTCATCAAGAAGTACACCGAGAAGTTCGGCACCGACACCCTCAACCAGTTCGGCGCTTCCGCGTATGACTGCATCTATGCGATCTACAACGCGATGAAGGCTGCCATCGACGCGGGCGAAGAGATTGACGTGACCATCTCGGCTTCCGATCTGTGCGAGATCATGAAGGCTCAGTTCACCGGCGACTTCTCCTACAGCGGTGTTACCGGCAACGATATCACCTGGGAAGACAACGGTTATGTTGCCAAGGAAGCTGTCAAGTACACCCTGAAGGAAGCTAACGCCTGATTTTGACAACACATCTTTGATGACAAATTTTGCCGGCGCGGGATTTCCCGCGGCGGCAATTTGTCACATTATAAGAGTGGGGAAACACTATGTTAAATTTTATTGAAACCCTGATCAACGGCCTCAGCATGGGCAGTACCTACGCGATGATCGCACTTGGTTACACCATGGTGTACGGCATTGCCAAGATGCTCAACTTCGCCCACGGCGATGTCATCATGGTCGGCGGCTACACCATTCATGTGACGATGACGCTTCTCGGTCATCCCGTTCTCGGTCTGTGCGCCGCGGTCATCTTCTGTATGATCCTCGGCATCACGATCGAAAAGGTCGCTTACAAACCGCTTCGCGGTGCCTCGCCGCTCGCGGTGCTGATCACCGCCATCGGTGTGAGCTATCTGCTCCAGTCGCTGGCACAGATCATCTTTGGTTCCGCGCCGAAAATGGTCAACGTCGCCGATCTCGGCAATCTCGAGTTTGCGGGTCTGAGCATTCCGCTCTACACGCTCGTGACGCTCGGCGTTTCGGTTGTCATCATGGTGGCACTGACGCTGTTCGTGAAATATACAAAGACCGGTCGCGCGATGATCGCTGTGTCGGAGGATAAGGACGCCGCTCAGCTGATGGGCATCAACGTCAACAAGATCATCATGATCACCTTCGCCATCGGCTCGGCACTGGCGGCGTTCGCGGGCTATTTTATGCTGATGAAGTCCCCCAGTCTGACCAATACGCTCGGCGCCATGCCCGGCATCAAAGCGTTCACTGCGGCGGTTATCGGCGGTATCGGTTCGATCCCCGGTGCCATGGCAGGCGGTCTGCTGATGGGTATCGTTGAAGCGATCTCCTACACCATTCCGCCCCTCGCGCCCTACACCGATGCGATCGAATTCATCATTCTGATCATCATCCTTCTGGTGCGTCCGACGGGTCTGATGGGCAAGAAAAGGAGGGAGAAGGTATAATGGCAACCAAGAAGAAGATCAAATGGAAACATTATATCAATTATGTGGTTCTGGCGGCGGCGACCATTCTGTTTGCGGTGTTGTCGCTGACGGGCTCCCTCAAGAGCTCCAACCTCTATCTCCTCGAGAAGATCGGCATTTCCATCATGCTGGCGGTTTCGCTGTCGATGGTGGTCGGCTTCCTCGGCGAGCTGTCGCTCGGTCACGCCGGCTTTATGTGCGTGGGTGCCTACCTCGGCGGTAAAGCCTCGGTCATTCTTGAACCGATGCTCGGCGAAGTCCCCGCTCTGCTTGTGTCGCTGTTGGTCGGCGGCGCGGTAGCGGCGTTGTTCGGCGTCATCATCGGTTTGCCTGCCTTGCGTCTGCGCGGCGACTATCTGGCGATCGTGACGCTCGCGTTCGGTGAGATCGTCCGCTCGGTGTTCATGAACTCCTCCGACGAGAGCTTCGGCGGCTCGCTGGGTCTTGACACCCCGCGTTTTGACAGGGATTATCTGTTCATCATTGCGTTTGTGCTGGTGATCGCGTGCCTCGCGGTGACACAGAATCTGATCCGCTCCAAGCACGGTCGTGCGATCACGTCCATTCGCGACAACGAGATCGCCGCCAGAGCGACGGGCATCAACGTGACGAAGTACAAGCTGATCGTGTTCACGGTGTCTTCCTTCTTTGCGGGCATCGCGGGCGTGCTGTACAGCTGGTCCAACTACACAGTGCAAAGCACCAACTTCAGCTACAACTATTCCATCGAGATCCTCGTGATGGTCGTTCTCGGCGGCATGGGCAACATCAACGGCTCCATCATCGCGGCGACCCTCATCACCTTCCTCGATGTCAAACTGCAGACGGTTCTGACGGGCGATCTGGCAGTGCTTCAGAACCTGTTCTATGCGCTGATCCTCATCGTGCTCGTTATCTACAACAACGCACCCGCCCTCAAGGGCTTCCGCGAGACCTACGGTCCGGCGGCGCTGTTCCGCAAGGTTGTCAAGCGTAAGCACGATCCTTCTCACGTCAAGGACGATGAAGCAAAATGGGATCGTGTGCCCACCAAGATCGATATGGACGAGGTGCTGTCGGTTGACGTGCAGGTGTCCTCGCCGTACACTCCCGACAAGGGCAAGAAGGGGGATTAACCATGTCGAAAATTGTGTTAAAAACCGAGAAGCTCGGTATCTCCTTCGGCGGTCTGAAAGCGGTGCAGGAGCTTGACCTTGAGATCAAGCAGGGACAGCTTTACGGACTTGTAGGCCCCAACGGCGCCGGTAAGACCACCGTGTTCAACATGATCACGGGCGTTTACAAGCCCACCACCGGCACGTTCTGGCTGGACGGTGAAAATCTGACGGGCAAAAGTCAGGAGACCATCAACCACAAGGGCATCGCCCGTACCTTCCAGAACATTCGTCTGTTCAACAACATGACCGTTATCCGTAACGTGATGGTCGGTCTTCACAACCAACCCGAGTTCAAGTGCGGCGTGTTTTCGAGCATCTTCCGCCTGCCCGCCCACTTCAAAGCGGAAAAGGCGATGCGTGCGCGCGCCAAGGAGATCCTGCGTATCGTGGGACTTGAAGAGGAGCGTAATGCGCTTGCCTGCAACCTGCCCTACGGCAAACAGCGCAAGCTTGAGATCGCCCGCGCACTTGCCACCAATCCGAAGCTGCTGTGCCTTGATGAGCCGGCGGCGGGCATGAATCCCCACGAGACGGAGGATCTGATGACCATCGTTCGCCGCATCCGCGACGAATACAGTGTCACGATCCTGCTCATCGAGCACGACATGAAATTTGTGTCGGGTCTTTGCGATGAGATCACCGTTCTCAACTTCGGCACCTGTCTGGCACAAGGAACGCCCGATGTGGCGCTCAACGATCCCGAAGTCATCAAAGCTTACATAGGAGGATAACGCTATGGCATTGTTAGAAGTCAAAAACCTGTCGGTGTTCTATGGCGTTATTCAGGCTCTTAAAGACGTCAGCTTTGAGGTCAACGAGGGCGAGATCGTCACACTGATCGGCGCGAACGGCGCCGGCAAAACCACCACCATGCAGAGTGTGATGGGACTTATTCCCGCCCGCAGCGGACAGGTGGTGTATGACGGACAGGATATCACCAAGACGCCCTGTCACAAAATCGTGACGCTGGGTATGTCGCAGGTTCCCGAAGGTCGTCGCATTTTTCAGGAGCTCACCGTGTACGAGAACCTCGTCATGGGTGGCTACACCAAGAAAAAAGACGAACAGTTCAAAAGAGATATCGACAGCATTTATACCCGTTTCCCGCGTTTGGCGGAACGCAAAAACCAGATCGCCGGCACGCTTTCGGGCGGTGAGCAGCAGATGCTCGCCATGGGACGCGCGCTGATGTCCCGTCCCAAGCTGTTGATGCTTGACGAGCCGTCGATGGGTCTGTCGCCGCTTCTTGTTGATCAGGTCTTTGAGATCATCAAGGACATCAATGCGAGCGGCACCACCATTCTGCTTGTTGAGCAGAATGCCGGCAAGTCTCTTGCCATTTCCGACCGTGCGTATGTCCTCGAAACGGGCAGTATCGTTCTCACCGGCACCGGTGCGGAGCTTGCCGCAAGCGACGAGGTCAAGAAAGCCTATCTCGGCGGATAAAAGGGCCGTGAAAACGAGCGCAATGCGCTCGGTGAAATCCGACCTGCGGGCAAATGATACAAACAAAAAGAGAAGATCCGCTTTTGAGCGAATCTTCTCTTTTTTTCGTTGTTACGGTTCGTCGTAGCCGCCGTTGTGGACGTTGCAGCGACGCAGGCGATGAACGCCCTTTTTGACGCCGCGGAGCAGTCCGTACTTTTCGATTGCCCGGATCATATACACCGAGCAGGACGGTTCAAACCGACATTTGTTGCGCACCCTGTCGGGCGCAAAGCGCTGATAGATCCGCACAAGGCAGATCGCCGCGCGTTTGGCGATTGCGATGCCGTAGATCAAAAAGATGCCGCAGGCGATCGCCACACTGCCGCCGACAGATACACCAAGCTGCATCAGTCCGATGGCGATCAGCACACAGGCGATGATCGGAACGATTGAAAACAGCGCGATGCGAAGCGGTCTCAGTCGCGGACGCTCCAGATGCCGCACATAGGCGGTACTGCAAGGGTCGTTTGCGTCGCCGAACAGCTGTGCGGCGACGGAACTGAGATCCTTGAGTTGGTCGGCGGTGATCTCCATGCTTCGGAATTCGGAGGTGTCGACGGAATGGTCATGCTGAGTGTCGTGGGACATATCAGATATCTCTTTCGAAAATCAGCATGTAGTAGTTGGTGGTCACGGGTTGACCGTTGCAACCGGGTTTCTCGGTGACACCGATGGTCTCCATGGAATGGTAAGCCCAGCCCTGAGCAGCTTCGCGGTTGATGATGTCGGCGAAGGTCTGGAACGCGGCCTGCGTGTTGCCCTTGTCAACGCTGATGTTCATGGGGCCTGCTACGGTTCTGTACTGTTTCATGTTCTTCATCCTTTCGGGTTTGGAGTAGCAAATGACGAAATATGTCGATTGCTCACGAATTCAGTATACACTATATACGTTGGCGGTGTCAAGAAAAGAACGATGCCGATTGCATAATTCCGGCAAAAAAAGAGACCGCCTTTTCGGCGGTCTCTTCGGATACGTTCTGTGTTGATCAGGCGGCGGTGGTTTCGGTCGTGTCGGCGCCGGGGGCGGTCAGCACGATCACGTCGGACTCGGTGGTCACCGTGATGGTGTCGTTCTCGATGACATAGGTACCGCTCAGCGTCTTGGAGTCGGTGTTGATGACCAGCTCGGTGTCGGTGTAGGTGTAGACGCCGCCGATCTGACCGAAGGCGGTGAACATGGCGACGGTGCCGTCTTTGGAAAAGGTCATTTCATTGGCGGCGAGAGCCTGTGCGCTCACCTTCCAGGTGCCGATGAAGGGGCAATCGTCTCCCACTTCCTGTGCCACGTTGGTGGGACGGGGAGCAGGATCGGCGGGAAGCGTCGGCGGGGTGGTGGGGTCGCTGATGACGGTGTTCGGATCGGTGGTGCTGCTGCAACCGACGGCGCCGACACACAGCATCAGCAAAACGAGCATCATGGCGAATGATCTGACAAGTAACGATTTCATATGATTGATAACTCCTTTATGAATTATGATCGTGTTTTCGGATATAGACAAACTATATCTTTTTTATCATACACCAAAAACGCCCCTGATTGCAAGTGGTGACGATGAATTTTGCAAAAAAAAAATGAAAAAAACCGCATTTTTTATGCAATAATAACTTTTTTTTTGCGGGGAAACGTGATATAATGGTAAACGGCAAAGGATTGGGGCGACTGCCCCGTGACGAAAGGATGGAATCCCAAGATGGATGCAAGTCAGAAAAAACAATTGGCTGTCATGGCGACAAAGATCCGCATGGCGGCGATCGAAGGCACTTTCAACGCAAAAAGCGGCCATCCCGGCGGCTCGCTGTCCGCGGCGGACGTTTTGGCGTATTTGTATTTTGCGCATCTGCGTGTAGACCCGCAGAATCCGAAGGATCCTGCGCGTGACCGCTTTGTGCTGTCGAAGGGTCATGCCGCTCCGTCGTATTACGGTGCGCTGGCTCACAAAGGCTTCTTCTCCCTTGACGAGATCAAGGTGCTCCGCCACGTCGGTGCGATGCTGCAGGGTCACCCCGATATGAAGGGTACTCCCGGAGTGGATATGTCCACGGGAAGCCTCGGTCAGGGTATCTCCTGCGCCTGCGGTATGGCTCTTTCCGCTAAATTATCGAAGGAGAGCTACCGCGTATACGCTATCCTCGGTGACGGTGAGCTGGGTGAAGGTCAGGTATGGGAGGCGGCCATGTTTGCCTCTCACAACAAGCTCGACAACCTCTGTGCTTTTATAGACTTAAACGGTCTTCAGATCGACGGCACTACAGCCGAGGTCATGAACTCCGCTCCCGTAGACGATAAGTTCCGTGCCTTCGGCTGGAACGTCATGGTCATCGACGGTCACGACTTTGAGGCAATCGAGACTGCCTGCAAGGCGGCAAGAGAGTGCAAGGGTCAGCCCACTGCGGTCATTATGAGCACCGTAAA
>JAZUOG010000088.1:0-13606 GCA_045604545.1 Acutalibacteraceae bacterium | reverse complement strand
AGCCATCTCCTTAATGATGGGTAGCAATTCTATTACTTTTTCATACTTTCTGGGCATAACAAAACCTCCTATGGTAGTGTTTTCATTCTACCATAGGAGGTTCTTTTTTGCTATTGTCCGTTTTTACTGGACCTGTTCATTGGCATCCTCTTTTTTTATAGTCGTGTTACAGTACGATTTCCTTGCCTTCGGCAGCGGAGGTGTAGATCGCTTCGAGCATTTCCTGCATCTGAACTGCCTGCTCAAGCGGATATTTCGGCTCCTTGCCGTCAAGCACGCATTGTGCAAAATGCCTCAGCTCTTCGGCAAAACGGTCATTATCGCCAACGGTGACAACATCATCGCTCAGATAGTCGTTACGCTCACCGTAGAAGGTCAGCGGATCGAGCGTGATGCCCGCTTTACTGCCGACCACCTGCACGGTGGTGTGGGAGGGACCGTTGATCGCCCAAGTTGCTTCAAACAGCATCGCCGCGCCGTTTTCGAAATGGATCACGCCCATTCCCGCATCCTCACAGTCGAATTGGTTGTCGGGACAGGGAGTGCCTTGCCAGCGACCCACACCCTTGGTCTGATAATCGCCGTGGGGTGCAAACACCTGCGCGCTGACGCGGGTGGGCTTCGGGTTGCCCATTAAGTACCATGCGCCGTCGATGCTATGAACGCCGATATCGATGACAGGGCCGCCGCCCGAGGTTTTCTTGTCGGTGAACCAGCCGGTGGGGGTGCCTCTGCGGCGCACGTTGGAGACCTTCGCATAATAGACATCGCCGAGCTCGCCTTTTTCAAAGGCATCACGCACGAACATGTTCTGTGTATTGAAACGGCCGGGAACGGCAAGCATAAAGGTGACGCCCGCTTCCTTGACAGCCGCTTCCATCGCTTTGGCATCGGCAAGATCCTTTGCCATCGGCTTTTCACAGACAACGTGCTTGCCTGCTTTGGCGGCGGCGATGCACACGGGAGCGTGACCGTTGTTCCAGGTGCAGATGTCGACAGCGTCCAGTTCAACGGCGGAAAGCATCTCTTCCACCGATCCGAAATAGGCGGGAATACCATACTTTTCGGCGGCTTCCTTGGCTCGATCAAGGTTTAGGTCAGCAATCGCCACAATTTCCACGTTGTCAACGGTTTTGTAAGCGGGCAGGTGCGCATTGACGGCGATGTTGCCCGCACCCACGATACCGATTCGCAATTTGCTCATGATGTATGTCACTCCTTTTATGTATCACAGTTTGGCGACAAGCTCTTTGAGATAAGCAGAGAAGGCAGGGGCAAGGTCGGGGCGCGACAGCGCCACCTCGCAGGTCGCTTGCAGAATACCGAGCTTGTTGCCCATATCGTAGCGAACGCCTGTGTAGTCCACGCCGATCATGCCTTCCGTGACGGCGAGTGTACGCATGGCATCGGTCAGCTGGATCTCACCGCCGGCTCCCGGAGGGGTGTTATCGAGAATGTCGAAGATGGAGGGCGGCAGAACACAGCGTCCGAGAATGGAGAAGAGGGACATGATCTGCTCGGGAGCGGGCTTTTCGATCATATCGCTCACGCCGTAAAGACGGTCTTCCAGCTTTTCAACGGCCAGCGAGCAGTATTTCACGATCTGCTCGGGCAATACTTCCTTGATGCCGCACACGCCCTTGCCGTATGTTTCATAGGCACGGCAAAGTTGACCGCAGGCAGGGTCCTCGCCGATGATGACATCATCGCCGTAAAGAACCGCAAACGGCTCGTTACCGACAAAGGAACGCGCACAGTTGACGGCATGACCCAGACCCTTGGTTTCCTTCTGACGCAGGAAATAGATGTTCGCCATGTTGGTAATGTCCTGCACCTGTTTGAGTTCTTCAAGGCGACCTGCCGCCTCAAGACGCTCTTCGAGTTCGATTGCATGATCGAAGTGATCCTCGATGATGCCTTTACCGCGGTTGGTGATGATCAGGATATCGGTGATGCCCGAAGCGACCGCCTCTTCCACGATATATTGAATGGCGGGTTTGTCCACGATCGGGAGCATTTCCTTCGGACAGGCTTTGGAAATGGGAAGAACGCGGGTACCCAGTCCCGCGGCAGGGATAACGGCTTTTCTGACAATTTGCGCCATGAAAAACGCCTCCTTTTTGTACTTTTTACCAGTATACCATGATTTGTGCCGAAAATCAAGAAATCAGGAAAAATATGTGCCGCAAAATGCCGAAAACCGCCCCCACATCAAAGTGGGAGCGGTTTTTCCGGGAGATGATTACCAACGACCGCTGCTGCTTCCGATGGAAGTCACAACGGAGGATACGGATTTACTGCCAACGGAGGTGCCCGCGGTGTAGACACCGTCATACAGACCGTCTGTCACGGTGCCCGTCGCTGAGCCACCTGTATATGCCGTGTAGGTGACACCCTTGGTGATGTCAGGCGTACTGACGATCACCGCCTGATAGGTTTTGGAGGGTTTGAACGCCACTATGGTGTTGCCGCTCGCATCCTTGATACCAAAGAGTGTTCCGCCCGACTTCGAAGAGCTGATCTTGGTGCTGAGAATATACTGTGTCGAGCTTGTGCTGGGCGTTTGCAGCATGCCGGAAGAACCTGCCGCAACGAGAATACCGCCGTTGACATCAAAAGTTCCGTCGAAATCAAGTGCCGCATTACCGCTGTTGGTGGGCCCATGCACGATGAGCGTGCCACCGGTCATGATCGAGTTGCCATTGACATCAATGCCGTCGCCGCCTGCATACACCGCCATATAACCGCCCGTCATGGTGAGGTTGCCAACCGTTTCGCTGGTCATGCCGCCGCCCATGCCGCCGCCCATACCGGGGAAGGTGCTTGTGCCGCCCGAGGTGGAACTTTCGGTGTCGGAGGCGGTGTGAGCAGTGCCGCAAAGCAAGTTGTATACATTGCCGCTGACAGCCTCAGCGTCCAGTACACTGCCGACTGCTTGTGCATCGAAATAGGTGAGGCTGTCGGTGTCGCTGAGCTGTAATGCACCGAGACAGATCTGACCCTGTCCGCCCAGCTTGATGAGAATACTGTCAACCGTGGCAGTACCGTCATTGGGCACACCGTTGTAGTCGAAATAGCCTTTGAAGTCAAGTGCCGCCGTTTTACTGCTCGCTGTTGCGGGGAGATATCCGCTCGATACATCGCTTGCTTCATATCCGAGACCCGGATACCAGTCGTTTGCGAGCGAAGGCGAACCGCCGGCTCCGCTTGACGTAACGTTGAACACAACATCAGCGGTGGTGGTTGAGCTGTAGTCAAGGAGCAGTTTCGTTTGTGTGTTGACATCAAACGTCAGATCGGTCGTCAGCTTGAGCTCATAACCCGCTGACGAGGAAGACACGACATACAAGAGATTGTTTTCAACATACCAGCGCCCCGTGTTGCTGTCGGTACCGCCCGCGGCATTGACACCGTCATCGGAGGCGGTCAGCTGAGAGGTGCCGCCCTTGACGACCATATTGACACCCTCGAAGGCTTCGTAGCTTTTCTTGACGGTCAGCACGGTCGGGTCATCGATGGTGAGCGTACCGTCGGAATGAATACCGTCATCACCCGAAGACGCGGTGATGGTGCCGCCTGCGAGATACACATCGCCGTCCGAATGGACCGCATCATCCTTGCAGTCAAGCGTGATGGTGCCGCCTGTCACGTTGACAGAAGCGGTTCCTTTGATACCTTTATAGCTGGCAGTATCCGTACTGCTCGGCGAAGTGCCGCTGCCGCCGCCTGTCACCGCGTTGATGGTACCGCCGTTGATGCTCAGTGCTGAGACAGCCTGAATACCGTCGTTTGCGGCGGTGATGTTGATGGTGCCGCCGTTGATGGTGATGTAGCCCTTGCCTGCATCCGTGTTGTCTGCCTGCATGGCATCTTGGTCGGAGGTCAGGGTGATATCACCGTCGTTGATGATGATGGAATCGTTGCCCTTGAGGGCATTATTGACCGCGTCGACAACAATGGTGCCGTTTTTGATCTTCAGATCATCATTCGTACCGATACCGTTGTTGTAGTTGCCATGGACGGTGAGCGTTCCGCCGCCGGAAATATCCATGTCGCATTTGGCACACAGTGCGGCGTTCGGCGTTGTATCGGTGTAGGTCGCACCGTCCGTGAGGGTGTTGACAGTGCCGTCTTTCAGAATAATATCCACATTATCCGCCGTCTGAATGAACAAGGGAGAGGTGTAAGAGCAGGTGATCGATGCGTTGTCAAGGATCAGCGTCACGTTGTCGGCTGTCTCGTCTGCCGCCACGATCACGCGACCGTTTGTCATCGTGCCGGTGATGCGATAGGTGCCTGCCGCGGACACGGTGACAGTATCGCCCGAAACGGTCGCGCCCGTACCGCTCACTTCTGCGGTCGTGCCGAGAAGCGTGATGACATTTTCGCTTGCCGCAACGGGAATCGTGGAGAAGCCGTTTGCAACAGGATCGTAGTGTATGTTACCGAGTCCGACAATAGCAAGCAGTGCCGCACGCACATCCGCAGAGGTCAGTGCGCCGTCACCGTTGTAATCACAGATGAGCGCCTGTTCATCGTCAAAGCTGACAAGACCTACCGTGGCGTGAAGCATGAGTCGTACATCAGCGGTTGTCAGTGTGTAATCAAAATCCACATCGCCCTGCGGAAAAAACTGCGCTTCGCCGTTGCCTGTCAGCACGATATTGTTGACAGCCGTCTCACCGCCGGTTGCGCCGGCAAGTCCTGTGTTGCCGTTGATCAGCGTGTCGGAGGTGTTGGTCATACGAATATACAACAAATCACAGTTTTCTGCGGCTGTCGGCAGAGACACGTGATCAAATGCCTGTTGCATGTCCTTGTTGGTGGTGATGGTGTAGGTTGCCCCGACATCATAAAAATTCACGCCGTCCGTACTGTATTGCAGTTTAAAATCGGCAGGTCCTTTTTTGGTGCCGCCGAGCTTGGCACTGAATGTCAGGTTGGTGTAGCCCGTTGTGGGAACACGGATCTCCAGATAAGCGCCGACAGCCCACGGGTTGTTATTTCCGGCTGTCATGGCAGGCTGAACGACCGATTCGTCACCGTTTGTGTAAGGATCCTTGGTCCATTCCAGTTTTCTGGCATCTGTTCCGTTGACAGATGCGTGCAGCGTCATGTTGCCCATGACAGCGGTATACCCTTCCGTCTTGTCACCGGGAATATCCTCACCTGCCGTACCGCCCGTATAGGTGAGAAGGGTTATCAGCGCGTTTTCCGCCGAAACGGCGGCGTATGCTGAAAACGGGACGGTCGTAAGCAACAACACGATGACCATGATCCATGCCGAAAAACGTTTGCGTAACATGATGAATTCCTCCTATATTTCATGACAGAGTCAGAATTTTGTTGAACGTTTTGAGACAACCGCCAAAGCACTTACGCAAGCACTGCTGATCAACACGATCAGCACAGGGAGCATCGCGGTGTCCTCACCGGTGTCAACAGGAGCTGTATGTGTGGTGCTTGCAGAAGCGACCACCGTGGCGGTCGTGGGAGCCACAGTGCTTTTCGTTGTCACGGGAGACGCTGTGGTGGTCGCGACAGGGACAGACGAAGTGGTCGTTTTAATCGTTTGCGTTGTTGTGGAGAAGGTCATGGACGTGGTGGTTGTACCGGATGTGGTCGTGACGATCGGGTCACCCTCCAGAATAACGTGGTTGATCGCGACTTCGCCGCCCACCGAGCCGATCAGCCCTGCGGTACCGTTTACCATGATATTCGAGGCAACCGCGATGCGGATGTACACCGTCTCCCGATCGTCAGCATCGGACGGTAAGGCGATGTGGTCGAAGGCGGGGTACAGTGTTTTGTTGACAGCCACGCTGAAATCGGTTTCCGGGATATCGCGGAATACAGAACCGTCCGTGCTGTATTGCAGCTTGAAATCGCGAGGGCCTTTGTTGGTCGCTCCGATGGATGCGGAAAAGCAAAGCGATTGATAGCCTTTGGTTGACACGCGAAGCTCAAGATAAGCCCCGTTCCCCCAAGGATTTTTGGTTCCGCCCGTCATGACCGCCTGCATGCCGTCATCGCCGTAGTCGCCCTTCGACCACTCGAGCTTACGCAGATCCGTGCCGCTCACGGAAGCGTACAATCTGCCTCCGGTGGTGGCATTGGCATAGCCGCTGTTTTTATCGCCGTATCCGCTCAAGGAGAGGTTTTCCTCGGCGACTGCGCCGTTGTTGTCAAAAACAATATGGGTGACAGCGGATGTGTCAGCACTTACATTGATGCTGCACAGCATCAGCGTGTACACAACAAGGATTACTGCACTAAGGTACTTTTTCACAGACGATCATACCTTTCCTATGATTTGGTTTCATCATAATGCAGCCGTGTGAAATTCTTGTGAAAGGAAATCGTGAAAAAAGCGGCACGATGTGTAATGGGGATCAGCATAAGCGGCGATGGATCAGGCGGATGATCGGCAACATGATCACGCTCAGTCCCATCCAGAGCAGGGAATACAGCGGGCATATCTGTCCGCAGAAATTCAACGGCATGCGGCTGTAATCCCATACGTTCATACGAAACAGCTTGTTGAAAACAAGCCCGAACACGAATTCCACCGCGGTGATCATCGCCGAACACATCCCCGCTTTGACAAGAAGAGACTGCTCCTGCTTTCTGTTTGCAATCTCACTCATCAGCACAGCACATACACCGCCCGCCAGGATCATTGTCCAGTGTGTACGTCTGCGCCATACGATCTCAATGATGCCGTAGCCGACACCGCCGATCAAAAAAAGAACACCGCGCTTTTTGAAGCCTTTCATGACAAGTCACCTCAAAACGCAGTGTTCTCTGACAGAGCGGAAATTATTCTGTTTACAAAAGTCCGATATGGACATCGGGATACTTCTCGGTGTGGGGGGAATATGTGTCGCTTTTCTCGGCAAACAATACCTTGTCGTCATCGGTCAGACAAGCAACGGTTTGTGTCACTGCGACTTGGTCATGATGATCGCCGATGCGGATGTGGAGATGGAGCTTATGCCAGTTGTTGGGATTGTAAAACCCAAAATGAATCCTCATGTCATCAAGCGTTGGGGTTTCAGAATTCAGAACGAGCGTCCCTTGATAGTCTCCGTATTCGCTTGAGTAATATATACCATCTCCTCGTGTCTGCGTCTCAACGAGGTGTCCCTCGTGCAGGATCGTAACGAAAGAGGCATCGATCACCCCGATATCCGAGGAGACCGTGATAATGGTATACCCGCCTTGGACACGATGAGACACCCAGCCAAACACATCGAAATATGAGCAAAAAGCAAACAGAAGAACAAGAAAAATGACGCTCACCGTCAAAATGAGGTTTCTCTTTTTGACGGTTGTGTTTTCTTTGACAACATGGGTGACGACCTGTTCCGCCTCTGCCGGTACAGGTTGCTCAATACGTTTGCCTGCAAGCAGTTCGTTGATCGTGATATCAAACAGATCACTGAGAGCCGTTAAAGAGGTGATGTCGGGGAAGCCTTTGCCCGTTTCCCAGCGTGAAACAGCTTTGTCAGTGACATTGAGCTGAAGTGCCAGTTCCTTTTGCGTGAGTCCTTTTTCTTTTCTGAGTTCAGAAAGAAACTGTCCTGTTGCGAGTGCGTTCATTTATCACGCCTCCTTTGTGATTGTCAGTATACCATGATCGGCATCATTTTGTCACCCTATGCCTCGTAGAATACGCAAAAGCACCCCGTTTTTGGCGGGGTGCTTTATAGCGGAAGTTTGTAAAGTGTGCGTTTCGGTGTTTACCCGAGCATCTCTTTGACCTTTTCGGCGACGGCATCGGCGAGCTTACGATGATCCTCGCGGGAATAATGCACACCGTCAAGTGTGTTCAGCTCAAAGCCGAGCGTGGCGGCATCGAGAAAGCCGCAACCGTGACGAAGCGCCACCTTTTCATACTCCTTGCCGATCTGACAGCTTTTTTCATACGAATCGGGGCCGTAGTTAAAGCCGAGATCCATCGTCGAGCAATCGGGATGAAGCTGTGCCGGAGCAATGATCAGAATTTTCGGCGGCTCATAGCCGTAATAGCTTTGCTTGCAGGCGCGGATCATGTGCTCCATACCGAAGGCGATCACGCCCGCGGGACGGTTGTACATCGTCTTGAATTCGTTGGCGCCGAGCTGGATCACAACAAGATCGAGCGGGGTGTTGGATTCCAGTGCTACCTTGAGACTGTCAATGCCCTTGCGAAGCGGAATGCACGGGTCTTCCATCACAACGGTACGCGTGTTGAGACCGTTCTCGATGACGCGGTATTCATCGCCGAGAAGCTGTTGCAACCGACCCGGCCACCGCTCATCGAACGCCATGCGTCCGCGCACACCCGTTTCGGGCGTGTAGGTCAGATAATCATAGCCCCATGTGTTGGAGTCACCGAAGGCAAGAATGGATTTCATATGAGCGCCCTCCCGATCAATCGGCATACTTTTTGATGATGGCCGCCATCTCGTCAAACTGTGCTTCCATGTCGCTCACCAGCTTGAACTGGGTACGGCAACGATCGAGGTTCTGACCCTCGTAATGGGTGCGGAAATAGTTGTCGCCGTCAAGATAGTCGGTCAGGAAGCGGATGCCGCACTCGAGTGTCATCAGTCTGGCACCCCAGGGCAGGTAGTCAAGCTCCGCTTGCGTCAGGCTACCCTTCGAGCCTTCGATAAAGCCGCGGGTGTAGGCTTCAAACAAATCAATGTCAAAGTTGACCTTCGACAGATCCTTTTCATCTTCCTTGGAATGGTTGGCACCGAAACGAATGGAATCGCCGAAATCGTTGATGGAAAGACCGGGCATGGTGGTATCAAGGTCGATGACACAGATGCCTTCACCGGTGGCGCGGTCAATGAGAATATTGTTGAGCTTGGTGTCGTTGTGGGTCACGCGAAGCGGGAGTACGCCGTCGCGCAGAGCCTTCATCGCGACCGAGCAGTCCTCCTTGCGGGCAAGGACGAAATCGATCTCCGCTTTCACACCGGCGGCACGACCGAGTTTGTCGGCCTCCAACGCCGCAATAAATTTGGCAAAACGATCTTCCGTGTTATGGAAGTTGACGATCGGCTCGTGAAGGGTGGCGGCGGGGAAGTCACGAAGCTGATATTGGAATCGTCCGAACGAGCGGGCGGAGGCCTCAAACAGCTCGGGGGTTGCCGACTGGAAGCAATCGGTGTTTTCGATGAACGGTGTCAGACGCCACACCTTGCCGTTTTGATCGACATAGTAGGGTTTGCCGTCTTTGGTGTTGACAAGGCTGAGCGTCTCTCTGTCGGGATCGCCGCCGTCGGCGATGATCGCCTCGCGCAGATACGAGGTGATGCCGATGAAGTTTTCCATCAGCTCTTCGGGGTGGGGGAATGCCGCCGTGCTCAGTCCCTGAAGAATGAAGCGGATGCAATCGCCTTCCTTCGGTTGACACAGCACACAGAAGGTATCATTGATGTGTCCCTGACCGTAGCGGACAACACCCACCAATGTCTCGGGAAAATCGTAGGCGGCAAGCACCTGGGTCAAAATGGCTTTGTTTTCGGGGATAAAGGGATCGTTCATCTTTAGTCCTCCTTCTTTTCTTCATCGGCATGCAGCTTCTTTCTAACGGTGCCGCCGTTATCATTGTAGAGCGATTTGACGACCGCACCGCCCTTTTTGGCGATATACTCGTCAAGACGCAGGAATTGTTCGTGTGCACGCGCTTTCTGTTCTTCCACATCAAACGGCTTGATTTGCAGGATCCATTCGTTCAGCACGCGGATCTCCATGTCGCAGATGGCGTCCATGTCCAACACGCGTTCGTTGAAGCAGATATCGTCCAGCACCAAATGCATTTTTTGATTATAGCATAGCGGAATCACCTTTTTGCCCGCGACCAAGCCGAACACCATCGCGTGGAAACGGGTGGCGATGACATACTCGCTTTCGGCGACGGCAGAGAGAATCTCGTCGAATCCCTCGCTGTGCTTGGTATAACGCACGGTGGAAATGCCGCCTCTGAGTTCTTCGGGCACCATCGCAATGATCTCGTTGATGATCGCGTCGTCGCTCTGGTAATCGCAGAAGCCCGCAAAGCAGACGGTCTTACCGTCTTTGAGCCACTGCTCCGTCAGAAGCGCCAGTGTTTTGCGGTACTCGTTCGCGTGGTATTCCGGGAACGGACGACCGGGATAGCCGGGATGAATGACCGAGATGAGCAGTCGTCCTTCGATCGTTTCCTTTTCGGGCAGGGGATAAGAGAACAGCAGATCGGGCGCATACCGCACCGACTTGACCTTGTTGAAGGTAACGGCGGAATAGTCGTCTCTGAAGCAGATGTCGCGGCATTTTTTAAAACGCTTGCGCCAGGTCTTTTCATAGCCCTTTGTCTGATGGGGGCCGAAGTTGGAGGAAATGGAGAAGAAGGGACGCGAGCGCTTATAGCGCTTTTTGCGGATCTTCAGATCCTCTTCCCATGTGCCGATCTGCTGATAGATCGAGCCGCCGATATGGACGACCGCATCGGCGTAGTGAATGAGCAGTTTCTCAAAGTAATCCTTTTTGCCGAGCTTTGCGCCGACACGGTCGATTTTCGCCACGCGGGGATCCGCTTTGGTGTAGCAGTAAACATTGGGATAACGGGCGAAAAACGCCTCATATTCCATCGCATCATACGCCACAAACACCGTATCGGGATAGCGTCTGAACAGGATATCAAAGAACAGATCATCGCCGAGATTGTGAGCAAAGAAGCCGTACATCACCACGACCGCCACGGCATCTTTGCCGTCTTTGGTCTTCGGGTGCTTGGAGCAACGGCGCATTTGTCGCCACACGTTGAGCATACGAAGGGGCGCGGTCAGTTTCCACGATTTACTCGAGGACATCATGCGCAGTTGGCGCACCGCCTCCTCGTGACAGCGCACCGCATCTTCATAATTTGCCTGTGCGGCGGCACGAGCCTGCTGTTCTGCGGCGAGCGCATGACGATGGGCTTCCAGCTCCTGTATGACGGCATCGCGTTCAGCCGTTGCCGTCTGAAGAGCCGTCGTCGTTTCATCAAAGCGTGTCTGCAGCAGTCCGTAGATGTTGTTCAGATGGGTGATGGTGTCTTTGCTGATGCGTGTCGATTCCTGATCGTGATACACGCTTGCACGCTGCAGTGTATACAGATCCTTGACGGTGAATCCAAAGTCGCGTTTTGCAACATCGCGATAGCATTCTTCGGAAAGAAGCTCTGTCAGACGACGCAAGCCGAGAGCGGGATTTTGCGGGTAATAGGGGATCATTGAAAGCAGTAAAAATGCTTTTTCAAGAGCAGTCTGCTCGGGCGTATGCTCTCCTTGCAAACGCAGACGGTCGGCAAAGGCGCGCAGGAAGAAACCGTCCTCGCAGGACAGGATCGTCTGATAGGCGATCTGGGCGAATTCATTGACATGCGCCGCGTGCTTTTCCTCCACCATATCGCTGTTACTGCCGTCTGCCACACGGTAGGCGAGCAGGTTTTCGGGGAGAATGTAGATCGCGCAATCCAGAAGCATTCTTAGCCACAGCTCGAAATCGTGGAAATAGAGCAGTGTCAGATCGTGTCCGCCGATGCGGTCGAGAACCTCTTTTCTCGCGAACATCGACGAATGGCACAGGTAGTTGCCCGTTGTCATGAATTTGGCGAAAATCTCTTCCCGAGAGCCGTTCTCTGCGCGAAAACGATGATCCTCAATGACATTGCCGTCGATATCAACCATTTCCGCCAGCGAAAAACAAGCACCGTATTCGGTGTGCTCCTGTAAAAAAGCGAGTTGTTTTTCGATCTTGTCGGCAAACCACACATCGTCCGCATCCAGATGGGCGATATAGTCGCCCTTCACATGAGAGAGTGCCTCGTTATTGGCGTTGGAAATGTGTCCGTTTTCATCAAGCGGATACACCTCAAGGCGATCGTCTTTGATGGTGTTCAGCAAAGACACGGTGTTGTCGGTCGAATGATCGTCAACAACGATCACCTGCAGATTGGTGTACGTTTGCGTGAGTACCGAGTTGACGGTTTTCACAATGCTGTCCTCAGCGTTATAGCAGTTGATGCATACACTGACGAGCGGTTGTTGGGCCATGCAAGCTCATCTCCTTAAGCGCGAAAAATGCACATAGATTGATAACGATATATATACTCCCATTATATCACGCCGAAAATGAAAGAGCAAGGATAACGCGTCGATATTTTGTAATATTCGGTCAGAATTCCCTGTCGAATAAAAAATTGAAAATAATCAAAAAAAGACTTGATTTTTTGCGCCTCATCGGCTATAATATAACCACACCAAACGAAACACATATATCGCGGAGTGGAGCAGGGGTAGCTCGTCGGGCTCATAACCCGAAGGTCGGTAGTTCGAATCTACCCTCCGCAACCAAAGAAAACCGAAATTGCTTTTGCAATTTCGTTTTTCTTCTTTTGTTGTAGAAGAAAAATCGGAGCACCGACCGAAGGGTTATGAGCCCGCAGGGCGAATAACCTGCTTCGTTGCCGAGCGCCGCCGGGGGCGGGAGGAGCGAGGCATAAGAAACTGCCGCGGTCGAAAGCGCCGAGGAAAAAGCGTGAAGCACCCGATGGCGGTTTCGGGGGAATATGCCATTTTTTAAGGTTCAATTCAAAAGATAACATTTCCCCAAAACGGCCTTTGGGGAGGACTTGAACTAAATTCAACAGATATCAAGGGCAGATTTTACGATTAATTTCGTAAAGTCTGCCCCTTTTTTGTATTTATAAATGTTAAATGTTTGTGTCTTGAAGAATAGCTCCTAGCTGGAGAAAAGTAAGTTTATTTTCTCCCTTGCGACCCGTTCATTGCAATACACAAAATTAAACTCACCACTAATCTGCATATCTGCGACAGAGAAGGTGGCAAGGTCGTCACGGCATCGGGAGATAGGTTCATAGGCAAAGGTAATCGCACCGTTGTTTGCCACAATGTCGCAGATCACGGAAAAATTACTGACAGAGATACAACGCTTAAAGTTGTCAAGGGAAAAACCTCGGTCTGTAATTGCATTATGCAATAATGTTCTCGTTCCCGAATCTGGCTCTCTGACCACAATGTCCTTTGAAAAAATATCTTCAAGGGTCACGGTCTTATTGGCAAAAGGATGGCTTTTTGCACAGACCCCTACAAACGCTTCTTTTTTGTAAAGGTGGTAGCCATATTTGGATTTGTCAAATACACCCTCTATAATAGCAAAATCGATCTCTGCCTTTTCAAGCATATGTAAAAGAACTTCGGTGTTATCAACGATCAAATCGAGCGTATGGTTTGGCTCTTGCAGAAAGGAACGAATCTCCGGCACGATAACAAATTCGCCAATAGTTTTGGTTGCACCAACGGTCATATGAACGGTATCTGTGGGCATAAACTTTTCACGGATGTCAGCTTCCTCTGCCTTGATGCTATCAAAATAACGCTTTAGCCGCTGGGCGTTCTTTGTTCTTGATAGTGTCCGTCCATCATACTCAAACAGCTTCACACCGTAATAATTCTCCAAATAATGAATATGCTGCGTGACACCCGGCTGTGTCATATTCAGTTTTTCCGCCGTTCTGCGATAGTTCATTTCATCATAAAGGGCAAGGAAGGTAAGCACTCTGTAATCT
>JAZUOG010000087.1:0-3734 GCA_045604545.1 Acutalibacteraceae bacterium | reverse complement strand
TCGGGCTCAGTGAAGGCTTCGCACTCCGCCGTTACGGCACCGACCTCACCCGCCTTGGTATAGGTGGGCTCCACAGCCAAGACGGGAATCGCCGCCGGCGGCAATGCGCTGATGGGCATCATCACAGCAAGCAAAATGCTTACGATACGTTTTGAAAGATGGTGTTTCATAGGTTCTTCCTCCTTTGGGGTGTTGCTGTGGGTGATGAAAACATACAATTACCCATTAAAACTATACCATATAAAAACAAAAATGTACCCACACTTTTGCCGAAAAAGTGTGGGGAAGAAGCTGTTTTTTGATCAACAGGCAGTTTTTGGGCCGATTTTTTGGTGTGTGCCTCCCGCAAATCCCGCACCATCTTTCGGCAACGCACCGACAAGGGGACGGCGACCCGTAGGTAGTCCCGTCCCGCAAATCCCGCACCCAACTTGCCACCCGCGAGGGCGGCACGCCCGTGGCAATCTTGTACAAAAAATCCCCTGTCGACTGACAGGGGATTAAAAACATATAGCTCACAGAGAATCATCCTTGCTTGACACAAGGTTGCGGTGCGGTTGGGATTTAGGTCCGTTCCCGTCCATCTCATCGG
This sequence comes from Acutalibacteraceae bacterium, assembly GCA_045604545.1. Taxonomy (GTDB): domain Bacteria; phylum Bacillota; class Clostridia; order Oscillospirales; family Acutalibacteraceae; genus RGIG1959. Next base: position 3,142 of record JAZUOG010000087.1, on the reverse strand, counting down.
GATAGAACAATGTCATTTCGTATAAATACTTTTGATGGATATTGTGAAGGCGTTCTTTCTCTTCCGCCTGAACAGATACTAACGTGATCATAAGAAACACCTATCTTTCAAATTTATAAACATACGTGTCAAATCCGTCAACCCAATAGGTATTATCCAATAAACGAGGTTTAAAAAGACGAAACACTTTCTTGATTCTAAAGCCGTCAATGGTATCTTTGAAACCGTTTTTTGTTTTCAACAATTCTATTGCTTGTTCGGCACGTTCAGTGGAACTGTAGACCCCAATGTCTTTGCGTTCAACATGGTCATTCAGTTTATATCTGTGAGATACTTTCCAACAAATCATTTCATAATCCCTCTTTTCGTTCTCGGTCATCAAACGCAATGACTCAACCCTAATTGACACAAGGTTGCGGTGCGGGTTATTTACGATAGATGCTTTTGAGTGAACTTAAATCTTCACCGTGTTTTCATCAGCTCATCTCTGAGTTTCATGATTTTATTCTCAATCGCGCGGATGATGACTTTGAATTCTTCATCCGACTTACCGGTGGGATCGTCCAGTTCCCAGTTATCGACAAACACTCTGCCGATAAACGGGCAACGCACATTGCATCCCATGGAGATGGCGATGTCAGGTGCGGGAATCGCTGACAACAATTTAGAAAACTGCGTTTTCTCCATATCGATGCCGTAGAGCTCTTTCATCAGGCGCACGGCATCCGGATTGATCTGCGGCTTCGTTTCCGTTCCTGCCGAATACGATTCAAACACATCCGAAGCCAGATGTTTTCCGAGCGCTTCGGCGATCTGACTGCGGCACGAATTATGCACACAGATAAACGCCACTTTTTTCTTTGGCGGTTTATGAAACGGACACTCGTCGTGCAAGCACTGGTTGTTCTTTTGCGAATGGGAGCAGGTCACCGATGGCGATGCCATCGCGATCCCCAGCGTTTCTTTTGTAAACGCCACCGCTTCCAGGATGGCAAGATAGGAATCGCGTTTGCAACAGCGCGGACCGCCGTGCTGACCGATGACATCCAGTGCCCGTGCAGTCATCCGATTGGAAAGTCCCCACGCTTCCTTGGCAAGCGGTGTGGCTTTCAAGGCGATGGAGATAAACATACCGGTGCTGATACCGGCACCGCAAGCACCCCAGAATCCGCAAGCACCGCCCGGCACTTGCTTCCCTCGCTTCTGCATCTCATAGAGAGCCGTCGGCAAGTCAAGTTCGCCGCCCGCGTTTTTATATGCCGTCAATAACGCCGAGCCGACCATGGTGTGGTGTTCGGGTCCGTGCATGTGACAAGACGGCAAGCGCATCATCTCTTCTAAAATCGCAATGGGATCCTCGGATATGCTGCCAAGACAAATCGCGATGACGGCATCCATACCGCTTATATGGCAATCGTCACACACAAAGTGTCCGTTCACGCATCGCGTTTTGCTCCGCTTCTTGGCGTGGCACAATTCACATACCATCTCTTCATCCGTTGTCAGATATTCAAGCGGCGCTTTGCAAATCAAGCATTCTTCGCTCATCACGATCACCTCGTTAAATTGGAATTGGTTGATTATACAGGTGTTCCCACTTCGATTAAATTACCGTCTAAATCGTAGAATCTGACCACCTTTTGCCCCCAACTGTGTGTCATCAGGTAATTGACATATTCAATTTCAGGATAAAGTGTTTCAAGACGCTCTACAAATTGTTCTATCTCAGGTTCTTCAAAATACAACTCAGACTGATTATTGTTTGGTATTACACGTCTTTTGGTGAATTGTTCCCAGTATCCCGATTCCTGCAAATATACATGATTTGTCAATTCCATATTTCCGTCGTTATCTTGAAACAGTCGAAACCCAAACATATCGCTACCTTGAAACAACGATTTCGACCCTCGCAATATGCGAGTAGGGGTTGCTACGCGACAGCAAGGAAGAAAAACTATCTAAGGGGATTGATGTTATTCCGTAATAACAAATACTTCTTCTATAATATTTGTTTCGTTGCCGTCTTCGTGATGCCGTAATGTAATTTGGTTGCCATCATCCGAAAACACGATGCTCTCTATTTTCATACCGATTTTCGAATCAAATTTACCGCTGAATTCTTGCTTTTGAATTTGATCGTCAAACATATTCCGTACAATCATTTTTGCGGTTTTATCATCGTTTCTTACAAAATAGGCAACTGTCTCGCCGTGGTATGTCAGCGGTCCGGAATAGTATTTTGATACTTTTCCGCCATCCACATTATAAAAACGAAATAACGGTTGGACATTCGTACCGCCAAAGCCATATTGAAGCATTACAATATTATCCGTTTGTGTGATTTCAAAACTGCCTTTCCAGTCGTGAAAACCCGCATCCAACAAACTTTGCTCGTTGTCATATATCTCATAAAAGAATCCGGCGTGAGCATCACTGGATTTGATGGTATAGTTTTCGGTTTGCTCATCGACAACCGTAAAGGTGCTTTTGAAGTCGGAAAAAGTGGAATAATACGCATCTTTTGCCGAAGTAGCGTTCATGTCTTCCGAAATGCCGGACTTATCATCTTGCGGTTGTGAAGCAGTGCCCGAACATCCCGACAATAGAAGAATCAGAAATATTGCCAATATAAGTATGATTTTTCGCGTGCGCATCCTATCCACCTCCCGCTTTTATTATATCATGGTTTTATCAATGCGCAACGATGATTTGATGCTATTTTGATGCTGTACGGGACGGATGCGTTGGATTTGTTGGCACGATTGATGCTTTTTTGATGCTCAAAAAAGCATCAAAATGCAAAAAACAGACCGTGCGCAGGGGCAGAAGTGTCGGTGCGAGCGGGCAGTTTCTGCCTCGCTTATTGGTGCAAGTAAAGGTGGTAGTTTCATCAACCCCACGGCCTAAAAACGCCGTACTACGGCGTTTTCTTAACGGCCTTTCGAGTCCTTCCGCCCTGATACAAAAAACGATGGACATCGCAAATGCGATGTCCGTCGTTTTGGCAGGGGCAGAAGGACTCGAACCCTCGGCACGCGGTTTTGGAGACCGCTGCTCTACCAACTGAGCTATACCCCTATATCTTGACGACTTGAATAGTTTACCATATATTGATCCAATTTGCAAGTCTTTTTTAAAAAAT
>JAZUOG010000086.1:0-15271 GCA_045604545.1 Acutalibacteraceae bacterium | reverse complement strand
GGGTACACCCGTTCCCATACCGAACACGGAAGTTAAGCTCACTTGCGCCGACAATACTTGGCTGGAAGCGGCCCGGGAAGATAGGTAGATGCCAACACCAATCAAAAACCTCTGTCATTTCGACAGAGGTTTTTTCGTTGTGTCGGATGGTTTTTGAAAAGTATAGTTTCTTTTTTGAATTATATGGTGTATACTGTATATAAGAAACAGGGGTGGATCAACTGTGGCAACACCGTTTACTTATGAACTGATATACAGCGACAGGCGTTCTGTATCACTTCAAATCAAGCCTGAAGGCACATTACTGGTTCGCGCACCAAAGCGTATGGCAAAAAGCGTCATCGACGCCTTTGTGGAATCAAAAAGAGACTGGATCACGGCGCACCTCGCCAAACTACCGAAGGGTGTCGAAGTGTTATCCGACGAAGAAGTCACAGCATTAAAACAATCGGCAAGAGTGGATCTGACCGAGCGTGCCATACGGTTCGCCTCTGTGATCGGTGTTTCTTTTTCGCGCATTACGATCCGCACACAGCAATCGCGCTGGGGAAGTTGCAGTGCCAAAGGCAATCTCAATTTCAATTGTCTGTTGATGCTGGCTCCCGAGGACGTGCGGGACTATGTCGTTATACACGAATTGTGCCATCGCCGCCATTTGGATCATTCTGCGGCGTTTTGGTCGCTGGTAGAACGCGTGATGCCGCGGTGGAAGCAACATCGGCAATGGCTCAAAGACAACGGAACGGCACTTCTTATGAAGCTTCCCAAATGAAGAGTGAAGGTGAAAATCCCATGAAAAAATCTACCAAAATGATCCTTGGTGCTTCGGCAATCGTTGCAGGAGCGGCGGCAATCGGTACAGCCGCGTTTGTCGTCACCAAAAAGCTGATGTCGTTTGCACTGTCGCGTGAGAGCGGCAAACAATTTGACCAGCACCAGACAGCAAAGAAAATGCTGAAGGGTTCCGACAAAATTGATGATTTTTTACAGGCAACTGCCAACGCCGAGGAAATGCTTCGCGGGGTTGACGCACGCGTGTGGGCGATCGAAAGCTTTGACGGGCATCAGCTGGTCGCTCACTGGTATCCTTGTGAGAATGCCAAACGTATCATTGTGGCGATGCATGGCTGGCGCTCCTCCTGGTCAAAGGATTTCGCGTTAATTGCCTCTTTCTGGCGTGAACAGGGCTGTCATATCCTCTTTGTCGAACAGCGTGGACAGGGCGACAGCGGCGGCGAATATATGGGGTTCGGCATGACGGAGCGATTCGATTGTCGTGACTGGATAAACCGCGTGAACGCGCAGAATACGGAGCAGTTGCCGATCTATCTTGTCGGTATGTCAATGGGTGCGGCAACGGTGCTGATGACTTCCGCTCTGGAGCTTCCCGATACGGTTCATGGCATCATTGCCGATTGCGGCTATACGTCGCCTCACGCGATCTGGAAATATGTCGCCAACAATAAATTCCGCATTCCGTATGATATTTTCGGTCGGCTGGTCGATGATATCTGCCGCAAAGCCACAAACTTCGGCAGCAAGGAAATCACCGCCACGGACGCTTTGAAGGAGACTACCGTTCCGGTGCTGTTTGTCCACGGAACGGATGATCATTTTGTGCCTGTCACCATGACTTACGAGAACTATAAAGCGTGTGCATCGGAAAAACGATTGCTTGTTGTTCCCGGGGCGGATCACGGCATGAGCTACTATATTGATCCCGTAGCGTACGAAACAGCTCTCAAGGATTTCTGGAAGGAGTACGATCCTAAGCAACCAAAGCAGAGGGGAATGGTATGATAAGACGCCCGTATATTTGCTGTCACATGGTGATGTCGCTCGACGGCAAGGTGACAGGAGATTTTCTGTTTGATCCTGTGTGTGAAGCGGCAACCACGGTGTATTACGAGCTCAATCGCCGCATGAAATGTGATGGCTTTATTTGCGGCAGAGTGACGATGGAGGAGAGCTTTACCAAAGGGTTTGTACCGGATCTGTCGCGGTTTGAACCCGTGCACCGTGAGTGCGGCGTAAAAATGGATTTTTTGGTCGAGGATATGACGGGCTTTTATGCCATTGCGATTGATCCGAAAGGAAAACTCGGCTGGCAGTCGGCGTTTATCGACGACGATGACGAGGGGTATGATAAAGCACAGGTCATCGAGGTGCTCACCGAGCAGGTGGATGATCGTTATCTTGCGTATCTGGAAAGCCTGAAAATCCCGTATATCTTTGCAGGAGAAAGCGAGATCGACTACGATCTGCTGATGATAAAGCTCGATCGAGTGATCGGCTGCCGGAAACTGCTTTTGGAAGGCGGAAGCATCACAAACGGTGGATTTCAGCAGTGCGGTCTCATTGATGAACTGAGCGTAGTCATCGCACCGGTTCTTGGTGCCGCTGATGACAAACCGTTGTGCATGAACGGCACTTCTGACAGCTTTGCACTCAATGATCATGTCGTGTATGACAGCGGCGTGGTGTGGCTGGATTATCAAAGAAAGGACGATAAAGATGAGACATGATTTCGGAGCAAAAGCAATGCTCTACCCGATGCCGGTGCTGATCATCGGCACCTATGACGAAAATGGTATTCCCAACGCCATGAATGCCGCATGGGGCGGCATCAGCGAGGAAACGGAAATTTCCATTTGTGTGTCCGAAGACCACAAAACAACCGCCAATGTGCTCAAAAACGGCGCTTTTACCGTCAGTGTCGCGGATGTGGACAACGTCGTTGCCGCGGATTATGTCGGCATCGTATCGGGCAACAACGTTGTCGATAAAATTGCCAAAGCGGGATGGACGGCGACGAAAAGCCCCCGTGTTAACGCGCCGCTGTTCGAGCAATTGCCTTTTGTGCTGGAGTGCAAATTGAAATCCTATGATGAGGAAACCTGTCGTCTTGTCGGCGAAATCGTCAATGTGAGTGCCGATGAGCGTATTATGACGGACGGCAAATTGGATCTTTCGAAATTCCGTCCCATCACCTATGATCCCGCCAATCATCATTATCTCGCACTCGGCGAGACGGTCGGAAAAGCGTTTTCCGACGGAACACGGCTCAAATGATAAGAAAGAGACCGCATCATCATGTGATGCGGTCTCTTTTCTTATTGCTCCGTAAAATGGAATTCGTCGGCAAACTTATCTCTGAAAATGTCAAACACAGCCTGCAGAATCTCTTCGTCCTCGACGGCAAAGTAGCTTTCCGTATCTTCTCCGCTGTCCTCAACCTGAAGGATCACGACCTGATCGTCGTCTTCATCTTCGGTCGGTAACAACACGACATACTCGTTTCCTTCATACTCGATCAGATCGAGAAACTCAAAGGGAACCTCGTTGCCGTCCTCATCGGTCAGAACGATGGTGTTGTCAAACAATTCTTCTTCCATGTGGCAGCCGCCTTTCTGTAATGTATATACTCGACAGCAAGCGAAACTGCTTGCTGATGGGAGTTTTGTTTATCCGTGCCGATACGGCGCAGGCAGGTCTTTTTCAAAATCGGGCATGGTGGCGGCGAGATCTTTGATCGCTTCAACGATGTCTTCGGAAAGCGGGGCATACCATTCAATGCTTTCGAGAATATATCGCTTGCGGAAAGCTTCATCCGCCTCAACCGCACTGCGCAGATTATGCAGGCGATCGGCGATCTTGACGGCTTTTGCCATTGGATTGTCAACAATGGCGGCCATATATTCCGCCATACGATAGCCTGTTTTCTTTGTCAGTAATTTGACCGCACACAGCACCTTTTCGCCGCCGAGGGAGAGAATCTCCTGTTCGGTCGCGTCGGTATCCTCAAGAAGGTCGTGAAACAATGCGACGATCTGCGTATCTTCGTCACAGCCCCATTCACGGACATATTGACTCACTGCTTGCGGGTGGGTAATATAGGGCTTGCCGCCTTTGCGGAATTGTCCTTCATGCTTTTGGCTCGCAAACGCCAATGCCTTGTCAATGCGTTCACTCACAAACAATCAACTCCTTTTGGTTGTATCATACCACAGAAAAAGAGAATAATCAATATCACGAAAACAGACCGCATCCGATCGGACGATGCGGTCTGCTGTGTTTATCGGTGTTTGCGGCACCAAATGATTGTTCCTGCAACGGCAAGAGCGATGAGACAGGGAACGGCAATGAACACGGACGATATTGTCGGAGAGGAGTTATCCACTGAAGTAGGTGCGGTCGTCTGTGTTGATGTGACGGTGCTTTTGGCGGTGGGAACGGCGAGGTCTTCAAGCGGTGTGACGGTGATATAGGGGGCATCCCAGTTGCAATCCGTTGATGGAAAGATCAGATCCAAGGCAACTGTTTTACACGCATCACCATTCGGATCATCAGCCGGAGCAATAAAGAGCGAGTGGAGTGTCAATGCACCGCCCATGCCGCCGCTGTAGGTGATCTGAATACGTGGCGTGTATAGGGGTTCAAGTTCCAGAATCGCTGTGGCTGCAGAAGCATTGGCAGGGTCTGTGTCGCTTGCGAGCGTTTCAAGAAGTGTGCGAACATTGACAGCACCGCTATATCGTCCTGAAGGGGCGTGTATGTGATCATCGCCGGTTTGTGCAAGAAGATGCCCCAAGCGGATCGTATATGCGTTCTCAAAGGTCAATCCTATGTTCCATTCGCAATTGTCGGCGTCGATATCGTAATACAATGTATCGGCTGAGGGATCGATGATACATCCGTAATCGAGAACAACGGTACGGATACTTGCTGTGAGTTGTTCATCGTCCGCGAGATCGGTACGCGTCAGCGTTAGTCCGCCGTTCTTATCGTAGCCTGTTGCCAGCAGATTGGCATATCCTGTGTCGTCAGGAGTCATGTCGAAGGATTGAAACCATGTGTCTCCGGGAAACGGCGAGGTGGGATCAACGCATTCCGCTTCCCAGATCACATCGTTTTGGTACATCGGTTCGCAGGGAAACCAGCGAAGACCGCCGACGACACCGTGTCCTTCCAGTGCATGAGAAGGGAGCACCATTGACCATAGCAATAGCATCGCACAAATCGTGCTTAACAATGTGCGTTTCAACATGAGACATTCTCCTTTCAAATGATCAAAGCGACGAGGAAGGTTGTCGGATCAGACCGACAAACAGCGGAAGATCACCGCCGCCCTTGACAATAACCATAAACGGTCGGTCCAGTCGGAACACCTCTCGCTTCGTTTCGTCCGCTTTGTCTGTCGGCGAAAGCGGTAGCTCTGTATACGATGTCGCAGAACAGCCATTCTCATCGACAGTTATGCGAATATCGTGGGTGGCAGAGGAGGCATAGGCATGTGCGTTGTCGGGAAGGGCCGCATAATTCGCGTGGTCGGCATCGAAAAGATGGGTGATGCCAAGAGACTGTAATCCGCTTTTCAGATCCATCTGTGATACAATGTCCCATTTCGGAATGTATTTTTCCATCACTATCGCTCTTTGCGGCAAAGCACTGTCTCCTGTCATCAAGGCCTGCGCCTGCGTATCGTATAATAACTCTTTAACGGCCACATCCTCGTTGGGGAGTAACAGCCACATTTCGCCGAATTCCAGTTGTTCACAAACGGCGATGAACTTAGACGCTTCGTGTACGGTTTCGTTGGTAATGCCGTGCATAAAGTCGCAGGTGATGTCCCCGTCTGCGGCGTGGAAGACCCCGCTTTGCGTTTTGTCACAGGAGAAGGGGTGCTTCCATTTGGAGCGAAACAGTAACGTGGTGGTCAGTCTCATCAGCGCGTTTGGATCAAGCTGTTTATTGTTCACTTGCTCCTCGAGCAAATATCCTGTCTGCTCGTTAAGCCATTCGCGATAGGCGAGAGTGAATTCCTTGCTGGTCATGTCGCCGCGAAACGCGGAAGCAAAGTAGGTGTCGGCGAGAATACGCAGTGTCTCTTCGGAAACGGTGAGACCCTCGTTCAACCAAACAGAGCCGGCCAATACGGAAGAGGTAGCACCATCAAGACGGTAGTTGGAATTCCAGATATCAGAGGCTTGTTTACGCAGAGCGTCCATGCTGTCGGTGTTGAGAAGAGCAAGGATCTGGTGACGACTGTTGCCGTCAGTCAGCTCCGCCATCATCGCCAGCCCCATATAGGCGTTCAGCGGGGAAAAGAGACGGTTGCTGTTGTCGGCGCTTCCCAAAAACTGCTGAACACTGTCAACAACAAAGCGTTCGAGGCCGTCATCATGTTCAGCCGGGCGGGTTTGTGCGGCAATATCGGACTTCCAACCATCGTGATTTTGCGAAATGGTAGGATAAGCGGTCATTTGAGGGTAGGACGCCTGCACCAGTGAGAATGCAGACAAATGATCGGGAGCTGTGATGGTGAGTGGGGGAACACGAGTGACGGGTACTGTATGCGGTGTGCTGATGCATACAATTACAACGATGATCGCCATGACAGCGGCGGTGACCGATATCCATCGGATCATGTGTCGCGGACGGGAAAAACGATATCTTTCGGCCTCATCGATCAGATCGTCGCGGATGTTGGTGATCCCATCGAAAATATCCCTGTGATTCATAGTTCCACTCCTTCCTTCATGAGATAGTCTTTCAGCTTTTGACGTAACTGATACAATCGCTGTGAAACCGTATTCGGAAAACGACCGCTCTGAAAAGCAAGTCGGGTGATACTGTCGCCGAACCAGTACCGTCTGATGAACAGAACACGGTCTTGTTTGCTGAGGCTGTCCAGCCATCGGCTGATAAGGAGAGACAGCTCGGCACTGTCTGCCACATCTTCGACATCGACCGTATCGGGCACACAATCGTCAAGCTCCGACAACAAAATCTCCGCTTGCTGACCGTGACGTTTTTGGGCTGTGTTTTTCCGAAGGCGTGAGATGGCGATATTACGGACCATCTTTCCGAGAAATGCCCTCAGAGAGCGGGGGCGTTCGGGTGGTATGCGATCCCAAGCCGCGAGATAAGTGTCGTTGACACATTCATCGGCGTCTTCACGGATACGCAATATGTTAAAAGCGATGCGGCGGCACAATGCGCCGTATTTGAGATCGGTCTGCGTGATGGCTTGTTCATTTCGCTCAAAAAAGAGTTCCACGATCATCTCATCGTCCATTGCGCCACCTCCTTCATGTTATATGTCGCAAAACAGTGCCTGTTCTTACACGTGTCATAGTATATTTTTCGGGAAATGATTGAGTCTTTAGCGAAATTGTGCTATACTGGTATCATCACATATCGCAGAAATGAGGGGATATCATGATCTACTCGGATTTTCAGGGGATTAAACTGTCCGCGCTCGGTATGGGCTGTATGCGTCTTCCCATCAAAGAAGATCGCACGATCGATGCGGAGGCGTCCCGCGAGATGATCGCCTATGCTTTTGAAAAAGGCATCAACTATTTTGACACGGCGTGGGGATATCATGACGGACAGTCGGAAACGGTGATGGGAGAACTGCTCAGTGACTACCCTCGCGACTCGTTTTATCTGGCGTCGAAATTCCCGGGTTATGATCTGAGCCTCATGAACAAGGTCGAGGAGATCTTTGAAGCGCAGCTGAAAAAGTGCCGTGTCGATCATTTCGATTTTTATCTGTTTCACAATGTCTGTGAGATGAATATCGATCCGTATCTTGATCCGCAGTACCGCATTTATGATTATCTGACGGAACAGAAGAAAAACGGTCGCATTCGTCATCTCGGTTTTTCCGCTCACGGCAATCTGGATACCATGACGCGCTTTTTGGAGGCTTACGGCAAGGACATGGAGTTTTGTCAATTGCAGATCAATTGGCTTGACTGGGATTTCCAGAACGCGAAAGAAAAGGTGGCGCTTGTAAAGTCCTATGGCATTCCCGTGTGGGTGATGGAGCCTGTACGCGGCGGTTCGCTCGCAAGACTCGCTCCCGCGCATGAGGCCCGACTTAAAGACCACCGACCCGAGGCAACCGTTCCCGAATGGGCGTTTCGCTTTTTGCAGACGATTCCCGAGGTGACACTCACATTGTCCGGTATGTCCGACATGGCACAGCTTCGCGAGAATATCGCTACTTATGAAACGGCAAAGCCGCTGAATGCGGAAGAAATGAGCACCCTGTTTGCCATCGCGAAGGAGATGACCTCCAAGGACACGTTGCCGTGTACCGCCTGCCGCTATTGTACTTCGCATTGTCCGAAGGGACTGGATATTCCGTGGCTTGTGGAACTGTACAACGAGCATATCTATTCCGGTGGTGGATTTATCGCGCCGATGGCGCTGGGCGGGCTGGAAGACGACAAAAAGCCATCTGCGTGTATAGGCTGTCGGGCGTGTGAGGCGGTCTGTCCTCAAACCATCGGTATCCATAAGATGATGGCGGAATTTGCGGAGATGATGGCATGACACAGCTTGAAAAAGCAAAGCACTTGCTGTTTGACGGCGAATTCACCTGCGTGATGCTCACGGCAAGCAACACCACCGTCACCTCGCACCAACGTGGCGTAAAACCGCTTCTTGAATGGATCGACAGCGGCGTTGACGGCAAGCATGCGGTTGCTGCGGATAAAGTGGTCGGCAAAGCAACGGCGTTTTTGTATGTGAAGCTGGGTGTTGACGCTGTCTATGCCCGTGTGATCAGCCGCCCTGCTCTTGCTGTGCTTGGTGCAAACGGTATTCAAGCCGAGTATGATACGCTTGCAGAACATATCATCAATCGGGCAGGAGACGATATTTGCCCGTTTGAAAAAGAGGTTCTCGGCGTTGATGATCCCGAACAAGCCTTCGTCGCAATTCGACGCAAAGCGGAAAATAGGATATAAAAACAGCACGACTTCCGGTTTTCGGAGTCGTGCTGTTTTGTTGTGTTAATCCTGCCAATAATCCGTTTTATGCGGCAAGTTAATGTTGCTCGCGCGAAAAACGGGATTTTTCCCAAGACGGCGCTGGTACAGATAATCATCAAGCGCACGAAATACGTGGCCGCCGAGGAAGATAATGACGGGCATATTGATGAGTGTCATTGCTCCCATTGTGATATCGGCGATGCCCCACAGCAGATCGGCGCTGAGTCCCGCACCGATAAAGATAAGGAGCGAGGCAACGATATAATACACTGTGTTGAAGGCTTTGCCGGGCGTTTTGCGAAGAATATGTGAGAACGCTTTGTCGACATAGAACAGGTTACCGATCAATGTGGTGAACGCAAACAGAATCATGGCAACGGTGATGAAAACGGGACCGAAGTCGCCGAGAGCGGTTTGCACGGCTTCTTGCACATACGGCGCACCGGCTTTATCGGAAGACGGCGTCACACCGGAGGACATGCACATGAATGCGGTTGCCGAGCACACAAGAATGGTGTCGATAAAGACGGACAGCACCTGCACAAGTCCTTGCTTGACGGGGTGAGATACTTCTGCGGAAGCGGAGGCGTTCGGTGCGGAACCGACACCTGCCTCATTACTGAACAGTCCGCGCTTGATGCCGTACATCAGACAGGAGCCTGCAAGTCCGCCGAAGATCGCCTTAAAATTAAACGCATCGGTGAAGATGGTTTTGAAGATGGAGGGGAGAAGGTCAGCGTTCATGATCGTGATGATCAGCGCCATAAGGATGTATGCCACGCCCATCACCGGCACGATCAGCGTGGTAGCGCTGATGATGCGCTTGCCGCCGCCGAACAGGCAGAAGCATACGAGCGCCGCAACGATCAGACCGATCAGCCATGGCACAAACTGAAAACCGCCGATCGCGGAATCTGCCAGATCGACCGAGAAAATGCTTGCCGCATCGGCGAGTGTGGCGTCGTAAAAGCTATAGGACGAAAACGTCGATTGCAGGTTATAGGACGCGAGCATATTGAAGCCGACACCGTAGGTCAGCACCAGCAGGATCGAAAACACAATGGCGAGCGGGCGGCATTTGAGCGCCCCTTCGATGTAATAGGCAGGGCCGCCGTAGCTGCCTTCGGGACCGCGCTTTTTATAGATCTGTGCCAAGGTGCTTTCCACAAACGCGGAGGCGGCACCGATGATGGCGATGACCCACATCCAGAAGATCGCGCCGAAGCCGCCCGAGCATAACGCTGTTGACACACCGATGATGTTGCCTGTGCCGACGCGGGAGGCGGTGGAGACCATCAGTGCCTGAAACGAGGAGACACCCTTGCCGTCCTTCGGCTTTTCGGTGACGGCGCGGAATTGCTCGCCGAGCAGGCGAAATTGCACGCACTTGGTGCGTACGGTAAAATAAATACCGCCGAGTACCAGCACAATGATCAGTATATAGCTATACAGCGCATCGTTGAGCCATGAAACGATACTTTCAAACATATTTTATTTTCTCCTTTTTATGTGATCTCGCCGTGTTTTTCTATATTATACCAAAATTTGTCGCGTTTGCCTATAGGAAATACAAAAAAAGTAGGATTGCATAAATCGGTGATTATTGCTATAATCAAAGAAACAATATAAACAAAGGGGAAGTGGCTATGCTGATCGATCTGACCCTCGCCATCACACCGCAGATGACGGCAGATGCACTGGCATCAGAGAAAAAGGAGCTTGCCGGTCATCTCGGCACGCATTTTGATGTAATGAACAAGGAGTTCCCGCTGGCATATACCAGACGACAAGGCGTTGTATTTGATGTGAGCGGGGTTGAGGGACGGGATATCGACCTCGGTGATATCCACCTTGATGACGTTCAAAAGGATATGTTTGTTGCGTTTTACACGGGTTTTATCGACAAAGAACCCTACGGCACACGTGTCTACTTCTCACAACATCCGCAACTGTCCGATGCGCTGATCAATGCACTTGTTGATAAAGGCGTTTCCATCATCGGAGTTGACTTTGCGGGAATTCGCAGAGGCGCACAGCACACACCGAAGGATCAGTATTGTGCCGACAGAGGCGTATTTGTCGTTGAGAATTTACGCCGTTTCGACGAGGTACTTGAAAACGGCGGTCGTTTCATCGCGCATACGTACCCGATGACCTTCACCGAACTCACGGGACTTCCCTGCAGGGTGATCGCCGAAGTGAATTGAGACAGTAAAAAGGAGAGACAGCCATGCTTAAACAAGGTGACAAAGCACCTGATTTTACGTTGACAGATGCGAACGGCAAAACGGTATCCTTGTCCGATTTCCTCGGCAAAAAAGTGGTGCTCTATTTTTATCCGAAGGATAACACTCCGGGTTGCACGCGACAAGCGTGTGCTTTTGCGGGACATTACGGCGAGTTTCAACGCCGCAATGTGGAGGTTGTCGGCATCAGTAAGGACAGTGTCGCTTCCCATGTCCGATTTGCCGAGAAACACGATCTTCCGTTTGTGCTCTTGTCCGATCCCGATCGGACAGCCATTGAGCGCTACGGCGTGTGGCAGGAAAAGAAGCTGTACGGCAAGGTGAGTTTCGGCGTTGTCCGCACCACCTTTGTTATTGACGAACAGGGTGTTATCGAAAAGATTCTTCCGAAAGTCAAGCCCGATACCAACGCCGCTGAAATCCTTGCGGAATTATAAAACAATCCGCAGAAATTTCTCTGCGGATTGTTTTGCGTGTATTGACGCGAAAACCATTGTCTGTTATACTGACTATAGCATAGTATACAAATTGGTGCTATGGTCTCGCAAAGGAGATGTGATAATATGACAAAGAGATTCTTGAGTGTATTGCTTGCCGTGACGATGCTTGCGAGTCTGCTTGTTCCGATGGCGGCATTTGCTGAGGAATACACAGTGCTGACGCTTGACGAGGAAGTTACCGTTACGCTGACAGTCGGCGACGTGAAATGGTATCAGTTCACTCCCGAAAAAAGCCGAACGTATTCGATCACATCCTCTGATGAAGTCGATGTCGATCCGGTTGCGGCGCTGTATAATTCGTCGATGGAACTGATTGCCGAAAACGATGATGCAGAGGGGTCTAATTTTTGCATCACCTATGATATGGTTGCAGGCGAGACTTACTATCTGAAGGCTTATGAATTCGATCTTAACAACGAGGGAAGCTATACGATGGTTGTCGCTGTCTCCTTGCCCACAGATGTTTTTTTTGATGAATATGCTATTACACGGTTTGCCGGCACAGAGGAAACACTGATTGCACATGTGTATCCCGAAACTGCCGATGCAACACTGACATGGGAATCTTCCGACAATGATGTGGTAGCGGTGGATCAGAACGGCAAAATGAGCTTCCTTGCGGCGGGCGAAGCCGCGATCACCGCGACAACGCTGAACGGGCTGACCGATACGTGCTGGGTCAAGGTCATTCCCGTGACAGGTACATGGACACTTGATGAAGAGAAGACCATCGAAATGACCGGCTTTGAGACCCGTGAAGAAACCAAACGATATTTTGCATTTACACCGGAAGAGACGGGCTACTATTGTCTGTATTCCTATGATATTATTTCCCAAACTCCCGATAACGCAATTGACCCGCGTGCATGGGTGTATGATGCCGAATATTCCGAACGGGAATACAACGATGACGGCGGGGAAGATGTCAACGTCTCTGCACAAGTGGCGTTGCAAGCCGGTGAAACCGTCTATCTTATGCTTGAACTGTATGACTCGCAGGCTGTCGGTTCCTTCAAAGCCTGCCTTAAAAAGATGATCACCGCGGACTCCGTGAGCATCGATTGCGGCGATATTGTCATGGATCAAGGCGGTAGTATGGATATTTATGTCACATTTTCTCCTGAAGGAGCCTGGCAGGAGGACTATGTCGTCACATCTTCGGATGACACGGTGGTCAGAGTAGAAGACAAAACGCTCATCGCGGTCGGCGGCGGCGAAGCCACTGTCACGGTGACAACCGATCTCGGTCTGACCGATTCCATCCATGTGACGGTTTTTGCTGTTGATGAGATCGAGCTTGATACGACCTATACGTTGGAGGGGCGCGAAAGTGACTACGGCGGGGCGGCACGTTATGCATTTACCCCCACAGTGTCCGGGCTTTATACGATCACTTCTTCCGAGGCGATCGGAGAGAATGCCGCTGTCGCTGTTTCCGTCAGTGATGAGAATGATCAGCTTCGCTACAACGATACCGACAGCGCTTCCTTCAGCCTGACATACGAACTGCTGGCAAATAAAACGTATTATTATGATGTTCTGCTTGAGTGCGAAGCGGAAATAAGCGCGGTTGATTTCACGGTGACGAAGGCGGATGAAACATCCATTTCTAAGGCGAAGCTCAACGTTGATATTCCTGTTGAGATCACTAACCCCGGTGACGGTGCCTATTTCACATTCACCCCGAAATTCAGTGGAATGTACGCTGTGTATGCTGAGCCGGGTGAGGATGTGTTTGATAATAAACTGTATGTGTATACTTCCGAGTGGGAACTGTTTTATTCCAACGACGACGGTGGCGGTAACGGTCAGTACCGCCTGGAAGAGGAATTCACCGCCGGTGAGACCTATTATCTGAAGAGCATTCTCTATAGCGATAACGATACCGGTTATCACACCATGCGTATCGAGCCGCTGTTTGAGATGTCTGTGATGGGTGATGCCGATGGCAACGGTGAAGTCGATACCTCGGATGCCCGTTTGACGCTGAAAGCGATTTTGGGGCAAGAAAATCTGACGGAGGAACAGGCAGCTGTCGCGGATATGAACGATGACGGCAAGCTTAACAGCTATGATGTTCGCCTTATTCTTCTCGCCTGCGCCAATACTCTGTAATGTCGTAAAAGCGACGAATGAAAAAGAAGGGACAATGTTGCGGCAATTATCAAAGTCCCCAACATACCATTGTTTTCGATGGTTCCTATTTACTTGATCCGCATTAAAAATGATCCCCGCTGTTGGAAGCTATTTCCAAACAGCGGGGATCGTTTTACGTTACAGATGTCATCCGATCTGCATGATGACGAGATGCGCAGAAACGGGACGTGTCCCGCCTGCGAGCGGTGTAATGGTGAGAGCGGCAGCGTTGCCTGCGGGGTTGCGCACGGTCAGAGTTGCGTTTGCGGCGGTCGTTTCCACAAGAGCCATACCGACGATCTGAGAGGCACCGGTCGCCCTGCCGACGACGGTATACGCCGGATCTTCACCGTTTAATGTGAGCAGTAATTGACCCGTTTCACCGACAGGACCCTGTGGACCTGCTGCTCGACATTATCATGCTATGCGTACCTTCTTTGATATGTCACACGGATGACTTGTTCGGGATAGTCGCCATTAACGGTAGATCGAGGAAAATAATGGATGTTCTCCGTTTTTTAGCCATACACGATCTAAAAAAGAAAACCACGCGTTAAACGCGTGGTTTCGCGAAGATTATGCCGATGGGTCATATTGGAAGTTTGAGAAAACGGAGAAGAAAGCGGGGAATACCTAAAAACCTCCTAGCCTGACAGGATATCTATGATGAAGATTGATTTTTGTGCCGGAAAGCCGAAATGTCTTATGACAAGGTTTTTGGGAAAAGAAAAAGAACGAAAGGTGCAATACCAATGGTATCATAGCTTTCGTTCTTATTTGGTCGAAGTGACAGGACTCGAACCTGCAGCATCTTGCTCCCAAATGGTAAAAAACACCAGATTTATAGACGTTTCCGGTTATTCCTAACCCTTTCTGCTCAAAATCACATCCTCTTTGGTGCTTTTATTTCCGTTGTGTCCGTATGTTCCGGTTGCAGATGTGGGATAAACTGTGGTCAAAACAACCTCGCAGTCGTTGAATTTTCTCAACACCGGTGGTCGTTTTTTCTTTCTATATCCAAAATGGATCCGCAGTAGACAAAGAAGAAATGTTTTTTATCGCAACCTGTACGTAGACAGCAAGCAAAACACGGTAGCAATTTTGCAAAGTGTAGAAATACGCAAAATTCTCGAAAGTGCATATTGACTTGTGATATTGGCTACATTGAAGTAAAAGCAGAAATGTGATATCATCACAGAACGATGTCAAAAGCTGTGATATAATGAAGCCACAAAGAAAAAAAGGAGGACGTAAATATGTCTGCTATCAATATCAATAAAAACAATTTTCAAAATGAAGTATTAAATTCCGATAAGAAAGTCCTTCTGGACTTTTGGGCACCATGGTGCGGCCCCTGCCGAATGGTAGTACCGATTGTTGAGAAAATCGCTGATGAGCGCCCCGACATCAAAGTCGGATCGTAGCCATGTCGTTCTGTGAGCCAAGGAGTTGACTGCCTTATTTGTCTTCCTAAGACCGCTTGGCCTCCGACTTATCACATTTCTGCTTTTTCTTCAATGTAGCCAGTATCACAAGTCAATATGCACTTTCGGGAATTTTGCGTATTTCTACACTTTGCAAAATTGCTACCGTGTTTTGCTTG
>JAZUOG010000085.1:0-7417 GCA_045604545.1 Acutalibacteraceae bacterium | reverse complement strand
GCAGGGTCAGACGCACACCCGCGGCGATCGCACCGCCGAGAAATGTGCCGTGCTTGTCAAGCGCGCACACGGTGGTGGCGGTGCCCATATCGATGACGATGGCGGGCAGGGGATAGGACGCCAGAGCGCCTGCCGCGCCCGCCACAAGGTCCGCGCCGAGCTCGGAAGGATTGTCGATGCGAATGTTGAGTCCCGTTTTGACACCGGGGCCGACAACGAGCGGCGCTTTGCCGCACAGCAGTGTGACGGCGGCTTCCACCGCGGCACCGACCGACGGCACGACACTGCACACGACGGCATCGTCGATGAGCGTGATATCGGCGCCGTGAAGCAACAGCACCTGACGGATCTCAACGGCATATTGATCGGACGTTTTGTGGGGATCGGTCGCCAGCCGCGCAGTGGAGCACAGTCTATCGCCGTCAAACAGTCCGAGTGTGATGTTGGTGTTGCCGATGTCGATCGTCAGCAGCATGAAATCCGCCTCCCGTAGTTCCTGATATTGCTATTATACACCAAAAATCAAAAAAATCAATCGGTATCATTTCGGCTTTGCCGCATATAATAGGAAAGAGAGAAACAGGTGCGCAAAAAAATTCGAAAAAATCTGAAAATAGGTATTGACAATTCGGAAATGGTGGTGTATTATATTCAAGCAGTCCGAAAACGACCGCTCCGTACGCACCATTAGCTCAGTTGGTAGAGCACCTGACTCTTAATCAGGGTGTCCACGGTTCGAGCCCGTGATGGTGTACCATCAGGAGGCCCGTTGGTCAAGTGGTCTAAGACTCCGGCCTCTCACGCCGGCAACACGAGTTCGAATCTCGTACGGGTCACCATAAATATTCCTCGTTAGCTCAGTCGGTAGAGCGCATGACTGTTAATCATGATGTCGCTGGTTCGAGCCCAGCACGGGGAGCCATGAAAAGAAACGCCTTTTGTCCAAAGACAAAGGGCGTTTTCTTTTCAACTACATCCGTCCTAACGGACGGGATACATCCACTCCGCTCGGATGAAATCCCTTCGTGATGAAATCCGACTTCGTCGGGATAAGGACGGATTTGATTTCCGGTGACGTTGCAAAGACCGTTCTACACGATTGTGGTTCCATTCGCAGAATGCTCATTTCCTCTATCAACACCGCAAAGGAGAGTACAACATGAGAAAATTGCTTGATCGTATGTTTAAAAACAAAGTGTTGTCGTTTGTGATTCCCGGCATCATGGCATTGTTGATGTATGGATTATTTCTGCTTTTCGGAACAGCAGAAGATAAGAAGAATGTGTTGTTGGCGACACCGATCATTTCGCTCATTTGGTTCTTTGGTGTTTTTGGAATTGTGCTTTTTCAAGTGAAAAATGCGTCATGTCCCGAGTGGTTTCTGAATGTGTTTGAACTGGTGGCTGCAATCGGGTTTACGGCGTATGCCGTGATGGGCTCGGTATTCTTTTTTGTGAGCGGTTTTCAACATTGTAATATGGGTATCTGTCTTGGCTTTGTTACGTATAGTGCGATTGCTCTGGCGCATGGCAAGAGGAATCAGCAATAAACCGAAACCGTGAAAGAGGAAGGTGAGAGTGTGTCCTTGTTGTGTATTTCCTGTGATATTCGACACGCCTCTTGTATTCTTGTCGGATGTATGGTATACTGCGTGTAATGAAGATCGTGAATTAACGGAAAAGAGGAATACATACTCATGAAGACATTCAGAAAAATATTTGCGGGCGGCGGCATGATCTGGAGCGGAGGACTGATGTTCCTGTGGGCCTATTCGCTCATCACATCGGGCTTCTCCGCGGTGGTCGCGACATTGCTGTATATCGGAGCGCTGTTGCTTCAGGTGCTGGGCTTTGCCGAGGCGATGACCAAAAGAAAACGCACTGCAGGCAGAGTGTTGCTGATCATCGGCACGATCGGATTGCTTGCGCTCATGATCGCCTTCAAAAACGGCGATATTCGCCTAGTCGTATCCCTTGTTACGGCGGCGGTATATATCCTTCTCAGCCTTCTGTAAAAAAGAGCCGAAAGGCCCTTTTTTTGTGTCAAAAACAGGGGAGAACGTATTGTACTTGACGAATATTGGTGGTATACTGGTGAAAGAGAGTTATCCGAAAAGGAGAGATGTTCCATGAACAACAAACTGGTTTATGATGTCCATGAAAAACCGGCGTTCGGACAGATGCTGATCTTTGCACTGCAACAGGTGCTCGCCATTCTGGCGGCAACGATCGCGGTGCCGACCATCATCGGTCTGCCTACGGAGATCCCCGCCGCCATTCTCGGCGCCGGTGTCGGCACGCTGGTGTATCAAGTTTTCACCAAATTCAAAAGCCCCGTGTTTCTCGGAAGCTCGTTCGCGTTTTTAAGCTCGCTCGGTGTGGCGGTCGCCTATGGCTACTGCGGCATTCTTCTCGGCTCACTGGTGGCGGGTCTTGTGTATGTCATCATTGCGCTGATGATTCATTTCGTCGGCACCTCTTGGGTGGACAAGCTGATGCCGCCCGTCATCATCGGCCCGACGGTCGCTCTCATCGGCTTGTCGCTGGCGGACGAGGCGATGGGAGACCTCACAAAGGCGAATGCCTCTGTGCTGTACGGCACGAACAACCTGGTGTCGCTGTTGTGCGGTCTGGTTGCGTTTATGGTGATCGTGATCTGCTCCACCCAGAAGAAAAAGAAAATGCCGCGCCTGATCCCGTTTATCATCGGTATTGCGGCGGGATATACGGTGGCGGTGGTGTTCACCGTTATCGGCAAGCTGACGGGTGCGGATTATCTGATGATCGCCGATTTTGATCCGCTTGTCAACAACTTTGTTGCCGCGGACGGTTCGTTCAGAGGCCTCGCCGCCTTTGTCGACTATCCGCACATCGCCATTGTCGAGGGCATCAAAGAGCTGTTTACGGGTGAGATGTCTGCGGAAATTCTTGCCGCCAATCCCGATGCACAACCGCTCACGCTCGGCGGTATTGCCGAGGTGGTCATCGCGTTCCTGCCGGTGGCATTGGTGGTGTTTGCGGAGCATATCGCGGATCACAAAAACCTGTCGACGGTTATCGATAAAGACCTCATCAAGGATCCCGGTCTGGAGAAGACCTTGCTTGGTGACGGCGTCGGCTCCATTGCGGGTACGGTGATGGGCATCTGCCCCAATACCACTTACGGCGAATCGGTCGGCTGTGTCGCCATCACGCGCAACGCTTCTGTTGCGACCATCACGACGACCGCCGTCATGTGCATCGTGTTGTCGTTCATCAGCCCGCTGATGGCACTGCTGCAGACCATTCCGTCCTGCGTGATGGGCGGCGTGTGTCTGACACTGTACGGCTTTATCGCGGTGTCGGGTCTGAAAATGTTCAAGGGCCTTGATCTTGACGACAACAAGAATCTGTTTGTGGTCGCGTCGATCCTCATTTCCGGCGTCGGTGGTCTGACGATCCAGATCCCGTATGCCATCGCCGCGGACGGCACGATTTCGAATACCATTCAGATCACGTCCATCGCGACGGCATTGATCATCGGCATCATCACCAATGCGGTGCTTACAAAAGCGGAAAACAGCAAGGTCGACCGCGAGGATGAAGAGAATTGACGTTTTTTGAAAATCCGCGTATAATTTGATAAAAAGAAGGAGCGTGAGCTTTATGGCCAATTTGTTTTGTACACATTGCGGCAAGCCTCTTGAAGAAGGTGCCACGGTGTGCGGGGCGTGCGGAACGCCTGTGTACGTGCAACCGACACCGCCTTATCCGCAACCGCCTTATCCGCAACAACCTCCATATCCGCAACAGCCCCCATATCCGCAACCGCCTTACGGTCAGCCGCCGTATGTTCAAAAGCCGCCTGTTCCCGGACGCGGTTTCGGCATTGCGTCGATGGTGCTGGGTATCTTCGGTATGATTTACTCTCTCAGCATTCTGTCGTCCATGGAGACGATGTTGGAGACTGTTGAGCATATGCAACAACCGATCGCTTACATTATCGGCACGTTGATCGGCACGCTGTTTATTTCGGTCTTCAGCATTCTGGCGACGATCTTCAGCACGATCGCCATTAACAAAGGGTATCGCACCGGTATCAGCACATCGGGACGTGTGATGGGAATCATCGGCCTGAGTATATACGCGGTGTATGTGGTGTTTTGCATCGTGATGATACTGGTTTGGTGATGTGTCTGTAAAAAGTGAGCTTCTGCGTGAAGCTCACTTTTTTCTTGACAAGCGTCGTCATGTGTGATACATTATATTTAACAAAAGTGTTAAATGAAAAGAGGGGTGTCATGAACGCGATCGAAACACATGGCCTGACAAAATATTACGGCAAATCCCGTGGCATCATCGACGTGAGTCTGTCGGTGGAGGAAGGGGATTTCTTCGGGTTTATCGGTCCGAACGGAGCGGGAAAATCGACGTTGATCCGCACGCTTCTCGGACTGATCGGCGCGACGAGCGGCGAAGCGACGGTGTTCGGCAAGGATATCGTCAAAGACCGCACCGCCATTCTTGCCGACATCGGCTATCTGCCGAGTGAAACGGCGTTTTATAGCGGCATGAAGGTGAAGGATATGCTCCGTCTGTCGGCACGTCTTCACGGCAGAAACTGCGACGCGGCTGCAAAAGAGTTGTGTGAACGCTTGGAGCTGGACACATCGCGCAAGGTGGAGGAGCTGTCGCTCGGTAACCGCAAAAAGGTGGGTATCGTGTGTGCGTTGCAGCACAAGCCGTCGCTGTACATTCTCGATGAACCGACGAGCGGACTGGACCCGCTGATGCAACGCGAGTTTTATGACATTCTCGGCGAGCGTAACCGCGAGGGAGCGACGGTGTTTTTGTCGTCTCATGTGTTGTCGGAGGTGGAGCGCTATTGCCGCCATGCGGCGGTGATCCGCGAAGGACGGTTGCAGGCGTGTGACAGTGTGGCGTCGCTCGGGCACACGGGTGTCAAGCGCGTGACGCTTCGCGGCTTTGACGGCGAGCTGTCGGCGCTGAATGCCATCGACGTGCGCCGCACGGCGGAGGGTGTGACGTTCCTCTATGACGGAGAGCGCGAGGCACTGCTTCGCGCATTGATGGCGTTGCGTTTTGACGATTTCACGGTATCGGATCCCGATCTGGAGGAAGTCTTCATGCATTACTACGCAAAGGAGGAACAGTGAAATGACGGTGTTTTTTCATGAACTCCGACGCGGTCGGATATCGCTGATCCTCTGGACGGCGGTCGTCAGCTTTATGCTGGCGGTGTGCGTGATGATCTATCCCGAAATGGCGGGTGACATGGAAGACATAAGCCAGATGTTTTCCGACATGGGCAGTTTTTCGGCGGCGTTCGGCATGGATAAGCTGAATTTCGGGGAATTCATGGGCTATTTCGGCATTGAGTGCGGCAATGTGCTGGGTATCGGCGGCGCGATGTTCGCGGCGATCCTCGGTGTATCGGCACTGTCGAAGGAAGAAAAGGACCACACGGCGGAATGGTTGCTCACGCACCCTGTGTCCCGTCAGAGCGTGCTGGCGCAAAAGCTCGCGGCGGTCGTGTTGCAGGTGGTGATTTTCAACGCGGTCGTGATGGGCGTGACGGCGTTGTCGATCGTTGCCATCGGGGAGCAGGTTGAGGCGGTGGAAATCGTGCTCGTGTTGCTGTCATACACGGTGTTACAGCTGGAAATCGCGCTGATGATGTTCGGTGTATCGGCGTTTCTGCGAAGCGGCGGCATGGCGGTCGGTATCGGCGCGGCATTTGCCTTGTATTTTCTCAATCTGGTTGCCAATCTCACGGAGGAGGCGGAGTGGCTCAAATTTGTCACGCCGTTTGGCTATACCGACAGCGCGTACATTGTCGAGCATCATGCGCTTGACACGGCGTATGTGGCGGTCGGCGCGGTGCTTGCCGTCGCCTTGACGGTCATCGGTGCGGCGCAGTATTTGAAAAAGGATATTCATTGATGAGAAAAACCGCCTTTGGCGGTTTTTCTTGCATTATGCCCGGCGGCGGGGTATAATAGGAATACGAAACGGAGGCGCGTGCATATGGGTAAAACATGGAAAGTGCTGTCGGTCGGCAACAGCTTTTCGGTCGATACGATGGAGCATCTGGTACACATCGCAAAAGCGGCAGGTTACACGGACGTGGTGCTCGGCAATCTGTATATCGGCGGGTGTTCCATTCGCCGCCACATGGATAACGCCGAAACGAATGCGCCGCTGTATGAATATCTCACCAATCGCGGCGAGGGCTGGACCGGTGTGTTTGATCACACCATGCAAGCGGCGCTGTCCGCCGAAAAATGGCAGGCGGTATCGATTCAACACGGTACCGCCGACGGCAGTCGCAATTCCGACGCGACCTATTACGACCGACTGGCGGAGCTGGTGGGTTACATCAAACGTGTTGTCGGTGATGACGTGAAGATCGCGTTTAATATGACGTGGGTGGGAGAGCCTTATCACACCCACCCGGAGATCGTCGCGTTTGACGGGGATTGCCAAAAGCTTTACGACACCATCGCATCGGTGATGAAGGATACCGTCGTACCGACGAAGGGGATCGACGTGGTGTCTCCCACGGGAACGGCGATTCAGAATGCGCGTACGGCGTTGACGAACGACCTGACGCGCGATGGATATCATTTGAGTCTGGATGTCGGACGGTATATCGCGGGTCTGACGTTTTTCAAAGCGCTCACGGGCGAGGCGGTCGATGATATCGGCTGGGCACCCGAGGGTGTGGACGCGGCGACGGCGGCGGTGTGCAAAGCGGCGGCAACGGCCGCTGTCAACACACCGTTTGCGGTGACAAACCTGACAGAAAAGTGAGGAATGTGTGATGAAGATCGTTGCGGCGATAGATTCCATGAAAGGCAGTTTGTCCTCTGTGCAGGCGGGGACTGCCGCCAAAGAGGGTGTGTGTCGCGTATATCCCGATGCACAGGTGGTTGTGCGTCCCATCGCCGACGGCGGTGAGGGTACGGTCGAAGCCCTTGTCACGGGACTCGGCGGTCGCTTTCACCGTGTCACGGTCACGGGACCGCTGGGCGTTCCCGTTTCGGCGGTGTACGGCATTTTGCCCGACGGCGAGACGGCGGTGATGGAAATGTCTGCGGCGGCAGGTATCACACTGGTGCCGAAAGCCGCCTTGTCGCCCGATGAGGCGACCACCTTCGGCGTCGGCGAAATGATGCTTGACGCGATGACGCGCGGGTGCCGCCGCATACTGCTGGGTATCGGCGGCAGTGCCACCAACGACGGCGGCATCGGTATGCTGCAGGCACTCGGCTTCGGCATGCTGGACGACAACGGCAAAGAGGTGCCGCTCGGCGGCAAAGGACTGTTTTCCCTTTCGCGCATCACGCGGGACGGCGTGACACCGCTTTTGGCGGAATGTGAGATCCGCGTGGCGTGCGATGTGACCAATCCGCTGT
>JAZUOG010000084.1:0-11668 GCA_045604545.1 Acutalibacteraceae bacterium | reverse complement strand
GCAAGGAAACATCGGGCGCATCCACCAACGAGCTTCTGCGTCCCTATTCGCCGCATTTTTATGTCAAGACCATGTTCGGTCGCTCGGGCTATACCGCATCGGCGGGCGGGTCCTGTGTGTCGGTCGCGAAGCTCGAGGGCTTCGATGTCATGACCGTCGTGATGGGTTGTACCGCCCCGACCGATGACAACTCGGCGGCGTTCACCGAAACAAAAGAGCTGTTCGATTGGGCGGAGGACACCTTCACCTATCAGTCGATCATTCGCAAAAACCAGCCTATTCAGCGTGTGGGCGTTGATCTCGCGTGGAGCACCGACTCGGTCGCGCTCGTTGCCAAGCAGGACGTCAACGCGGTCGTCCGCATCGGAACACAGCTCACCGACCTGTCCTATGACATCACGCTGGACGAGTCGCTCCTCAACGAGGACGGCAATCTGACCGCCGCCGTGGAAACGGACGTGGTCATCGCCCATGCCCGTGTGTTTGACGGCGAGACGTTGCTTGCCGAAGTGTCGCTGTATGCCGCCAAGCCCATTCCGCGCAGTCAGCTGCTCGCCGTGCTTGACACGGTGTGGACGGTGCTCACAAGCCCGCTCGTGCTCATTTCGCTCGGCGTGCTGATTCTGCTGTTCGTGGCGTATGTGGTCATCAGTGTGGCGCATAACAAGCATCGCCGCAAGAACAACCGCAAAAAAGTGAAACGATATTGATTTTTCCAAAAGCTGTTCCTTTACGCGGACAGCTTTTGTGTTTTTGGTGCCTTTAGGTCAAATAAACCCCCGGCTATGCCGGGGGAGGAAGAAAGCTTTAGCAAGAAAAGCCTTCCCCTTGAGGGGAAGGTGGGATTTGCGAAGCAAATGACGGATGAGGTGTAGCCGCCGAAGGCGGCGTTAAGTGTTTGCGAGATTTCATAACGGACGCTGATGCGTCCTACACCTCATCAGTCTCGCCTGCGGCTCGGCAGCTTCCCCTCAAGGGGAAGCCTTGGTGCCTGTTTACAGACTGCAGCGCAATGCACGCGGTCGGCAAACCGTTCAGCGCGCTTACAAGCGCGGCCTGTAACGTCCCCTTATAGGGGTTGTGCAAACCACCGGTTTACTGGTGGTTATGATTGTAAGGAGTGATGGCAAATGATGATCGTGGTGTTGCTGACGGTTCTGCTGATGCTCGGCGGGATCACGGTGTTTATGGCGCGACAGGTATACAACGGTATACAGTGTGTGGTGCCGACGGTGAAACGGTGGCCGTTTGTGACGGTGACGGCGGTGCTCAACGCGTCGATGCTTGTCGGGTTTATGCGCTCACTGTTGCCGCTTCCCGCTGTCGTGAAAGCGGTGCTCAAAGTCGTCAGCGCCTACTGGATGGGCTGTTTTGTGTATGTGTTCCTTTTTTTGCTTGCGGCATGGGTCGTGCAGATGCTTTTGAAGCTGACACCGCTCAAACCATACGATAAGCGCCGCTTTGCGGCGCTGGTGTCGGCGCTCGTTCTGGCACTGGGCACGGCGAGCTACGGCTTCGTTCACGCAGGAGATATTCAGCATGTATCCTATACGATCACGCTCGATGACGACAAGACCGCTCCCGACATGACGGTCGTCATGCTCAGCGATCTGCATCTCGGCGCGGTGGGAAGTGAGGCGCGTTTTGATGACATCGTCCGGGAGATCAACGCCCTTTCGCCCGATGTGGTGTGTCTGGCGGGCGATGTGTTCGATTCGGATTTTGACGCGATCGACGATCCCGACCGTGTGCTCAGAAACTTTCACGATATCCGTTCGACTTACGGCGTATATGCCTGCCTCGGCAACCACGACGCGGGAAGCACGTTTTCAAAAATGGTCGCGTTTCTTAAAGACGGCGGCGTGACCCTGCTGAGTGATGAGACGGTGACCGTTGACGGGCGGCTGACACTTGTCGGGCGCGTTGACGGCACTCCCATCGGCGGTAACGGCGGCATCGACAGAAAGCCGCTCGAGGCGTTTCTTGTGATCGGGGATCCGTCGATTCCTGTTGTGGTGCTCGATCACAACCCCGCAAATGTCGATTCCTATGACGGCAACGGCGATGTCGACCTTGTGCTGTCGGGACACACCCACAAAGGACAACTGTTCCCCGCGAATTTCGTCACCGATGCCATGTACACCGTTGACCATGGATATTACCGCCGTGACGACAGCAGTCCGCAGGTGATCGTCACCTCGGGAGTCGGCACATGGGGCATGCCCATGCGTGTCGGCAGTGACAGCGAGATCGTCACGATCACGTTTGCGTGATTTTGTGATTTGCGGCAAGAGATTTTCACAAAAATCGCCTCATTTCGGTTGCGTTGCACAAAACAGTGTGCTATACTGAAATCGGAACATGGACCATTCCCAAAAGGAGGTTTTTACATGAAAAGAATCATCAGCGTGCTGTCGGTGATCGCGTTGCTCGTGACGAGCTTGCTGCCGATGACAATGACAGCGTCTGCCGCCAACGAAGACGGCATGACTCCCGAGGACGTACTCTTCACCATTCAGACGGTCGAGTCTGCGGGCTTGAAGAAAGGGGATACCTTCACGGTTGATGTGTCGATGAATGCTGTCGACAACATCGGCGGCATCGAGCTTTATTTTGCCTATGATGCCGCGTCCGTCAAGGCGGTCAGACGCGATATAAAGGGCGTTCTGGCGCAGATGGACATGAAGGATGTTGTCATCGCGCCGAAGGGCGACAAGGACGGCAACGCGGCGACCGCCGAGGTGTGGATCACCGGCATGAAACTCTCTCAGCTTTCTTCCGTCGAGGGCGAGGTCATCGCGACCGTCACCTTCGAGGCGCTTACCGATATTACGGACGATGTGCCGATGTTTGCGGTCGGTGAGCTGTGGGCGTCCACCCATGAGGTCATCGACCACAACGTGTCGGCGGACGACGGCGGTCTGAAGATCGCCCCCTGGGCGGCGACCACGACCACCACCGAGCCCGAACCGACCACGACCACGACCACCACAATCATTGAGTGCTATGCCACCGATCTGGAATACGATCAATCGCCGCTGAGAGTCGGCGAGACCCGCGCGATCCGTTTTTACAACCCCAAAACGGGCACCTCGTCGGGCGGCTCGGTGAGCGAAATGTCCGATAATATTGCCATTAACTATGACGAAGGCAGTGACACGGTGTATGTCACGGCGATGCGGGAAGGACCGGCGAGCCTGTACATCTGGGACAGCTCCTGCGCCTTCGGAAAGTATGCCTATCTGACGGTCATAGAGGGCACCACCACCGAGGCGATCGTCACGACCACCACCGAGTCGGTCCCCACGACCTCGACAACGGCAGGCAATGCCGACGGCATGACCGCCGAAGATGTGGTGTATACCATCACGACCGTCAGCGGTGATAATGTCAAAAAGGGCGACCGCATCACGGTGGATGTGACGCTGAATGCCGTCAACAACATCGGCGGCATCGAGTTCTATTTTGCCTATGATGCCGCGGTGCTCAAGGCGGTCAGCAGCGAGATCAAGGGTGTACTGTCTCAGATGGAGATGAAGGCCGTTGTCCTCGAGCCGAAGGGCGACAAGGACGGCAACAAGGCGACCGCTGAGGTGTGGATCACCGGCATGGTGCTGTCACAGCTTTCTGCCGCCGAGGGCGAGGTCATCGCGACCGTCACCTTCGAAGCACTCACCGACCTTACCGCGAGTGTTCCCATGTATGCGGTCGGCGAATCGTGGGCATCGACCCATGAGGTCATCGACCACAACGTGTCGGTCGTGAACGGCGGTGTGCAGGTCACGGGTTCCCCGATGACCACGACGACCACCACCACCACAACAACGACTACCACGACCACCACCACGACCACGAACTATCTGGATGCGCCCACGCCCGTGGACGGCACCATGACCTTCTCGCTGATGCCGGTGATGCTGTCGGAATTGGTTTGCCGTGAAGCGGACGAAGGAACGGTCACCGTTTCCCGCAACGATCAAGGTCTCACCTTCCGCGGCGATCGCGGTTGGCCGTATGCATATCCCGTATGGGCGACGGAGCAATGCCCCGATTGGGCAAGCGTGAATCTGACCGACGGCGACATCTACCTCAATTACGATATCGAAGTACTGTCGGGAAGTTCGAGAGTGATCGTGTATCTCGGCGGCACCGATCCCACACAGGTCGCTCCTGTCGGCAGTTATATCGATTTGAACAGCATCATTCTCGGAAACTACGATCCGACGACCGGTACAACGGTGGACGACCTCCGCAAAGGACGCTATCAAGGATCGATCCGTCTTGCGGATCTGTACACCGACGACACCGCTGTGCCGCATATTCTCCCCGCATTGATCAACAACGGTACGGTTCTGATTTCCGGCTTTAAAATCTTCACCATCGGTACGCTTGCCGACGGCGCCGACGTCAATATACATGAACTGTCGGTCGGCAAAAAGATGGCGGTTGAAGATGTCAGCGAACCCGTGACCTATCCCGATGTTCCCAAGAGTGCGTGGTTCCATGAAGCGGTCAGCTATGTCTCCGACAACGGCTTCATGACGGGCTACAAGACCGGTCGCTTCGGCGCGGTCAACAACCTCCAGCGTCAGGACTTTGTCGTGTCCCTCGCCCGCATCGCGGGTGCGGATCTGACCGTTTATCAGGGTCAGACGGGCGGCATGAAGGATGTCAAGGCGAGTGCCTACTACGCTCCCGCTGTTGCGTGGGCGGTGGACAACGGCATCATCACCGGCTACAAGAGCGGCAACTTCGGTGTCGGTGCCACCATCACCCGTGAACAGGTCGCGACCATTCTCTATCGCTTCTGCGACTCGCCCGAGGTCGCCGACGTCGATGCCACGCTTTCGCAGTTCCCCGACCGCAAGCTGGTCAGCGCCTTCTCGAAGGACGCGATGGCATGGGCGGTCGATAACGGCATCATTTCGGGTCTCAAGAGCGGCAACGTGTCGCCGCGTACCGGTGCGTCCCGTGCGCAGATCGCCACCATCATCATGAGAATGGATCAGCAAGGGCTGTTCGGCGGTGAGAACGCCAAGCCCGTGCTGGACGGCGCGAAGCTCGTCGTGTTCGGCGACAGTCTCACCGCTTACGGTGCATGGCCGCTGACCGTCGCGGACGAAACCAATATGTATCTGTTCAACGGCGCGATGGGCGGCATCAATACGACAGAAGCCCTCGGTCGTTTTGAAAAGTATGTCGTTAATCAGAATCCCGATTTTGTCACCTTCTGCTTCGGTCAGAATGACCTGCTGATGGAAGGCAAAAACAATCCGCAGGTCACGCCCGCGCAGTTCAAGGCGAACCTCAAAAAGATGTGTGAGGATACCGTCGCCATCGGCGCGGTTCCCATTCTCATGACCTGCAGTTACATGAATGAGCCGATCTGGTGGAAGTCGCAGAATCAGAACAAATCGCACTACACCGATGTCGGCACGCCCTATGAGTGGCTCGAGCAGTACTGCAACGCGGTGCGTGAGCTTGCCGCGGAGGGTGGTTATCATCTCGTCGATATCCGCAAGGAATGCGACAAGTATGACCCCGCCGACTTCCTCGTCGATGACGGCGTTCATCTCGGCGCGATCGGTAACGATGTGTATGCCGAAATGCTCGTTGACTATCTCGTGAACCATTTCGCCGTGGATCCCGACGCCGAAAAAATCACGACCCGTTATCCCCATATGGCCACTCCCGACGAGCCTGCCGTGACCGATGTGGTCTCCTTCGACCCGACGTTCTGGGACGTTGACCCGAGCGTGATGGTCGTGGAGAACAACAAAGACGGCGATCTCGTGTTCTACAACAAGAACGGCATGTGGCCCGAAGCGCACTACGCGTCGGTCGTGTCGGTGTATGCGCCTCTTGAGGATACGGAGCTTGTGGTGGATCTGACCACCGCCCCCGGCATCAACGCGAGTGTTCTGCTGTTCTTCAACGGCGGCACCCCTTCGGCGCCGATGGAGGGTCGCCACATCGTCATCA
Source organism: Acutalibacteraceae bacterium (assembly GCA_045604545.1). Taxonomy (GTDB): domain Bacteria; phylum Bacillota; class Clostridia; order Oscillospirales; family Acutalibacteraceae; genus RGIG1959. The sequence continues at coordinate 5,686 of JAZUOG010000084.1, read as the reverse complement.
ATCCTTATCTGAACTGCTCGCTTGTGCAGGGCTCGGGCGATATCCATGCCAACCAGCATGTCACCGCTTCCGTGAAGCTGTCCGACATTCCGCTTCCCGCGAATGCCGTTGACGAAAAGGGCAACGTGATGATCACGGGCGTCAAGGTGTTTGCGGCAGGTGCGGCAAACTCCCCCGTCACCATCAAGCAGCTGGCGCTGTCCACGGTCGGCGCACCCAACGAATAAAGAAAAAAGGCAGTCCATAGAAAAAGGCACCCTTCGGGGTGCCTTTTTCAGTGAAATCGAGCGCATTGCGCTCGGTGAAATCCGACCTGCGGTCGGGTGAAATTTGCCCTGCGGGTAAGTGAAATTCGCACGTCGTGCGAGCGAAGGAGTCGGCTTCGCCGACGGATGGTATGAAGACCATCCGCCGTGAGATTTCGGAAAATGTTATGTCACCGCACCGATGATGTAGGGACCGTCCTCGACGGTCCGCCAATGTACCTGTCCCGATACGGACCACCGGGGACGGTGGTCCCTACGAATGGCATGGCACAATCCTGCGTCATCGCACCCAGCCTGTCATTGCGAGGGCGGTCACGCCCGTGGCAATCTTCGGCAAAGATTCTTCGGCATTTGCCTCAGAATGACAAGGACTGACGCTTCGGAATGACAGAGTACCGTGAAATTGATTTTATGATCAGTCCTCAATCAGTTCGTATTTCATATTATGTTTTTTGCAGTATTGTTCGCAATATGAATTCGCGTAACATTTGATCAATACATCGTTAATCTCGTCAAAGGCATCGGATGATATATAGATCACCGAACGAGGAACATATATACATTGCACATTTTCGCAGTCCCAGAAAGTCAGTTTGTCGATACGTGAGATGGGCGGAAGATGAATGACCTGCGCGCTTCTGAAACCGTATGAGTTGGTATAATCGTTCGAATAATATTCTACTCTATGCAAAATGTTGTCGACCAGTTTATCGAGATCATCATCGGTGGGGTGTTCATCGAGGTGAACACCTTGTATATCTCCGATGGAAAACACCAGATCAGGATTGAGAGTGGCATTACCAATGTACACGGGAACGATTTTGCCGTGTTCTTGCTTGGTTTTTTGGATTTCAATAGCGATGTGGCGTGAGTTCACAGTATTTTCGGTGATAAGTAAAAGAACAAACCCGTTATGGCAAGCGTCGGTGATCTGAGAATGTGCCGATTCGATCCAGGAGTTTTGGGGCGTAAGATCCTCGTCGGTGAGCACCAACATATCCTGAGAGATCAGCTTTTGTTGTATTCTTTGACACAGTTGAATGTCGCGATGCGAATAAGAGATAAATACTTTCATTTGTCGGGTCATATGTTCGATTTGTTTGAGTTGTGCTTCCGGACTTGCCTCAAGATCAACAGTGAATACATGTTTTCCGGTTAATGATTCAATGTATTCGCGTTCTGTGGTGACCCATTTGGAATTTCGGGCGTGTTGGCTATCGGCATACACAAACCAATCGCGCTCGTCAATTTCCCGCTTTATAAGCGAGTCGATTTCCTCGGCATCTGTTAAGCATTTCAGATAAAACATCAGTGGATCGAACCCAAGATTTTCAAGATAATTTCTGATTTTTCATACCAAGTGGATATCTTGGTGAGAGTGAGAAATAAACACCCAACCGCCATTTGACATATGGAACCTCCTGCTGTATTTTACAGACCTTCCTTATTCATTCCAAAATATTGCTGGTGATGTAATCGACACCCATTTCGATGAGTTCTTCGGCGCGGGCAAGGTCATCGACCGTCCAGCAGTTGACCTCCACACCGACGGCATGGCACTTGTCGACAAGCTCCTTCGTGACGGCGGCGTGCTGAACATCCAGCCCGAAACGGTTTTTTGCCAGCTCGCCGATCAGCCAGTCGAAATCATCGCGACCGCTTCCTGTCAGAAACTGGATCGGCTGATCGGGGTACATTCCGCGCAGGTCGGTGAGGTTTTCATACCAGAACGAAATGAACACCGTTTTTTCCAGCCAGCCGAGTTCACGGATCATCTCGACAACACCGCGGATATGCTCCTCGGTGAAACGGTTTTTGAGCTCCAGCACCGCAACCTTATCATATGCCTTGCAGATGCGGATATAATCGGCAAGCGGCGGAAGCTTCAGATCGACACGACCCTTTTCGCCGTCCTTCTGGAACAGTGTCAATGCGGTCAGCTCATCAAAGGTCGAGCCCTCGACCGACAGGTCATCTCCCGCTACGCGCGCGGTGGTGTCGTCATGAATGAGGATATATTTGCCGTCGGCGGTGACATGGACGTCCGTCTCGATGCCGATGTGTGAGCGGTTTGCGGCGGCGATGAAAGCGGCGGTGGTGTTTTCGGTTTCCAGTCCGCTCATGCCTCGGTGGGCGATGATGTTCGTGTGCTGTTTATGTTCGATCTTGATGGTGTTCATGAACGATCCCTCCTTTTGCTTTCATTATACCGCGTTTTTCGAAAAAAGACAGCCCCTTTTTCCGTTTTTCTGCCGAAAGAACGGCTGTTGTTAAATTTTTCACGTTTTCACCGAGAAATCTCTTGAAAAATGCTTGCGTAAACGCTGAAAAACAAGTATAATAACCAGTGAAGCAGTAGCACTGCCAAGTCTCACGACTTGCATCTATAAAGCGAAAGGAGTCCCTAACTATGAACTATTCTCATGAAGTGGAACAGATGTGCGTTGTCCGCAAGGGCCCGCATCATGGTCCCGCGCCCATCCCCGAAGAGGGCAGATGGGTCAAACCCTATCAGATTGCTGACATTTCCGGCCTCTCTCACGGTGTGGGCTGGTGCGCTCCCCAGCAGGGCACCTGCAAAATCACCCTGAACATCAAAGAAGGCATCGTCGAGGAAGCCCTCGTCGAGACCATCGGTTGCTCGGGCATGACTCACTCGGCGGCTATGGCGGCGGAAATTCTCCCCGGCAAGACCCTGCTTGAGTGCCTCAACACCGACCTCGTGTGCGACGCGATCAACGTCGCCATGCGCGAGATCTTCCTGCAGCTCGTTTACGGCCGCACCCAGTCCGCGTTCTCCGAAGACGGTCTGTCTGTCGGCGCGGGCCTTGAGGACCTCGGCAAAGGTCTGCGTTCGCAGGTCGGCACCATGTTCTCCACCAAGGCGAAGGGCGTGCGTTACCTCGAAATGGCGGAAGGCTATGTCATCAAACTCGCTCTCGACGAGAACGACGAAGTCACCGGCTATCAGTTCGTCCGCCTCGGCAAAATGCTTGAGGACATCCGTCACGGCATGGAGCCCAACGAAGCTTACAAGAAAAACATCGGTCAGTACGGTCGTTTCGACAACGCCGCGAAGTACATTGACCCGCGTGAAGAATGAGAGGAGGAGTCATCATGGCAAACAATGTGAAATTTGAAGGAAAAGAAAGACGCATGGCCAAGATCGAAGCCTTCCTCGCGGAGAACGATCTCGGTTCCATGGAAGAAGCGCGTGACCTCTGCCTTTCCAAGGGCATCGATGTTGACGCGATCGTCAAGGGCGTTCAGCCCATCGCTTTTGAGAACGCTGTGTGGGCGTACACCCTCGGTGTGGCTCTCGCGCTGAAGCGCGGTATCACCGATGCCGCCGAAGCCGCCGCCGTCATCGGCGAAGGCCTCCAGGCGTTCACCGTCCCCGGCTCTGTTGCTGAGCAGCGCGCTGTCGGTCTCGGCCACGGCAACCTCGGCAAAATGCTCCTCTCCGAAGATACCGCGTGCTTCGCGTTCCTCGCAGGCCACGAGTCCTTTGCCGCCGCGGAAGGCGCCATCGGCATCGCCCGCACCGCGAACAAGGTTCGTAAGAACCCCCTGCGCGTGATCCTCAACGGTCTGGGCAAAGACGCCGCGTATATCATCAGCCGCATCAACGGCTTCACCTTCGTGGAGACCGAATACGATTTCGCGACCGATACCCTCAAGATCGTCGAAGAGAAGCCCTTCTCTGACGGCGAGCGTGCGAAGGTCAAGTGCTACGGCGCCAACGACGTTCTCGAAGGCGTTGCCATCATGAAGCACGAGAGCGTGGAAGTGTCCATCACCGGTAACTCCACCAACCCCACCCGCTTCCAGCATCCCGTCGCCGGCTCCTACAAGAAGTGGGCGATCGAGAACAACAAGAAGTATTTCTCCGTTGCGTCCGGCGGCGGCACGGGTCGTACCCTGCACCCCGCTAACGTGGCGGCCGGCCCTGCTTCCTACGGCATGACCGATACCATGGGCCGTATGCACGGCGATGCGCAGTTTGCCGGTTCTTCTTCCGTGCCTGCTCACGTCGAAATGATGGGTCTTATCGGTGCCGGTAACAACCCGATGGTCGGTATGACCGTCGCTTGCGCGGTTGCGGTGTCTGAGGCGAAATAAATCCTAGGATTTACAAGGCTTTCGGCGATGTGAGATCATCTCGTTTCACAAAACCAATATAAAAACGTTGGACACATCATTTTGGAGTTTTCCTCAATGATGTGTCCATATTTTTTGTATTAAAAGTGAGGTATTACTTGGAAGATTTAAACCTGAAACTGCCATTTGTTATAAGTCAATCTTCCATCCTTGCAATGAACATAGATTATGCGTTTGCTTTCTATTAAAGAACCAGATAAGTACCACTCAACAACGGGACCATTTTCATAATATTCTTCCATTGTTCCGTCAAAGAAGATATCTAATACTCCTTTAAAACAGGGGGGTGTAATTGGGGAACTATTAAGTAAAGAACGGTGCATATCATCCCAATCAAAGGGAATCACACCAAATACAGTAGCATCTATGTCAATTTCGGCGTTTGGGAGGTATATAGTCTCAAGGTTTGTACAGTTTCTAAAACAATATTCTCCAATACGCTCGACACCTTTCTCAACTTTGAGTTCCACAAGACCCGAACATCCGTCAAAGGCATATGCACTTACCCTATGGATATGTGCGGGGATCGTTAGTTTTTTGAGCTTGGTCTGCCCACAAAAAGCAAATGGGCCTATCTCTTTTACATATTCCGGGATTTCAGTTTTATAACAACCAGCCAACAACACACCGCTCGTTTTGTCAATAATTGCATTACAGCCGTTTTTGCTTGTAAACCACCGGTTATTTTCATCTACCTCAATCGATTCAAGGTTCGGACACATAGAAAATGCTTCGGCTCCTATAAAACGAACGTTTTTGCCTATGTGAATTTTCCTGATGCCCGAATCTCCTTTATGTGCCATTTCCGGTATTTTGTCAGCATCAGCAAATAAAATTCCGTTGTTATCCATACCTTCTCTTCTTTCCCTTATAGATTAATCATATTATAGCACATTTTTCTTGAAATGTTTGATGTTTTTTCTTATATGTTTAATTGCTTTTAAAAAGGCGCATTTATAAATCGATGGAGGTTTTAAATAAAGCTAAGTGCGGCAATACGTTCGGGTTATAGTCGGCGGCTATACCATAATACGCAAAACGATATACGTCGAGATGATGGGTCTTATCGGCGCGGGTAACAACCCGATGGTCGGTATGACCGTCGCTTGCGCGGTGGCTGTGTCCGAAGCGAAATAATAAGGGCAGTGATATCCGCGACGATGTCGCGGGTGATATTCGCACTTCGTGCGAGTGATATTTGTCCTTTGGACAAGTGATATCCATGGCGTTGCCACGGGTGAAGGAGTCGGCTTCGCCGA
>JAZUOG010000083.1:0-28488 GCA_045604545.1 Acutalibacteraceae bacterium | reverse complement strand
GCATTGGCGGACAGCCGTTTTGTCATGTCTCTTCTTTGAAAAATGTCACGATGGCTTTTGCCGCAGGAGCGGTGATGCCTTTGCAGAGGAGCAGCTGTTCCTCTGTCGCGGCGGCAACGGCACTCACCGAGCCGAAATGACGCAGAAGCGCTTTGGCGCGGGTCTCACCGATGCCGGGGATCTTCGTCAGCGTGGTGCCGATCTTGCGCGAGCGGGTCTTGCGGTGGTAGCCGATCGCATAGCGGTGCACCTCCTCCTGAATGGCGGAAAGGAGCGTGAACACCGCGCGGTGGGACCTCACAGCGATCTCCTCCCCGCCCGCCGTGACCGCACGGGTGCGGTGGTGAGAATCCTTGACAAGTCCGAAGAGCGGCACCGATATATTCATCTGCGCGAGCACCTCGCCGACCGCCTTCACCTGCAGCTCACCGCCGTCAAGCAGTATCACATCGGGCAGACGGTCAAAGCCCTCCGCCCCGTTTTGATATTCCGTCATGCGGCGGGCAAGCACCTCTTGCAGAGAAGCGGGGTCATCGCCGCCCTTGGCGAGTTTGATGGCAAAGCGGCGGTAAGCGGATTTGTTCGGCTTGCCGTTTTCGTAAACGACCATGCCCGCCACCGCGTCCTCGCCCGCAGTATGGGAAATGTCATAGCACTCGATCCACACGGGCGGTGCGGACAGTCCGAGCAGGGTGCCGAGTTCATCGAGTGCCGCTGTCTCCCTGCCGCTCATGCCGAGCAGATCGGCAAGATGCTGGGACGCGTTGTCGCGGCACATGGTGACAAGCTGTGCCTGCTCCCCCTTTTGCGGACGGACGATGTGCACCCGCCGTCCCGCTTTATCGCTGAGGTATTGTTCAAGAAGCTCGTGGTCATCGGGAAGATCGTCCACCGTCACCTGCGGCGGGACAGCGGTGCGAAGCGCATAATACTGCGACAAAAATTCGCCGCGGTCGGCGCTTTCGCTTCCTTCCTCATCGATGACAAATTCCTCGCGGTCGGTCAGCGCACCGCCGCGCACGCGAAACACCTCAAAGCACGCCTTGCCGTTTGACCGCACCATCGCGATCACATCTTGTTCGGGCACACGCGACATGACGACCTTCTGACGGCTGTCAATGCGGCGAATGGCGGCAATGCGGTCGCGAAGCCGCGCCGCTTTTTCGAATTCCAGCTGTTCGGCGGCCTCCTCCATCTGTCGCTCGAGACTGTCGATCATGGTGGCACTGCCCTTTGTCAGCAAGTCAAGTGCTCCCGCCACCCGCTCGGCATAGTCCTCCTCGCTGACGCGTCCCGTGCAGGGCGCACAGCATTGCCCGAGATGGTGATTGAGACACGGGCGCTCGGTTCTCGGCGGGCGCTTGCCGTAAACAAGCTGTCTGGAGCAGGTGGACAGTCCGAACACCTTGTTTGCTTCATCAACCGCCTGCTTGATGCCGAACGAGCTCATGTAAGGACCGATATACCGCGCGCCGTCGTCTTCTTTTTGTTTGACGACCGCGATGCGGGAAAAGGGCGGCGGCGACACGCGGATATAGTGATAGCCCTTATCATCTTTTAATAAGATATTATACTTCGGGTGATACTGCTTGATGAGCGAGCATTCCAAAACGAGTGCCTCAAACTCGCTCCCCACCACGATATATTCAAAGCGGTCAACGTGCGACACCATGCGCCGCACCTTCATGGAATGATTGGTCTGCGAGCCGAAATACTGGCTGACGCGGTTTTTAAGCGCCTTCGCCTTGCCGACATAGATCACCGTGCCGTTTTTATCGCGCATGATGTACACACCCGGCGACAACGGCAACGCCATCGCCGCACGGCGCAGATGCTCAAGCTGTGCGTCAATCATTCCATTCACCTCCCCTTATATTTGAGCGGATTGTTGTCGATATATTCCCATGTTGCGTCATAGTCCTGTTGACAGCGGATAATGTGGTCGTAAAAAGAACTTTGAAAAAACGAATATCCGGTCTCCTTGCGCACCATAACCTTCAGTGCTTTGACTACTTTACTGACCGTAGGGAGCGCAGACCCCTGCGCTCCGTTCAACACCAACAACAGGTGAATATGATCCGGCATGATGACATACTTCACAACAGTGATATCATCATAGGCGCCTTCGATAGACATAATATATCGTTTAATAATCGTCCCAAGCTTTGTCAACATCACCTGCGGCGGGCAGAGGTCTGCCCGCCCTACGACGCGGCACAGCACAGGTGCGTTTCTTTTTGTGCATATCGTCACATGATAGACACCGTTTGTTCGATAATCGTACCCTTGCAGGCGATTATGCTTTCGATTCGGCAATGTGTTCATGCCCATCACCTCTGTTTTATCCAGTATACCACATCTCCCGAAAAAATACAAATCCTTGTCTTGACAAACATCATTCACCGTGTTATAGTCTAACTGTACTAGTTCACATAGTACAGTTGAATTTCGAAGGAGGGATGACGGATGTTCTCGATTGACCCGATGTCGCGTGTACCGATTTATGAGCAGCTGACCACACAGGTGGAAAAGCTGATCCTGATCGGCGTGCTGACAGCAGGGGCTCAGCTCCCCTCGGTGCGCGCCTTATCGTGTCAGCTTGCCATCAACCCCAACACCGTCCAGAAGGCGTATAACGACCTGTGTTCCAAGGGCGTTCTCTGCGCCGTCCCCGGCAAGGGGTGCTTTGTTGCGGCAGAAGCCGCAAAGGCGCTCAAAGCCCAAAGCCGCGACCGTCTGACCGCCTTTGCCGACATGGTGAAGGATATGAAGCTGGCAGGGATCCCGAAGGAAGACCTTCTCTGCCTTATTGACGAAATCTATTCCGAAAGGAGCGACTCCTCATGCTGAAAGCACAGCATATCACCAAACGCTTCGGTGATGTCACTGCATTGAACGACGTCTCCTGCACCGTGCCCGACGGCTGTATTTACGGTCTTGTCGGCTCCAACGGTGCCGGTAAATCCACGTTTCTGCGCACCATCTGCGGCATTTATCGCCCCGATGAGGGCGAGCTGACCTTTGACGGACAGCCGCTTTATGAAAATCCCCACGCCAAAAGCAACCTGGTGTTTGTGCCCGATGATCTGTATTTTTTACATAACGCCACCGTGGAGAGAATGGCAAAGCTGTATAAAGCGAGCTACCGTTTCTTTGACGAGGAACGCTATAATGTCCTGCTTGAACAGTTTCGTCTCCCCCGCAAACGTTCTATTTCCACCTTTTCGAAGGGTATGCGCCGCCTGACCTCAACAGCACTGGCGCTGTCGGTCAAACCGAAGCTGATCCTGTTTGACGAGACGATGGACGGACTCGACCCCATCATGCGCCACATCGTGAAAAACATGATCATCGATGATATCACCGCCCGCGGCACCTCGGCGATCGTTGTGTCCCACTCGCTTCGTGAGCTTGAGGATATGTGCGATCAGCTTGCCCTTCTTCATCAGGGCGGCATCGTACTGGAGCAGGATGTCACCGATCTGAAGACCAACGTGTTCAAGGTGCAGATCGCGTTTGCCGACAGCTTTGACCGTTCCCGCTTCGACCGACTGCCCATCATGCACTATCATCAGCAAGGCGCAGTCGCACAGCTCATCATGAACGGCAACCGTGAGGAAACGGAAGCGCACCTACGCGAGCTGTCGCCGCTTCTTTTGGAAATTCTGCCGCTGACGCTTGAAGAGGTCTTTACCTATGAGCTGCAGGCGCGCAACTATGACTTTGCTTCTCTTGCAGGAGGTGACGCATCATGACAAACGGATTTGCATTCCACGGCGGGTTGTTCCGCGAAGCGTTCCGACGCCTGCGCACGGTGGGCATCATCTGCCTTGTGATCATCACACTGTTCGATCTGCGTACCATGCTGGGTACCTTCACCTTCAATAGTTATTACTACGATGACTATTTCCCACACTATCTGTTCCACTCGTTTGTTGAGATTCACCCCATGCTGTTTATCGCCCCGTTTATTCCGATCCTGCTCATGCTGTGGGTGTTCGCTTTCCAGAACTCCCGCCGCGACAGCGATTTTTATCACAGTCTGCCTGCGACCAAGCTCGCCATCAGCACCTCCTGCCTTCTTGCCTCTGTCGCATGGTCGGCGATCATCATTGTCGGCTCATCGGTTCTGGTGCTGCTCTCGGTCGTCAACCACATTCCCGACTTCTTCACCGTTCTCGACTTTATCCTTCCCGTTTGCGGCGCCTTCGGCGGCGCGATGCTGACGATCGCACTCACCTTCCTCGCTCTCACGCTGACCGGCAACAGCATTACCGCTCTTGCTCTGACCGCAATGTTCCTGTTCGGCCCGCGCCTGATGGTCGAGGTGTTTCTCAACACCGCCATCAGCAGTGCCCGCGTGTATCCGATGGATCGTCTGTACATATTCGACTACTACCCCGAAGGACTGCTGTACGGTCAGTATGAATCGGTCGTTGCGTGGATCGGCACGATCACCATCACGGTACTGGTGCTGACACTCGGACTGTGGCTGTGTCGCCGCCGCAGAAGCGAGGTGGCGGGAAGTGCGTCTGTGTCGCGCGCCGTGCAGGTGCTGATGCGCCTTGTGTTTGCGCTTCTGTGCTCGATTCCCGCCATCGCCATCATTCACGATGATCTGGTGTCGAATTACTGCTATCAGACTCCTTACCTGTTCTTCTCGCTCGATATCGGCGCGATCATTCTGCTGTATGCGTTCGTGGCGGTTGCCCATTCGCTGTTCGAGCTGATCACCACCAGAAGCGTCAAAAAGATGGTGAGATCCTTCCCGTGGCTGATCGTTGTGGCACTTCTCAACGCCGCAATCATCGGTGGTATGTTCTTCACCACCTATCACATCCGCGACTTTCATCCCGAGCCCGATGAGGTCGACAGTGTGCGCATTCTGGAAGTAAAGGACGCCTATTATTATTACGAATCCTTTGGCTTCAGCACCGAGCACGTTGCCGAGGAGCTCAACCGCGTCCTGTTCCATCAGGGTGGCGATGACACGGAGCTGACAAGCAGTGAGGCGAAAGCCGTTGCCTGTCGTGCGCTTGACGATATGCTCCACGACAGTTACGCCGACGGCATCTATGTTGTCGATATCGCGATCACCGCCGACGGCAGTGAGCACATCCGCTCGGTCGAGCTTTCTCAGTCACAGATGGAGACGATGATCAACGAGCTTTATAAAGAGCTGCCGTTCTACTCGTCGTATCTGCGAAACAATTTTGTCGATTAAAAGGAGCCTGAATGCTATGATTTCCAAAAAATCGCTATTTGTCATCATTCTGGTTGTCGGTGTTCTGATGATCGCCGCCAGCATTCTTATTCCGTTTGTCTCCTCCCGCTCCGCGGTCAGCAACATTCCCGAAACCCCCGTTGCCATCATCGGCGGTGCGGACGGCCCGACCGCTGAGTACCTCACCTCCACTCTGACGAAGGAGCTGTACCTTGCGCACTATCTGCCGCTCACCCTCATCGGTGGCGGCGCGCTGGTGCTCGGCATTGTCGGCTTTGCCGTATGCCATTCCCAACAAGAAACCTCAGGAGAGTGACAGTATGACGATCCGTATCCTTTCCGTTTTGTGCATGACAGCACTCGTTCTTTCGGTGTTCCTCGGCGGCTGTGACGGTGATTCCCTGCTTCAATCTTCGCGTTACCGCGAACTGAAGGCTTTTGCTCAAACGATTGAAAACGGTGCATCATTGACCAAATTTGAGGTCACACAGAAAATCGGTGCACCCGATTATGCCGACGGCAGCGGTGACCATATGGAAGCAACCTCATGGAACTGGCGCTATGAAGTGTTTGATTTTTCGGGCTCTCCCTACCGCCTGCTTGTTCATTTCAATGAACACGGGCTGACCGTTGCCGCCGAATTTGAACCCGCCCCCGGCGGCTGAACCCACCACAAAAGGAGTTTTGGATTATGAAACGTCTCATCGCCATACTCACGGCCGCCTTGCTGTTACTCAGCGGTTGCAGTGTCGAATCGCTGTTGCAATCCGCCGACTACCGCGCAATGGAGGATATCGCCGAGGATATTAACGATGGCGACACACTCACCAAAAACGATATTTTCGGAAGGCTCGGCAAGCCCAACTGTGCCTATTTTGACCACGAGGACAGCTACATGGCATCAAGCTGTCGCCTCTGGTCGTACGAAGAATTCGATTTCTCGGGTTATCCTTACGGACTGAGCGTCCATTTCGACCAAGACGGTGTTGCCGTCAGCGCCGCCTTCGGCCCCGGCCGCGGCGGCTGAACCCACCACAAAAGGAGTTCTTGATTATGAAACGTCTCATTGCCATACTCACAGCCATTGCTGTTTTTGCAAGCGTCATGCTGTTCTCCGCCTGCGAAAGTGCTGCGCCCTCCGTGTCGCTTTACCAGCGCGGTCTGAATCTCATCCCCTACATGAAGCAGACGGCGCTTTATCCCGAAGCATTCTTCTCCTCCGCAACAGAGGAGTATAAAGAGCCGCTCGCCGCACTCGCCGGCGAGGATCACACCACCCCTAAAGCGGTGTACGAGGTGACATTGCAAAAAGAGATGCTGTTCACACAACTGAGCATTACGCTTCCGAACGATGTTCCCGAGCAATACGAAGCCTATATGATCGCGCGGGCGTATGAATCCGTTCCGTCATGGATCAACGCCAAAGCCGGTCTGAACGCCATGGCGATCTCCTCCGTGTGTGCGACACGCAAAACCTTCGTCAGCGATGACATGACAGACAACACCGTCTACATCTACACCTTCGACAATGCCACACCCGTCATGGTGGTGTTTACCCGCGGCGATGACAACAGCGTCACGGCAAACTGTCACTTCCTTCTGTACGACGAGTTCCGTGCCGAATCCGCCGAAGCTATTGAGGAATCCCTCTCCCTTTTCGGTGCCGAAGCCACACCAATCACAGCATAAGCAAAGGAGCGGTATGTATGGCGCTTTTCAGAAACGTGTTAAAGGAACACAGCATTCCCGTGAAAAACGCGTCCAAAAATGATACCATTCTCCGTCTGCGACAGCTGGACGCGGTGTATGACCCCCAGAATGCTTCCGCCGCCGCGGTCACCGTGACCTGCTCGGCGAAAGGGCGACTGCGTGTGGAATCGACCGACTCCGTCTCCCTCATTCTTCGCGGAGAGGTAACCGAGCAGGACGGACAAACCTACATCCGCATCTGCGAGGTCAAAGACCGTACCCGATGGATCCCCAATCTCCTCGTGCTGTTGCTCGGTGTTGTCCTGCTCTTGCTGGACATCTTCGTCGAATTGAGTGTCAATGCCGGTTCGTGGCTGTTTTACGGCGCGCTGGTTCTGTGGGGCATCGATCTCATCGACTGTATCGCGTGCCTTGTGATGGGGAAACCGCCGCAAACGGAGCCGTTTCCCGCCATGCTTGATGAAGTTCGCCGCCGCATCGACATTGTCGAAAACTGGGAAAAATGATAGGAAGGTGATTCCATGATCTACCTGTACGATGCGAGCGATCGCGCACAACGAAAGCACCTTCGGAAATACAGCGCATTCACCCTGGTCATCGGCTATCTGATCATATTGGCGATTGCTTTGACGGGGATGCTGTTGCTGTCCTTTGTTTCAACAACGGACGGCGATCGGTCGGCACTGATAGGACATGGACTTTGCGCAACAGCGCTGATCATCACCGCATTTGCACTGCTTCTCGGGCTCGTCACCATACCGCTCGCAGGCGGACGGTCGATCCGCACGGAATTGAATGACGACCGTATGATCATCACCGAAAACGGCTATGGATTTCGCAGAGAAATCGCCGTTCGCTATGAGGATATCGAAAAGATCTCGATCGACCGTTTATCCCAAACCGCTCTTTGGCGTCGCATTGACGGCACGCTGTTTATCGCCGTCAGATACGCGGCAGATACCGTTGACGGCGCGCACAACACCTACCGAAAGCCCCGCTCGATCATCATTGCCGCTGTCGCTTCCGAACAAGAAGCCGACACACTCATACACCGCATACGTCATGCAGACAGGAGGTCATCATGAAACGTTTTCTTGCCGTCTTACTGCTGTGTAGCGCGCTACTGTGCCTTTCCGCTTGCGGGGTTGCCGAAGAAGAAATCTTCACACGCGGCGACTACATGACACAGAGCTATAACAGACAAAACGACTGCATCAACACCATCGTCACGGCTCTCGAAAACAACGACAGCGAAACACTTCTTTCTCTGTTTTCCGCCTCTGCCGTACAAGAAGTACCCACCTTACAAGACGACATTGCCGTGTTGCTGGCGGATTTTCCCGATGGTGAACTTCGCTGGGATAATGACCATTCCAGCGAAACTTCCTCATCCGAAAACTTTGTCACACGCTGTCGTAATGAGGTCTCTGTTGATGTATACTGCGGTGAAGCTCGCTTCAGTGTGCACTTTTCCGACATCTATTATCTCGGTGTTGACAAAGCGCCAAGCGATGAAGGACTCTGTTCTCTGTATATCATCGAAGAAGCCGATGAACAAACACAGTTCATCACCGCTCTGACTTTGCGAAACCCCGGCGTTCACTACCGCCCGTCACGGTTGTATGAAGAGCCGTAAACAGGAGGCCGCCATGAAACTGAAACCGTATCTGTTGCTCATCGGCATCATCGGACTGATGCTTCTGGTGCTGTCGGTCACAACCACCGAGTTCGATACCGTTGTTGTTTCCGATGATGACAGCATGGTGCGCTTTACCGTCACCGATTTTATCCTGATGTTCGGCTTACCGCTTTGCGCGATCCTTCACGGCATTCTCACCCGCGTCATGCTCAAAAACGCCCTGTTGCCGCACATCATCTGGTTTTCGGCAATATGGCTGTGGACCGCCTGCGTTTTCGGGGAACACCCGTTTTCTGTACCCGGGCTGTCCTTCGCAACCGTCACAACGGTGCTGTCACTGCTATCTTCCCTGCTGACACGATGCTTTCGGAAAGACTCATAAGGAGGCGTTTTCTTACCATGACATCTTCGAAACACACCTTGATCGCGATCCTTACGGTGATCGCGTTGCTGTTCGGGCTGTGCGCCTGCGGTCAGTCGAGCGATGAACAGTCTCCCGCAACCGACACCCAAACGGCCGTTACCACCAATTCCGAAGAGCCGGTTCTCACCCGCCCCATCGGACGCATCACCGACCATAAATCCTTTGAACGGGAGATGTCCGCACGCCTCGATCTGACGCTTTATTCGATGGAAGAGAAGGTGTGGAGCGACACCCAGACAGACTATGTCTATACCTTGAAAACACCGCAAGCGCTCGCCGACAACAAGACGAATCACGAAGCCGTCATTCTGGAAAAGGCCTATACACTCCCCGTCACGGTGGAGGAGTTTATGATGGCGGACGACTGGTCGATCGTCAACATTTCGGGATCCGCCGTCAGCAACGTCCCGATGAGCCGCACCTGCCGCGGTGACGGCGTGACCTTCCGCCACGCAAACGGAGCGGAGCTGATGACCTATGTTCTGCCGTCCGACGGCGAACATTCCGCGGCATTGGGAGACTGCCTGATCCAGCAGCTGACGCTGTACTACAGAAGCGACAACGCCGTCATGGACGATGATCGCTCACCGCGCACGGATGTGTCGCTGTTCGGCGGACTGAACGGATTGTCCACCCTTGATGAGATCATACAGACACTGGGCGCTCCCGAAAAGATCACCCACAGCATGTGTGTTTACAACGGACAAACCACCATCTCCACCATTCAGTTTTGCTATGATTTCCCGCACGGTGCCTACACCGACAGCGATGTCTGGTTCACCGTTGACAGCGTCCTCGACACCGAAAACGTTCGCACAGACATGCTGTCCTCCATCAGCTACTATATCCGATAACGAGGTGATCGATCGATGAAACGAATGGTATTCCTGTTCGCCGTTCTGCTGTGCGGTGTGTCGTTATGCGGTTGCGGTCGAAACACCGCCTACACGATCGCCATTGTTGTGCCGGCGGGTACGACCGAAGCCACCTATTGCTACTCCGATGAGGAGATATCGCCGCTCAGACGCACGATCACCCTTTCCGAGGGAGAGGGCGCTGTGGAAACCGCGCTGGTGTTGCGATCGGCTGAGGGTAACCAAGACATCACACACGGCCCCGTCTATTTCGGCTCCGGTCTTCCGACAGAATTGACCGTCGAAAACGGTGCGTGGTACAAAATCGGATTGCTGATGACAAACCCCACAGACACCGACAAGGTGGTGTATGTCAAGGCAACCGATGTGACGGTGCGCATTGAATAATGATTTTCAGGAGAGTGAAGTTATGAAGCGTTTTCTTGCATATGTATTAATAACAGCCGTCCTGCTGTGCCTGTCCGCCTGCGGCGGAGATGTCAGCGATGTCACAGTCATTGAGCGTCCCTCTGCCGTATACAGCAAAGAGGATATCTCCTCTGCTGTTCGGGTGACCATGGACTATTTCAGCAAGGAATTCGACGGTTGCACACTCATTGATCTCGCCTATATCGGCGATGATGCACTTTCCGGTTACACGGAATTTGCCGAGCGTCATCAGGCACAGGAGGTCATGGTGCTTGTCTCCACCTTTGCTGTCGGTGAATCGGGCGGCGACGGCTCGCTCAACCCGAATTTCACCTATACGGGTTGGAAATGGATCCTTGTCAGAAACCCCGGCGAAACCTGGCGTCACGCCGACCACGGCTATTAATCTCCCCTATACGCAAAAAGAAACCACCCGTAAAACGGGTGGTTTTTCTTTTGCGGGCATAGCCCTCTGTTCCGTAGCCTCCGCGTAGAACGCGTAATACAGTCTGCCAGCCGCGTATTTAGTTATTTCTTGCCTCTCCCTCTGGGAGAGGTGGCATGGCGTAGGCCATGACGGAGAGGGCTTGTGATAACCATCAACACATTGAGTGGGGAATTTAAGCAGACCGATCACTTCTACTGTATACGCCGCCACTAAATGAGGCTGTTCTGTATAAGCCCTCTCAGTCAAAACCTACGGTTTTGACAGCTCTCCCAAAGGGAGAGCCGTGTTTTTTACTCATCGGCATAGCCTTCACTGAACCACGCGTTTAACGCGTGGTTTTCGGTACACAAAAAGAATCCCTCCGTCACTCGCATACGCTCGTGCCACCTCCCTTTAGGCAAGGGAGGCAACGGTTGCCCCCATATTGGTGCAGAATTTGTGAGAGGCTGATCGCCTCCCCCTTGTCATTCTGAGCGTAAGCGAAGAATCTTTCTGCGAAGATTGCCACGGGCGCTTACGCGCCCTCGCAATGACAGAGTTGGGTGGTGGTCTCGCGACAGGCGGTCGCCTTGGCTCTCCCCATGGGAGAGCTGTCGAGCGTCAGCGAGACTGAGAGGGCGATCCGTCCGCGAAGCGGACTCCTTCACGTTGCGACAGCAACATTTCACTTGCCCGCGGGGCAAATATCACTCGCACGTAGTGCGAATATCACCCGCGACAGATGTCGCGGATATCCCTGCCCTTATCCCTGCCCTTAATACCGTCTCTCCAGAGCGCGGCCGAGAACGGCGATGGAAGTGTCCACATTTTCAAAGTCAATGTAGATCTCTTCCTTCGCTTCCAGCACATACACATACACACCGCTGCGCACGTCGCCGACATGGCTGTCAAGGACATAATGCTGCAGCATACGCTCGGTCATGATGAGCGCCGCCTGCGGCTTTGCGTCCTTGTAAGCACCGTCAGTGCCGCTGAACTTGTAGGCTTCCACGATCACGTTCATGTAGCTTTTGTCGATGGCGGTTGCCGTCGCGCAGGACGACAACAGGTCTCTGGTCTCCTCGAACACCTTTTTAAACAACTCGTATTCCAGCTTGTTGTTGGTGGTGAGCAGGGTTCTCAGTTTACGCCATTCCACGGCAAGTGCCTTTTCATTTGACAGTTCCATGTTCATTCTCCTTTATTATCGTTTATTCAAACTCTTCTTCAATCTCGACGGCATTATCTTCAAGATGCCACACCACACCGCGGTCGGCGCAAAAGCGTATCACATAGCGATCATGCTCGCCGTCACAGTGAGGATAGGTGTCGACCTCGCACTCCTGCCCGAACGTCACCGTCACGTCCTTCGCCGTCACCTTTACCTGCACCATGGGACATGTCATTGCCGCCGTACCGTCACACGCCGCCGACAGTTCGCCGTTGCTGTCAAAGAAATACACAGCACCCGACGGTGTCGCCTTCACCGTACACCCCGGGAATGAAAAACGGGACACATACTCTTTGTTAAAACGCATCTCATATTCATGCGGCTCAATCACCACACACAGCTCATTTTCGCCGTCAAACGCCGCCGTTGTGATCGGATACGCGCCATAGTTCGCCTCGATATGGGTTGTTTTCATGCTCTTACCCCCTGTTTTCTCACATTGCGGTAATGCGTCATTTCCATATATGGTTATTTTATCACACCATCCCCCATCTTTCAAGACGGTTTGACAAAAATCACCTGCCGTTCCGCTTTGTTGCGGCAGATGCGCGCCGAACGGTTTGCCAACCGCATGTGGTGCACTGCAACCTGTAAACAGGCAACAGGGCATCCCCTTGAGGGGAAGGCTTTTCTCGCCGGGGCTTTCTTCCTCCCGCAGCATAACCGGGGGATTTGACCTAAAGACACGACAAAAATCCGCCCGAGTTTCCTCGGGCGCATCTTGTTGTTTATACGGTTATGAATTATTTCATATCCTTAATGGTAGCCTGTCCTGCTATGCACAAAAGGGGGAAATTAAGATATATTATAGTTATCTGCAAGAAAAGATTTTAAATCATCAAGGTTTGTGCTGTTTTTGTACTCAAAAACAATTCCAAATAAATCGTCCCACTGATAGATTAAATCAAAAGGGTCGCTCTTGACCTTATAGCGCATATTTCCAACAGAAGATATGTTGCCTTGCCATTTGTTATCGTTCCGCATTTTTGCAATACGTTTTACCACTTCAACGAACGGCTCACTTTCATTAACACTATCTTCTTCGTTGCATTTAATATATATCCATTTATCAGTTTCTGAAACACCAGTAATCTTATATGTATACATTTTCCCACCTCTTATTTTATTATAGTCATACCAAGAAACATTTGCAATAGATACATAAAAATCTCCCCGCCGAGACCGACGGGGAGATAGTTTTACTTTATAAAATCAGCAATTACTTGCTTTCTTTGATTGCTGCCTGAGCGGCGGCGAGACGAGCGACCGGCACGCGGAAGGGCGAGCAGGACACATAGTCAAGGCCGATCTTGTGGCAGAACTCAACGGAGACAGGGTCGCCGCCGTGCTCGCCGCAGATGCCGCAGTGCATCTCGGGACGAACCTTCTTGCCGAGGGTGACGGCCATTTCCATCAGCTTGCCGACGCCGTTCTGATCCAGCTTCGCGAACGGATCGTTCTCGTAGATCTTGGTGTCGTAGTAAGCGTTGAGGAACTTGCCGGCGTCATCACGGGAGAAGCCGAAGGTCATCTGAGTCAGGTCGTTGGTGCCGAAGCAGAAGAACTCCGCTTCCTTGGCAATCTCGTCGGCGGTGAGGCACGCACGCGGGATTTCCATCATGGTACCGACTTCGTACTTGAGGTCAGCGCCCGCAGCAGCGATCTCCGCATCAGCGGTAGCCACAACAATGTCTTTGACGTACTTCATTTCCTTCACTTCGCCGGTCAGCGGGATCATGATCTCGGGAACGATGTTCCATTCGGGATGAGCCTTCTTGACGTTGATGGCCGCACGGATAACCGCCGCGGTCTGCATCTTGGCGATTTCGGGATAGGTGACAGCCAGACGGCAGCCACGGTGACCCATCATCGGGTTGAACTCATGCAGAGAGGTGATGATGTTCTTGATGTCCTCGACGGTCTTGCCCTGAGCCGCCGCGAGAGCCGCGATGTCGGCATCCTCGGTGGGAACAAACTCGTGGAGAGGCGGATCGAGGAAACGAATGGTAACGGGGTTGCCTTCGAGGGCGGTGTACAGCGCCTCAAAGTCGCCCTGCTGATAGGGCAGGATCTTCGCCAGAGCGGCTTCGCGCTCTTCGACGGTGTCGGAGCAGATCATCTCGCGGAACGCGGCGATACGATCAGCCTCGAAGAACATGTGCTCGGTACGGCACAGGCCGATGCCTTCCGCGCCCAGCTCAACAGCCTTCTTCGCGTCGGCGGGGGTGTCGGCATTGGTGCGGACCTTCAGCGTACGGAACTCGTCAGCCCAGTTCATGATGGTCTCGAACTCGCCGACGACCTGTGCGACAACGGTCGGGATAATGCCGTCATAGATGGCGCCGGTGGAGCCGTCGATGGAGATATAGTCGCCCTCATTGTAGGTCTTGCCCGCGAGGGTGAACTTCTTGTTGTCTTCGTCCATGATGATGTCGCCGCAGCCGGAGACACAGCAGGTACCCATACCACGGGCAACAACAGCCGCGTGAGAGGTCATGCCGCCACGGACGGTGAGGATACCCTGGGAAGCCTTCATGCCGGTGATGTCCTCGGGAGAGGTCTCAAGACGGACAAGAATGACTTTCTCGCCGCGGTTGTTCCAAGCCTCGGCGTCCTCAGCGGTGAACACGACTTTACCGCAAGCAGCACCGGGGGAAGCACCCAGACCCTTGCCGGCGGGGGTAGCCGCTTTCAGAGCCTTCGCGTCAAACTGCGGGTGGAGCAGGGTGTCGAGGTTACGGGGATCGATCATCGCAACAGCCTGCTTCTTATCGATCATGCCTTCCTCAACGAGGTCGCAAGCGATCTTCAGAGCCGCCTTAGCGGTACGCTTGCCGTTACGGGTCTGGAGCATGAAGAGTTTGCCGTGCTCAACGGTGAACTCCATGTCCTGCATATCACGATAGTGATCCTCGAGGATCGCGCAAACCTTGTTGAATTCCGCGAACGCTTCGGGGAACTTGTCAGCCATCTCAGCGATGGGCATCGGAGTACGAACGCCGGCAACGACGTCTTCGCCCTGTGCGTTGGTGAGGAACTCGCCCATGAGGCCCTTATCGCCGGTAGCGGGGTCGCGGGTGAACGCAACGCCGGTGCCGCAGTCGTCGCCCATGTTACCGAACGCCATCATCTGCACGTTGACAGCGGTACCCCAGGAGTAGGGAATGTCGTTGTCGCGGCGATAGACGTTAGCACGGGGGTTGTCCCAGGAACGGAAGACCGCTTCGACAGCGCCCATGAGCTGCTCGATGGGATCGGTGGGGAAGTCCTTGCCGATCTTGTTCTTGTATTCCGCCTTGAACTGGCCGGCGAGTTCCTTGAGGTCCTCAGCAGTCAGCTCGACGTCCTGCGTGACGCCTTTCTTTTCCTTCATCTCGTCGATGAGCTCTTCGAAGTACTTCTTGCCGACTTCCATAACGACGTCGGAGTACATCTGAATGAAACGGCGATAGCAGTCATACGCCCAACGAGCATTGCCGGACTGAGCAGCCATCGTCTCAACAACTTCCTCGTTCAGACCGAGGTTCAGAATGGTGTCCATCATGCCGGGCATCGAAGCACGAGCGCCCGAACGGACGGAAACGAGCAACGGGTTTTCTTTGTCGCCGAACTTTTTGCCGGTGATCTCTTCCATCTTTTTGATGTTCTCGAGGATCTCCGCCTTGATCGCATCGTCGATCTTGCGGCCGTCGTCATAGTAACGGGTGCAGGCTTCGGTGGTGACGGTGAAGCCCTGCGGCACGGGAAGACCGATTGCGGTCATCTCGGCGAGGTTCGCGCCTTTACCGCCGAGCAGCTCACGCATGGTCGCGTTGCCTTCGGAGAACAGGTAAACATACTTAGTAGACATTGAATAGCCTCCTCTAAAAAAATTAACACAGTTGAATGACGGGCAGGCGCAATTCGCCTTTTTATCCGTCACCCGCTATTATAGCATACGTTTTTTCATTTTCCAAGACATTTTTGAAACTTTTGGAAAAAAGTCGGGATTTTTTCACATTTTGTCTGTTTTTCTTCAAATTTTGCTTGCCTTTCCTTTCATTTTGTACCATAATAGAGGCGTTCATTCTATTATTAAAGGAAATATTGCCATGTTTTTTAAGAAAAAAGCCTCGGGACCCATCGATTTTCTCATCGTCGGACTGGGCAATCCCGGCAGAAAATATGAAAATACCCGTCACAACGCAGGCTTCTTAAGCATCGACAGTCTGGCGAAATCGCTGGGCGTGACCATCGACCGCGACAAGTTCCACGCTCTCACCGCCCGCGCCGACATCGGCGACACGACCGTATTGCTGATGAAGCCGCAGACCATGATGAATGCGAGCGGGCTTGCCGTACAGGAAGCGGCCATGTTTTACAAGCTCGATCCGTCACAGATCGTCGTCATCTCCGACGACATCAACCTCGACATGGGCAAGATCCGCATTCGTCCGAACGGCTCTGCGGGCGGACAAAACGGTCTCAAGGATATCATCGCCTGTCTCGGCTCGGACGCCTTCGCACGCGTGCGCGTGGGTGTCGGCATGAAACCGCACCCCGACTACGATCTGGCGAAGTGGGTGTTGTCCTGCTTCCCTGCAGAAGACAAAAAAACCATGGACGACGCGTTTGAAAGTGCCGGCAAAGCCGCCGCGCTCATCGCGCAGGGCGACATCACCCGCGCCATGAACCTGTATTCCAAGAAATAAGCGTATACCGTATGTGAATCTGTTTATAACCACACAGGGTGGGTGCGTGATGCACCCGCCCCGCTTCCCGTTTCACCGAAAGAGAGGTAACCGATGAAAACCGTTCTGTTCAAAGCCGTGTGTGCCGACCCTGCCGTCAGCACGGTGCTCGACGCACTCGCCAAAAAAGAGACTCCTGTCTTTATGACGGGACTCGGTCACATTCACCGCGCCGTCACAGCGGGTGTGCTCAGCCGCACCACCGTCATACCCATCATTCTGACGGGTGATGAAGCGGATGCCGCCAAGCTGACAGACGACCTCAAGGCGATGGAGCTCGACGCGGTGCTGTTTCCTGCTCGCGAGATCACACTCGGCGCGATGCGTTCCTCCTCGCGTGAATACGAGCAACAGCGCCTATCCGTTCTCGGTCGGCTGGTGAACGGCGCGGCGGACTGTGTCGTTGCATCGGCGGAAGCCGCCGCTCAGCTGACGTTGCCGCCCGACACCCTGTTGATGAACACCATCGACATCATCGCCGACCGCCCCCTTCCCGTCACCGACCTGCCCGCCGCCCTCACAGCGGCAGGCTATGAACGTTGTGACAAGGTGGAAAGCGCGGGACAATTCGCCGTGCGCGGCGGTATCACCGACATCTTCCCCGCCTCGGAGGACACCCCCATTCGTCTGGAGCTGTGGGGCGATACCGTCGACACGCTGACCCGTTTCGACATCGACACCCAGCGCCGTACCGAAACGGTCACCTCGGTGAGCATTCCGCCTGCCGTGGAACTGCTGTGCGAGGACACAACCGCCCTCGCCGATAAACTGACCGCCCTCTCTGCCACCCTTCGCGGCAAGCAAGCACCCGCCAAGGAATGGCTTTCGGCCGACGCCGCCGTGCTCAAAGGCGGCGGTCACGTCCCGCTCGATAAATATCTCCCGCTTCTTTTTGATAAGCCCTCCACTCTGTTTGACTATCTTCCGAACAGCGTCATTTTCGCGTGCGAGTGGAGCCGTCTTGTCGACCAGTTCCACGCCGCTTCGTGGCGACTGTCGGAGGAGCTGACCGCTCTTCTCGAGGAAGCGAAGCTGTGCAAAACGCTCGACCGTTTTATGCTCGAGGAAGACGAGCTGACGTCGCTTCTTGCCTCCCGTCAGCTTATCATCACCGAAAACTTCACCCGCACCGTCAAAAACCTGCCGCTTCGCACACAGGTGCACGTGGAAGCGCGCCAGCTTCCGCCGTTTTCGGGCGCGACCGAACTGCTGGAGGAAGACCTTAAAGACCTGATGGAGCGCAAGGCGGCGGCGGTCGTACTAGCCGGTCCCGAGGAAAAAACAGCGAAGGTGCTCGCCGAAGACCTCGCGGCGGCGGGACTCCCTGCGATGTATGCGCCGAACCCCGACAAGCCTCTCAAAAACCGCATCATCGTGACGACGGGCGGTCTGTCTTCGGGCTTTGATTTCCCCAAAGGCGACATCGCCGTTCTCACCCACGGTCGTGCCGCCCGCACCAAAAAACGCCGTCTCATGGCGAAAAAAGACCGCGGCACCCCCATCGGCAGTCTCGAAGAGCTCAAAAAAGGCGACTATGTCGTCCACGCCGCTCACGGTATCGGTATTTATCTCGGTATCCAACAACTGTCCATGCAAGGCGTCATCAAGGATTACATCAAGCTGGAATTTGCCAAAGGCGATATGCTGTATGTCCCCGTGACACAGCTCGATCTGGTGTCCAAATACATCGGCACCAAGGACGAGGTGACCGTCAAGCTCCACCGCCTCGGCGGGCAGGAATGGCAAAAAGCCAAGACCCGCGTGCGCGGCGCTGTCAAGGACATCGCCAAGGAACTCATCGCCCTCTATTCCAAACGTATGGCGACAAAGGGCTATGCCTTCTCGGAGGACGGCGAGTGGCAGTACGATTTCGAACGGCATTTTCCCTATGAAGAGACCGACGATCAGCTTCGCTGTGCGGAGGAGATCCGCCTCGATATGCAACGCGCCGTCCCGATGGAGCGTCTGCTGTGCGGCGATGTCGGCTTCGGCAAGACGGAGGTCGCTTTCCGCGCCGCCTTCCGTTGTGTCGCCGAAGGCAAGCAGTGCTTACTGCTCGTTCCCACCACCATTCTGGCATATCAGCATTATCAGTCCGCTCTCGAGCGGTTTTCGGGCTTCCCCGTCACGGTGGAAATGATTTCCCGCTTCCGCACGGCAAAACAGCAAACCGACATTCTTCGCCGCGCCAAAAACGGCGAGATCGACCTGCTCATCGGCACCCACCGTCTGCTGTCGCAGGACGTACAGCTGCGCGACCTCGGCCTGTTCATCATCGATGAGGAACAACGCTTCGGCGTCGCCCAAAAGGAAAAGATCAAGGAACGCTTCCCGACGGTGGACGTACTCACCCTGTCCGCCACCCCCATTCCCCGCACCCTCAACATGGCGATGAGCGGTATCCGCGATATGTCCATCATCGAAGAAGCCCCGCAGGATCGCCACCCCGTGCAGACCTTCGTGCTCGAGCATGACACCCGCCTGCTCAAAGACGCGATCTCGCGCGAGCTTCGCCGCGGCGGTCAGGTGTATTATCTGCATAACCGCATCGACGACATCGAGCGTGTCGCGGCAGGCTGGCAGATGCGTCTGCCCGATGCCCGCATCGCGGTTGCCCACGGTCGCATGAGCGAGGATCAGCTGTCGGATATCTGGCGGCAGGTGCTCGACCGCGAGGTGGATATTCTCGTGTGCACCACCATCATCGAAACGGGTGTTGACATTCCCAACGTCAACACCCTGATCATTGAAAACGCCGATCGCTACGGTCTGTCTCAGCTTCACCAGTTGCGCGGACGCGTGGGACGAAGCTCCCGCCGTGCATTTGCCTATCTCACCTTCAAGGCGGGCAAGGTGCTTGACGAGGTCGCCTCCAAACGCCTCGACGCGATGCGGGAATTCACCGAATTCGGCGCGGGCTTCAAAATCGCGCTTCGCGACATGGAGATCCGCGGCGCGGGTAACCTGCTCGGTGCGCAACAGCACGGTCACATGGAGGCGGTCGGCTACGATATGTATCTGCGCCTGCTGACAGAAGCGGTCAAAGCGGAAAAGGGCGAGATCCCCGCCGCCTCCGAACAGGATTGCCTCATCGACCTGCAGGTCAGCGCCCACATTCCCGATCGCTACATTCCCGACCACGCCCAGCGTCTGGAAGCCTATCGCCGTATTGCGGATATCCGCACACAGGAAGACAGCCTCGATGTGTACGACGAGCTGATCGACCGCTTCGGAGAGCCGCCCGCCGCCGTGCAGGGACTCGTCGAAGTCGCATTGCTCAGAAACATGGCGGTCGCCGCAGGCATCGTCGAAGTTAAACAGCAAAACGACGCGGTGCTTTTGTATCCGCTCGCGCTGGATATGCCCAAAGCGATGGCGCTGTCCGCCGCCCTGCAAGGCAGAATGATGATCAGTGCAGGCTCCAAACCGTATTACACCGTGAAGATCCGCAAAGGACTCTCCGCACTCGACACCTTGCGCGAGGTGCTCGAAGCCGCCTTCGACTGCGGCATCGCAAGCCTGTGATTTTTTCGGAAAATATCCTTTTTCGCTTGCATTATGCGACAGATTGTGCCATAATGTGACATCATGCTTGTATGCTGTGTGCATACCGATATCCACAGAAAAGAGGAGAAAAAACCATGTACGTTGTCGACTTCTTCAAAAACCTGTTCAAGAAGAGCAACACCGGTCTGATCATCTGGATGGTGCTCAACATCCTGCTGATCACCGCGCTGTTCAGCGGTTTCTACACCGACTGGATGGGTGCTCTTTGGGGCTTTCTGATCTATGCGGCGTCCTTCGCCATCGCCCTGTCGCCCATCGGCGAATGGATCCTGCGTCTGCAGAGCCACTGCAAAAAGATCACCGATCAAGAGGTGCTCAACCGTTTGCAACCGCTGTTTGACGAGGTGTATGCCAACGCCAAAACGCTCAACCCCGAGCTCAACGACAAGATTCAGATGTTCCTGTCCGACGATGAAGAGCCCAACGCCTTCGCAACCGGTCGCAAAACGCTTTGCGTGACCCGCGGCCTGCTCAACTATTCCGACGAGCAGATCAAAGGCGTCATGGCACACGAATTCGGTCACCTTGCTCACAAGGACACCGACAACGTGCTGGTCGTTGCGGTGGGCAACCTGATCGTGACAACCATCTTCGTCATTGTTCGCGTGGTCGCGAATGTCATGATGTGGATCGGCGAGTTCTGCACCGCGGCATTCAGCAGAGGCTGGGGCGGTGTCGTTGCGTCCATTTTCATCAGCATCTCCCGCGTGGTCGCTGACTTCCTGCTGGTGCTGATGATGCGTGCATGGACACAGCTCGGCGTGTGGCTCGTCATGGCCACCAGCCGCCGGAACGAATACGAAGCGGACGCCTATGCGCATCAATGCGGCTACGGTCCCTCGCTGAGCGAGGTGCTCGCCAGCTTCGGCACCGGTCACGGCAAGGACGGCCTGTTCGCCGCGCTGGAATCCAGCCACCCCGACAACGGCGAGCGTGTGCGCCGTCTGCAGGAAATGAGTGCCGTTGCCGCCGTCGAGGCCACCCGGAGCGAGCCCGCTCCCGCCTTCGACAACCCCATGCAATAATCCGAATACAGCAAGAAAACGGTCATCGCAACAACGATGACCGTTTTTTTGCTGCGGAACTAGGTGTTTTATCAAGGAGGTAGTTTTGATCTCGTCTTTTGGTGCAAGCAAAAACAGCAGTCTCTTCAACTCCAACGGGGCTGAAAACGTGCCCCTGGCACGTTTTCTTAACTAACGTTTGCAACATTCGATTTTTCTGCGCCGCAAAGGGTTGCGGCTTGCAAAATCGCGTTGCTGCACAGCCCTCCGCGCTCGCTGTTTCGTCCCCCGGACGCGCTCGCTGCTCGGTTCTTTCGAATCCTAGAAGCAGACAGAAAAAACGGCCATCGCAAAAGCGATGACCGTTTTTTGGCTGCGGAACTAGGTGTTTTATCAAGGAGGTAGTTTTGATCTCGTCTTTTGGTACATGTAAAATCGGCAGTCTCTTCATCTCCAACGGGGCTAAAAACGTCACACCGTGACGTTTTCTTAACGCCCCTTTCGAATCCTAGAAGCAGACAGTAAAAACGGCCATCGCAAAAGCGATGACCGTTTTTTGGCTGCGGAACTAGGATTCGAACCTAGACAGACGGAGTCAGAGGCCGTAGTGCTACCCTTACACGATTCCGCAATATTTGAGAACGCTTATATTATACTCCGTTTTTATGATTTGTCAAGGGGGATTTTCAAAAAAACATAATATCCCTTCCGCTTTGTGAAAAACACCGTCCTTTCTCCGTTATGATATTTTTGCCGCCGTTTTTTCGCAAATTGCGGATCTGTCGAAAAATGATATACTGATGATAACAAGCTGACAAAATTTTTAAAAATCATAAAATTACACTTTACAATCACGTGACCATGTGATACAATCAAAGTAAAGAACGAAGGGAGGGTGGCGCATGGCAACGGTGTTTCCGGGAACGACCATTGAAGTATCCCGATTGACGGAAAACGCATCGCGACTGCTGTTTAGCGGTTTATTTGCCGCGGGCGGCATCACCCTTTCGCAGGTGTCGGTCATGACAGGACTTGAGCCGTATTGCATTCAGAACTGGGTCAAGCGCGGCTTTGTTTCTCCCCCTGTCAAGCGGCAATACTCCAAGGAGCAGTTTGCCCGCATCGTCACGATCAACATGCTGCGCGAATCACTGCAGCTCGACCGCATCTGCGGCATATTATCCTTTATCAACGGCGTCCTCGATGACGACAGCGATGATCTCATCAGCGACAGCGAGCTGTATCACCGCTATGTCGATATGATCGCTGTCAGCGGCGAAGGCGCGCTCGACCGCGAGACGGTGAAAGCGGCCGCCGAAGCCGCCGTGCAAACCTATACAGAACCGTGTGACGGTGCCAAAAAACGGCTTGTAACGGTTTTGCAGATAATGGCCTATGCACACTATGCTTCCGTGTGCCGCCGAACGGCAGAAGATATGTTTTGTGATTTGATGTAAGTCAGCAGAAGGAGGAATAGTCAATGACTGAATGGTGGACTTCTTTAAGCACATCCTCGCACTTTTTCGCCCTTGTGGCAATTCCCGCAACGGTCGTGCTGATCATACAGACGGTGATGATCTTTCTGGGAATCGGCGATCACGGAGAAATGGATGACCCTTCCATCGGCGATGCCGTCTCCGATATCGGCGCGGAGGATTATGACATCGATGCAATGGATTCTCTTCACATTTTCACCCTTCGCGGCATCATCGCTTTCTTTGTCGTGTTCGGCTGGGTGGGACTGGTGATGAATTCCCACGCCGTCAGTTTGTGGATCACCGTCCCTGTAGCCGTGCTGTGCGGCGCGGCCATCATGGTCGCTCTTGCCTATCTGCTTCGCGCCATCATGCGTTTGCAAAGCGGCGGTAACATCGACAATCGGAATGCTTTAGGCACATCCGGCACAGTCTATCTGACCATCCCCGCCGAGCGAAACGGTATCGGCAAGGTGAACATTCTGCTTCAGGGAAGCTTTGTCGAACGCGACGCGGTAACCGACAGCGCCGATGCCATTCCTACGGGAACGGAGATCGTTGTCACAGGGCTGAGCGGTCAGACCACACTGGTGGTCAGACGCAAATGATCCGTATGTCCTTTTTTGACATATATTCACCAATTCAAGGAGGAATGATTTATGGAAACGATCGCATTGGTACTGGCTCTTGTCTTGATTCTGGTCTCTTTTATTGTGTGGGCGTGCTCACGCTATAAAAAGTGTCCCTCCGACAAGATCATGGTCGTCTACGGCTCGATTGGCAAAAACAAGGACGGCACCAACCGCAGTGCCAAATGTATTCACGGCGGTGCAGAATTTGTTGTCCCTGTGTTTCAATCGTATGCCTTTTTGGACCTGACCCCCATCTCCATCCAGGTCGATCTGAAAAATGCCCTGTCCCGTCAGAACATCCGCATCGATGTACCGTCCCGCTTCACGGTCGGTATCTCCACCGAACCCGGCGTGATGCAGAATGCGGCGGAGCGCCTCCTCGGTCTGCAGCTTTCCGAAATTCAGGAGCTGTCCAAGGATATCATCTTCGGTCAGCTGCGCCTGATCATCGCCACGATGGACATCGAAGAGATCAACACCGATCGTGATAAATTTCTCGCGGCGGTCAGCAGTAACGTGGAGACCGAGCTGAAAAAGATCGGTCTGCGTCTGATCAACGTGAACGTCACCGATATCAGCGATGAATCGGGCTACATCGCCGCGTTGGGTAAGGAAGCCGCCGCCAAAGCGATCAACGATGCGAAAAAGAGCGTTGCCGAACGCGAAAGAGACGGCTCCATCGGTGAGGCCAACGCCCACATGGACCAACGCATTCAAGTGGCAAATGCCTCGTCCGTTGCCATCGAAGGCGAAAACGAAGCTAAAATGAAGATCGCCATGTCCGATGCGGCACTCAAGGAAAAAGAAGCCGAGGCACTGCGCATCGCCACTGCCGCCGAGAAGATTCAGGCAGCAAAAGCCCTCGAGGAATCCTATGCCGCCGAGCAGGCCGCCGAAGAGGCTCGTCGCTCCCGTGAACAGGCAACCCTCGAAGCCGATGTGATCGTGCAGACAGAAGCCAAAAAGCGTCAGTTGGAAATCGAAGCAGAAGCAGAAGCCGAGCAGATCCGCCGCAAGGCACAGGGCGAGGCAGACGCGATCTATGCCAAGATGGCGGCAGAAGCCCGCGGCATGGAAGAGATCCTCAGAAAACAAGCCGCCGGTTTTGCCGAGATCGTCAAGTCGGCGGGCGGCGATACCGATGCCGCGCTCAAGCTCCTCATCGCCGATAAGCTCGAAGATCTCATGCGTGTGCAGGTGGACGCGATCAAGAATATCAAGATCGACAAGGTTACCGTCTGGGACAACGGTCAGAACGGCGACGGCAAGAATGCCACGGCAGGATTTCTGTCGGGTATGATGCAATCCGTGCCGCCTCTTGCTGATGTGTTTGCGTTGGCAGGCATGCAGTTGCCCGAGATCCTCGGCAAGAAATCTGAGCCGACAACGGATACCGTGGTGTCGGAGCCTCCCGCCGAGGTACCGTGCGCCCCCGCGGAATGATTCGCAGAAACAGGTGACTGTCATGAAAAAAGCCGTCCTGCAAAACAATCATATTCAATACGACCTGCTCAAACGGTACAGTCTGAAGGATCTTGCCATCGGAATCGCCTTTGCGCTCGTGTCCGGCGGTTTGTGTCTGTTGCTGAATGACTGCATCAACGGTTTCGGGAAGCTCACAGAAGACATGATGTGGAAATGGATCATCCGCGGGGTGATCGCGGCGGCCATGGCCGTGATGATCGGTCTGATCGCACACAGGATCATGTCCATGCGGCGCATCGCCAAAGAACGCCGCTTCACCGTGCTTCGGGATCGCCTTATCAGCACCACCGAAGAGGCTGACCGTATCGGCGTGGATTATCGGCATGTCAACATGAAATTCCTGCGCTTTTCATCCTTCGGGGAGTACCGTATTCCCCACATTCACCACTACACGTGGTCGAAGGAATTCTGCATGACCCCCGAAGGAATTTGCAACACCGCCGTGAACGGCGACGAATTCTACATCGTCACCGCCGATCATCGTACGATCCTGACGGTCTACCCCGCCAAATTCTTCGACTACCGCGCCGAAGCCGAGAACCCGTTCACATTGTCATAACGCAAAAAAGGTCTGTCACAGCAAGCTGTGACAGATCTTTTTTTGGTACTATTACGCCGCGCCCGATACAAACTGATAGAGCAGCATGACATCGCGCATGTTGACGATGGTGTCGGCGTTGTAGTCGCCGATGGAAGGATCGTCGAGCGTGCGGGAGCCGCTGACATGGCTGTACAACAGCATCGCATCCTTCATGCTGATCTCCCCGTCCAGATTGATGTCGCCGACGGGATACGCCGCGGGATCGGTGATGACATAGGTCGCTTTGCCCGGTTGTCCGACCTGCTGGTTGCCGAGCGAGGTGTGACGGTAGCGCACGGCATACAGCGTGTTGGGTTCGAGTCCCGTGAAGGTGCCCGACATCTGCCAGTTGACACCGTCCACCGTGATCTCGTAACCCGTGCGTTCGGTCACGACGATGGTATCGGCAGTATAGGACTCGATCGGCGGAATCTGGGAGGTGACATAGTCGTTGTAGGTCTTGGTGACCGCAAGCGACTCGGAGGTCAGCGTGCCGCTGTAGCTACGCGCGGTGACACTGACCGACACCGCGTGACCGATGTCACTTTCGGTGAGGGTATAGCTGCTGCTTCTCGCGCCCGAGATCGCCGCGCCGTCACGGTACCACTGGTAGGACAGCGATGCCCCCTGCGGTTGTACGTTGTAGGTGCCCGCAAGCAAGGTCTTCTCCACTTCGGGGGTACCGATGATGGACACGTTGCCGCCGATTTTCGTCGTCGACACGGTGGAATAGCCGAACTGCTCGTCCATCCACGCGATACGGCCCTGCATATAGTTGCGCAGATAGCGCCACTGCGCGTCATATTCACCCGTCAGACACAGATCGGGAACGGTCAGCCAGCCGGTGTTGTAGACATCGTTGACATAGTTCGAATGCCACATCGCAAAATTATCGCGAAGCGCCTTGTCGAGATAGCGGCTCAGACCATCGATGTCCGCCGTGATCTGCTCAAGGATGCCGTTTTCGTGAAGCTCCGCCCAGCGGGCTTCCACCGCTTCGACAAACTGCGGCATCGAGAACAGCGCCTTATACCAACCGCAGTAGGTGTCTGCACGCGTCAACCAGCCTTTGGGGTCGTCAACGCCGTTGTAAGCGACCGCGCCCGAACCGATATCGAAGTCCCACACGGGACCCATGAACAGCTTGCCGTCCTTGTCCTTGAACATCTTGATGCTGGACAAAAATGCCGAGTCGGTATTCTTGAACAGCTCATTGGTGAGATACCAGTCGATAAAGCCGTCCATGTCGATATAGTCAAACACGCGGGAATCCTTGGCAAGGATCAGATCGTTGACCTTCTGCAGATAATTTTTGATGTAGGTGATCTGCTCGTTTGAGGGGATCTCGGGGGTTTTGATCTGAACATACAGCGTATTCGCCTTGCCCGTTCCCGCCGTTTCCAGTGTACCGTCATCGTTCATGCCGCCCGTATAGATGGTATCCGTTCCCGTGCCGCCCGAATTTTTGATGGTCACATAATAGGCGTTTTCGCTGTACCACTCGGGGATGACGCGGGTCGGATGCTCGATCTCGAGGTAATAGCCGACATTGCCTTCGGGGAAGAGCTGCACATCGTTGTCGTCAAACTCGTCGCCGCTTTCGTCAATGGCGATACGGGTGGAATCGACCTGCACATGGTCACCCATGTCGTACAGTCCGCGATATTCGCCGTTGAGATACACTTCCACGGGACGCACGCGCGGCACATACACCTCAAAGCCGCTCGTTTCCGCGACCATCTCGCTCATGCGCGAGGCAAAGCCATAGGCAATGTCGTTGCGCATACCCGCGGGGTCGAGGTAGTTGGCAAGAAGCACCCAGCTTTTGGCCTTGCCGAGCCCGAACACATTCTGCTTTTTATCAAACTTGATGCGGTAGGGCTTTTTGTCATACGCGGAGGTGGAGTTGCCGCGCAGCTTGATACCGCCCGTCACGGCGTACAGATCCTCGCCGCCGTAAACCTCCGCGCCCAGAATGGTGATGGCGGTGTCGACATAATTCACCTTGTCGGGGATACCGACACCGTTCGTGTCGATGAGCACAACGGGAATGCCGTTGGTTTCTTCATCGATGTTCACCTGATATTCCGCCTTGGTGCTTCCCGCGTACACAACGACTTCGTTCTCCGCTTTAAGCGTGACCGCCGTCACATCGGAGGTGATGTCCGTGCCGTTGAAGGTGACGCGGTCACCCTCAAAGGTGAAGGTGGGAACGGCGGCTTGTCCGAGGATATTCGGATGCGCCTTTTGGCTCACAAGCGCACGACCGGCGCATTTGGCATCAAAATCGAGATCCCACATCAGCCAGCTGTTGACCGCTTTCTCGAAGCTGAAGGTTCTCAGCTGACAGCCGCTTTGCGGTGCGTGCACCTTGTAGGGATCAAACGCCGCCACACTCATCGGCAGCACCGTCATCAGCATGACGACGGCAAGCAACAACGCTATCACTTTTTTCATACACGGTTCCTCCTGCTTTGTAAACATATCCTGTATATCCTTCGCAACGTGTGCGAACATTTCGGGGTATATATTATTATTATATCACACAGTCGGAATTTGTAAATAGGGGCAATCCGAGGAGTCGTTGTCCCTTGTCATGCTGAGCGAAGCGCAAGAATCTTTCTGCGAAGATTGCCACGGGCGCTTGTGCGCCCTCGCAATGACAGGCTGGGTGCGATGACGCAGGATTGTGCCATACAATTCGTAGGGACCACCGTCCCCGGTGGTCCGTATCGGGACAGGTACATTGGCGGACCGTTGAGGCCGTCCCCTACGGGGTCGGGGCGATGCCACGGCATTTGCGGGAACAACAAGAATCCACCCGTAAAACGGGTGCTTTTTCTTTTGCGGGCATAGCCCTCTGTTCCGTAGCCTCCGCGTAGAACGCGTAATACGGTCTGCCAGCCGCGTATTTAGGTATTTCTTGCCTCTCCCTCTGGGAGAGGTGGCATGGCGTAAGCCATGACGGAGAGGGCTTGTGATAACCATCAACATATTGAGTGGGGAATTTAAGCAGACCGATCACTTCTACTGTATACGCCGCCACTAAATGAGGCTGTTCTGTATAAGCCCTCTCA
>JAZUOG010000082.1:0-7418 GCA_045604545.1 Acutalibacteraceae bacterium | reverse complement strand
GGAGGTGGCACGAGCGTATGCGAGTGACGGAGGGATTCTTTTTCCAAAAAACCTGCGTAAACCGATATCCCCCCGACGGCGAAGCCGCCGTCGACCCCCTTTAGGCAAGGGGGTCATGATGACCGCCCGCCGCAAGATTTCGGAAAATGTTGCATCAACGCACCGACAACGTAGGGGCGGCAAAAAGGGGCATTGTCCCGAAGGGACAAGAGAGGTCACCCCGGGGCGCCTGCCGCCCGTCGGATTCCGCACCGGGTCACGGTAACGCAGAAGATTCTTGCGCTCCCCGCTCGGAATGACAGGCATGCCGATGACGGCGAAAAATTCACAAACTTTGAAAAATAATGTTGAATAACCGCCGCAAAAATGATATAGTAATGATATTATGGCATAAGTATTGAATGAAACGGAGAGAAACCAACATGAGTTTTCGGCGCTGGACCTTTGCCCCGCTTGACAAGACGGCGGCGGCAGACCTGGCAAGCGCGTGTGACATCGACTGTTTTTTGGCTTTACTACTCAGTGCACGCGGGATCCATGACCCTGCCGAGGCGGCTTCTTTGCTGGAAGGCGAAGAGGAGCTCGGCGACCCGTTCGCCTTCGCGGACATGGATATGGCCGCTCATCGCATTCAGACAGCGATCGACAGCGGTGAACGAATGGCGGTGTTCGGCGACTATGACGCCGACGGTGTCACCGCCACCGTACTTCTGACAACCTATCTCAGACAAAAGGGCGCGAATGTGTCCTATCGCATACCCCGCCGCGAGGAAAGCGGCTACGGCTTGCACAACGACACCATCGACGCGTTTGCCGCCGACGGCGTGACCCTCATCGTCACCGTCGACAACGGCATCTCCGCCGTCGACGAGGTGGCGTATGCCAA
The DNA here is from genome assembly GCA_045604545.1 of Acutalibacteraceae bacterium. Taxonomy (GTDB): domain Bacteria; phylum Bacillota; class Clostridia; order Oscillospirales; family Acutalibacteraceae; genus RGIG1959. The sequence goes on along the minus strand of JAZUOG010000082.1, from coordinate 6,532 downwards.
CTCACTGGGTATCGATGTGGTGGTTACCGACCATCACCAACCGCAAGCAGAACTGCCGCCCGCCGTGGCGGTGGTCGACCCCCACCGCGAGGACTGCGAAAGCGAGTTCAAAATGTATGCGGGCGTGGGCGTGGCCTTCAAGCTGGTGTGTGCGCTCGAAGGCGATGACGACTGGGCGCTCGAGCAGTTCGCCGATCTTGTCGCGATCGGTACGCTCGCCGACGTGATGCCGCTCGAAGGCGAAAACCGCCGTCTCGTCCGCGAAGGACTCGACCGCATCAACCACAACGCGCGTCCCGGCATCGTCGCCCTCGCCAAAGAAGCGGGCGCCGCCAACCGCCCCCAGACCTCGGGCACTGCCGTGTTCACCCTCGCCCCCCGCATCAACGCGGCAGGACGCATGGGCGATCCCGATGTGGCGGCACGACTGCTCCTTTGCGAAACCGAAGAAGACGCGGAGCTGCTCAGTAAAACGGTCGCCGCCTTCAACGCCGAACGCCAAAAGAAAGAACAGGACATCATGAATGAGGTGTCCGCCTATATCGATACCCACCCCGAAGTGATGGCACAGCGCGTCATCGTGCTGTCGGGTCAGCAATGGTACGCGGGCGTTGTCGGCATCATCGCCGCACGCGTACTGGAAAAATACGGCAAACCCTGCATTCTGCTGTCCGTGTGTGACGGCATCGCCAAGGGCTCGGGACGCAGTCTTGCGGGATTTTCACTGTTTGACGCGATCGCGTCATGTGAGGACATTCTTCTCAACTACGGCGGTCACAAGCTCGCCGCAGGACTCGGCATGAAAGCGGAGATGGTGGACGAATTCCGCCGCCGCATCAACGACTATGCCAAACGGGAATACCCCGTCATGCCCACCCCCGAACTGCACATGGATTTCCGTCTTGTGCCGTCCCAGATCAACGTCGACAAGCTCGATCTTCTCGACCGCCTCGAACCCTACGGTGCGGGCAATCCGCAACCGCTCTTCTGCCTGTACAACATGACGGTGGAGAGTGTTGCGGCGGTGGCGACCAAGCATTCGCGCCTGACGCTCTCCAAAGACGGCGTGTGCCTGTCCGCGATCCGTTTCGGCACCGCTCCCGATGCCCTCGGCGTCAAACCCGGTGATCGCATCCACCTCGCCGTCACCCTCGACCGCAACGAATTCCGCGGCACGGTGTCGGTGTCTGTCATCGTCAAGGATATCCGCTTTGCGGACACCGTTCAGGACGATATCCTCGATGCCATGCGGCTGTTTGACCGCCTTGTATGCGGCGAAGACCTGACCGCCGAAGAAAAAGCCCTCGCCCGTCCCGATCGCGAGCATACCGTCGCACTGTTCAAGCTCTTAAAAGAGCATCAAGGCTGCTTTGACGGCTCGTGGGAATGGCTGTTCCATTCGCTTCTCGGCACCGTACCGACCGCCAAGGTCAAGCCTGCCGTTGAACTGCTCCGCCAAGGCGGCGTGATCGCGGTAAGAGACAGCGGCGACACGGTCACCGTCTCCGTTTTGCCCGTCGAAGGCAAAGCCGACCTGTCCAAAACCCCGCTCATGCACCAACTGCTGTGACCGATTCTGATTCCGCAACCACCAAAGGAGGTGTGACACATGCTCGAACAACCGTCCGTTCTCATTGACGAATTGATCGACCGTATGTCAAAAAGCGATAAAGCCTACGATCTGGACGCCGTCAAAAAAGCGATCGACCTTGCCGTCGAAAGCCACGACGGTCAGCGCCGTAAATCGGGCGAGGAATACGTCTGCCACCCCTTGCGCGTGGCGATCATTCTCGTCGAGCTCGGCATGGACACCGAAACCATCATCGCGGGTCTTCTCCACGACGCCGTCGAGGACACCGATGTGGAAGCCGCCGATATCGAGCGTATGTTCAACAAAACGGTGGCGTTGCTGGTGGACGGTGTCACCAAGATCACCAAGATCGATTTCCGTTCCAAGGAAGAACAACAAGCGGAAAACGTGCGAAAAATGTTCATGGCGATGGGCAAAGACGTCCGCGTCATCATCATCAAGCTCGCCGACCGTCTGCACAATATGCGCACCAGCCACGGCTGGGCACCGCAAAAGCAACGCGACAAAGCGAAGGAAACGATGGATATCTATGCGCCGCTCGCGCATCGACTCGGTATCCGCGGCGTCAAGGAGGAGCTCGAAGACCTCAGCCTGCGCATTCTCGATCCCATCGCATATAAAGAGATCGAGGAAGCGCTCGAAAAACGCCGCGACACGCGCGAAGACCTCATCGAGAGCATTCAGGATCACATTCGCGAGCGTCTTGAGGAACACGGCATCGACTGCTATCTTGCGGGTCGCGTCAAGAGTATCCCCGGCATCTATCGCAAGATGTTCGTTCAGCAAAAGACCTTCGATGAAATTTACGATGTGTATGCCGTGCGCGTGATCGTCAACACCGATACCGACTGCTACAACGTGCTCGGTCACATTCACGAGATGTTCCGTCCGCTTCCCAATCGCTTCAAGGACTACATCTCCACCCCCAAACCGAATATGTACCAATCCCTGCACACGACGGTGCTCGGCAAGGAGCAGATCCCCTTTGAGGTGCAGATCCGCACATGGGAAATGCACTATACTGCCGAATACGGCATCGCCGCGCACTGGAAATACAAGCTCGGCATCAAGAAAAAGGACAAGCTCGAGGAGCGTATCGCGTGGATCCGCCAGTTCATCGAAGCCCAGCAGGACGCCGATGACCGCGCGGAGATCGTGCAGACCATTCGCACCGACCTGTCCGAGGACGATGTCTTCGTGTTCACCCCCAAGGGCGATGTCATTTCGCTTCCCGCGGGAAGCACCGTCATCGACTTCGCCTATGCGATCCATTCCGCCGTCGGCAACCGCATGGTCGGCGCGAAGATCGACAAGCGTATCGTCCCGCTTGACACGCAAGTGCAAACGGGACAGATCGTCGAGGTCGTCACCACCACCGCCGCCGGTCACGGCCCGTCGCGTGACTGGATGAAGATCGTCAAAACCGGCGAAGCCCGCAGTAAGATCCGTTCGTGGTTCAAAAAGGAACGGCGTGAGGAAAACATCGAGGAAGGCCGCAACGCCTTCGAAGCGGAGCTTGCCAGAAGCTATATCCGTCTCACACAAGCGCAGTACGACGCGCTCGTCGAATCGGAAGCCAAGCGCCAGCACTGCAGCTCTGTCGATGACTTTTATGCCGCGGTCGGCTACGGCGGTATTCTGTTGTCCCGTGTCATTCCGCGTATCCGCGACGATTACCAGCGCGCGCAACGCGAGGACGCCGCTCTCAAGCAGGTCACCTCGGGCACCGTTAAGCACAAGTCCCATCACGGCGGTGTCATCATCGACAGCATGGACAACTGCCTTGTCAAATTCGCGCGTTGCTGTGATCCCGTCCCCGGCGACGATATCATCGGCTTTATCACCCGCGGCTTCGGCGTGTCCATCCACAAACGCGATTGCCCGAACGTGCCGCGCGATATCGCCTCCTGCGGTCAGCCCGAACGCTGGGTACACGCCGAATGGGAGAAATCCACCGAAAACGCCAGCTTCAAGACCGGTCTGTTCATCGAAACCATCGACCGTGACCGTCTCATCGCCGACGTCACCACCCAGCTGGCGTCGATGCATGTAAACATCTACGCCATCACTGCCAAAGAGCCCAAGGACGACCGCGCCGAGATCCAGCTAACCATCGGCGTCAACAGTGTCGACCACCTCGAAATGGTCATTCAGCGTCTCAACCGCGTCAGCGGCGTTGTGCGCGTGACCCGTATCGGTACCCATCGTTAACAATAAGGAGATCGTTATTATGAAATCGTTTATCTGTATGTGTCTTTCCGTCCTGTTGCTGGTGAGCCTTTGCGGCTGTTCGTCCAACGAAAACACCGTTGTGACGACCGATCCCGATCCGCTGGACACCTCCGCCACCGAGCCGATCACCGCTCCCGCCGACCCCGTCATGATGACGGTCGCCGACCTGATGCCGATGCAACTGAGCACCATCGCGGAATTCTCCACCTATATTGCCGTTGTTTCCGAAGAAGGTCACCGCGTCTACATGGTGCAGAATACCACCGACTCCCGTCAGTTCAAGCTGGATATCCGCCACGGTGAGGACGGCGTTATCACCGAAGCCACCCTGTCCTACGGCGACACCTCGGCGTCTCTTGTCGGTGACGGGGCTTCCGTCACGGGCGCGATCCGCGAGATCATGATCACCGAGCCTCTTGAGCTTCCCGAAATGACGATGGAAAATCTGCTCGTTCTGGATCCCACCGACGTGATCGCGCTCAACGGCTTCGCCTTCACCGAGGTGGACGCCACCCACCGTCAGTACAGCGTTGTCAACAACGACAGCGGCAAGCACTGCACGCTCGACATCGTGTTCGACGGTGCCGGCACCGTGACACAAGCGACGCTGTCCTACGGCGATGTGTCCCGCGATATGCTCAAAAGCTCCATGATCGCCATTCTGGACGTCATGACCGAAATGGAAGGCGCCGCCGAGTAATTCACAAAGGAGACTGCATATGAAACTGCGTTTTATCCGTCTGACAGCGGCGTGCCTGCTGTTCGTCCTCGCACTGAGCCTGACCGCCTGCGGCGACAAGGAATCGACGGTGAAGGTGGAGTCGTTTTCGACCGAGCCGATCACCGTCACCACCGTCGCTCCCGCCGAACGCGTCACACTCAGTCTGAACACCCTGTACGCCACCATGGCACCGACCGTTCGTTGGTCGGAGCTTTCCGGCTTCATCTTCACCGAAACGGGTGACGGCAAAGCGGAATTTGTGGTGGAACACAACGATAAGACCCTGCTCCTGCAGGTGGAATACGACAAGGACAGCGACAGTGTTTCTGTCGCCGATCTGACCTACGGCGATACCACCGTCAGCATTCTGACCGATGACCGCACGGTGATGCGCACCGTTCTCACCGCGTTGACCGAGGGGTAAACAGCCTATGAAAGTGGTTTATCAGCGGGTTTCCCGCGCCGCTGTCACCGCCGACGGTGCGTTTCGCGGCGAGATCGGCAAGGGTGCGGTGTTGCTGGTGGGTGTCGGCAAGGACGACACCGAGCAGGACGCGGCACTGCTTATCAAAAAATGCGTCGAGATGCGCGTGTTCGAGGACGACAACGGACGCATGAACCTCTCGCTTGCCGACATCGGCGGCGATCTGCTCATTGTGTCCAATTTCACGCTGTACGGCAGTTGTCGTCGCGGTCGACGACCCGACTTTTTCGCCGCCGCCGCTCCCGACACCGCCAACGCCCTGTATGAGCACTTTGTCAAAGAAGCGACCGCCGTCGCGCCGGGTGCCGTTGTCACGGGCGTATTCGGTGCCGACATGGCGATCGACATGGCCGCCGACGGCCCCGTCACGCTGATCCTTGACACCGAAGAGCTCACGGCGTCCCGTCGGAAAGGAGAATGACCATGAAGGTGCGCACCCTGTCGGTCGGACAACTCGGCACCAACTGCTATGTCGTCAGCGACGACACCACCGCCGTCGTGATCGATCCCGGCGATGAAGCCTCGCGCATTCTTGCCGCCATCGGCGACAACACGCTTGCCGCCGTGCTTCTCACCCACGCCCATTTTGATCACATGGGCGCCCTGTATGACCTCGTTGAGCGCACGGGCGCTCCCGTATACTGCCACGCCGACGAAGCGGTCGCGATGACCGACGGCGTGCGCAATCTGTCGGCGTTGTTCGGCATCCCGCTTCGCACGGTGTCGACATTTTCCACCCTGAAGGAAGGCGACAGCGTCACCTTCGGCGACATGACCTTCACGGTGCTTCACACCCCCGGTCACACGAAGGGCAGTTGTTGCTACCTGTCGGGAAACACGCTCTTTTCGGGCGACACGCTGTTTTGCGAAAGCGTCGGCAGAACCGATTTCCCCGGCGGCGATGTCCACGCGATGCGCGCGTCCCTTCGCCGTCTGCTTGCCATGGACGGCAACATGGATGTTCTCCCCGGTCACGACTGCCCGACCACCATCGCCCACGAGGCAAAGTATAACCCGTATATAGGGCAGTGTTAAGGGCAATGAAGAGTGAAAAGTTAAGAATGAAGAAATAAGGAGTCGGCTTCGCCGACGGATTTTATAAAGACCGTCCGCCGCGAGTTCCGCGAGGTTTGCCCATTGTTGCGACATCGCATCGTACCCTCTCCGTCATCGCCTTACGGCGATGCCACCTCTCCCAAGGGGAGAGGCAAGAAGAAGGCCCGTGGCAATCTTTGCGGAAAGATTCCTCACTGCGTTCGGAATGACAGGAGAAAGCGAAGTTTGCACAATGTCATGGCGACCGTTGCCTCCCTTGCCTAAAGGGAGGTGGCACGAGCGTATGCGAGGGACGGGGGGATTCTTTTTCCAAAAAACCTGCGGAAACCGATACCCCCCCGACGGCGAAGCCCCCGTCGACCCCCTTTAGGCAAGGGGGTCATGAAGACCGCCCGCCGCAGGATTGGCATATTGTCACGGCTACGCACCAACCTGTCATTGCGAGGAG
>JAZUOG010000081.1:0-28735 GCA_045604545.1 Acutalibacteraceae bacterium | reverse complement strand
CGGGCGCCGGGGCCCCTGATTTTGTGATCAGCTGAATCAGCCGAGGTTCGCTTTGAGGGTATCGAGCTCTTTGACGAGTTCAGCAGGCAGCTTGTCGCCGAACTTCGCATAGAACTCCTCGATGCCGCCGATTTCGGCCTTCCACAGGTCGTTGTCGACTTCGAGGATACCCTTGAGGGTCTCGATGTCGAAGTCCAGACCGGTCAGGTCGATGTCTTCGGCGTTGGGGACATAACCGATGGCGGTTTCGTTCGCCTCAGCCTTGCCCTCGCAACGGTCGAGGATCCACTTCAGGACGCGCAGGTTGTCACCGAAGCCCGGCCAGATGAAGTGGCCTTCGTCATCGGTACGGTACCAGTTGACGTTGAAGATCTTGGGAGCCTTGTCGCCGAGCTTCGCGCCCATGGCGATCCAGTGCGCCCAGTAGTCGGCCATGTGGTAGCCGCAGAAGGGCAGCATGGCCATCGGGTCACGACGGACAACGCCGACAGCGCCGGTCGCGGCCGCAGTGGTCTCGGAAGCCATGATGGAGCCGACGAACACGCCGTGGTTCCAGTCGCGGGACTGATACACCAGCGGAGCGGTCTTCGCGCGGCGGCCGCCGAACACGATCGCAGAGATCGGCACACCCTTGTGGGAGTCGAACTCGGAGGACACGCAGGGGCAGTTCTTCGCGGGAGCGGTGAAACGGGAGTTGGGATGAGCGCCCTTGGTGCCGTCGGTGCAATCCCACTTGCCGCCCTTCCACTCTTCGGCGTTCTTGGGCGGGTTCTTGTCGAGACCTTCCCACCACACGGTGTTGTCGTCGAGGTTACGCGCAACGTTCGTGAAGATGGTGCCCTTCTGGGTGGAGATGAGGGCGTTGGGGTTGGACTTCATGTTGGTGCCGGGAGCCACGCCGAAGAAACCGTTTTCGGGGTTGCACGCCCACAGACGGCCGTCTTCACCGATGCGCATCCAGGCGATGTCGTCACCGACACACCAGACTTTGTAGCCCTTGCCTTTGTAGTACTCGGGCGGAATGAGCATGGCGAGGTTGGTCTTGCCGCAGGCAGACGGGAACGCCGCCGCGATATACTTGATGTCGCCGTCGGGAGACTCGACACCGAGAATGAGCATATGCTCCGCCACCCAGCCCTCGTTACGGCCGAGGTAGGAAGCGATGCGCAGTGCGAAGCACTTTTTGCCGAGCAGGACGTTTCCGCCGTAGCCGGAGTTGACAGAGTAGATGGTGTTATCCTGCGGGAAGTGGCAGATGTAACGCTTCTCCTCGTCGATGTCGCACTTGCAGTGCAGGCCGCGGATCCAGTCCTCGCTGTCGCCCAGCGCGTCGAGAACGTTCTTGCCCACGCGGGTCATGATGACCATGTTGAGCACGACGTAGATGGAGTCGGTCAGCTCAATGCCGTATTTGGCGAAGGGGGAACCGACAGGGCCCATCGAATAGGGAATGACATACATCGTGCGACCCTGATAGCTGCCGCGGGCGATGTCGTCGAGCATTTTGTAGGCTTCGGCGGGATCCATCCAGTTGTTGGTGGGGCCGGCCTCTTCTTTGGTGGGGGCGCAGATGAAGGTACGGCCTTCGACGCGCGCCACGTCGTTAACAGCGGTGCGGTGATAGTAGCAGCCGGGGAGTTTTTCTTCGTTGAGTTTGATCATCTCGCCGGTGGCGCAAGCTTCGGCGCGCAGAGCCTCGAGCTGATCTTCGCTGCCGTCGATCCAGACGATCTGATCGGGCTTCACGAGCGCGACTTTCTCGTCGATCCAGGACAGCACGGACTTGTTGGTTGTCAGAGCCATGGGATTCTATCTCCTTTCAAAATTAAATCCTTTAGTTACCCCATTTTCACAGGTTACACTCATTATACAATTATTTTATCCTCTTGGCAAGGGCTTAGCAAAGAATATTTAGGAAAAATTCAAAATTCAGGAACAGAATAAAAGAGCCACCCCTTGGGAGCGGCTCTTCAAAAAATGAGATCAGCGCACGCAGAACAGCTGTACCCACGAGTAGCCGAATCCGGGCGCGGTAGACGGGAATACATCGAGACAGCCAACGACGATGGTCGTATAGTTGGGATAGAGGATGTTCGCGCGGTGACCGGGGGAATTCATCCAACCGTCAACGACTTCCTCGGGAGAGCTATAGTACAGCGCGATGTTTTCGCCGCCGGCCATGAGGGGGATGCCGTGATCCTCAAAGACGGAAAAGCAAAGTCGGCCGTCGGGGCGGGTGTGGCTGAAGTATTCGATGCATTCATCCGCGCGGATATCGGCGAGCAGTTGGAGGTCGTAGGCATAGGTGAGCGGGGCGAGTCCCTCTTTTTCGCGTTCGATGTTCACCAGGCGGAACACCTCCAGCTCATATTCGCTCGGCGCGGGGGTGGCGGCGGACAGTGCGGTTTTGCCGGACACGGCCGCGAAAAGGATCTGCACATCCTTCATGGTGAGGGAGCTGCTGCCGTCGCAGTCGGCGCACAGACGGGCTTCGCGCCCGAGAGAGGCGTCATCACCGCTTGACACCGCGCGGTACAGTGTCAGAACATCCCGCGAATCCGCGGCGCCGTCACGGTTCACATCGGCGTAGGTCAGCGGCAGGGCGGAGGCGGCACTGACAGACACGGCGTTTGCCGCAAAGCAGCCGAGGATCATCGCGAGCGTCAGGACGGTCGCGACAGTGCGTTTGAAAAGCATACTCATGGAAACAGGACTCCTTTTCTTGGTGGTATGTCACGATTATACCGTCGCGTCGGTAAACAATAAACACGATAATCCGACAAAAAATCAAACAAACCGATCAATTCGGTGTAAAACGCTAAACAAAGCAAAAAGCAGACTGCCGGTTTTACGGTTGTCTGCTTTCAGGCGATGATGATCAGCTGTCTTCCTTCCATTTGTGGCGGAAGAGGATCATGAGATAGTAATCGTTGATGGAGAAAAGATCGGTCAGCTCGTAATCACGCTTGCCGCCATCGTAGGACAACGGCTCATACTCGGCGTTGTTCAGATGCCAGTCCGTGACCATGTCTTTGACGATGTCGCTGCGATCCCCGCCGATACGGTTGCGGCGGACAGCTGCGGCACCGTATTGATAAGGTTGCTGTCGGTTGTAGAGTGTAAACGTGATCGACATTTCCTTCACATAGACCGCTCCGCCGGGAAAGAACGGCTTTTTTGGTGAATATGCCAGATCCAGCTTGCAGTCGTTCACAAAGGTGTTTTGCGCAAACCACTCGTCGAGGAGAACTTCCGCTTGTTCGATGGTGGTTTTGTCTTTGAGCGGGAAACGGTATGTGTATCGGGCACATTTTGCTTCGCCGCACGCGACGCAGTAGCCCTTTTCAAACGCACTGCCGCATTTCGGGCAGACGGTGGGAAGTGTCTTGTCGTTGGGACAGACGGTCAGACCGTTGCGGGTGGTATTGATGGAGGTCGGCAGCAGTGCACGGTGCGCGAACGTCTTTTTATAGGCAGACTTAGCGGAAAAGAATCTCCAGACATTTATGATGAAGATCAGAATCGCAACGGCGAGGATGAGGAAAATGATGCTCTCGACAACATCTTGCATGATGAACCCTTCTTTCGGAGGAATGCGCTGTCGTCTCCGACAGCGCCATTCCATTATACCACATGGATAGCGTTTAAGCAAGGAATACTTGCTCAGTAGGTGAACATCTGCGTCCAGCAGTAATAGCCGGGATAATCGGCAAATTCGACACAGCCGACAACCAGCGTTGAAAAATTGGGGTTGAGCATGTTGTCACGATGACCGGGAGAATTCATCCACTCACTGACAACCTGTTCGGGCGAACGCTGGAAGGCTGCGATGTTTTCGCCGCCGGGCAGGTAGTTGTTTTGGTAGTCATAAAAAACGGAGAAGCAGATGCGACCATCAGGACGGTTGTGGGCGAAACAGATCGAACATTCCTCGGCACGGATGTCACCGAACAGCTGGATGTCATAGCCGTATTGAAGCGGTGCAACACCCGCTTTTTCGCGTTCGATGTTCACCAGACGGAACACCTCCAGCTCATATTCGCTCGGCGCGGGGGCGGCGGCGGACAGTGCGGTTTTGCCGGACACGGCCGCGAAAAGGATCTGCACATCCTTCATGGTGAGGGAGCCGCTGCCGTCACAGTCGGCGCACAGACGAGCTTCGCGCGAGAGGGAGGAGGTGTCGCCCGTGGCAACGATCTTGTACAGCGTGAGGACGTCCTTGCTGTTGGCAACGCCGTCCATGTTGACATCGGCGTACGCCAGGGGAAGCGGCTCGGCGGCGGATGCGGACACGGCGCTCATGGAGAAGCAGCCGATGATCGTCGCGAGCGTCAGAACGATCGCGACAGCGCGTTTGATAAACGATACGGATGTTTTCATAGTGATCAATCTCCTTTTATAAAGTACAGTGTTTTTCAGATGAGGGCGTGTTCCCTTCGTCTGATACTATTCTACCTCAAAAAGCGGAACACAACAAGGGAACCTTGAAATGTTTATTTGTTCCTAAAAACACATCAATATACGCTAAAACGCAGAAAAATGTTCCTGATTCGGGAACGAAATATTGACAGATTGACTTTTTCTTGCTATACTGGGTGCGGAAACTGACACAAAAAGGAGCGGATGAACGATGGTCATCGGTAACGAGGAACACAAACAACGTGTGAATATCAGCGCGGCGGCGCGCACGGTGATTGACGCCGATTTTGCGCTGTTCGGCGCCAAAACCTTCAGCGGTTTTCTCAACCGCATCATCGAAACGTTTATGCCCCGTGCGGAGGCCTCCATCGACAGAATGCTCGACGAATACCGCGATCGGTTGATGGGGATGGCGGTGAAAACCAAAGACGGCGAGCAAAAGCAACAGCTGATTGATGCCCTTGTGGAAGACCGCCGACGCCATCTGTGCGAGAAAAAGGAATCCTATCCGAAGGGCGAATCGGTGATGTTCCGTCTGAATAACGCCAATTTTGAGCAGTTGTATGATCGGCAGGCGGAAGCTGAAAACTACAAAACCCCCGCCAAATACCTCAAGGCGATTTTGGAGGAGTACGCCCGTTTGTCACCGGCTGAGCGGGAACAGGTGTATTTTTCCGAGGTGATCGAACAGACGATCCAACCGGCCATTGACGCACATTACTTGTTGGAGGTCACTCTGGGTACGGGCGTGTATTGGATACGGCCGTATGCGGTGATGACGGACGCCCACAGCGCTCACGTTTACCTTGTCGGATTATCCCGCCCGAAAGAGGATCCGCAGGATCGCAACGAACGGATCGTATCCGTCCGTATTTCCCGCATGGGTAAGGTGTCCTCCCGCCGCCGCCACAGCTTCGGTAGGATCACGGTGGACGATAAGCTGGATATCGAGGAAAAAATCCGTTGCGTCGGGGTACAGTATCTTGTCGGCGAAGCGGAAGAGATCACATTGCGGCTCACCCCTTACGGACAGCAGGAGTTTTTGCAGCGCGCCCACCTGCGCCCGCAACCGATCCGCGTGTCCGAAGACGGCATATATACCTTTTATTGCACCGGCCGTCAGATCCGGAACTTTTTTATCAGTTTCGGAAAAGAGGCGGAGGTGCTGTCGCCGCCGTCGCTCAGAGATGCGTTTGCGCAATCCTACCGCGACGCCCTTACCGTATACGATACAAAATAAAAAACGGACGAGCCGCTGTTTGAAGCGGTTCGTCCGTTTTCTGTTTTACGGAATTTCTGAAAAGGGGATTTCGGAAAAGGATTCTCCCTGCTCCCGGGCATATTCCTCAAGGGCGTTGGCGTTTTCTTCCCACGCGGGATCGTCCAGCATGTCCTCAAGGGTTGAAAAGAGGTCGGACATGTCGCCCGTGCCGTCGGGCTGTTGATCGCCCGTCACGGCGGCGGTCACGGTCACCAATGTGTTGGAATGGGCTTTGACCGTTTCGCGGAAGGTGACGGGGGACAGTGCGGCACCGCAGAAGGAGAGCGTGTCGGTCACTTGGGGGAGAATATCGCTGTCAGTGCCGTTGTTGCACCAAAAGGCGACCGCGATGTCACCGCTTGCGGTTTCCCACGCAAAGCGCGGTTCGGTGATCACGACGTCGGGGATGTATTTCGTGTTGTCGGTAAACATCCAGCAGGCCTCGGGACTTGTGTACGTTCGCAGGCCGCCGGTTCCCGCACCGTCAGACGGGGCATAATCCTCGTATTGACGGTTGCTGTTTTTGGCATCAAGATAGCCGTCGGGAATGTGCTTTTCGTAAAGCTGTGTCAGTAACGCCATATCCACATTACCGTCATACGGGCTGATATACCAGCCGCTGTCGTTTCTGGCGATACGATACATCGAGGTCATGTACCGGGTCGGGTCGGACAGAGAAGGAAAGAGAGCGGAGAAGGTATAGCTTTTGTCGGTTTGGTCGAGCAACGTGAGTATAGGATCGGCGTAGGAGGTCGAAATGGAATGAAATACGGAAATCAGGTTTTGAAGATCGTTCTCCGGAAGAGCATTTCCGCATAGGGAGGAAAAACGCTCTTTGTTGCTGTTTGCGGCAGCGTGCAGCAGTTCGCTGATCAGATACGTTGCGGCTTCGTCGGGATCCTTGATGGACAGCAACGGGTCGACGTTTGCGGGCGTGTTCTCAACCATGATATTGATGGGTTCCTGCTCTGTGCAGGCGCACAAACTCATCAGCATCAGTATCGCAAGGATAAAAGCAAACGGTTTTTTCATGGCAATAATCTCCTTTTTATAAGCGGGGGTGGTTCCCGCGTTGTCTGTACACAGTATATCACACGGCATTACGCGACACAAGGGAACGTATCATTAAATAAATGTTCCTTTTTCTGTAGATTATAACAAAAAAACGATAAATTATGTTCCGATGCCGGAACATAACTCATGGTGTATAAATGTTGCAGTTCAAATGGAGAGCATCGGTCAGGTCGGCGTGGGGGATAAACGTGTGGTCCGCGTCAAAGCGGAAGGTCCAAGTAGCCGTTTTGTTCGGCTCGATTGTTTTTCCGTCACAGATGATACCGAAGGATTGGTCGGCGATGATACCGTCGTCGTTTGCGATGCTGAAATTGTCGACGGTAACGTTGGGAGCGGGTTTGTCAAGGCCGTTGATGATGATACATTCCGCCACCGGTGTTCCGTTATCCCAGTAGATGTGAAGCGGCACAAGATCGATTTTGCCGGGAGTAACGCTGACGGAGGCGGCGGAATTCTTATAATAATTATCCTCGGGGGCGACCGGCTGTGAACCGAAGAACGCCGTGATACCGATGATGACGGCAACGACGACCGCGACTGTCAGCAACACAAGGAGGATCCGTTTTGATTTTTTGGAGCGGGCGGCCTCCGCTTCCGCGAAGAAGGCGCGGAGGCGGGACAGGTCGGCGGTGATGTCGGCGGTACTCAGGCATACGGTGCCGTTGACGTTGCCGACGGGGATATTCAGTTGCGCACAGCCGTTGATGAGTTGAGCGCGGGTGATCCCCGGCTTGAGCGATGCCAGCACATCGGCAATGGGATAAGAGATGATGTTTTGGCGGTGGGAATGCGCTTTTACAAGGGCTGTCATGCGGTCGTAATACGAAACGCCGTTTTCATCGGCAGTGGTGCGGAAAATATCCGCCAGTTTCAGCATGTCCGTGATCGCGTCGGCGTAGGTATACAGCGCGCTGTCAGCGGAACCTTCAATGGCATAGACGGGGATGTGGGCTTCCATGCTGTTACGGAAATCGGTGATCAGACGGCTCATCAGATGGGAAAACTGTTTTTTTCGGGCGGCGGTATCGGGTGCCGCTTCCCTTTGTAAAAAGCCGAAATAGGTCAGCACCGCGTGAGCATAGTTTTCACGGTGGCGCAACAGTTTAAAAAGTGCCTGTGTGTCGCAGGAATACAGGGAGATCTGATCGGGAAATAAAATCGGAAAGCTGTTTTCGGCGTCTTCTTTTGAAAACGTGTCAAACCAATGGGGGCCGATTTCCGCGGTGAGCGCGTTGTCGATGCTTTTGGCAAGACAGACCGTCAGGAGGTCTTTTATCTGCAAAGCAAGCGTTCTGTCGTTGATCATGGGAGGCATCTCCTTAAAAAACGGAAGTTACTGATTACGTTCTTTGATGGCGCGTTCCGCCTCGCGTTTCATGTCGCGGCGGGCGGCGTCTTCGCGCTTGTCATACAGCTTCTTGCCGCGGCAGACACCGAGTTGCATCTTGACGCGGGAGCCTTTGAAATAGAGCGACAGCGGAATGAGTGAATAGCCCTGTTGTTTGACGATGCCGTAAAGGCGGTTGATCTCCTTTTTATGGAGAAGCAGGCGTCGGACGCGAAGCGGGTCGCGGTTGAAAATATTGCCCTGTTCATAGGGGCTGATGTGCATACCGTTGACGAACATTTCACCGTTTACGACCGAACACCACGCGTCCTTGAGATTGACAGCGCCTGCGCGCAACGATTTGACCTCGGTGCCGACAAGCTCAATGCCCGCCTCAAGGGATTCTTCCACGAAATATTCGTGGAACGCTTTTTTATTTTGGGCGATGGTCGCATCGCTTTGTTTTTTCATAGAAAAAGCTCCTTTGTGGGTGGTGATAACAGCGGATTATCGCTCAATAACAACAACACGGCAGGAGTGAATATCTCCGGTGATATCATCCGTGAATAAAAGGTGGGTTGCGCCGGGTCCGACGGCGGTGATGACACCGCTGTCGCTGATGGTGGCAACACTCACGTCGTGAGAATAGGTGGCGCCAATGGTGATGAAAGACATCGTCCAAAAAGCGGCATCGATTGTTCGATTGTCTCCGATGAGCATGACGATGGTGTTGTTCTCATCATAAACGGTGGAGGCGATGATCGATTCAACGTCGACATCACCCAATACGGCAGGGTTGTCGGGTGCTACGTCAGGATCGGCAAAGGAGTGGGAAACGTTGACCGAAAGAGGGGCATTTCCGTCTCCACAGGCCGTGAAAGACGACAGTATGGTTGCGACAAGAACAAGCGCGATCAATCGCAGCATGGGCACAATCCTCCTTTGGTGTGACGGGAAATCAAAAAGGGTCAGAGTGTTGGATGGTACAGTTGGGGAACAAATCCTGCTCTATCAGCAATGCCGTATCCATCGCCAGTTGTTCGGCGGGAATGGTGACAAAGCGAAGGTCGCAGGAGTAGGGCTCTATGTCAAAGGGTTCTTCGATCGCGCCGCTCCATATTGTTGTGTCGGCTTCTTCGGCGTAGGACGGCAAGGTCATAGATAAGGTAATATTATCGAAGGTGAGCGGATCTTCGTAACCGTTATACGTTAAAAAACAGATGGTCATATCTCCGTTTTCTTCAGCCCAAAAACAATAGGCATCGACAAAGGCTGTCGGTATAAAGTCATCGGTGGCGAGAAGCAGATAATCTTGATAAAGAACGGATGAGGAGAAAAAAAGGGGACGACCATTCGAGAACGCCTGATGATATTGAGGGTACTTTTGGCATAATACCTCATTGAGATACGCATAGGCGTTTATATCCGCATCGAATTCTTCAATAATGAACCACCCGTTTTTGGTGCGGACCGTCTGGAAAGCATGATACTCTGCCGGTTGCGGCGCATCGCCATCCATAAGGGTCAGCAAGACCAGTTCGTTATTCTCATCAAGAGGGAAGATGTTTATGTAAGGAGAAGCTTGGGCGATCGAGGCAGGTAAAAAGGTAAAGTCGAAGGACTCCCACGAACTGTGGATATCTAGGTAGCATGCGACAGCGGCACCATAGTCGCAAGTGCGACACGCTTTGAGGAATTTTTGTGTCAGGTCATAAGACGTTTCTGCCGTGCAGGAGACTTTCTTGACCGTCAGCGGAATATGGCAGTTGACGGCGAGCGAGTCGCTGTCGGTCAGATCAGCGTTTTTCAAAAGCACACAGTTGCTCTTGAAACGGAAAGTGTGGGAAGCACCGTCTCCCGCCGCGAGTGGTTCGTCAAAGACAATGTCGCCAAAGGAGGCGCCGGCAATCAAGCCGATGTCGTTGGAAACGGACAGCTTGTTGACGCGGATGCTGTCAAGCGGTCGGGACAGTCCGTTGGTGATCACACAGTCACACACGAGCTCATCCCCGTCCCAGTACATCCGAGTGATAAACGGTGTCACCTGGTCGGCGACAACCGCGGGCGTTTCATGGCAAATATAGCGGTTTTCTTTGAACAACGTCTGAAAACAGAATACGGTTGCCGCCATCACGATGAGCAGGATCACGGCGACGGTGATCAATGCGAGAACAGAACGCTTACGCTTGCGCTTTTCTTTTTTTATCACCAGGTGAGAACAGATCCGCGCCACGTCGGTGGCGAAGGTGGCGGTCGCGATATGCAACGTGCCGTTCACCGTCAGAACCGGAATTTCCAGCGCCCGGCAACATTCGAGGAACTCGTCGGTAGACGGACGGGTGGGAAGCGATTCGAACACCTCATCGACGGCATAATGCTTGATATCTTTTTGCTCGGTGTGCTTGGTGAGAAGTGCCGTCATGCGCTCATGATAGGGAACGCCGTCTTTGTCGCGAACCGCGGCAAACACCTCGGCGCATTTGATCATATCTTCCACCGCATCGACGTAGGTGTACACCCCGGTCGGGGTGTCCTCAATATAGGCCGCAGAGGTGTGAGCCTCGAGGCGGTTGCGGTAATCGGTGATAAGTCGTGTGATCAGGTGGTCAAGCTGTTCCTTTTTCAGACGATTCGCGGCGGTATCCTCGGCGGTGATGAAGCCGTGATAGGTCAGAACCGTTTCGGCGTAAGATGGACGGTAGCGCAGAAATTTCAGCAACGCCTGCAGGTCGCCGTCGTAGACGGTGCGGTGAAACGACTGAAAGATGGGGTATTTCTCGCGGGCATCGTTGTCGACAAATACCATAAACCACCGCTCCCCCTCTTTGTTGCAAAGAGCGGAATCGATGGCTTTGGCAAGACAAACTGTCAGCAGATCCTTCATTTGTATGGCTAAGGCTTTATCGGCAATCATAACAAACAACTCGTTTCATGAAGAGGGGGTGGTGGGTGTCGACGAGTTACAGCGCGTTGCGTCCTTCCAAAGAACGGCGCAACGTGATCTCGTCTGCGTATTCCAGATCGCCGCCCACGGGAATGCCGTAGGCAAGGCGGGTGACGCGAATGCCGAAAGGGGCAAGCAGTTTGCCGATATACATGGCGGTCGCTTCGCCCTCGACGGTGGGGTTGGTCGCCATGATGACCTCGGTGATATCCTCGTTGGCGACGCGGTAAAGCAACTCTTTGATGCGCAATTTGTCGGGGCCGATGCCGTCCATCGGCGAAATGGTGCCGTGCAGGACATGATACAGTCCGTGATACTCGCGGGTGCGCTCAAATGCCGCGACATCCTGCGGATCTTCGACGACGCAGACGGTGTGGCGGTCACGCCCCTCGGCGTCGCAGATGGGGCAATGCTCGGCGTCGGCAAGATTGCAACACACCGCACATTCCACAATGGTGTCGCGGGCGGTCACGATGGCGTCGACAAGCGCCTGCGATTCTTCCTTGGGAGCGCGCAACAAGTGAAACGCCAGCCGCGAGGCGGACTTGCGTCCGATCGACGGCAGGCGCTCAAGCTGTTCGATGAGGGTTTCCAGCGGGGCTACCTGATAAGACATGGCGTTCGTTCCTTTGGTTTGTGAGATGATCAGAACATTCCGGGAATGTTCATGCCGCCCGTGACCTTGCCGAGTTCTTCTTCGGCGGTGTCGGCGGCGATGCGGTTCGCCTCGTTGACAGCGGCGATGACGAGATCGGTGAGCATCTCGATGTCATCGGGGTCAACCGCTTCGGGGGAGATGTCGAGCGATTTGATCATGTGCTTGCCGTCCACAACGGCGGTGACCATACCGCCGCCGACGGTGGCGGAGTATTCGCGCGCTTCCAGCTCTTCCTGCTTGGCGGTGACATCTTCCTGCATTTTCTGCGCCTGGCGCAGCATGGCCTGCATATTGCCGGGGCCTTTTCCCATACCTTGCGGTAAACGTGCTTTCATAGTTGATCGTCTCCTTTATGATTGTCTGTTAACGGGGATCCCGTTTTGTTCGCAGTTGTGAAGCAGGGCGCCGAGCGGATCCGCAGGGGCTGTGTCGGCAGGTGCTTTGGGAGCACCGGCACGAATGCGGAAACGCTGACCCGTGACATCGGCGATGGCGGCGGCGAGCGCCGCTTTATTGGAGCCACCCTTGACCAGTTCGAAAAACAGCGGATGGTCGGTCAGAATGGTGACATGGGTATCGTTGATCATGGCGGTGGAATTCTGCAACACGCTGAACAGCGGTGCGCAGGTGACCTGCAGTTTATCGAGCACCAGTTGCCAGTTGTCAAACGGGCGATCGGGCGTCGGCGTTGAAGCAGGTTGTGCGATCGGTGCGGGGGGCGTCGGCGCGACCGGTGCCGGTGCAGGGGTCGGTTGTGCAATCGGCGTAGGAATCGGCTGTGTGATCGGTGTGGGAGTCGGTTGTGCGATCGGTGTGGGTTGCGGCTCCGACGGGGTTTCCGTGACGGGGGCGGTCATTTTGACGGGAACGCCCGATTCCAGTCGGCGCAGGGTCGCTTCGAGCTGTTCGATGCGGGCAACAAGCGCCTCGGGAGAGCTGTCGAGCGCGGGATTGGTCAGCTTCATCGCCGCCATCTCGATCTCCAGACGGCGGTCGGCCCCTGCCTGCAGACGGCGGGAGGTGTTTTGCAGGGTCTCCATGCCGTACAGCACCGCCGACAGCGCGTATTGCTCCGCTTCCGCCTTCAGGCGGTTAAGCTCGGCGTCGGTGGCGATGATGATCTCTTCGGGGTGAAGCACGCTCTTGCACAGCATCAGCTCGCGGTAAAACTCCAGCCATTCCACGCACAGGCGTGACATATCGCGGGAGGCGGTGTATAAGCGGTCGATGATGGCGAGCGCGTCGCCGCTGTCTTTGCGGCGTACCGCGTCGGACAGCTGATACAAATGCTCGCGACCGGCGAGCCCCGTCGCTTCGGCGACGACGTCGACGGTGATCTCCCGCGAGCGGGACAGGCATTGATCGGTCAGTGACAGCGCATCGCGCATCGCGCCGTCCGCGAGACGGGCAAGCAGCATGGCGGCGTCGTTGTCGATGGAGAAGCCTTCGCCGTCGGCCACGGTTTTCAGACGGGCGGCGATGTCTTCGGGGGCAATGCGGGAGAAATCGAAGCGTTGGCAACGCGACAGAATGGTCGCGGGCATCTTGTGCGCTTCGGTGGTGGCGAGAATAAAGATGACGTGGGCAGGCGGTTCCTCGAGCGTTTTGAGCAGGGCGTTGAACGCACCGTCGGACAGCATGTGCACCTCGTCGATGATGTACACGCGGTATTTCGCGACCGCGGGCGTGAAGTTGACCGCCTCGCGCAGGTCGCGGATATTGTCGACACCGTTGTTGGAGGCGGCGTCGATCTCCACGACATCGAGAATGGAGCCGTCGTCAATGCCGCGGCAGTTGTCACAGCAGTTGCAGGGGTTGCCGTCCTGCGGGTTGAGGCAGTTGACGGCTTTGGCGAGGATCTTGGCGCAGGAGGTCTTGCCCGTGCCGCGCGAACCGATGAACAGATAGGCGTGGGCGGGCTTGCCCTCGCGCACACCGTTGCGCAGTGCGGCGATGATGTGCGATTGACCGCTGACGTCCGCGAACGTCTTCGGACGCCATTTTCTGTAAAGCACTTGATAGGTCACGCGTGGTGCCTCCTTCTGAAATAAAAAATACCGCATACCTTCGGGCATACGAGCGGATAGGTTACCTGCGGCGCACGGGAACGATCGCTTAATGCTGCTCGGTTCCCCGCCTGACATGGTTCACGGCGTCCCGTCGCACAGGACCCACCCGTCCGTATGCCCCAAAGCACGCGGCTCGAACTCAGTTCGTCTATATAGTATACTATATATTTTCTTGTTTGGCAAGAGGGAAAATACCCGATTTCCCAAAAGAACGGTGGAGAGCGTTAACTTTTGACGGATTTTTTGTAAAAAGGGGTAGAAAATCCGAAAGAAATCTGTTATACTGAAAAAGACGTGACGGATTTGTCACAGAAAGGATGAGACGTATGGAACGTTCCCCGTTCAGCATTCGATTGATCGGACTCCGCAAAGCCCGAAACATGACCCAGGCGGACATGGCGGAAAAGCTCGGAATCATGAATCGGTCGACCTATACTTGCTATGAAACCGGCACATCCACCCCCAACATCGCCACTCTGTGCCAGATCGCGGATATTTTTAATGTCAATCTCGACTATCTTCTCGGTCGTGCCGCCACGGTGGAAGACGGTGAGAAAATCGGCGAGGCTCTGGATCCTGTCGAGGAGACGCAGCTTGTGGAGCGGTATCGCCTGCTCACGGAACATCAGCGTCAGATCGTGTTTGACATGATGAAGGAATTCACCAAAGAGTGACCGTCGGAGGAACAAAGACATGAAATTGGTCGGAAAAAACAAGCTGTCGGGTGTGCTGGAATACCTGACATGGCTGTTGATCGCGGTGTCGGCGGGCTCGCTCGCGGCACTGCATTGGATCGTGACATGGATGATGGAGCTCAACGTCAACAGCGCGACGTGGGACGAGGGGTTCTGGTATCCGCGCTACATGATCACGCTCGGCGCTTCGGCGCTTCTCGCCTTGCTCATTTTGTGGCAGGCACGGCGTATTCTTCACAACGCCAACAACGGAACGGTGTTTTCGCTGTCCACGGTGCGCAGTATGCGTATCCTCGGCGTGGAGGTGCTGGTCGGCTCGCTGTTTTATGTGGTGATGCTGTTCTGCGGCATGACAAAATTTGCCATCGGATTGCTCGCACTTGTGTTTGCGCTCGCGGGCATGATCGTGCTGGTGTTTTCGGAGCTGTTCGTGCAGGCGATCAATTATAAACAGGAAAACGACATGACGATTTAACCGTATTTCAAGACGAAAGGGGAGAAGACACAATGGCAATCGTGGTAAACCTCGATGTGATGATGGCCAAGCGCAAGGTGGGACTGACAGAGTTGTCCGACCGTGTGGGCATCACACTCGCGAACCTGTCCATTCTCAAAAATAACCGTGCCCGTGCCGTTCGCTTCTCCACGCTCAACGCGATCTGCCGCGAATTGCAGTGCCAGCCGTCGGATATTCTCGAATATGTCGAGGGTGACGACGAAGAAGCAGAAGAATGACATGACGGACTGTCGCTTTTAAGGATTTAAACGCGACAGTTTTTCTTTTGGAAAATAAGGAGACAATCACCTATGAAAATCGGCAACACAGAAGTGCACGGTCACGCGACGCTGGCACCCATGGCAGGGGCGGGCGATGCGGCGTTTCGCCGCTTGTGCGTGGATCACGGTGCGGCGTTCGTGACCACCGAGATGGTCAGCGCCAAGGGCCTTTGCTACGGCGACCGCAAAAGCCGCGAGCTGATGCAGCTCACCGACGAGGAACAACCCGCCGCCATTCAGCTGTTCGGCGACGATCCCGAATACATGGCAAGAGCGGCGTCGATGGCGATGGCGTTTCGCCCCGTGGCGATCGACGTCAACATGGGCTGTCCCGCGCCGAAGATCGTCGGCAACCGCAGTGGCAGTGCGCTCATGAAAAATCCCGATCTGTGCCGCGACATCCTTGCGGCGATGGTCAAAGAGGTGGACGTGCCCGTCACGGCAAAGATCCGCAAGGGCTTTGATCCCGAACACGTCAACGCCGTCGAGGTCGCCAAAGCGGTCGAGGCGGGCGGTGCGGCGGCGATCACCGTCCACGGACGCACCCGCGATCAGATGTATGCGCCGCCCGTCGATCTTGACATCATCAAGGCGGTGAAAAAAGCGGTGTCCGTTCCCGTCATCGGCAACGGCGACATCGTCGACGCGAAGTCGGCGGCAAGAATGTTTGAAGAAACCGACTGCGACATGGTGGCGGTGGGACGCGGTGCGCTCGGCGCTCCGTGGATCTTCTGGCAGATCGAGGCGTATCTGACGCACGAAGCGATCCTGCCCGACCCGCCTGTTGCGCGGCGCATGGAACTGCTGTTCCGTCAGGTGAAGATGAGTGTGGAGCAAAAGGGCGAGAAGATCGCCTTGTTGCAAGCCCGCAAGCACGCCGCCTGGTATATGCGCGGTATGACGGGGGCGTCAAAACTGCGCACGATGGCGTGCCGACTGGAGACGCTCGCCGATCTGGAGCGGTTTTGTTTTGAAGTAATGAAAGCGTCCGAACAAGGATAAGGATACCACAGAAAGGAGAGAGGCGTGTGGCACACGAGGCGTATGATCTGCTGATACAGAGTATGTCGCGGTTTTTGCGCGGCGAAACGCTGACGATAGAAGCGAAACCCGACACGTGGAAAGCCCTCTATCTCCTGTCCCGTCGGCAATCGCTGTCGGGTGCGCTGTGCGTCACGTCGGCGGGATCGCCGATGCCCGATGCCGTGTTTTCGCGGCTTCAGCAGGACACCGCCAAGACACTCTCGAAATCCGAGGAGCAACAACGTGCGTTTGAGGAGATTACCGCGGCGTTGTCGGCGGCGGGGGTTCCTCATCTCGTGTTCAAAGGGGCGGTCGTTCGGCATTACTATCCCGATCCGCTTCTGCGAAGCATGGGCGACATCGACATGGCGGTGCGGTTTGAGGATCGCGACGCGGCGTGTGCGGCGATGACGGCGATCGGGTTTACCGTTGCGGAAAAGACCGAAGAGGTGTGGACCTACTGCCGTTTTCAGACGACGGTGGAGATGCATACCATCATCAAGACTTTCAACGCCAACGAACAGCAAACGCAGGAATACCGCGATATTTTTGACGATACCGTTCCCGTCAGCGGCACGACCGTGCGTTGGAGCGATAAAAAGGAAGCGGCACATGGCATTTCCCATCTGACGGCGCATTTCTGTGCGGGCGGGTGCGGACTGCGACAGCTGATGGACGTGGCGGTGATGTATGAACGGTTCCCCGATAAGGCGATGTGGGAGCAGGTGCTTGAGGAGCTTTGTCCTCTCGGCACCGACGGCTTTGCCCGCAGACTGTTGTGGCTGTGTCGCGAGTGGTTCGGCGTGGCGGTGGATGAGACACTGGTGACGGCGCTGTCCGACGAGGATACCGCGCGCATGAAGGATCGCCTTCTCGATGACGGCACCTTCGGTACCGATGAGCGGGTGGCATTTGCCGCGATGCGGCGTGACCGCAAAAAGAAACGGTCGCGGGCGGCATCGTTTTTCAGACGGCTGTTTCCGCCGATCCTCTATCTCAGGCGGCGATACGGCTATATTGAGCGGCACCCGTGGTTGTTTCCCATCGGGTATATTCACCGCGCGTGTGACGGTGTGTTCAAAAACCGCCGCACGCACGAGATCCGTCGGCAGTATGCCAAACGGAATGAACAGGATATTGACGCCGAGCTTGCCTTTTTTGATGCGCTCGGATTATGATAAAAGGAGGGATTCCCGTGCACGGGATCCTATGTCTGGATAAACCGCAGGAAATGACGTCGTTTGTGGCGTGCGCGTGTGTGCGCCGCGCTCTCGGCATCAAAAAAACCGGTCACGCGGGCACGCTCGACCCCATGGCGACGGGGGTGCTTCCCGTGATGTGCGGATCGGCGACGAGGGTGCTGGACTTTCTGCCGTCCCACGACAAACGCTACACGGTGACGGTCACCTTCGGCGTAGAAAGCGACACCGAAGATGTGTGGGGCGAGGTGACGCACACGGGTCGACCTCTCCCGACGAGGGAGGCGCTTGAGCAGGCGCTTTGTGCCTTCCGCGGCGAGATCATGCAAGTGCCGCCGATGGTATCCGCCATCAAAAAAGACGGCGTGAGACTGTATGAGCTGGCGCGCAAAGGTATCGAAATCGAACGCGAAGCGCGACCGGTGACGATCCATCATCTGGAGCTGTTGTCCTTTGAAGGCGACACGGCGGTGCTGGATTGCCGTTGCTCCAAAGGCACCTATATGCGCGTTATCGCGTCTCAGCTGGGCAAGACGCTCGGGTGCGGCGCGCTGATGAGCGGGCTTCGCCGCACCGAAGCGGTGGGCTTTACGCTGGACGACACCGTGACATTGGAAACGCTTCGTGCCGCCGCTGAGGCGGGAGAAGCGGAAAAGCTGCTGGTTCCCGTTGACCGTGTACTGTCCTGCTATCCCGCTGTGACGGTGACACAGCCGCAGGCACAGCGGTTCCGCAACGGCGGTGCGCTTGCCGTTGAGCGACTGCACACGACCGTGGACGGCATCACTCGCGTGTATGCGCCCGACGGCACCTTCATCGGGCTCGGAAAGCCCGAACAGGAAGAACTCAAGGTAGCACGACTGTTTTTGACCGATGGATAAGTCGGAGGACGATCATGAACGTAGTACAACTGACATCGCCGCATGAGCGGCTTTCGGCGTCACCGCGTGCGGTGGCGCTCGGTTTGTTTGATGGGGTGCATCTCGGACACCGCCGCGTCATCATGCAGGCGGTGGGTCTGGAAGGACTGACAGCCGCGGTGTTCACCTTTGACAGAGCGGCGGCAAAGCTCAAAACAGATGCCCATGCGCTGTGCTCCGAAAGGCGCACAAAGCAGTTGTTTGAACAGCTGGGTGTGGACGAATGGCTGTGCGCCGATTTTGAGGCATATCGCGATCTGTCTCCCGAGGCGTTTGTCGCTGAGGTGCTGGTCGGACAGCTGGGAGCGAGACACGTCGTTTGCGGCTTCAATTTCCGCTTCGGCAAACACGGCGCCGGCGACACCGCCGCGCTTACGGCTCTTTGTGAGCGATACGGCGTGAAAACGACGGTGGTCGAAGAGGTTGCCGATAAACACGGCACCATCAGCTCGGCACGGATCCGCCGTCTCATTGAAAACGGAGACGTGGAGGAAGCGTCCCGTCTGCTCGGTCATGCCGTGATGATCGACAGCGAGGTGGTGCACGGGCAAGCGCTCGGACGCACGCTCCGTTTCCCCACCGCCAATCAGCTTCTCGCTCCCGATGCGGTCAGACCCCGTTTCGGTGTATACGCCTCGACGGTGGTGATCGACGGCGTGACGCATTACGGCGTCACCAATGTCGGCATGCGGCCGACGGTGGGGGCGGATGCGCCGCTTGCGGAGACATGGATCGAGGATTTTGACGGCGATGTGTACGGACAGTCTCTACAGGTGGTGCTGACGCATTTTCTCAGAGAGGAAATGCGCTTTGACTCGGTCGAGTCGCTCAAAGCGCAGATCGAACGCGATCGTGCAAGTGCCCGTGCCATGCGGGAAGAAGACGGCATCAAAGCGGTGCTGTTCGATTTTGACGACACGTTGCAACACCGCGAGACGGCGCTTCGTCGCTATGCGGCGTTTTTCATGAACAAATACCTGCCCGATGCCGATCCCGAAGAGCGGGCGGCGGCAACGGCGCATCTGGTGACCAAAAACAACGGCGGCTATGTGCATTATCCCACCTTTTTCGAGGAGCTTCCGCGGGAGTTGGGTGTGAAAAATCCGCCGTCGTCCGCGGAGCTGTTCGCGGAATATCAGCGGATCTTCCCGAATTTTGCGCATCTGTTTGACGATGCGGCGGATACGCTTAAAGCCCTTCGCGACAAGGGGTATCGTTTGGGAGTCGTGACCAACGGTCCGACGGTGCAACAGCACCGCAAGCTGGACGTGGCGGGGATCCGCCCGCTTGTGGACACGGTGCTGGTGTCGGCGGAGGAGGGCGTGCACAAGCCCGCCCCCGAACTGTTCCGCCGTGCGGCGGCGCGACTGGGATTGTCTCCCGCGCAGTGCGTATTTGTGGGAGATCACCCCGTCAACGATATCGAGGGGGCGCTTCAAAGCGGCATGAACGCCGTGATGATCACCACCCGTTGCGACAAAAGCGAACACGGCGTGCCGACGATCGGCACCCTGTCTCAGCTTTCGGATATATTGTAAAAAAAGGACGACAAGCCATGACATTTTTGCATCTGGCGGATCTTCACATCGGCAAGCGCGTCAACGAGGTGTCGATGCTGGAGGATCAGGCGTATATTCTCGATCAGATCGTCGAGATGGTGAAAGAGCGACAGCCCGACGCGGTGCTCATCGCGGGCGATGTCTATGACAAGCCCATTCCGCCGGCATCGGCGGTGGAGCTGTTTGATGGGTTTCTGACGACGTTGTCGGAGCTTGGGACGCAGGTGTGTCTCATCGCGGGCAATCACGACAGTGCCGAGCGTCTCGCGTTCGGCGGCGCCTTGATGGAGACAAGCGGCGTGCACCTCTCGCGGGTGTTTGACGGCGACATCGACCGCGTGACGTTTGAGGACGAGCACGGGGAAGTGACGGTGTGGCTGTTGCCGTTCATCAAGCCGATCCATGCCGCCCGCGCGTATGACGATGACACGATCGGGGAATACACCGATGCCGTCCGCGCGGCGATCGCGCACATACCGCTTGATGAGACGAAGCGCAACGTGCTCGTCACCCATCAGTTTGTGACGGGCGCGTCGACCTGTGAATCGGAGGAGCTGTCGGTGGGCGGCACCGATCAGGTGGACGCGTCGGTGTTTGATGCGTTTGACTATGTTGCGCTCGGGCATCTGCACGGTCCTCAGCACGTGTCGCGCGAGACGGTGCGCTATGCCGGCTCGCCGCTGAAATACTCCTTTTCGGAGGCAAAGCATCGCAAAAGCGTGACACTGGTCACGATGAACGGGAAGGGCGACACGGTCATTGATCTGTTGCCGCTTGTGCCCCTGCGCGATATGATTCAGATCGAGGGGCTTTATGATTCTCTGGCGGCGAGAGCGTACTATGAAGGGACGACCCTGCGCGACAGCTATATCCATATCACCCTCACCGATGAGGAGGACGTGCCCGATGCGATCGGCAAGCTCAGGGTGATCTATCCCCATCTGATGAAGCTCAGCTACAACAACCGCCGTACCCGTCAGCAACAGATCATCGACGCGGCGGAGAATGTGCAGAACAAGCATCCGCTCGAGCTGTTTGCGGAGCTGTATGAACGGCAGAACAATCAACCGATGAGCGACGATCAGCGCAAGCTGGTCGGCGGACTGATCGAAGCGATATGGGAGGACGACGCATGAGACCGCTATCTCTGACCATTTCGGCGTTCGGCCCGTATGCGGGCGAAACGACCCTCCCTCTCGACACGCTCGGACAAAGCGGACTGTATCTCATCACGGGCGACACGGGCGCGGGAAAAACCACCATCTTCGACGCGATCACGTTTGCCTTGTACGGTGCGGCGAGCGGCGGCTGGCGCGAAGGAAAGATGCTCCGCTCGAAGTATGCCGCGCCCGACACCCCCACATTTGTGGAGCTGACCTTTTTGTATGCGGGGCGGGAATATACCGTGCGCCGCAATCCCGAATACGAACGCCCGCAAAAACGCGGCGGCGGTACGACCACCCAAAAGCCCGACGCCACGCTCATCTGTCCCGACGGCACGATCGTCACGAAGGTGGGTGCGGTCGACACGGCGATCGCCGACATCATCGGGCTTGACCGTGAACAGTTTTCGCAGATCGCGATGATCGCGCAGGGCGATTTTCTCAAGTTGCTCGTTGCGTCGACGGAGGATCGCAAGATGATCTTCCGCAAGATCTTCAAAACGGCGCGGTACGATCAGTTGCAGACAAAGCTGAAAACGCTCGCGTCCGAAAAAGGGGCGGTGTGCGAACAGCTCGGCGGCGCGATCACCCACCGATTGTCGGCGCTTCGCGTGGACGAGATTGCCGATGACCGCGACACGATGCTCGCGGCAAAACAGTCGCAACTGCCGTTTGAAGAGGCACTTGATGCGATCGACGCCCGCCTTGCGGTGGACAACGCGGCACAGACCGCGCTACAGCAAGCTCTCGCGGCGATACAGACGACGCTGGATAACACCAACCGCGCGCTCGGTGAGGCGATGACGCTGGAAAGTGTCAGGCAACAGCTGGCGGCGGCAAAGGCGGCGGCCGTTTCCGCCAAAGAACAGCTGAAAGCGGTGAATGCCGAAGCGGCGGCGTCCTCCTATCGTGAGGAGATCGCGGCGATCGACGCAACGCGTCAGCTGTATGAAAAAGAACGCGCGCAGTATGATGCGCTCGGCGAAGCGAAGAAGCAGGCGCATGAGGCTCAGCTTGCGCTCGCCCGATGTGAGGCGGCGGTGACGGCGGCGACAACAACGCTCGCCGAGGTGACCGCGTCGCTGTCGGCGGCGAAAGCCGAACACGCCACACTGGACGATGTGCAGGCGCAATTGCAGGAGTTGGTGCTTCTTTGCGAGGCGACCAAAACCGAAAAAGCAAAATGGGAAGACATCGGACGGCTGACAGAGCAAGCCGACCGTATTCATACGCTCATCGCGTCGGAGCAGGAAACGTATCTTGCCGCGTCGAGACAACAGGACGCGTTGCAGGCGCGGTTTGCCGCACAGAACAAGGCGTTCCTTGATGAGCAGGCGGGCGTACTGGCACAGACGCTGTGTGACGGCACACCGTGTCCCGTGTGCGGCTCGACGACACACCCCGCGCCTGCCGCATTGTCGGACGGCGCGCCCACGAAGGAACAGCTTGAGAAGCTGCGCCTTGCCGTCAGGGACGGAGATGAGCGGGTGGCGTCGATGGCGTCCGCTCTTGAGAAACGGCGCGGCGAATGGGAAGCGCTTCGCACGACGCTGGCTCAGCAGGGGGCGCAGGACCGCGAGGTTGTTGAGGCGCGGTATCGCGAGGCACTGGCGACGCTGACGAAAGCGGAACAGGCGCGTGCCGACAAAGAAGCCCGGCTTCAACGGCGCGAACAGCTGAGCGCGTTTATCAAAACGGTGGAGGAGCGCCTTGCCGCCACGCAACAGGCACTGGATAAGGCGGTCGCCGACAAAGCACAAGCGGCGACAAACGCGGCGGCGATGAACGAACGCGCGGCGGCGCTCCGAAACGGTCTCACGTTTGCCGATGCGGAAGAGCTGGACAGACAGACGGCAACGCTGTCGGCGCGCAAGGCACAGCTCGAAAAAGAAGAAGCGGCACTGATTGAGCGCGCGCGCATCGCCAAAGAAACGGTCGACCGCCTTGACGGACAGATCCGTTCCCAGACGGCACAGCTTGAAGCCGCACCGTCCTACGATACGGACGCCCTTGCCGCTTCGAAGCAACAACAGGAAACGGAAAAAGCGACGCTGTCGGCACGCTTGCAGGAGACCGCCGAGAGATTGTCGGTCAACGGCGAGATCCTCGACAGCCTGCGCACAAGCGGCAAACAGCTGATTGCCGCGCAAAAGGAATGGGCGGCGGTCAAAACGCTCGCCGACACCGCGGCGGGAACGCTGTCGGGCAAGGAAAAGATCATGCTCGAAACCTACATTCAGCGCACCTATTTCGATCGCATTGTGGCAAGAGCCAATGTGCGATTCTTGCGTATGTCGGGCGGACAGTATGAACTGCGCCGTCGCGTCGATGCGCAAAATAACCGTTCACAAAGCGGACTGGAGCTGGACGTGGTGGATCACTATAACGGGTCGGTGCGCTCGGTCAGAACGCTGTCGGGCGGTGAATCCTTCAAAGCATCGCTGTCGCTTGCGCTCGGCCTTTCGGACGAGGTGCAAAGTGCGGCGGGCGGCATTCGCCTTGACACCATGTTCATCGATGAGGGCTTCGGCTCGCTTGACGAGGAATCGCTTCATCAGGCGATCCGCACGCTGGAAGAACTCAGCGACGGACATCGCCTCATCGGCATCATTTCTCACGTGGCGGAGCTCAAGCACCGCATCGATACCCGCATCGTCATCACCAAAACCGCCGTCGGCGGCAGTAAAGCGGTGATCGAAAAATAAAACAAGAAAACGGCATGGAATGGTCCATGCCGTTTTTGTCATTTTTAAGATTGCCACGGGTGTGTTGTCGCAGAATTGTGCGATGCCATTTGTCGGGACAGGAACATTGGCGGACCGTCGAGAGGACGACGGTCCCTACATCATAGGAGCGTTGCTGTGACATTTTCTGCAATCTTGCGACGTGCGGACTTCCTGACCCTCTTTAGGCAAGGGAGGAAACCTTGGGAATCATTTGAGATGGATGTTGAAGCAGGGGCAAGCGTCGGGATCGTCGGTGTGAAGTTCATCAATGATGTATTGACGCTCGGCGTCGCGACATTGACGGATCGCTTTTTTATATTCGATGCCGATTCGGACACACAGCTGTTGGAATTGTACGCCGTAGAACATATTGGTGGTTTGCTTGTGACGCAGGATATCCTCGACGGCTTCGTACAGCTTGATGACGCTGTAGCCTGATGCGGTTTCAAAAACCCATATCGGCAAAAAGCCTTTTCGCTGAAGAAGTCCCCACATCTGAAAGAAATTGATCACTGCCGATGCCGCACGGAGAATGTCGGCTTTGCTGTACTTCTGAATGGGCGTGTGATCATCGGGGAGCGCGGATACCCATTCGTCAAAATCGTCATCATACAGACATTTGTTGTACTTCATTTTTACATAGCGGTAATGATACAACACCTGTCTGGCTTGAGCGAGTTCCGGCGTGTCGCCGGTGGCGTAGTATTCTCTGACATTGTCCAGAGAGGCGCTGGTGATGGAGGACAGACCGATCAGAATACTGCCGATGCCGGAAACGATCGCCACAAATCCCACGATGCGGTTGAGCAGAAGCTCGTCGGCGTGTTGCCCGAACAGTCCGATATAAAAGCAACCGGCGATCAGACAACCGGCGGCACAGATGGAGGCGATGATACGTTTTGTTTTGTTTTTCATGGGTATTCTCCCTTGCTTGACAATATACGAAAAGAATATCACAAACAATTGTCAAAATCAAGGCGCGTTTTGCGGCGATAACACACGGTGCAAACCGCATATATCCGCTTTTCCCACACTTTTTTCGCTATCCCACACTTTTTTTTGAAAAGTGTGGGGACAAATCTGTATATATATGTTACTATATAAGCAAACAATGGGGAATGTTTACCCTTTTTCCGAGGAGGATGTTATGATGAAACGAATCATAGCGATCATGATGACGATGCTGATGCTGTGCGGGATGCTCCCGTTGTCGGCATTGGCGGCGGGCACACCGCTGACGGAGATCCGCATCACAATCGATGTGCCGTTTGCGGGACGCGCGGCGGACTTTGAGGTATACCCGTCGACATCGCCCGTCAACGGTGCGAGCGTGTACAACGGCGCGAATGCGGCGCAGGGATATTACCACGGCATCAAGTGGACGGATGTTACCGAGGACCGTTACCTTGAAGAAGGGGAGACCTTTGTTCTCGGGCACGAATACCGCGTGTGGCTGACGGTACACAGCAATAATCCGTGGTACTATGTGTTTTCCGACAGCGTGACGGCGACGGTCAACGGACAGGCGGCCGTTATCAGCAATCACACATCGACCAAGCTGACGGTGTCGTACACCTTCGGCGCTTGTCAACAGCCGCCCGCGGACATCAAAGAGGTCGCCATCGGCGGCGCGCGTCCTCCTGTCGCAGGAGAGTGCCCCATCTTTGACATCGCCATCGATGAAGAGCGGTTCTCACGCGATGAATATGCGGGAACGGCATTCAAAAACGGTGTTGCGTGGTACAACACCGACAACTTCTATGTCCTCTCCGAAGACGACACCTTTATCGAAGGCAACAACTATACGCTGTGCGTGATGCTCAACGTGAACGATCCTTACCGTTTGGCAACGGCAGGGGGCGAGAGTGCCGTCAAAGCGACCCTTCTCGGCCGCGAAGCGGACAACATCACCCATCAGGAGGGTGACCCCGACCGCAATCTGAAGGTGGCGTATTCCTTCACCTGTCTGCCGACGGACAGCATCGGCGGCGGTGCATTCGCGGCGTGGGTGCAGGCGGACTATCCCGTCGGTGGCGAGTCCCCGAAATTTGAAGGCGTGACGGTGAGCGGTCAGAACTGCGACATCAAGCGCATTGACAACCAAGCCGAAGGCTTTTACAGCGGTGTGCGCTGGCGTAACCGTCAGACGGGACAAAACCTGACAAGCCGCTCGACATTCCGGACAGGTGCGGATTACAGCGTGAGTGTGATCCTGCACACCGAATCGGTTATTGATCGCGAAAAATGGCTCGGATATGTCGACAACGGCGACGGCACCTACGCCACCTATATGATCGCGTATGTCAACGGACTGCCCGCGCGTGTGGAGCCTTACGGCGATGAGGATATCGCGAGCATGGTGGTCGTTACCTATGATTTCCCCGCGTGCGGAGATGAAGCGCTCACCATCGTCGATGTGGAGCTGCGTCCGAAACAGCTGCCTGTCGCAGGGGACAAGGTGTCGAACACGGTGACGCTCACCTATCGCTATGAAAACGGCGGCGAGATGACTCAGACGGTTCTCGCTAAATGGTATGAGAACAGCGAGTCAACCGTCCTTCGCGAAATGACGGACGGTGATGTGTTCACGGGCGACCGCGTCTATATGCTGGCGCTGGAGCTGGAGGCAGGACCGCTGTGCCATTTTGTGACCAAAGACGGCCGCTTTGGCGGTACGGTCACGGCAAGAGGCAGTGCGTATACGGACACCATGACTCTGCCCTCGCAGTCGGCAAATAAGTTTATGACGGTGGGGGCGATGTATACGGCGCTCTCCGAGAGACCCGCTTCGCTCACCGCGCTCGATCTGATCGGTGTTGTGCCGCCGTCGGTCGGCGGTTATCCCTGTCAGACGGTGTCGCTTGCCCCTGCACAGATGTCGGTGGCGGAAGTGACCGATGTCGTATGGTATGAAAACGGCATTGAGATGGACGCATCGACCTCCTTCAAGGCGGGCAATGAATACACCGTCATGATCCGATCCGAGGCGATCTATCCGAACACATGGGCTGACGATGTGGCGGCAACGGTCAACGGAGAGAAGCCGTTCTATTCATCGGCAACCAATACCGGCATCACCGTATTCGGTACGGAAGAGATCCGCACGGTGTACCGTCTCTTCGGCACCCTGTCCGCCACCACCTCTTCGTCGGGCGTGACGGATTTTGTCGATGTGGAAGAGATTATGCGTCCCGCTCCCGGACAGACGCCCGATTTCACGGCGCAGATCGAAAGCGCCTATACCGACTTCGGCGGCATCACGTGGTGTGAGCTGGACGAAAACGGCAACGTTGTCGGCACACTCGGTGTGGATGACGCATTTAAAGACAACACGAAGTATCGCCTGGAGGTGCGCGTGATGGCGTCCGCAGGACGCACGCTGAACCTCGACAACCGCACCTCGTACGTAAACAGCGAAGCGGCGCTGTCGTATTATCTTTCGGACAAGGCCGCGGTGATGTACACGGAATACAACACCGCCGACTGCATCACCGACATCGCGCTGGGCGATGTGCAATACCCCCTCGGCGGCAAGATTCCCGACGCCTATTATGTCACACTCGATGACGACCGCATCATTCCGGTGGGGTATGCCACCGGCGGCGATGTGGAATGGTACGTGGAAGCGGCGGGCAACGCGGGCTTTTCGAAGCTTGACGGCAAATTTATGTCCGACCGCCGCCATCAGGCGTATGTGACGGTGGCGGCAGAAGACGGTTGCTGGCTTGCCACCGACAACGAGGGCAACCTCGCAGTGAATGTCACCATCGACCGTGTGCCTGTGAATTTCTTCTATGCGACCGACTCTTATCTTGCGGACGGCAAGTGCGATCAGCTGGAGGCGTGCCGTACCTTTGAACTTGCCAAAACGATTGACGGCGTATTTATCGACGGTATGTGTCTGACGGACGGACTGTACCTTGACAACAGCCGCTGGGGGGTGCAGACCGAGGACACCGTTGATAAGGAGGCGGGCTATGCCTATTATGAGGACGGCGTGCTGACGCTTCACGATTTTTCCTGGGAGACGATGAACGACTATGACGGCATCGCGTGCTTTAACGCGCTTGCCATCAACGCGGAGGGCGAAAGCACGTTGCGTTCCGCACAGTACGGCATCAACAGCGGCGCACCGCTCACCCTGACGGGTGACGGCACGGCATCCTTCTACGGCAGACAGAGAGGTCTGTTTGCGGGAAGCACACTGACAGTCGACAGCGGCTCGTGGTATATGAACGGTGAAATGTACGAGGGCGTGTGGCTTTACAGCGACATGACGATGAACGGCGGAGTCTTCACGGTATTCGGCGATGACGGCGGTCTTTACGGCGATGACTGGCCGACCGTGACGGTAAACGGCGGCACATTGATCGCATCGGCGACGACGGAGTATGCCATCAGCTTCTGCGACATGAACATCGCCGACGGCGCGACCGTGACGGTCTCCTCAGAGACAAACGGCGACAATGCCGCTGTGTGGGACGGCACGACCGATTTTGCGGACTATGCGTTTGTGCAGATCCTGTTTGAAGAAACGCTTCTCGGCGACATGGACTTTAACGGCACGCTCAACATGCGTGACGCGATGATGCTTTACAGCGGTGTCAGCGGCAGTATAACGTTTACCGAGGAACAGAACGCGGTTGCCGACTACAACGAGGACGGCACCGTCAACATGAGAGATGTCATGCTTCTCTACGCCTTCATCAGCGGTAACTGATACAGAAAAAAGGCACCCTATAGAAAAAGGCACCCTTCGGGGTGCCTTTTTCAGTGAAATCGAGCGCGTTGCGCTCGGTGAAATCCGACCTGCGGTCGGGTGAAATTTGCCCTTCGGGCAAGTGAAATTCGCACTTCGTGCGAGTGAAGGAGTCCGCTTCGCGGCCGGATTGTAAAAGGGCAATGAAAAATGAATTGTGAA
>JAZUOG010000080.1:0-18059 GCA_045604545.1 Acutalibacteraceae bacterium | reverse complement strand
TCACTTGCCCGAAGGGCAAATTTCACCCGACCGCAGGTCGGATTTCACCGAGCGCAACGCGCTCGATTTCACTGAAAAAGGCACCCCGAAGGGTGCCTTTTTCTATAGGGTGCCTTTTTCCATATTATTTCTCTTATTTGCCGCTGATGAAGGCATAGAGAAGCATCACATCGCGCATATTGATGCTGCCGTCTTCGTTGTAGTCGGCAACCGCGGTCTGCTCAGCGGTGAGCGTTATACTGCCGCTGACGCCGCTGTAAAGCATCATCGCGTCACGCATGTTGAGCGTGCCGTTGAAGTCCATGTCGCCGAGAAGCGTTTCTTCAACCGTGATCTGCACAAACGCATACTCCGCAAAATCGGTCGTGCCGTCCCACGCGGCGGCATTGTCGCCGTTTGTCTCTGTGGACACCGTCACAGCCGCGCCGTTTGCGATGTCCACTTCCAGAGACGAAATCGCCGTGCCGTCGTAGGAATTGGCAACCAACGTGCCGCCGTTGAAGGTCAGCTTCGTCTCGTCACCTTCCACGGCAACCCCTTCGCCGTAGGCATTCATGTAGCCGCCGTTGAAGATCACGTCCCCAAACGCCCACAAGCCGTTGTAGCCGGTGTCGTAAATCCGCCAGGTACCGCTCTCGACGGTCAAGGTGCCGTGCGTACGGATGCCGGCCGACTGACTCTCGATATACAGCGAACCGTTACCTTCAAGCGTGAGGGTGTCCGTTGCCACAATACCTTCGTCGCCCGAAATCAGCTCCGAATCTCCTTGTGTGCGGATGGTCAGCGGCTTTTGAGAGTACACCGCCACATAATCCCCGCGGGTCCCCCACCGAAAATCGTGCAGGGTCAGCACACCGTCGTTATAGTACGCATAGCCTGCCTCTTTGTCGACAGTTTCTTCGGTTTTGATGCCCCAGTTGGCGCTGTCGAGATATTGACCGTCTCGCAACCACATACCGTCGATGAACACACCGTCCACCTCCTGCGCGCGTTCAAAGGTATGTGCCACCTCGATAGTGCTCACAGCACCGTCGTCCGTATAAGGGTCGGTGGCATAGGCAAACGCCATCGGCTCGTTGTCAAAGAGAACGTTGACAGCGAGATTACCCTGGTTGTCGGTTGCAAACCAATAGTTCTCGTCGGTTTGCAGCGTCACATACGCCTGATGGCGGCGATCCGTCTTAAACCGTCCGTCGAGTTTCGAGAAGCCCGCCGCCGCTGTGCCGGGGTTGGTTTCGTAATACCACTCGATCTCCGAGCCGTTGCTGTACGGCACCGCATACGCCCGGTTCGTCACGATGACCTCGGTATCGGGCGTTTTGCCGCCGATGGGGTACTGCACATCGATGATGTTGATATCGGTGATGCAGTTGGCTGTGTCATAATCTGCATACAGTATCACCGAAGTGAAGTCATTTTGCTCAGGATAATAAAAGTGTCCGTCCTCACGATTGATCCAAACATACGCCTCATCATCGTTGAAATCAAATACGCGGTCGCCTATGGTGTTTAACAGTATTTCTACACGATAGACCGTGTTTTCCTTAAACGTATCGTTTGCCGTCATCGCAGCACCTTTTGTGCCGTGTGCATCCAGTGCATACCAACGGATAACCGGTGTTGTGCAATGCGGAGGATTATCCAGATCACAAGTAAAATCCGGATTTTGTCCCGGTGCGGGGCGCTGGATCTCATAAACCTCTGCACGTGTCAGACGTTGAATACTATCCGTGACGGTGAAGGTGAAGGTGTGAGAGGTGCTTGTGACCTCCTTATCGCCTTTTTTCATCATCACCGTTTCTACCAGTGAATAGTCTCCTGCCGCAAGTGAATTTAAATCATAATCAACGGGGGTAGAACCCGCGGCAACGAGGTGCTCCACCAATTGACGATTGCCGTCATACACATACAGATGGGATTCTGTAGAAAGATTCCACGAGAGAAGTGAATATCCCAATGAGTTAGCGGAAAAACGAATCGGATAATGCATACCTGCAACGATCGTTCCCAGATCCTTTGTAACCATGCCGTCCGACACGGTGGGCTCTTGTATGGCAAACCCACATTTCCAGGCGAGCCCTGCTTGCCGTGACTGTACCGTGTCATAGCAGTTGCCGTCTGCTGAAATCCATTTAGCGCCCTCGCGCAATATAACGCTGTTGCCACTGTAATATATGCCGCCTTCGAAAGAACCGCCCGAGATGTTCATCGAGCCGGAAGAAATCGCCATATCATAATCATATTGCGCAGCGCAATCAAAAAATCCACCCGACACCGTCCAATCAATGCCTTCGCTGAAGATCGTGTGACCTGAAATAATACCGCCTTCGATGTTTACCTTTCCACGCACACCGCCGATCGGCGATTGCTCAAAGACATGATTTGCTTCAACCCATCCAAATTTTAAAAAGATCTGTACGTCGTCCTGTATGGTTAGCGTGCCTCCCGACAGATAAAACAGATTACCCTCTTCAATATGGATGACATCGCCGTCTACGCCGTGTCGCAGCCAATAAAACAACGATCCGCTTCCGCACACGGTCAAGGAACAGGAGCTTTCCCAAAGACAAATCAATCCCGTTTCATTGATCGAGCCTGTGAATTCAACGGAGCCGTCAATTTTCAAGCGTTTGGTACCGACCACATCTACACGCACATCACTTTCGATTTCCCTATCAGCATCGAAGGTGTGTTGAATAGTAACGCCCTCAGCAACATACACATCTGTTACATCGGGTGACATCAGTGCTTCGCGGAAATCTTTCCACGTTGCTACCGATACACCTGCACCGACTGCCGACACCGCTCCCAGCGGAATCAGGCTCATCAGCATCCAGAGTACCGCCAGCAAAGCGATCCATTTTGTTGCATGTTTCATGGTGTATGCCCCTTTCCGAACCTTTCTGAAGCAATGCGGGTTGGTGTATCACCCGCACCGCTGTTGAAACCGTCACCCGTAAGCCCCAAAAAGGCTTGTTCCCTTTTCGACCGTTTCAACAGGTATTATTATATTTTATTTTATAAAAATTGTCCCCACCCTTTCCCTAAAAAAAGTGTGGGGACATGTAAAAATCGTTCAGATCCACTCAAATTGCACCGCCGCAAGATCAATCCCGCTGAACGCATCATTCACGCGATACCGCAATCCGCGAGGCAGGACCACCGTCCTGAGCCCCGTACATCCCGCCCTACGTTCTCTTTTATAATTCTCCGCTAAGGACAACTCCCATTTCGGAACAGCTCTTTTTTGTATGTCTTTTAAGGACGGCGACGGGATCTCGGCGCTTTCTCATCGACCATCTGACGGCGTCCGGCGGGTGTCTTTTTCACGCGGCGCGGACGGCACAGGTCGGGAAGCTGGGAAAAGAACATCGCCATGCGGCTGACGGCGGACAACTGCGTCACGGCAATCACCACGATGGTGACAAGCGCCACAAAGGGATCGCACAGACCCGCGAAATCACCGAGCTTGAACACACCGAACAGCACGTCGATCAGCAAACCGAACAGGAACGGCAACAGGAACAGTGTCAGCGTCGCAAGAGAGATGCGGACAACCGAACTGATCGCGCTCTTTGACAGATACGGGTGACCGAAATAGCCGACGATCATCGGAATGGTCAGCACCATCGCGCCGATCACAGGGCTCACGCCCATTGCGGCCGTCACGCCGACCATGTCCAGAAGCAACCAGACAAGCAACAAGCCGCCCGACACAAAGCTGAGCATCTTGCGCTTTTGCGTTTTGATGAACACGCCCGCCGTGATCAGCGAGCCACCCATCAGCAAGATCACCACACGGGAAATCACTGAGAAGATGGTGGCAAACGGCTCCTGCAACGACATCGCCGCATAGAAATTATCCATCACGATGTTTTCGCTGATGATCAGACGGAAAATGTTAACGGCATACACCGCCACCGTCGCGATTTCCAACAGCACGAGCAATAAGCCCGACAGCACCATAAAATAATACGCCATCGACTGCATACGCAGATTTTTGGCAAATACGGCATCGGGAGTCTTCGGCTTGTCCGCCGCAAAGACCTCTTTTGTTTCGCCGCAGTATTGGCAATAGGTCGCATTTTGCGGTTGCTTGCGACCGCAATTCAAACACCACATGATCGTTTTTCTCCTCCTTGTACCAAACGGGAGTTATACTCCCTACAGTATACCGAACTTTTGACAAAATGTCAACAGTCACAGGGAGACGTTCCCCTTGTCATTCCGAGCGTAAGCGAGGAATCTTTTCTAAAGATTGCCACGTCGCTAGCGCTCCTCGCAATGACAAGTTGGGTGCGATGACGCAGGATTTTGCCATGCCATTCGTAGGGACCACCGTCCCCGGTGGTCCGTATCGGGACAGGTACATTGGCGGACCGTCGAGGACGACGGTCCCTACATTGTCGGTGCGTTACTGTGATATTTGTGCGAATCCTGCGGCGGGCGGCCTTTATATGATCCGTCCGCGTCAGCGGACTCCTTCACTCGCACGAAGTGCGAATTTCACTTGCCCACAGGGCAAATTTCACCCGACCGCAGGTCGGATTTCACCGAGCGCAACGCGCGCGATTTCACTGAAAAAGGCACCCAAAACGGGTGCCTTTTTTATGGGGTGCCTTTGTCTATATCAGGAGTTCAGCACATAACTGCCGTCGCGCGGCAAGCCGATTTTTTGCATGACCTGCTCCTCATGCTCACGCATGCGCACCGCCTGCAAACCGCCTTCGACATGATCATAACCGAGAAGGTGAAGCATCGAGTGTACCACAAGATAGCCGACCTCACGCTGGAAAGAATGATCGTATTGCTCCGCCTGCTGTTCGGCGCGCTCGATGGAGATGACGATGTCGCCGAGCATATACGCCCCCGTTTCGGGGTGGCGGTCATAGACACCGTTTTCGCCGAGCGGGAAAGACAGCACGTCCGTCACGCTGTCGATATCGCGGGTGTCACGGTTGATCTGACGGATCATCTCGTTGTCAACAATGGAGATATCCACCATCGCCGCCTCGCCGAAATGCTCATTTTCCAGCACCGCGTTACAGCAACGACGCATCAGCATACGCATACCGGTCGGAACCTTGATGGTTTTTTGCTTATTCTCAATTACTACCTTTACTTTTGCCATTTTGAACTCGCTTCCTTTCTTCCGACGAACGTTTTGTCTTTTCAAAGCGTTCGTAAGCCTCGATGATACGTTGCACGAGCTGGTGTCGGACAACGTCCTTCTGGCTGAATTCGCAAATCGCGATATCCTCCACATTTTTGAGGATTTTGAGAATTTCCTTGAGTCCGCTTTTGCGTCCGTCGGGAAGGTCGATCTGGGTCACGTCGCCTGTCACGACCATTTTCGAATTAAATCCGAGGCGGGTGAGGAACATTTTCATCTGCTCGGGGGTGGTGTTTTGCGCTTCATCGAGAATGATGAAGCTGTCATCGAGCGTGCGTCCGCGCATGTAGGCGAGCGGCGCGATCTCGATATTGCCGCGTTCCAGATATTTCTGATAGGTTTCCGCGCCCAACATTTCAAACAGTGCGTCATACAACGGACGGAGATAGGGATCGACCTTCGACTGCAGATCGCCGGGCAAAAAGCCGAGCTTCTCGCCCGCTTCCACGGCGGGGCGCGTCAGAATGATGCGGTTGACCTCCTTGGCGCGAAACGCCTTGACCGCCATCGCGACGGCCAGATAGGTCTTGCCCGTACCGGCGGGACCGACGCCCACCGTGACGGTGTTTTGGCGGATCGCCTCGACATATTTCTTTTGTCCGAGGGTTTTGGGTTTGACGGGACTGCCCTTCGCTGTGACGGCGATGCTGTCCGATGAGGACAACTGCGGCAGGTCGCGATCGCTTCCTTCGTCGACAAGCATCATGACATAGCGGACATTCTGCTCGCCCGGCTGTTCGCCGCGATTGATGAGCTGCAACAGTCCGTTCATCGCACGGACCGCTTTGTCCACCGCCTCGACGTCACCGCTGATGCGAATGTCGGAGCCGCGGTTGGTGATGTCCACGCGATAATGCTGTTCAATGAGCTTGATGTTTTCATCAAAACTGCCGAACAGGGCGACCGCGTGTTCCATGCGGTCAACGCCGATAAATTGTTCTGCCAAAAGCCGCGCCTCCTTTTTATCACGCTAAAATGCAAGCTATATTATAGCACTTACTATGGTGAAATGCAACAATTTTTGTGAATTCTTTATTAAAAATTTAGAGTATTAGCCTATTTTTTAAGCTCTACTTGACAAAAAACGACCGTGTGACTATAATAAAGGCAGTCACAAAGCAACAAAAAAGCAAACAAGGGGTGCTGACTTGACGTCGGCTGAGAGCAGGTGTGTGCCTGTAACCCTATCACCTGATCCGGGTAATACCGGCGGAGGGATGTTTTCATAGGTGTGCCCGTTTTCGGCGATCGACGAAAAAAGGCACCGCTGTTTTAAACGTCTTTTCCGCGTTACGATGCGAAAAGGCGCTTTTTTATTGCCTTATGATGAACACTATTTTATCGGAGGCGAAAACTCATGAAAAACACCATTCGTCTGACTGAAAGCGCGATCATGCTCGCGGCATCGTTTGTGCTTTCGCTCATTCCCATCGTCAGCATGCCCTACGGCGGTT
Source organism: Acutalibacteraceae bacterium (assembly GCA_045604545.1). Taxonomy (GTDB): domain Bacteria; phylum Bacillota; class Clostridia; order Oscillospirales; family Acutalibacteraceae; genus RGIG1959. Next base: position 11,432 of record JAZUOG010000080.1, on the reverse strand, counting down.
CCGTCACGCTGTGCAGTATGCTCCCCCTCGCGCTGATCGCGTATCGTCACGGCACAATGTGGGGACTGCTTGTCGGTCTGGCAGGCGCGCTGTTGCAGCTGTTGTCGGGACTGAACAACCTGTCCTATGCGACCTCGGCCATGGCGGCGGTCGCCATTGTGATGCTCGATTACATCGTGGCATTCACCGCCCTCGGTCTGTGCGGTATCTTCCGCAACCTCCGCACGTCCCAGACCGTCAAGGTGGTCGGCGGTATCCTCGTCGCGTGTGTGATCCGCTATCTCTGCCATGTGATCTCGGGTTGCACGGTGTGGGAGGGCGTGTCCATTCCCACCGCGCAGGGACTGCTCTATTCGCTCGTGTACAACGCGGCGTATATGGTGCCCGAAACCATCGTCACGGTGGTGGGCGGCGCGGCGATCGCGATGACACTTGACCTGCAAAGCCCGCGTCTGCGCGCGGTCGAAAAGGCGAAAACCCAGCTCCCGTCGCTCATTTCCATGCTGGTCGCTGTTGTCGCGGCGGGTGTCGGCGCGGTGCTGTTCTTCCATGCGATGCAAACGGAAGAAGGCTTTGACATCACCGCTGTTGAGACGGGCGATGTGATCATCGTGGGCATATGCGCCGCCGTCACCGCCGTCGGTCTGATCCTGTCGGCAGTGATGAAGAAAAAGGGATAAGCATGTCCTTCCGAGCGTAAGCGACACTTTGTCATTCCGAGCGCTAGCGAGGAATCTTTTAAAGATTGCCACGGGCGTGACCGCCCTCGCAATGACAGGCTGGGTGCGAATCCCGCGGCGGGCGGTCGTCATACAATCCGACGGCGAAGCCGACTCCGAAATTTTTCATTATTCATTATTCATTTTTCATTGCCCTTATCGCTCGCACGGAGTGCGAATGTCACTTGCCCGAAGGGCAAATGTCATCCGGCCGCAGGTCGGATTTCACCGAGCGCATCGCGCTCGATTTCACTGAAAAAGGCACCCCGAAGGGTGCCTTTTTCTTTTTTATTTCACATCGATCCAGTGACCGACACCGCCGTAGGAGTTGCCCATCAGCAGAAAGCTGACCGTCAGCTGCAGTGACGAATGGGCGGGAACGGTCACCTCATACATCTGCCAGTGACGGGTGTCGGGAGAGCCGTCAATGGGGACGATGGTGCATTTGGTGGCAAGAAGGTTGCCCTCACGATCGGCAACATACGCCATCAACGCGCCGTTGGCGCTCTTGTTGATGGTGAAGGTGCGGTCTTTGTCACCTTGGTTGACAAGCGTGATGTTGTCGTGGTAATCGATCATCCAGTTGCCGAAGTTGCCCGTGTTGCCGGTGCCGTCGGCATGCTCGGTATCGATGACCACCGTGTCGCCCTTGACCGTCACACATTCAAAGCTCGACATATCCGTGCCCACACCGCGGCGGTTATTCTGCGGGTTGATATTGGTCGTCCAGCTGTGACGCTCAACGGTGTTCGGCTTGCTGTGAAATTCCTCATGGGGCATGGGGTTAAACTGCGCCGTCTCGTCGTAATAATTCTCATACACAACAGGAAGCGAACCCGCAGGAGTCTGATCGTTGACAACAAACACGGGGTTACTTTCGATGAGTCCCGCGTGGTAGTCAACGCCTTTATACTGATAGCCGAACTGCGTACCGTTTCGCAGGGTGATGTACCCCTGCTCTTCGGGCTCGGCTTTCACCTGATCGGGGTTCTGATAGCAATAGAACGTACCCGTCACCTTGCCGCCCGTCACGAAGAAATTCGCCGCGGCGTTGGTGCAATGCCCCTTTTTGACAAAGATATCGGCCGTTTCCGCCACGTTTGTCTCGTTGTAGGCATCTTTCGATGTGCCGCCGACGACATAGATATATTCACCGACGGGAATGCGGTAGGTGGTCGGCTGGAACACGCGCGGCGTGTAATCGAGGAAGTTCTGCCCGCGATAGCGCTCGGACTCCGCGCCGTTTTCGGTGAAATAGTCGTCGGGAAGCTCGAAGCGGTGATTATAGTAATCCGACCACGACTGCTGACCGAGCCACTCGCCCGTCGTCTGGTAGCCGACGTTCATCACCGTCACGAACGCGTCTTCGGTACCCTCGTTTTTCAGCTGATACCCAAGATAGATAAAGCCGCCCGTGTAGTTCGAGTGCTCCCATGTCACCTGCACATCGCCCGACAATCCTTCGTCCCGCAGGATCGCCTGACCGACGTCCTCTTTTTGCAGTTTTTCGGGGTTGTTGAGATAGACATAGGTGCCGCCCGTGCGCTTTTGATAGGAAATTTCGGTCGCGGCGGGCACTTTCGTGTTATCGCCGTAGAGATCGAGCGTGGCGGGATCGACCGTAAAACGCGCGTCATAAGGCAGGCGCTGTTCGTGGTTGTCCGCTTTGACGGTGACGTTGATTTTGGTGAACGGAGCGGCGGTCGTCGCCTTGATGGTGACCGTCTCGCCCGCATTGACAGACACATTCACCGCGGTCGTGCCTTCGGTTTCTCCGCGCGGCGTGGTGACAACAAGCGCGGTCGCCGCGTCACAGCTGACGGTGTAGGTGTCGGACAGCTCGCAGAGCATCTGATACATCACTTCGCCGTTGCCGTTTGTCAGATCTTCAAAGCCCGACAGCGGAATGGGCGCATTCACGGTCGGCTTGCCGGCGGCATCGACGGTTTTATCGGTGAGGTTGCCGCCGTAAACGACCGCGTCGTTCTCACCGCAACCGACAAACGCACCCGTCAGCAGGATACACACAAGCAGTATGCTCACCGTTTTTTTGATCGTATTGGTCATAGCAGTTGTTCCTTTCAGTCGGCCAGTCCCGCTTTGAACGCTTCGCGGGATTTCTTGTCATCGGTGATCGCGATTTCGCGCATGATCGTACCGTCGGCGTAATAGTCGTTGGCGTTGAACCACACCGCCACTTTGATGTTCGGGAAAATGCCCTCATCGAGGCACGTGAACATATCGGTGATCCACTGTGCCTTGCGGTCGGAATCGTCTTCGGTGTTGTCACTGCACCCGAATTCGGAAATGATCCAGCCCCAGTCACCGAACTGTACGCTGAAATAGTCCTCGAGGACTTGGTAAAGCTGTTCAAAGCTCTGCCATTCGTATTCCGAGCCGAAGTTGTAAGAGGTGAGTCCCACCATGTCAACATAATCAGCCCCCGGCATATAGGTGCGGATATCGTTCCAGTTGGCATCGGGGAAGGAATGCTCCGACTGGGGATTCCACACCCAGATGCAGTAGGCATTCGCACCCTCTTCTTCGAAAATATCATATAGGCGGATCCACGTATCGTTGAAGATCTCGGGATCGCACATGGTGTTGATCGCCGACCAGGTCGTCCAGTCGGAGTTCATCTCGTTGTTGACGCGCATCAGAATGGGGTGACCGAACGCGATGATCTCCCGCGCCAGTTCGCGGAACCGCTCGTCGTATTTGCCGCGGTAAACATCGAGAAGCGGCGCTTTTTGCGCCATCGTGTTCCCGAAGCCTTCTTCCATGTGGAAGGTGAACTGAATGATGCGGCCGTCGTCATGCGCCTGATTGGCGCCGATGAGCGGAAACGGCTCGTTCATGTCGTCGGTATAGGTGGACACAAACGTAAATTTATGGTCGACATACCGCTCGGTCATTTTGAACCGCAGGTCGTCAACACCGCCCCATTTGAGATTGGTGGTGTAAATGCCCCACATGGTCTCGCTTGTGTTCATCATGTAATCGTACACCGCTTTGGTGTCGCTGTTCCACGCGGGGTTATCGCCTGCAGGATAGGTGACCGTGTCGACCGCCGCGCCCTTTTTGGCGCACAGCTTCACACTGGTGTACACATCGGCAAAATCGCGGTCATCGACGCATTTGAACATCATGTGTACGATGCGCAGATCGGTGTACAGCACGGCGTAGGTGTAATAGCTTTTCATGTCGGCGGCGAAGTCACCGACGTGCATTTTCAGCACATACAATTGTTCTCTGTCGCCGCGGTCGATGGTTTCCTCGCTGAGTATGGTCACGCCGTTCTTGCTTACATAGCTCTGTGCGGTGATATACTGAAACGTCGCGCGGACATATTCCTTGCCGATGGCGAGGGGGTCTTCCATGTCGCGGGCGTAGTTGTAGACAAACATGGTGTCGGTTTCGTCGGACGCGATGAGGGTCAGCTCATCGGTGACATACCGCGAGCGTGCCGTCGCGAGGCTGTAATCGGGTGTCCAGTCGGCGGGCATGTCCAGACGGTAACCGTCGGGATAGTTGACCACGCGCTTGGTGTCGCCGGTGTAGTACATCTTTTTGTTGTCGCGCACCTGCACCATGTCGTCATGCGCCACGCGCACGCCGTTTTCATACAGTTCCATTGCCGTGATGGCGGAAAGGCCCTCCATCTCGGATTTCTTTTGAAGGTTTTCACGCACAGCGGTCAGCTCCGCTTCGGTGGGACCTTGCGGCTTGTCGGGCGTTTTGTCCTGCGTGCATGCCGCAAGGCCGCACAGCATCAGCACGGCAAGCAACGCACAGAGCCATTGTTTCATGAAAAAACCTCCTTTACGGTGTCATCACGGTTGTGTACGGGCGAGTCCGTCCTTGAACGCGGCGATGACATCGGGATCTTTGTCGATGACCAGCTCGTTGGTCACCTGACCGTTCACATAGTCGTTGCAGTTGAACCACACGGCGACCTTGATGTTCGGGAAACGGTTTTCTTCGAAGCAATCAAACATATCCGTCACCCAGTCCGCTTTTGAGCAACCGTCCTTCACGCTGCAACCGAATTCGGAAATGATCCACGGCCACTCGGAGAAATATTGGTTGTACTCCTCGGCGATGTCATCATACAGCTTGCGGAAGGTGTGCCAGTAGCCATGCGCCATGTTGTAGCCGGTCAGACCGATCAGGTCGACATACTGCGCATCGGGCATATAGCAGCGATAATCGCACCAACGGAAGGGCGGGAAGGACGTGTCAAATCCGTTGAACACCCACATGGCGTGCTCGTTGGCACCCGTTTGCGTGAAAATGTCGTACAGCGTAATCCACGTCTCAACGAAGATGTCGGGATCGAGCATATTCGCAATACCGCAGTAGCTCGTCCAGTCGGTGTTCATCTCGTTGTTGAGACGGAAGAAGAACGGCTTGTCCATTTTGGCGGCGCCTTCGGCGTAGTTGGTGAGAATGTCGATGGCTTCATCGGTCTCACGGTAGATATCAAAAATGGGGTTATAGAAGGTGAGCGAGCTGTTATTGTTGACGGTGTACTGATAGGTCACCTGCATCATGCGGCCGTCCTTTTCCGCCTTGTCACAGAACGCATTCGGGAAATCCGACGCCTTCAGCTCCCCGCCGATCTTCTCCATGCCGCCGAAGTGGCTGTATTCGGAGATGATGGGGAACTCATAGTCGATCTTCTTCTCGAGAAGCGGAATATTGACCTTCCAGCCGGTCGTCTGCATCTTGTAGGAGAAGATGCCCCAGTCGCAGTGATCCTGCTTCATCAGATTTTCATAGTAAGCGGTGGTCGTCTCGTTCCAGTGGGGGTTGTTGCCCTGCTGATACGTCCAGTTGTCGCCCGCTTCGCCTTTTTGGGCGATGGTTTTGAACGAGGTGATCACATCGGTGAAATCGCGGTCATCGACGCACTTGATCATCATGTGCACCGTGTGACCGAGGTTGTCGTAATAGTCGACATAGGTGTAATAGCATTTGACGCCGTCTTTGCAGTTCTCCAGCTTGACGCGGTACACCTCGGTCGTCCAGCCATCAACGGTGATCGTCTGCTCATCAAGCTCGGTCACACCGTTGTTTGCTTGAAATTCCGCATTTTTGAGCACCTTGTAGGTGTCGTTGAGATACGCCTGTGTGCTGTGATGATAGGTGATGCCGTAGTCTTCGCGGGTGGCGATGAGGCTGACTTCCTCGGAGTCATAACGCGAGCGAAGCGACAGCGAATAATCCGCCACCCAGTCGGACGGCAAATCGAGCATAAAGCCGTCGACATAATGTACGGCGCGCTTGCCGCTCTCGGTGTAGTAGAGCTTTTTGACGTCCTTGGAGGTGTCGACCGTGTCGCCCGCAATACGCTCGCCGTCGACATACACCTCCATCGCCGTGATATCGCCGAGGTCGGTCGTTTCGCTCGGCTTGATGAGGGATTCACGCACCGCCGTCAGCGCAGGGTCGTCCGTCGCCCCCGCGCCGATGTTATCGGGTGTGGGCGCTTTGGATTCGGTGCAGGCGGTCAGCAAGCATAACAGCATCACGCACACCATCAGCAGTGCTGTCCGTTTTTTCATGTTTCGCATCGTTCATTCGTCCTTTCATATGCCACACGGCAACAATGTCCGCAACCTCATATCGGCGCGCCCCGAAAAACGGAGCGCGCCGATAGTCAGTAACGGTATTTATTTGGGTTGGGTTCTGGCAAAGCCGTCCTTGAATGCTTCAACAACCTCGGGATCCTTGTCGATGATCAGCTTGTTGGTCACATTGCCGTTCTGATCATAGTCGTTGGCGTTGAACCACACAGCGACCTTGATGTTCGGGTATTTACCCTGCTCGAAGCAGTCAAACATCTCGGTGATCCATGCGGCCTTCGCGGCGACGTCCTGACCCTCTTTTTCACGGGAGACACAGCCGAACTCGGAGATGATCCACGGCCAATCGCTGAAGTACTTGGTGTAACCCGCGGACTCGCAAATGCCGTCATACAGCTCGGAGAAGGACTTCCAAGTGCCCTGACCCGCATCGTTGGTACCCATGTTGTAGCCGGTCAGACCGATGAGGTCGACATACTGCGCGTCGGGCATATAGCAACGGTAGTCAGCCCACTTGTAGGGCGGGTAGGAGTTGTCGAAGCCGTTGAACACCCACATGGCATATTCGTTCGCGCCGGTCTGGGTGAAGATGTCATACAGCTTGACCCAACCGTCGATAAAGATGTCGGGATCGAGCATGTTCGCCATTGCGCAGTAGCTGGTCCAGTCGGTGTTCATCTCGTTGTTCAGACGGAAGAAGAACGGCTTGTCAAACTCAGCGGCGCCCTCGGCGAAGTTGGTGAGAACCTGCACAGACTCGTCCGTGCCGCGATAGATATCCATCAGCGGGTTGTAGAAGGTGAGGTCCATGTTGTTGTTGACGGTGTACTGATAAGTAACCTGCATCATACGACCGTCGGCTTCCACCTTCTCGGAGAACTTGTTGGGGAAGTCGTTGGGTCTCATCGGCGCATTGATATTCGACTGCGCGCCGTAGTGGACATACTCGGAGATGATCGGGAAGGTGAACTCGGTCTTCTTCTCGAACAACGGAATGTTCACGTTCCAGCCGGTGGTCTGGAGCTTGTAGGAGAACAGACCCCAATCCACATGCTCCTGCTTCATCAGGTTCTCATAGTAGGTCTTGGTGGTGTCGTTCCAGTTGGGGTTGTTGGCCTGCGGATAGGTCCAGCTATCCATCGGGTGACCCTTCTGCGCCACACGCTTGAAGGAGTTGATGACATCGTCAAAGGTGCGGTCATCAACCGCCTTGAACATCATGTGAACGGTGTTGTTGAGATCGTTGTAGAAGTCAACATAGGTGTAGTAGCACTTGGTGCCTTCTTTACAGCCGTTGATCTTGACGCGATAGATCTCCGCTTTCCAGTCGCCGACTTCAACGGTCTTTTCCTTCTCAACAACAGACACGCCGTTGTTCTTCTGGAAATCGGGGTTCTTGAGGTACAGGTACAGCGCGTCCATATAGGCATCGAAATCCTTGTGATAGTTCACGCCGTCATCTTCGCGGGTCGCGATCAGGGTGACTTCGTCGGTATCGTAACGGGAACGGAGGGACAACGAATAGTCCGGCACCCAGTTCGCGGGGATATCGATGATGTAGCCATCAGGATAGTTGACAACACGCTTGGTGTCACCGGTGAAATAGATCTTCTTGTTGTCGCGGGCTTCGTTGATCTCGGTGTTCGCCACACGGACGCCGTTTTCATACAGCTCCATGGCGGTCACGTCGCCCAGATTCTGCATTTCGGATTTTTTCTTCAGATCTTCACGCACAGCGGTCAATTCCGCTTCGGACGGACCTTGGGCGGTGGGATCTTCGGTCGGGGTGTTTTCGCCGCAAGCCGCAAAGCTAAACAGCATGACCATCGCCATCAGAACCGCCAACAGACGCATAAGGCTGGTTTTCATTGTCATGTTCCTCCATTACTTAAAAAATACACGGTTGTGTTTATCGGGACAGATTATTCCGTCACAAAAGCGCCGCCGCGTGCACACATTTCTGCGCGTACCGCTGCGCCATCCACCTGTTTTGCGGCACAGGAAAGATCCAGTGCCATAGACGCGGCAATACCTGCCGCTTCGCCCATCGCGTGACACACCAGAATGATGCGGATCGCCGACTGCGCCCAGAAGGAGGCAGACACACAGCGTCCCACGACCAGCAGGTTGTCCACGCCCTTGGGAACGAGCGAACGATAAGGAAGCTCGAAAAATTCGCCGGGCTTGAATTCGTCGGGATGCACCAGCACCGTCTTGCCGTGAACGTCCACGGGATAGGCGCTTTGGGCAATACCGTCGTCAAATTTACGGCGGGCGTTGTAATCCTCAATGGTGAGGACATACTCGCCGATGATGCGGCGGCTTTCGCGCACACCGGGAAGCTGAGCAAAGCCGATGAGTGTGCTGTTTTCAAATCCGCCGAGGTATTTCTTCATGAATTTGTGAATTCTCACCGCCGATGCGCGGCAATCGATCACGCCTTGCGACACCTCAAAGGGGTCGGTGGTGTTGCGGCAGTCGGGCGCTTCGGGACAGTTGAAATACATCACGCCTTCACCGAAAGACGCCGCCGAAAACGCCTGAAAATACGTGCCGTCTTCATAAACGAGATCGCCGTTTTCCACCGCCTTGCGGAACAAACGGGACAGCGGCGGCTCGCAGGACTGCCACACCGACGCCATATACACATGCTTCGATTCGGGATCCACGTCCTCGCCGATGGCGGCAAGGCTCGCATTCACCTTTTGCAGGTCAATGCCGCTGATGGAAAAGCGAAGCGACATATTTTGATTGTAGCCGTGGTTTTCCTCGTCACCCGCTTCATAGGGACAGCCGCTCATGTAGGCGACCTGCGCGTCACCCGTGCCGTCAATGACGAACGCGGTGTCGATCTGCGTCAGACCGTCGAGCGTCTGGCAAAGCACCGCCGTGATGCGGTCGCCGTCGCGCACGGTGTCGATAAAGGCGGCACCGTACAGAATCGCCACGCCTGCGTCCATGCACATTTTCTCGAGTGTCACGGTTTTGGTAACGGGAGAAAACAGCGTCTTGGGCGCGTTGTTCCACGGCTCGGCAACATAGCCTTCTTCTTCCAGCAGGCGCTGAAGACGGTTGCTTAAATAGGAGTTGCGGTCGGTACCGACACGCGTGCCCATGTACGGCGTGACCTGAGCGAGTGTCGAAGAGCCTCCGAGCGCATAGCCGCGCTCCACGATAAGCACGTCCTTGCCGCTTTCTGCCGCGGCGATCGCCGCCATCACACCGGCCGTACCGCCGCCGACGACCACAATGTCGTAAGCGCGTTCATGCCGCACCGTGTTGAGTGTCACTGTCATGCCGTTCATTCCAAAGCACCTCCGTCAAAAGAGCGCTTCACGCGCATAGTATCATAAATTCATGATACTCTAAATTACATAAAAAGTCAATAAGCATTCAACCGCAATCACTTTTTCTTTGCCATGACAAGCAGTACGACAAGCACGCCTGCCGCCAGCACACCGACAATGATCACCGCGATGAGCATCACGGGACCGCCTTCGGATTGTTCGCTGTCAGAAACACCTGCGCCGCCGTTGCCCTTTGGCACGGTATTGTTGATGGGCGCGGTCATTTCGGAGGGAATATCCTGCGCGTCGGCTTCGCCGATCACGATGCCGCCGCTGACCATGCCGCATTCATAGTTGGAGAATGCCGAGTCGCAGCCGTCGGCGTAGTAACCGACCATCGGGGAATCCTCGGTGATGTCAACTTTGGCTTTGAACACGATGGTGCTGATGACCTCGCCTTCGGTGACGACCTTATCGCCGTCCGCCATGCCGGTGATCCACACTTCACCGTAGGTGTCTGATTCGGCATCGGTGCGTGCGGGAGTGATGTTGGCGCTCTGCATGACGCAGTCAAGCAGGAAACCCTCGCTCGAGGCGCTGACAGGCTCCATGAGCGTCTTATCATAGCGGAAGTGGTATTCCACCATCGCGAGCTTGTCGATCGCCGTAAGCGATACCTCGATGGCAAACTCCTCGCCGGCGGCGATCTTTTCACCCTCGGCACGCTTGACGGTGGACAACACATAATCAAAGCCCTTCGCTTCGTCTGCGGACACCGTCGCACACAGCGACAGCATCAGACACAGCGAGACAAGGACGGTGACAATTCGTTTCATGGTTCTGTTCTCCTTATCGATATCACGATTTTTTCTTCAAAAACACCATCACAGCGGTGACACCTGCCACCAGCAGAACTGCCACACCTGCCACGATCAACAGCACCGTGGTGTTGTTGCCATTCTCTTTTTCGGCGAGAGCGGTAGTTGTTGTGACGGGCATCGACGGTGCCACACTGCCGTCGCTGTTGACAACGATCGGTTCGGTCGTGTAATCCACCTCAAATTCGATACCGTTTTCGTCCACACCAATGCATTCGTCAAAGGTCAGCGAAAATTGTGCGGGGGCTTCGGATTTCGCGGTGAATTCAAAGGTAAGGAGCTCGCCGCCCTCGACGATGCCGTCGATGGTGACATACACCGCCTTGACATAGCCCTTGTCGGCAAAATCGTTGCTCAGCACCCACGCACCGGACGGCGAGATCGCGCCGCCTGCCGCCGAATCGGTGACATAGGTCATCACAGCGGGGTCATAGTGCATCAGCAACGTCGCGTTGGTGAAATAGGAATTTTCGGGAATGGACACCGTCACGATGACGCTCTCCCCCGCTTTCGCATCGTTCGCAATCAGCGAAAAATTCACCGTCTCGGCACGTTCGGCACATACTGTCACGGAAAAGGCACACATCAGCACCACACACATCAACAATGTCAGCCATCGTTTCATCATGGGATATTCCTCGTTTCGTTTGTAAAATTCATGCTCGTTTTGTCAAAGAGACCGATACTCTTTGTTGTTCTTCCCGCCCGACATGGACAGGAAAAACATATATAAAGGCCGTGATATCCGCGACGGTGTCGCGGGTGATATTCGCACTTCGTGCGAGTGATATTTGTCCTTCGGACAAGGGATATATCGCCTGTCGGCGATGGGAAGGTGTCGGCTTCGCCGACGGATTGTATAAAGGGCAATGAAAAATGAATTATGAATAATGAAAAATTTCGGAGTCGCGTTTCACGCGACGGATTATTTAACGACCACCCGCCGCGGGATCCGCACCC
>JAZUOG010000079.1:0-34627 GCA_045604545.1 Acutalibacteraceae bacterium | reverse complement strand
AACGATCTCGTCGGGCGGTTTTTTGGGGTTTAAGAAAATCAATAGTTCTCAGCGTGGATCTCGAAGTAGCTCTGGGGATGAGCGCAGGTCGGGCAAAGCGCAGGGGCTTTGGTGCCGACAACGATGTGACCGCAGTTGCGGCATTCCCACACCTTCACGTCGCTCTTCTCAAACACCTGAGCCGTTTCGACATTCTTGAGCAGGGCGCGATAGCGCTCCTCGTGATGCTTTTCAACAGCGGCAACCAGACGGAATTTGGCGGCAAGCTCGGTGAAGCCTTCCTTTTCGGCGGTCTCGGCAAAGCCCGCATACATATCCGTCCATTCGTAGTTTTCGCCTTCCGCGGCAGAAGCGAGGTTCTGCGCGGTGTCACCGAGACCTCCGAGCTCTTTGAACCACATCTTGGCGTGCTCTTTTTCGTTGTCGGCGGTTTTCAGGAACAGCGCGGCAATCTGCTCAAAGCCCTGTTTCTTCGCGACAGAGGCGAAATAGGTGTACTTATTGCGCGCTTGCGATTCGCCCGCAAACGCCGCCTCCAGATTCTTTTCGGTTTGAGTACCTGCATACTTGTTCATGGGATCTTCCTCCTTTTATAGTGAAAATATGTCGTTTATCAAGCGGGAGAAAACATATCCTTGCCGACACCGCACAGCGGGCAGACCCAGCTTTCATCAAGGTCTTCAAAGGCCGTGCCGGGGGCAATGCCGTTGTCGGGATCACCGACAGCGGGATCGTATTCATAGCCGCACACATCGCAAACGTATTTCATAATAAAGCGCTCCTTTTTTAAATATATTTTTCAATCATCGCCTGTAACTGCGCTTTCTGACGCAGTCCAACCGAGATTTCCACGGTTTTGCCGTCTTTGATGAGCACCAGCGTCGGAATGCTCTGAATGCCGAATTGCTGAGCAAGGGATGGTTCCTCGTCCACATCGACCTTGCCGACGATCAGCTTGCCGTCGTAGTCGTGCGCGAGTTCTTCAACAATGGGGGCGATCATTTTGCACGGACCGCACCACGTTGCCCAAAAGTCGATCAGCACGGGAAGTGAGGCGTTTTTGACTTCGGCTTCGAAACTCTCACGCGTAACGGTGATTTCTGCCATCTGACATCTCTCCTTTCTGTTGTGACCGGAATGGATATGTTTATCATACCACATCTTGCAGAAAAAATCCGCAAATTTTGGAAAATTTTTAAAAAAATTCAAAACCGAGAGCAACTTTCATTGACGGTTGCCCTCGGTTTTGCTTTTGTATCAGGAAATGATGGCCAGCAGGATATCACGAGCATCGGCGGTGGTGATCTCGCCGTCACCGTTATAATCTGCCGCAACGGACTGATCACCGTTCAGCGTGACGAGACCGACCGTGTGCATGAGCAGTGTTCGGGCATCGGCGGTGGAGAGTTGACCGTCGCCGTCCACATCGCCCATCAGGACGGCAGTGCCTGTGTTGGCCTTACTGCTGTCGGTTTTGTAGACGCCGTCGTTGAACATCTTGAGCGCATCGCTCGCCGCCAGCTGGAGACCGTTGAGCTTGGTCGTGCCTGCGCCGCCCACGCGGACGGTCACCGTTTTGATCACACTGTTGCCGTCCGCAGGAACGATGCCGTTCCACGCATAGCAGTTGTGGAAATCCAGACCTCTCGAGCCGCTCATGGCGGGGATATATTCGCCGTCGGTCGAGCCGGTAAGTTCGGGATAGAAGTCGTTGCGGAGCGAGAAGGTGCGGTCGCCGTCAGCGGTGGTCACAAGCAGCGACACATCAAAACGGACATCCGATTCCACGCTGACAAGCAGACGTTTGAAAGTGGTGATATCGACCGTTTTGTTGAGATGGAACACCACGTCATAGCCGCTGTCCTGACCGGACACGACCGTGAGAGCACCGTTATTGTAGGTGTAGCTGCCCGTCTTGGTGCGGTCAACAATGGACAGAGTTGCGGGATCCATCAGGGTGATATTTTCGGGGGTGGTGACAACGGGCGGGGTGGGTGTGGTGCCTGTACCCTTACGCATGTTGTACGCAGTGGAGGTGACCACATTCGGGCTCTCCGCGAAGTAGCAATAGTTGAGCGTTACGGAAGAATTGCCGTTGAGGTAGAGACGGAGGTCATCGATCTGGTAGCCTTCCTCAGGCGCCCACCAGTAGCCGATGTCGATCTGCAGGGTCTCATCGGTGGTCATATAGGTTGCGGAGGTCGCCACCACCAGTTCATCGCCCGAATGGCATTCGCGCATCATGAAGTAACCCGAGCCCGTCTGGGTCACGCCGAAATAGTAGCTGCCCGTGTTGACGGTGGCGGAAATGTTCAGATAGGGGGTCGTTTTGTTGCCGATCTTATGCGGCATCGGCAGGTCAACGGCGATGCCGTCGGCGCTGTTATTCGTAAAGGTCACGCGACCGTCACTGTCGGTGGACATGGACAGGTTCTCTCCTCCCCATGCCGCTGTCATGTCGGTGTTGAGCGCATCGACACCGATATAGTCGCCGTAATCGCCGATCGCGCACCAGCCGACCGTGCCGTTGCTGAGCGTCACCTTGCCCCAGCCGTTCGAGAGTTCGGAAACGACCACGAGCGCGCCGTTTGCCAGTTCACCGACGATCGAGCCGGATGTGCTCGCGGAAGAGCGGACATTCAAGGACGATGCCGTGATCTTATAGGTGCCCAGCTTGGAAGCGGTGGAAGCACCGGGAGTGGTGGTGTAATCGGGAATGCCGTAGCCGAGAATGTAGGAACTGGACAGCGTATACGACTTGCCGGTCGCCACGTTGCCGTTGGGATCATATTCCGCAGAGGAGGTGTTGCCCTCGAGGGTATACACGGTGCTGCCGCTGACATAGTCAACAATGCCGATGTGACCGGCGATGCCTTGGCTGTTCTTGAAATAGATGATATCGCCGCGTTTGGGGACATAGGAGCCACCCTGATAGGCGGAAGCCTGCCAGCAACCTTGATTCTTGAACCATGTCACGCCGTAGGGGCAATAGGCATGGTAATAGACGATGTCGCTCGGAATGCCCGCCTGATTGGCGCACCACGACACGAACATGGCACACCACTGACCCCAGCCGAACGAGCTGTCGCCGATGTAGTTGCCGTACCACACGCCGTATTTGGTGTAGTTATCGGTGCCGGAGGTGGTGCCTGCCAGAGAACCCTCGTGGTAGCCGAGCTGGGTCTTGGCAACAGCGACAATGTCCTCCGCCATGTTGCCGGTGTTGACATGGGTGTTGTCATACGCCGCCGAAACGGTCATTACGGGAAGCGCGGTCATCACCAGCGCCACCACCATCACGATCGTCAGCAGTCTTGCGGAAATACGTTTCATAGTTTCACCTGTCCTTTTTCATTCTTATCTGTTGATTTATGCGATCAAATCCGATCTGTGTGTAACAAAAGTTCTCATGCGTCGATCAGCGCGCGGAGCAAATTGCGGGCATCCGAGGTGCCGACCCCGCTGTCGACCGTCTTGCCGAGAGCGACCCGCTGTGCCGCCGCAGACCATGTGCCCGTCGAAACCGCACGGAGCAGGTCACGGGCATCGGAAGTATCGGCATCGCCGTCGCCGTTATAATCACCGCGGACAGCGAGCGTATAGGAAACGAGCACCGTGTCACCGTCGGTGATGACGATGTGTTGACCTGTTCTGACGGGGCTGTCATCGGCAACCGTTTCACTCCCCTCCCACACGGTCATCGTGTAGGCGGACGCAAGATTCGCTTTCATGGCGGCAACCGTGCCGGGTGTCACACCGCCGACGATGCCGTTTTCAATGGCAAGCGTCTCAGAGGTCAATGTGTCCTCGGAAATGCTTGCTGTTGTGTAGGCGGGAGTCGCATAGCCGAGAAGGCGGGTATACGACAGCGAATAGGATTTGGCAAATACGCCTTCATCCGTCTGGTAACCGTTTGGAGCGACAGCGTTGCCCTCGATGGTATAGACATAGCCGTCCTTGACAAAGCGGACGATGCCGACGTGAGATGCGAGTTCACTTTCTGCAGGGGCGAAGTAAACAATGTCGCCTGCTTTGGGGACATAAGAACCGCCACGGGATGCCGCCGCTTGAAAGGCGCCTTGGTTTTTAAACCAAGCAACACCATAGGGGCAGTAGGCGTGATAATACACAATGTCAGAGGAGATACCCGCCTGATTCGCACACCATGAGACAAACGCGGCTGCCCACGCAAACGAGGGGGAGCCCAGGTCTTCAACATTGTTGACATACCACGCGCCGTACTTTTGCACGTTATCTTGAGCCGATTGTGACGGATCACCCGAGAGCGAGCCTTCATGGTAGCCGATCTGCGATTCCGCGACAGCCACGATATCAAACGCCATATTGCCGGTGTTGACATGGGTGTTGTCAAATGCCGCCGTGACTGTCATCATCGGCAGACACACCAAACAAACGCACGCGGCAACAAACAAAGACAGCCATCTTTTCATAAAAAGCCCTCCCTATTCGCAAATTTGCTCATAATAATTATACCCATTTTTCGAAAAACGGTCAATGCGTATTCGCCTTTGGACAAATAATTTGGATAAACAGCCAAATTCTGCAACCTTGTTTTGTCGACTTTTCCTTGTGAATGCAAGTATAATGCGGCAGGAACAGCGGCAAACTACCACCAAAACAACAAAAGGATGTGTTGTGTCATGGAGATCACCGCGCAGGAATATCAGCGGCTTTCCAAAAAAGCCGCTCCCCGCTCCCCTGCCTTTGCCGATTGCCTCAAGGCGTTTGCTGTCGGGGGCACCATTTGCGCCATCGGACAGGCCATCGTGATGGGGTTTGAAACGATGGGACTGAACCGCACCACCGCGTCACTGATGTGCACCGTCTCGCTCATTTTTCTGAGTGCGTTGCTCACGGGACTGGGAATCTACAACAAAATCGCCAAGCACGCAGGAGCAGGGACACTCGTCCCCATCACAGGCTTTGCCAACGCCATCGCCTCCCCCGCCGTTGAGTTCAAAACCGAGGGCATGATCATGGGGCTCGGAGCAAAGATGTTCACAATAGCCGGCCCTGTCATTGTGTACGGTGTGACGGCGAGCATTGTGTATGGGCTTATTTATTGGATAATAACTGTATTCTAACGCAAAAGGCTTGCCAGTCGGCAAGCCTTTTTATCATATACACGGAAAATATCCGCCGTGTTTTTCAAATAGGGAATGGATGTATTCCATATCTTCTTTGGGAATATCAAAATATCGTAAATTACCAAGATCTTGAATGCAGTCGCAAGTATCGCAAGCAATTGCGAAAACTCGATTTCCTACTTTGAGGGAGATGTTTTTATCAAAACCACAGGAAGGAACTCCGGAAGAAATGGGATCGTACTCTTTTTCATTCAGAATGTCTTTGACCTTTTCAGCTTCATCATCTTCTAGTGTAACACGGATATTATCTCCCCCATAAGCAAAGGTCAAAATAACATCTGCATTCTTGTTTACACTTGTTTTGGAGCAACCGCAAATTGAAACCAGCATAACCGGAATCATAAGAACAGCAAAAAATCGTTTCATATGCGATGCCCCTTTTTATTTAACTATACCACATAGAAAAACAAATGTAAAGTCCTGTTATCTGAGCTATATCGAGTAAATATGAGCCAATTCGACAAAAAACACTGCGTCCTAAGTTGACACAAGCAGAAGGCATGATCATGGGACTTGGGGTGAAAATGCTCGCCGTCGCAGGGCCTGTCATTGTGTACGGCGTGACGGCGAGCATTGTGTATGGACTGATATATTGGATACTGTGCATGATGTAGAACGCTTCGCTTATGCTATCATTCTGAATGTAAGCGAAGAATCTTTCAAAGATTGCCACGGGTGCGTTGCACCCTCGCAATGACAGCACGGGCCGGCGCGTTGGTCGAATTCACGGGACAAGCACTGTCTCCTACAACGCGAAAAGGCTTGACCGAATCGGTCAAGCCTTTTGTATTACACCATTTCAGCCAACTTGACGGCACCATCCGTCAAAAACCGAATATTCTCTTCACGATAAATGACATCTTTATTGGTGTGTATTCTGTCCATATACAGCATTCCGAAGGACTTGGATTTCTTCAACGCCGCAACACCGATGCCACCTTTAAAAGAAGCGTTATCCGAAGGATAAAACGCGCCGTCGGTGATATCAACGGTGATATCAGCGGAGGAAACAAACGCCTTTTCCAACAATTCCGCATAGTGTTTTGTTGTTTTTTTGAGCGCGAACAACATGGTTTCTCCATCGGAAACGCAGTCAAAATTCACAACAAGTGTGTGTTTCTTTATTGCCTTGTGCTTGGAAGCAAACGACGACGATCCGAAAAGCCCCGTTTCTTCTAGATCAAACAACACAAACGCCACCTTGTCTTTTTGGTCTCGCGGAAGTTCTCTCATAATATCCAACACGGTCGTGACGCCCGATGTGTTATCGTTGGCGGTGTTCTTGTTAGCCGGACCGTTCAACAACAGATAAAGGAACAACAAGCATACAAGTTGAGGTAAGAAAGAAAGAATCCTATCCGTCGTATTTTCAGCCATCGGGATAAACGGCAGTATGAATCCAACGACAAATCCGACTACAAAGGTCAACGCAAAGAACACGCCGACGATCAAAAGCTGATACAACAAATACACCAAAAAGTTTTTGGGCGTTATAAAGTTCGGAAAAGGAAGCCGGGCGCACGTGTCGTAATGAGCCGTGTAGAGAACCTTCGCTGTATCGGGATTTCCGATAACTATATTACGGGCGCCGAACGCTCCCTTTTCAATTTCAAAATCATACTCATAGCACTGTGCAATGTTGTTTATGTATTCAATAAACGCGGTTTTTTGCTTTTTCGTTTTTCTGACCTGATATTTTTCAAATATCACCTTTGTTGTTTCCGACATATTCCTACTTCCTTCATGTCCTATTTTCTTTTTATTATACCATATTGTCGATTTGTTGTAAACAAGCGCGAACGAAGCGAGAAAACTCCTTCCTATTGTGGGAAGGAGTTTTCAGGAAATACCTATTACGGTTTTACGACCTGGTCGTAGTAGCCGTCATTATCGAGAGACGGGCGGGTAGTAGTCGTCGTAACGGTGGGAGCGGTCTTGATGCCCATGATGAAGAGCAGCATCTCATACACATCGTTTGTGTCAAGGACACCGTCCGCACAACAATCGGCAAGCGCCGTTTTGTCGGCGGGAAGCGGGTCGTTTTTGACAATGTGAGCCAACAACAGACGCACATCACGGGAATCGAGCGCACCGTTTTGGTCGATGTCGCCGAGCACCGCCGCGCGGGTGTCGGGCATGACACACACACACAGCAGGGTTGTCAGTGTCAGACATACCGCCAACAGCAGGGATGTGAACGAACGGGTGGCGTGTTTCATAACGCGGTTCCTCCCTCTTTCTCACATCAGCCCATCATGCCGCGCACCGCTGTGAACGAGGTACTGCAGGCATGATAATGAGGCGTGCCGGTGTAGTTGTTGTAATGGGTACGGAGCAGGCCGTTGGCATCGTCATAGCGCAGGTAGGCGCGGGCGGAAAACTCGGTGGCATAGGCTTGCTCGAGCGCACTGCCCGTCATGCCGCCGTAGGTGATGACCGCGGTGTAGAGGCGGTAATTCTCGCCGTCATAGTGGTCAACCACACCACTGCACTTCATGTTCTGCACATACTTGTACTCCGTCGCGGTGTTGACACCGTTGACGTTCGCGTCCTTGTACTGCAGGGTGTACCCCGCCGCGCCGTTTGCATACTTGTCGGCAGTGTCGGATTTCGCAACGACAAAGCCGTATTCCGCCGCCTTGCCGCTCAAATCATGGATCTGATCGTACACATTTTCGCTGAGCACCGCGACAAAACGCAGGCCGCTGTCGGGGTTGCCATAGTGCGGCATGTCGTCATGCTGAGCGTCACGGATCTGCACACCGACAAGGTCGTATTCTTTATAGGAATTACTGCCGGTTTGTTTGCTGTCGGCGGCTTCCTTGTCAACGTTGCCGACACGGATCCAATGGGCATACACATGAACATTGCCCTCATAGGTATCGTTCCACGAGATCGGGGTGCCGTCGGCATCATACCAGCCTTTGAAGATGTAGTCGTTGTGGGTGGTGTAATCAAAGGTGGGAATATCATAGAACGACGAGATCGTGCCGTTATCGTTGACGGTATAGCCGTCAGCATCCACGGAGGGGACTTCATCGCCGTAATAATAGGTGCGGAAAATGTCGTCCTCCACGCAATCGGGGTTGTTGGAATGGAACACCACGCGGTCGATGTCGATGACCGCACCGACAGTGCCCTGTTGGGTATGGGTAACATCGCTGTAGACACCTTCGAGATCGGTCGTCTGCGTCACATTCGGGATCGACGGCACACGGCCGCCCTCGGTCTCGATGAGCGCCGTATAACCGCCGCCCTGATAGGTCACATCCTCAACCGTTTCATTCATCGCGACGGTGGTGCCGTCAGCGAAGTTGAGCTGAACGACCTCGACACGGTAGTGGTAAGGAATGCCCTTTGCTTCGTCGTACCAGTGCCACACGGGGTAGGTGCCGTAGCCGATGCCCGTTTCGGGATCGATCTTGACAGTGACGGTGGTCGCTTCGTGCTGGGTGATGACGAACCAGCGCCATTCCACCTCCGCATCGGGATAGTCCGCCCAACTCGTCACCTTCACTTCGGCAGATGTCGGAGCAAGCGTCTTGTCGACCGAGTCGTCCACGCGGACATAGAAGGACAAATCAAGCAGGTCGGGGTGATACTGCAACGTGACGGTCACCTTGTGAAGCGTACTGCCGTCGGGCTGTTCCACCTTTTCGACCGTCTTGTCGGTGACATAATAGCCTTCGAGCGACACGTTGACGCTGTAGTCATAGGCGGACGAAAGGTTGGTATAGAAACGCGGGACCTGGAAGATATCCTGTTTGACCATGTCGCCGCGGGTGTGCCACTGACCGTCCGGGTAGGATTTGCGGTAGCCGACAACATCGGCAAACACGCGGTCGGTGTTGTTCGCATTCGTGCGCAGGTCGCTTGTCAGCTGTGCATACAGCGTCTTGTGATAGCTGCTGGCAAGACCGTCGTCGTTGCCCTCCTGAACGTGGTTGACAATGACGGTCAGGTCAACGGCGTCCATCACCTGCAACCATTTGGCATACAGCGTCACCTCTTCGGAAACAGAAGCATCGATCACCTCGGGAGCGGGAGTCTCGAACTTCTCATCGAGATACCAGCCTTTGAACTCGAAGCCCGTCATTGTCGGCACAACGCCGGCAAGAGAGGTATCGTAGCTCCATGTGTGGGAGGTCGGATAGGTGCCCGTCAGCGTACCGCCGCCGAGCACATAGGTGATCGGGAAGGCTTTCGGGGTGAGTGTCGCTTTGAGAAGCTGACTTTGTGCGCCGTAATGATAGTGCGCGGGATCTTGGTAAGTCACACCAAAAGGCGCATCGGCGGTGTAGGACGTTCTGACACCGTCAGTCGTGGTGCTTTTCACACGCAAACCGTACTGAATATGAGTCACGCCGTCAACGCGGCTGATCCACACAAGATCGGTGCCGTTTCCAAGACCTTCGGCGCTCAGCGCGGTGTCATTGCCGCGCTCGCCGTCTTCAAACTCCATCTGGCTGATGGGAGGCCAGGTCGAGGGAACGAGATTACCGAGTTGCTCATCGTAGGTGATGACGATTTCAGCGTTTTCGGGACGGAAGCCCTCGCCGATCGCGCTCGCGTCCACTTCGTAGAGCAGTTCGAACACGGAAGGATCAAAATGGTTGTGAACGTTGACAGTACCAACAGTGGGTGCTGTCTCGCCCCACTCGACCATATAATCCGCATCGATGTAGGTTTCGTATGCCTTTTCGTCGGTCACACTTTCAGGCTCATTCTGGAAGAAGGTGTGGTAGTTCGGGAGAAGCACCTGCACGCGGTACTGCGTGCCGTCATCGGGAATGTCGGTGAACTGATAGCGGGCAATACCGACAACGCGGTCTCCCTCGAAATAGAAATCGGTGTCAGTGTAGTCAAGCGTGACAAGCTTGTTCGCCACCGTAGCCGTGTAGCCGTTGGAGTTGACGCGCTGGAGCAGGACGTCCACCTGTGTGGCGCGTCCGTCGGGGCGAATGGTCTGAATCGTCGCCGTGCCGTCGGCGTTTTGCTGTTCATACGTAGCGGCCACGCTCACAAGGCCTTCCACGGTGAGCGGCTCTTTCCACTTGGCAACAAGCGTGATATTCTTTGTGAGTGCTTCGCCGACAGCGATCGTTTTGTCGGTCATGTTGCCGTTGTCATCGGCAAGATACCAGCCACCGAACACATAATTGTCATCGCGGGTGGGGACATAGGTCGTGTAGTCGGGAACGATGAATCGATCGGTAAGGACGGTGTCCTCTTCGGTGCCGTTCAGACTGCCGCCGTTCGGATCAAGAGTGACGGTGTAGGGATGGGCATATACCGTAACGACCAGCTTGCCGTTCTGGGTGTCGGTATCATCAAAGTACGCACCGGGAATCGTGCTTCCGTCGGGAGTGGCGCCGCCCTCCGCCGTCACAACAGCGGTGTAAGCACCGGCGGGATATTTGCCGTCAGCGGAGGCGAGAGAGGTGTAATTCACAAAGTCGGTCGACACGGCGGTGATCTCCGTGCCGTCAGCAAGGGTAAAGCCGAGCGCACCGACACGGTAATAATAAGGATCGCCGTTGTCCTTGTCCTCCCAACCCCACACGAGGTAGCTGTCGTGACCGGTGAGGCGGTTTTGCTCGTCTTTCTCCGTGAATCGCAGGTCAACGGTCGTGTGAATATGCTGTGTGATGGGATTCCAGGAAAGCCCGCTGATGTCGTTGACACCGAAGTCGGCGGGATCATACCACGCGAGCACTTTGACGTCGACCGCGGTCGGCACCAGCGTGTCGTTTTCGATCTCTTCAACGATCGAATAATCGAGCATGAACTGATCGGGACGATAGTCAAGACGAACGACAACATCATACACCTGATTGCCGTCGGCATCCTCTGTGGGGCCGCTGACGGTGCGTTCAACGACCTCATAGCTGTCCATGAAGGCGTTGACGGAGTAGTCATAGTCGACATTGAGCGAACTGTACAGTGCAGGATAGACGGTGGTGGTGACAAGACCGTTTGTCGTGCCGTTTGCATACCAGTCGTTTTTGAACACTGCCTGTCCGACCACCTCGACATAGTCCTCGGCGCTGTTTTGGGGACGGTAGGTCAGATGGAGCTTGAGTTCCTTGTCGGTGTCCTCATCGGGCACCTCGGCAGAGCGGTCAACGATAACGGTCACATTGACGGTGGCGTGGACATCCTTTTTCCACTGTGCAATAAGCGTATAGGGCTTACCGATCGCCGCCGTCAGCACATCGCCGCCCTGATACAGCTTGCCGTTCTCATCCTCCCATCCGAGGAATACATAGCCTTCCATTTCGGGAACAACGGCGGAAACCGTCACAGACGAGTTGCTGTAATGATATTCCGTTTCGGGAGACGGGCCGTTCTGACCGCCGTTTGCGTCATAGGTCACGCTGTTGAAGAAAAGGTAACGTGTGCGGGGGTCGTTGTTGATGTCCAGATGCTGATCGGAAACGGCGGTGTATACACCGTTTTCATTGTAGTAGATGGTGTAGGTGCCGTTTTCGAGGTCGGCGGTGTAGATACCCGTGGCGGTTTTTTCCAGCTTGATGAAGGTTTCGCCGTCAGCGGAAACCGCCAGCGATGCGCCGTCTTTGACGGTGCCGATGTCCACGCGTTCGCCGTTTGCCGTAGCAGTGGCGGTGTCGTAGGTACCGTTGAGAATGACTTCGACGGTACCCGCAAATTTGTCGGGAGCGATTTCATACACAGCGACAAACGTCATGTCTCTCGTCACGGTCGGGAACGCCGCAAGCAGTTCCTCTTGTGTGTAGACCGTGCCGTCACCGCCTTCAAGCACCCAGCCGACATGAATGTGGTTTTCAAGAGCGGCATTGCCGCCGAAAGCGGGAACGGTCTCGTTCTTTTTGTGAGAGGTGACCTGGTCGTTGAAGATGATGTCCGACACACCGTCGGTATAGGTGATTTTGTAGTCGATCTGCTCGACATGAACAAGCTCGGCATCAAAGGTCGCCAGATAGTAATCGTCGTTTCGCCGGACATAGCAGACATCATGATCCTCGGAAGGATACACCGTTGCCTGCGCAAAGTTGGTCTGGGTCAGACGCAGGGTGTATTGATAGTTGTTTTCAATATAAATGCCCTGATAGACCCCCTCACCCGAAGCCGTCCACGCGATGTCCTGATCGTAGTGGTTGTTATAGGAGGTCAGAATATCCGAAAGCTTCGTGAAGGTAACGGTAGACGCATCATTGACAGTGCCGCCGAAATAGGTGCCGCGGTCATACAGCTCAATGACATATACAGGGGGCTTCGCCTTCAAAATACCGTCACAGTGGTTGTCGGGATTCTGATAAGAGCCCTGGTTTTTGAGGCAATACGGCAGGAAAGCATTATACAAGCCTGTCGCCTCGAATGCTTTGATCGAATCCTCATGCATGCACGCCTTAACGGCTTCCCAGAACTTCGACAGCAGTTCGCGGTTCGCATTGTCATCTTCTTCAACGTTGCCCGCAGGCAGGAAATGGTAGGTATTACCGTTATTTTCCTCATAAAGCACAGCATGGGCATATTTGGCACGTTTGAGCTGAGAGATGTTGACCTTGATGCTCACAAGCGGCACATCATCGCCCGAAGGCCCGTAGTTGACAGGGTCGCCCGCTCCCGAAAAGGAATCGGGAAGCTGACCTGTAGCGATATAGTACACATCAAACGTTACCCAGTTATCGGGTTCCACATATTCTTTCAGTTCGATCGCAACAGACCGCGTGGACGCGCCCACCTGCTCGACAACCGAGGTATAGCCGTCCCGCTCCACAGACACGGTGTAATACTGTGTTGTGCCGGTGGTATACCTGCTCGTGTCGTAGGTGTAAGCACCGTTACCGCTGTTGGTGACGGTGACATTTTGCGTGCGGGTACGGTTGGAACGTGTGTAGGTACGCACGGCCGTCACGGTCGCATCATCGATCACGTTGCCGTATTCGTCAATAACCGTGATGGTGACGATGTCTTCGGCCGCCGCCATGACCTGCATGGGCAGCATCGAAAACAGCATCACCAGCGCCATCAACGCGGCGATCAAACGAGTTTTCATGGTGTGAACCCCTCCTCGGTTTATCTCATAAGCAATGAGTCTGCCAAAGTTATGATATATAAATAAATTATATACCTTCTTCTTGTTTTTACAATCCACAAATTTGCCGAATTTACCGATAACATACCGAGAAAGAATGGTATTTCTCACAAACGGTCGGATATTGACTTTCCATGCAAAGAGGTGGTATACTGATAACAATGATGAGAAAAGGAGGGCTTTGTGATGAAAGAAACCTATGAGCCGATTGAAATGACCGTGGAGATCATTCCCGAAACGGATGTCATCACCGCCTCTATTGCCACCACCAGCGAGCACGACAACGCATTCGGCATGTTTTCTCTTTTCGAATAATCGATAAAACGCTTCAAAGTCCCTGTGTAAACGCTTGCACAGGGATTTCTCTGTTTATACACAAAGGAGGGGGATTTCATGGCAATCTACCGATTGGCAGGACTGGGTGTTGCGCTGTGTCCTCTCTTTCCCTTCACCGAAAATACACTGTCGCCGTGGCGTGATGACAACGCCGCCGTTGACATGACCGTCACCGTCACGAAGGATGATCTGAAAGCGGAAGCCACTCGTTGCCCGACGGCAACAGCAGGAATGCTGGAAATGACGGCGATCCTGCGCCGGCTGAGCGAAGCACTGCTTCATCGGGACGGTCTGTTTCTTCACGCCGCTTCGGTGTTGTACGACGGCAAAGCCTATGCCTTTACTGCACCATCGGGAACGGGAAAAACCACCCACTGCCGATTGTGGGAGCGTGTTCTCGGCGAAAAAGCGCGTATTCTTAACGGCGACAAGCTTCTTCTGCGCTTCAAAGACGGACACATCGTTGCCTACGGTAATCCATGGAACGGCAAGGAAGGACTCGGTATGCGCGCCGAAGCAGAGCTCGGCGGTCTGTTCATCCTCAAACGCGACACCGCCGACTTTGCCGAACCGATCGATGCGGTGACGGCCCTTCCTTATCTGATGAAGGCCACGGTCATCCCCGCCAAAAGCGCTGATAAAATGACCGTTATCGACAAAATAGAGCAGCTGCTGCAGCTGACCGCTGTCAGCATACTGCATTGCACACCGCAGGAAAGCGCGGTTTTCGCCGCGCTCGACCGCATTCACAACGGAGGGATCGTATGACCATCAAACAAGGCTTTATCTTACGGCGCTTTGCGGATAAATGGCTCGCCGTCTGTGCAGATGACAGCCGCAATGCGCTCATCACTCTCAACAAAACCGGCGCATTTGTGTGGGAACGTCTGCAGAGCGACACCACCCGCGAAGCGTTGATTCACGACCTGACCGACCGTTTTGATGTCAGCGAGGATGTCGCCGAAGGCGATGTCGATGCCTTTTTGCAAAAAGCACGGGAGGCGGAGCTTCTCGATGAGTAATCCCGAACAGATCCTTAGAGAAAAAGGGTATTATGCCGCCGTCGTGCACGGACACAGCATGACCCCGCTCCTTGTCAATCATCGCGATGCGGTGTATATTGAAAAAGCAGACGAGCTTCACAAATACGATGTGGTGCTGTTTCGGCGCACGGACGGTCAACTTGTTCTTCACCGTGTTCTCGGTATCAAAGGCGATCGTCTGACCGTGTGCGGCGACAACGATGTTGTCAAAGAGACCATCGACCGCACACAGGTGATCGGCGTGATGAAGGAATTCGCGCGAAAGGGCACCGTTATGAGCGTCCGCTCGCGGCGCTATCGGCTGTACAGTCGTGTGTGGAATGCCTCCTTCCCCACCAAGCGCGTGCTGAGATGGATGTACCGCTTGATAGCGTCGGTAAGGAGGAAATCGTCATGAACCATGTTGATGCCCTCCTGATCCTGTGCAGATGCATCGGACAAGCAGTTACACAGGAGACGGTCTCTCCTCTCCCGCAAAGCGAATCGATCACAGCGCTCACCAAGGCGCATCATCTCGAAGCCTTTGTCGGTGCGATGACAGAAGACACCGTTCTCGCCGCCGAAGGACGACAGGCGGTGTTTTATCAGCTCCGACGCGAAGCCCTCGCAAACACCGTCAGCCGACAGATGAGCGAGCGCGGTGTGCGGCATATCACGCTCAAAGGCGTCTGCCTTGCCGCCTTTTATCCCGACACGCTTGTGCGCACAAGCGCCGACATCGATTGGTATGTTGACAAAGCGGATTTAACAGCGGCGACGGATCTGCTGATCGAAAACGGGTTTTCGTGCGATTATCTTCGTGAGGACGGTGGCGGATTTTCAAAAGCCCCCTGTCACAACATCGAGCTTCACACCACCATGGACGGTTTCACTGACAAGGAGCGGCAACGGCTTGCCGACATGACAAACCATGCCGTTTGCGATGACGGCAAGCGATATGTTCTCACCGATGACGACCTTGCCGTTTACACCCTTTTTCATCTGTACAAGCATTTTGTCAAAGCGGGTGTGGGAGTGAAAATGCTCCTTGATGTATATGTATTTGACCGTCACGGACTGTGGGAACGCGAATCCGTTCAAAGCGTCCTCAAAGATCTCGGCATCGATCGGTTTTGCGATGCCATGCGTTCGCTGTGTCGCGTGATGTTCGACGGTGAAACGCCATCGGAAGAGCAGAAAGAGCTTCTGGCATTCGTGCTGGAAAGCGGCGCTTACGGCACACAGGGCATGGAGCTGACGCTGGAACGCGTCAACAGCGATATCACCCGCAAAAGTCGCCGCAAGCGTTTTTTGGAGGATCACGGTCTTGATCGCCGTGCGATGGAGACGCGATATCCCGTTTTGAAACGGTGCCTTCCGCTGTATCCGTTTTTGCTCGTTCACCGTGCGGTGAAGGGTGTGGTTTTCAAACGCACCGTTCTCAAAAACGCCGTCAAACGCGAAAAAGCCTTGTCTGCGGTCAACACCGATCGCATCACCCGCGTTCTGCGCATCGCGGGAATACTGTAAAAGAGAAAAGAGCTGTTCATGCGAACAGCTCTTTTTATTTTATCCTTTTTTCTTTGCGAGCAGTTTCGAAACACCGAAAGCGCCGCTGATGATGGCGAGGATCACGACAACCACAATGATGATGATCGTCGTCACGGACATGCCCTCGTCTTTGTCCTCGGCATCGGGAGTCTCAGCGGTGGTGGGAGCGGTGTCTTCCGCGCCGTCATCGGAAGACGCGTCGGCATGAAGCACCATCGCGATGCGCTCGGCACGATAAAGATCGTTTGTCAGCGCCGCTTTGGCGTTCTCGTTCTCCAACGCATCAACGGCGGATTTGAGAGCGGACAGTGCCGTTTCTCCGATCGTGGCATCCGTCACCGCATTCTTGGCGGCGGCGATGGCATCGGCGAGAGCGGTCGCCTGCGCCGCTGTGATGCCTTCGAGCGGTACGATCACGTCGTCAATGCGTCCCTGCATATAGTCAAGGCACGCCTTCACCGACGCGTCGGGATCGGCAAAGGGAGCGAGCGCCTCGTTGCGGTAAACACTGCTTTGCGCTTTATCATAGACCTTGTCACCGAGGTATCCCTTTGCCTCAAAATAGAAGTCACCGTAAGCACCATAGAGGTTGTCCTCGCGCGCCTGACGCTCCATGTCATCGGCGGTCAGAGAATCGGTGTAGACGCCGAGTCCCGTCACGATCAGTGTGCGATCACCGCCGAGCTCCACCGCATCAACGATCGCTTCGCCGTAGCCGTCTCCGTATGCCATCTGGTGAAGCATATCGAGAAGTCCCATCTCGAGCCACGCGGGGTAGTCCTGATAAGTATTGTTGCGGGCAGATTCACGCGTCGGGTTGACATCGGCGGACAGCAACACATGAGGTGCTTTCTCATCGATCATCGCTCTGACAGCCTTCACCATCTCGGTGACACAGCTGCGGCGATAGTCACACCAATCGTTCCAGTAAGCCGCCTCGCGGTCATAGGTCGGGGTGACACCGTGACCGTAGGCTTCTTCAAAGCCCGCAAACGCCGCCTCGGTGTAGCCGAAATCCAGTTCGGATTCCACCTCGTAGTAGCGGATATAATCGAGTTCGAAGCAATCGATGTCGTAGTTTTCGACGATGTACTGATAGAAGCTGACAAGGTACTCACGCGCTTCCTTGTTGGCGGGATCGATCATCATGAAGCCGTTGGGGTTGTCAGGCGTACCCTTCTGACTGAGCGACAGCCATTCGGGTCTTTTCGCCGTCACCGTGTTGTCATAGCCGGGATCATGGGCATACCCCACGCACATGATGGGCATCCACAGGTGACACTCCATGCCGTATTTGTGACAGGCGTCGATATATGCCTGCAGAACATCATAGTTAAACCGTGCGATTTTTTTGTAGAGGCAGTCATCAGGCACCTCCATGATGACGCCGTTGTCAAAGAAGCCTTCGACGCTGACGGTGTTGATACCGCTTTGTTTCAGCTCCTTCACATAGGAGTCCACCTCCATCGCTGTGCGCTGAGACGGACGGATCCATACGCCGCGATACTGCACCGTGTAGCTTTCGCAAAGCGCGTTCTGTGCCGCTTTCGCCATCAGCTGTACATCATCACAGACCTTGACAAGAGCCTCGTCCGAGCCGCCGTCATTGTGGCCCTTCACCGCATCCTCAAACAGCGCTTTGGCATTGTTCAGCACAACCTCCGCCGGCGCATAATCGGCATAGACATAGTGCGCCTTGCTGTCCTCAATGGCGGCCGCCAGGTTGTCAATGGCGAGCTGTGCCGCCTGCTTGACACTGTCGGTGCTGTATTCGAAGGTGATCTCGCCGTCAGCGCCTTTATAGGTTGCTTTCATGCCGACGATGACATTCTGACGGAGCCAGTCTTTTGAAGTTCCGTGACCCGAAATGACAAAGCCGTTCTTCGGAATGGCCACGTTGTTGCCGCCGACGGCAACGACCATGCCGCCCTCAACCGTCACCTCATAACCATACGCATTGGTGCCGGTCGTTTTGCCTCTCGACGAGGTATACATCACCGTCCAGTCCTGTTCACGCGATTTGTCGATCGCGTCAACCGTGTGTCTGACGGTGTAAAACACCGATTGCTCGATGTCAAGCGGTTTGTCGGAAACGGTGATCTTGAGGGTGTGGGGATCATAATAGACATAGTCGCCGACCTCGATGTTGTCATTGACCCATGTCTTCATGCGGATGCCGCCTTCTTCCTCGTTGTCATGCCCCGAGATGACAAAGCCGCCTTCGGGAATTTCCGAACGGCCTGTACCGATATATTCCACCACGTTGTCGGCACCGACAACCGCTTCGGCACCCCAGAAATTCGTGCCGGTGTCCTTGCCGTAGCGATCGGTGTAGATCACCAGCTCGCCCATGCCGCGGGAGGTGTCGATGTTGTCGGCGATAATTTCCACCGTGTCAGCGGCAACCCCCATCGGGATCACGCCGCACAGCATCAATGTCGCCAGAAGCAGTGCTGTCATTTGTTTGAGCATACGTCCTCGTCTCCTTTTTTTACAAAAATTGCGAATGGTAAAGTGTGCTGTAAAATCCACCCATAGCAAGAAGCTCATCATGGGTACCTTGCTCGATGATCGCGCCGTTTTGCACCACCAGAATGGTGTCGGCGTTCTGAACGGTGGACAGGCGATGCGCGATCACAAAGCAGGTGCGTCCCTTCATCAGATCGGTCATCGCGTCCTGAATGCATTTTTCGGTACGGGAATCGACGTTGGAGGTCGCCTCATCGAGAATCAGCATCGGCGCGTCCGACAAGAACGCGCGGGCAATGGTGATCTGCTGACGCTGTCCTTTGGAGATGTTGACACCGTCATCGGAGAGCACCGTCTGATAGCCGTCGGGCAGACCGTCGATAAACCGATCAATGCGTGCCGCTTTTGCCGCGGCCTGCACCTGTTCGGGAGTGGCATTCTCCCTGCCATACGCTATATTATCATAAATCGTACCGTAAAACAACCATGTATCCTGAAGAACCATCGTAAAGGCACGCCGCAGGTCATCGCGTCTGATGGTACGGGTGTCGATGCCGTCAAGACGAATGACACCCTCGTCGGGGTCGTAAAACCGCATGAGCAAATTGATGATGGTGGTTTTGCCGGCACCTGTCGGCCCGACGATCGCCACCGTCTGACCGGGACGGGCGGTCACGTTGACATTTCTCAGCACATCGCGGTCTTCGGTATAGGAGAAGGAGACGTTATCAAACACGACCTCTCCGCTGACCGCAGACAGCGATACCGCATCCTCGGCATCGGGCGTTTCTTCTTCCTCGTCAAGCACGCGGAACACCCGCTCCGCCGCGGAAAACGCCGACTGAAACTCGTGGAGAATGTTGGAAAATTCGTTGATGGGACCCGCAAATTTGCGGGAATACTGCACAAACTGTGCCACCCCTCCCAGCGTCATGAAAAGCACCGAACCCGCCGCGATCAGCCCGTTTTC
The DNA here is from genome assembly GCA_045604545.1 of Acutalibacteraceae bacterium. Taxonomy (GTDB): domain Bacteria; phylum Bacillota; class Clostridia; order Oscillospirales; family Acutalibacteraceae; genus RGIG1959. The sequence goes on along the minus strand of JAZUOG010000079.1, from coordinate 15,031 downwards.
GGTATACATATAGAGAATGCCGCCGAACACCGCCACCAAAGCGAGCGACAGGTTGTTGATGAGGTTGATGGCAGGAAACAGCATTGCCGCCTGATATTCGGCGTTGTAGTAAGCGTCCATGGACGCATCGTTGCGTTTGTCAAAGCGGGAGGTGATCGTTTTTTGCTTGCCGTAGGCTTCGATGGTGCGCGCGCCCGACAGCATCTCCTCGGCATACCCGTTGAGTTCGCCGTAGCTTTTCGAACGGGCGCTGAACAGCGGACGCACCTTTTTGGAGCGGTAGCGCGTGAACAAGATCGAGATCGGCACCGTAACGGCAAAAATGAGCAGCATCGGCGGGGAAATGTTCCACATGAACACCAGCGAGCCGATGACCGTGTACAGACTTGTCATCACCTGCACCAGATCGTTCGACAACGTGCTGTTGATGGTGTCGATATCGTAGGACAGACGACTGATGATGTCGCCCGTCGCATGGGTGTCAAAGTAGCCGACAGGCAGGCGGTTGAGCTTTTCAAACACCTGCTTGCGCATGGTGTAGATAATGCGCTGACTCAAATGAAGCATCACCATCGACAACACATACATCAGCAGTGCTGAAAGAGCATAACAGCCGATCATCAAGGCGACATTGCGCCACACCGCCGCCATGTCGACACCGCCCGCCGCTTCGATCGCATCGATCGCTTCTCCCGAATAAAACGGTCCGAGAAGCGACAGCTGATTGGACAGCAGGGTGAGCAGAACGGCGGGAATAAACAGCTTCCATTGCGACAGCACATAGCCGGAAAGGCGTTTGAAAATGCCTTTGTTGTCACGCTTTTTGGGAGGGTTACTCATCGAGCACACCTCCCATCTGGGACTCGCTGATCTCACGGTAAACCGCACAATCGGCGAGAAGTTCCTCGTGCGTGCCCTGCCCGATGACACAGCCGTCATCCAACACAAGAATGACATCGCAGTCCTTCACGGCACTGACGCGCTGGGCAACGGTGACAACGGTGGTGTCGCCCATCTGCTCTTTGAGCGCCATGCGCAGTGCCGCATCGGTTTTATAGTCGAGCGCCGATGAAGAGTCGTCAAGGATCAGGATATCGGGAGAGGCGGCAACCGCACGCGCGATCAGCAATCGCTGACGCTGACCGCCCGACAGGTTGGTGCCTTTGGACGCAAGCGGACGGTCATAGCCGCCGGGATCGGCGGTGATGAACTCATGCGCCATGGCGATCTTCGCCGCACGCTCCACCGCTTCATCGGAAAGGTCTCTGCCGAAACGGATATTTTCAGCGACGGTATCGGCAAAGATGACATCATTCTGAAGCGCGACGCCGATCATCGCAGACAGCTCTTTGCGAGTATAGGAGCGGATATCGCGCCCGTTGATGCGGATCGTACCGTCATCAACATCGTAAAAGCGAAGAAGCAATTTCACAAAGGTGGATTTGCCGCTTCCCGTCGCGCCGATGATGCCGAGAGACCCGCCGCGGCGCAGAGACACCGACAACGAATCGAGGTTGTTCTTTTTGCCGAGATAGGAAAAACGGACGTTGTCGAACGACAAATGAACAGACATGTCCCCTTCGCCGTCATCGGGAAGGACAACGAGTTCTTCGGGCTCATTCATCACTTCGGCAATACGGCGTGCCGATGCCGCACATTTGCTGTACATCACAAACATACGCGACAGCGCCATCACCGACATGGAGATGAGGGTGAAATACTGCATAAACGCAATGACCGTTGCCGCAGAGGACAATCCGTCGGTCACGCGGTACGCCGCCACCGCCACAACGGCGGCAATGCCGAGATTCATGAGAAGCGTCATCACGGGATTGACGATGTTCATCACCCAGCCCGCTTTTCGTTCCTTGCGACAAAGTTCACCGTTGACGGCATCATAGCGAGCGTTTTCGTATGTATTTTTGGAAAGTGCCTTGATGACGCGCACCCCCTGCACGTCTTCACGCACCACACGCACCATGTCATCGGTCGCCTTGCCGACATTGGTATACAACGGCACACCCTTGCGGGAAGCGCCGTACACCGTCGCGAAAATCAGCGGTAATGTGCACAGCATGACAAGCGCCAGCACAGGATCGAGCAAAAAGGTCACCACCGTGCCGCCGAGCAACAAAATCGGCGCTCGCACGCCCATACGTTGCATCATGCCGACAAAGTTCTGCACATGGTAGGTGTCGGAGGTGAGACGGGATTCGAGAGACGGAATGGTGAAACGGTCGGTCGCTCCGGCGGACAACAACAACGTTTTCTCAAAAAGGTCATGGCGCATCGAACGGGCAAACGTCATCGTCACCTTTGCCGCCATGCGATTGGCAACCACGTTGCACACACCCGCCGTCAGCGCGCACAGCGCCATCACGACACCAAACAGCACGATATCGCCGACATCGCGACGCGTGATGACATTGTCAAGAATGTGGGTCAGTACCACGGGAATGAGCAGTTCCGCCACCGTGCCGAGCACCTTGATAAGAAACCCGACAAGCATGCGCACACGGTACGGCCACAAATAGCTGATGATGCGTTTCACCGACCCACACCTCCTTCATACAAAAAAACGGTTTCGGTTATCAGACATAACCGAAACCATTTTAGCACGAATACAGCACAAAATCAATCTTTTTCACGCGGGATAACAAGCTGCCTCTCTTTCACAATGCTGTCGGCGGGATACACCCCGCGAAGCGCCGTCAGCGGATAGACCGATGTGCGTTTGCCGATGACGGTACCGGGGTTGATCACACACCCACACCCCACGTCCGCGCCGTCGCCGAGAAACCCGCCCACCTTGCGCAGTCCCGTTTCGTATTCCTCGTCACCGTGAACGATCACCGCTTTACCGTCGGCTTTCAGATTGGAGCACACCGAGCCCGCTCCGAGATGCGCATGATTGCCGAGTACCGAATCGCCGACATAATTGTAATGCGGAGCCTGCACCCGTTCAAGCAATACGCAGTGCTTGAATTCACTGGCATTGCCGAGGATACAATGACTTCCCGTGATGACATGACCACGCACATACGCGCCCGGGCGAAGAATACTTCCCGAGCCGATGACAGCAGGCGCTTCGATCACCGCCGTCGGCGCGATGCGCACCTGTTCACCGACAAGTACACCGTCGGACAGCCGATGAAAACCGCCGATGCCGGTCGTGATCAGATACTCCATAAAGCGGTCGAGCTTCGAAAGGATCTCCCACGGATAACGACAGCTGTCAAACAGCGCCTCAAGATAGGGCGTCTGACAATCGTACAATTCGCTTACCGTCACAGCGCGTGTCCTCCTTTCACGATCACATCGGCGATGCGATCGGCATACTGCTTACACCGTGTCTCGTTCTCGCATTCCACCATTACCCGCACAACAGGCTCTGTGCCGCTTTGTCGGAGCAACACCCGCCCGCCGCGTCCGATGAGCGACGACACCGCGTCCTTTTCGGCAAGCACCCGCTCATCGGCAAGCACCGCTTCCTTATCCCGCACAGACACATTGCGCGTATATTGCGGATAGAGTGTCACCGGTGCGGCAAGTTTGGAGAGCGATTGCTTTTCGTCGCACAGTTCTTCCGCAAGCATGACGGCGGTGAGCAAGCCATCTCCCGTTGTGGCATATTTTCTCAGAATGATATGTCCCGATTGCTCACCGCCGAGAGAATACCCGTTCTGTTGCATGCAGTCATACACAAACCGATCGCCGACAGTGGTCTGCACACAGGACAGCCCCGCCTTGTCAAGAGCGGCAACAAAGCCGCTGTTGGACATCACCGTCGCCACCACGGTGTTGTCGGCAAGCATACCGCGGGAATGCAGACGGCGGGCAAGGATATACATAATTTTATCGCCGTCCACCTCATGACCGTTCTCGTCCACCGCCATACAGCGGTCTCCGTCGCCGTCAAAGGCAAATCCGATGTCCAGATGGTGTTCGCGCACAAGCGCGCACAGCCGCCTGATGTCGGTCGAGCCGCCGTCGACATTGACATTGAGCCCGTCAGGCTCCACGCCGACGGCCGTCACCTGCGCCCCCAAAGCGGAAAAGAGTGACCGCGCCAGCGTCCACGACGCCCCGTTGGCGCAGTCAAGTCCGATGCGCAGGTGTTTATAGGAATGTCCTGCGAGCGCGATCAGATAGGCGAGATACCGATTGCGTCCCGCCACATGGTCAACGATGCAACCGATGTGCTCACGGCGCGCCCACGGCAGATCGGTTCCGTCAACGCCGAGAAACGTCAGATCTCCGTCAAGATACGCCTCCACAAGCGCCGTTTGTGTGTCGTCGAGCTTTTCACCGAAACGGTTGAGCAGCTTGATGCCGTTGTCGTAAAACGGATTGTGCGAGGCGGTGATCATGATGCCGCCGTCAAACGCGTCCTCACGGGTGACATACGACACGCTCGGCGTGGTGGTGACGTGAAGCATATACGCATCCGCGCCCGACGCCGATAATCCCGCCGCCACCGCATACTCGAGCATATAGCTTGATCGGCGGGTATCTTTGCCGATGACAAACCGCGGACGATGACCGTCGCGTCCGTAATGCCAGCCGAGAAAGCGTCCGATTTTGTAGGCGTGAAGAGCGGTAAGTTCCACATTCGCTTCACCGCGAAATCCATCTGTCCCGAAATAATGATTGGCCATTTCACAGCCTCCTTTCTCACACACAGAGTATATGCAAAAAGAGGCGGATTAACACAAAACGACTGTCTCGAAAGACAGTCGTTTTCAGAATCAGATCAATATGCCGTCACAGTGATCGATTTCGTGTTGAATGATCTGTGCGGTGAAGTCGGAAAAGGTTTTGATGCGGGTTTTCCCTTCGACGGTCTGCCACGACACTTTGATCGTGCGATACCGCTTGCAGGGACGCGGACCGCCGAGAAGCGACAAACAACCTTCTTCGGTGGTATACGGCTCTGCACATTTGAGAATGACGGGATTGCACATCGTCAGATAGGTGTTACCGTCAACAAAAGCGATAATACGTTTTTTTACACCGATCATGTTCGCCGCCATGCCGACGCACTCGTCTTTGTGCGCGATCAATGTGTCAAGTAAGTCGGTCGCCGTTTGCGCGTCTTGCACGGTGGCGTTTTCCGATTTTCCCGCCAGAAAGATCGGGTCGTGAACCAGTTCTCTGATCATGACACACTCTCCTTCAGTTTTTTGAGAATATCCTCATCGGCGGGACAGAAATCGAAGTTGTCGATGTCATCAACCGTGATAAAGCGGATATCGTTGTGTTCCAGCATCTGTACCTCGCCGCTTGCCATCACGGCATGGAACAGGGTCAGGCACACCGTCAGATCGGGATAGGTATGGACAACCTCCATGAACACCTCTCCCACCGTCACCGTCACACCGAGCTCCTCGCGGCATTCGCGGATCAGTGCCTGCTGTTTGGTTTCACCCGCCTCAACCTTGCCGCCGACAAACTCCCACAAGAGTCCTCTCGTTTTGTGAGCGGGACGCTGACAGATCATAACCCGATCGCCGTCCCAAATGAGTGCCGCCACCACCTGTGTCATGTTCACACCTGCTTTCTTTCCGATAGGAATCATTATACACCGCTTGTTCGCTCACCGCAAGCCCCAATCAACGTTTCGCTTTGCGGACGGCAAAGTCAGCGTTGATATCCTCGCTCCAGTCGGCGCTGATCGGACGGCAGGCACGCACACGCCCGACGGCACGGGAGACCGTATCATAAAGCACCTGCGTGCCCTTTTCGTCGGCATGGTAGTTGACGGCACGGTCACCGCCGATGCCGTAACGCGAGGCTGTTTCCACCGCGTCAATGTTCGCGCCGATAAACAGGAATTCCCAACCATACTGCGCCTTTTGACGTTCGATCATCTGTTTGACACGGTCACTGCCGTAACGGTGACTGGCGTTCTCCTGTCCGTCGGTGATGATAACAAACACCGTGTGAGCGGGAATGTCCTCCTTGCGGGCGTATTTGTGAATGTTGCCGATGTGATGGATCGCACCGCCGATGGCATCGACGAGAGCGGTACACCCGCGCACGGTATAGTCGTTGTCGGTCATGTTTCGGATATCCGTCAGCTTCACGCGGTCATGAAGCACCTCGCTCTCGTTGTCGAACAGCACCGTCGATACGAAGCACTCGCCGTCCTGCTTTTTCTGCTTGTCGATCATCGCATTGAAACCGCCGATGGTATCGCTTTCAAGTCCCGCCATCGATCCGCTTCTGTCAAGGATAAAGACCAGTTCCGTTGTGTTGTTTTTCATAAAGTAAAAACCCCTTTCGTTTGTTGTGTCTTCAGTATACACGAACAACCGAAAAGGGTGGTCGCCTGTCAGGCGACAAAAAATTCACGCACCGAGCAAGCACTGATCAAACGCGAACAACGCCTCGTTGATCTCAAACACGTTATAATTGCCTTTGCCGATGAAATACTCGACAATAATATCAAACTTATTGCTGTGCGACAGGGCAAAGCCCGCTTTGCGGAGCATGTCCTCCGTTTCCTCGAGCGACAGCTCCAGTGCGATCGCGAACGCGATGACCGTGGGCTTACTGGGTTTATAGTGCACATCGCCGCGGATCTTGGAAAACAGCTTGCGGTCGATGTTGGCGCGCTTGTAGCACTGCGCGTCGGTCATGCCGCGCTCATCAATTTTGCGAAGGAGCATCTGCGAAAAGCTTTCGTCCAATGTGCGAAGCACATCGTCAAGCTCCTGTGCAGGGGCCGACGCACATTCCGCCATGCGCGGCACCGGCATCGACATCGGCGCGCACGCCGCCATACGGCGGCTTTCCGCGTAGGTATCCACGTGCTGATCCACATAGCGGTCATCGATGAATTCGGCGATATCCGCAAACAGCTTTTCGCCGATCTGATATGACGCCTTATCAAAAATGACGATATAAACGGTCATGTCGTTCTCCGAAAGGAATTCGCTGATCATATCGACAGCGACCCTGAGCGCCTGCGCTTTCGGATAGCCGTAGACGCCCGAGGAAATCAGCGGAAACGCCACCGATTCGCAACCATGGTCTTTTGCCAGCCGCAGGGACGTGCGATAGCAGGATTCCAGAGCGGCTTTTTCGCCGTATTGACCGCCCTCCCATATCGGGCCGACGGTGTGGATCACATATTTACAGGGCAGGTTGTAGCCCTTGGTGATTTTGGCGTTGCCTGTTTCACAGCCGCCGAGGGTTTTGCATTCCGCGAGAAGCCCCGCTCCCGCGGCACGGTGAATACAGCCGTCCACACCGCCGCCGCCGAGCAATGTCTCGTTGGCGGCATTGACAATGGCATCGACCGCCATTTTCGTGATATCGTTTCGCACAATTTCAAGAGGCATGATCGTTCTCCTTTTTTTACGTTACGGCAAGGTATTCCCCGCCGCTTTGTAGATCGCATACCATTCCTCGCGAGACAGACGAATGTCGGCGGCTTTGAAGCTGTCAACAAGACGGGTCCTATTCGTCGTGCCGGTGACAGGTTGCATCTTCGCGGGGTGGCGCAAGATCCATGCGATCGCCACGGTTGTTTTGCTGACGGCATATTTCTCGGCGATACGTTCCATGACGGCGTTCAGCTCAGGGAATTTGTCGTTGTCCACAAAACAACCTTCGAAGAAGCCGTATTGCATCGGTGACCACGGTTGCACCGTGATGTCGTGCAGGCGGCAGTATTCCAACACCCCGCCGTCACGGTTGACCGCCGAGTCGGTCATCAGGTTTACATGAACGCCCGCCTGTACCATCGGGGTATGCATGATGCCGAACTGTACCTGATTGGCACAAAGCGGCATATCGAGCGCACGGGAAAGAAGCGCCATCTGCATCGGGTTCTGATTGGATACGCCGAAATGACGCACCTTGCCGCTCGCCTTCAGCTCAGAAAAGGCACGCGCCACCTCTTCGGGCTCCATGAGCACATCGGGGCGGTGGAGCAGTAATACGTCGATATAGTCGGTGTCAAGGCGCTTGAGACTGCCGTTGACGGATTCGATAATGTGGTCATAGGAAAAATCATACATCACACCGGGGACAATGCCGCATTTGGTCTGAATGATGAGGTCTTCGCGTTTCCACGCTTTCATCGCTTTGCCGAAAACCGCTTCGCTGTTACCGCCGCCGTAAATATCGGCGTGGTCAAAGAAGTTGGCACCGTGGGACAGCGAGGTATCGATCATTGTCGCGGTCTCTTTCTCGGTCATAGAAGCAATGCGCATACAGCCGACAGCCACTGTCGGCACCTTGAGTCCGGTTTTTCCAAGGTCAATGGTATACATGATTCTCGCATCCTTTCGCGTTGTAATACCATCAGTATACCACGGTGTGTCTGTTTGTGCAAGACAGACTGTCTCTGCGGTGCATAACTTCATCGATCGGCGGTCATACTGGGAATATCTGCAACAAGGAGGACGGATTATGGCGGAACGGATCGGAGAATACACCATCACCTTATCATCGCGACCGACGGTGTGGTGTTCGGCGGCGGTCGTCGGCAAAAAGGAAGGCGAAGGCCCGCTCGGGAGTGTGTTTGATGCGGTGTTTGAAGACGTGAGCATGGGCGAAAGCTCATGGGAAAAGGCGGAAAGCGCACTGCAAAAGGAGGCGTTTTCCCACGCGCTCAACAAAGCGGGCATTTCCCCGTCGCAGGTGCAATGCCTGTTTGCGGGAGATCTTCTCAATCAGTGCGCCGCAAGCGCGTTCGGACTCAGGGAAAGCGGTGTGCCGCTTCTCGGGCAGTACGGCGCGTGTTCGACAATGGCGCAGGCACTCGCCATGGCGGCGATCGTGGTGGACAGCGGCGCTGTTGATCTGTGCGCGGCGATGACATCTTCTCATTTTTGCTCGGCGGAACGGCAGTTCCGTTTCCCGCTCACCTACGGCGGGCAACGCACCCCCACCGCCCAGTGGACCGCCACAGCGGCAGGCTGTGCGCTTGTGGGGCTTGGGAGTAAAGGCGCGCATATCCGCGATGTGTGCATCGGACGCATCGTTGACCTCGGCATCACCGACGCGAACAACATGGGCGCCGCGATGGCCCCTGCGGCGGCGGATACCATCAAGCGGTATCTGGACGATACGGGGACAAAGCCGTCGGACTATGACCTGATCTTGACGGGAGATCTGGCACTGTGCGGATCGGATATGCTCAAAGAGTTGCTCGCGAGAGACGGGATCCTTCTTTCGGACAACCACAACGACTGCGGACTGATGCTGTTTGACAGACAAACGCAGGACGTTCATGCAGGCGGCTCGGGCTGTGGGTGTGCGGCGGCGGTGGTGTGCGGGCATATCCTGCCTGCCATCGAGCGGCGCGAGCTGAACAACGTGCTGTTTATCGCCACGGGAGCACTGATGTCCACCACCACCTCCCAGCAAGGCGAAAGCATCCCCGGCATCGCCCACCTTGTACACCTGACAAGTGAATGATCTTCTCTGACGGGACACCCACATGGGTGTCCCGTTTTATTGACCATTCTTGACGGAGAAGGCGGGGCTTGGTATACTGATAGCAAACGAGGTGATGAAGATGGATTACAACGCGTTTTATAAACAGATATTTGACACGCTGGGAGATCTGACACCGCTTATTGTGGACTGCGGGGTGGTGTGCGGCAGGGCTTGCTGTAAAGGCGACGACCGCACGGGTATGCGCCTTTTCCCCCATGAGCCGACAACGCTTCCCGTCATTCCCACAGAGGACGGTGGGCAACTGGTGGTGTGCGACGGTCACTGTGACCGTGACAACCGTCCGCTTTCCTGCCGTATTTTCCCTTTCTTCCCCACCATTGACGAGGACGGCACCATTTTTGTCGAACCCGATGACCGCGCACGGCGGCTGTGTCCGCTCATTACCCACGCCGATGAGATCATGTTTGACGAACGTTTCTTCGATGCGCTCGAAGAGGTGGGCAGACGGCTTGCCGAAGATGACGAATGCCGTCGGTTTTTGGAAGAGACCACCGATGACATCGATATGTTCCGCGATTTTTTGGGATAAGGAGAGTACACACCATGCGGTTTATGACCTTCAATATTCAGCACGCGTTGGATTACCGAAACGGCGTCATTGACCTTGGTTTATTCGCCGACACCGTTCGCGTCAACCGTGCCGATGTGTGCGGACTCAACGAAGTGCGCTCAGACGGCGAACACGCCAAGGGATACACCGACCAGACAGCCGCCATCGGCGATGCGCTCGGTTTTCACCGTTTTTTCGGCGAAGCGACCCGTGTAGAGGGTGACAATCCTTACGGCAACGCGATCGTCAGCCGTTTTCCGTTCAAGGAGGTGCGCGTCGTCCCCATTCCCGACCCGCTCATCAAAGACGAAAACGCCTATTATGAAACCCGCTGTGCGATTTACAGCGTCATCGACACCCCCGCCGGTGACATTGCCTGCATCGTTTGCCACATGGGGCTTGCCAAAAGCGAAGCGCGAAATGCTGTCGAAATCCTTTGCGGATTGATCGACGAAACCACCCTCCCGCTTGTGGTGATGGGCGATTTCAATAACACGCCCGACAGCGATATTCTCCGTCCGCTGTTTGAGAGGCTTCACGATACCGCCGCGCTGTTTCCCGCGGCGAACAAACGGACATATCCGTCCTTTGCACCCGACATCAAAATCGACTATCTGTTGTATCGCGGACTGATATGTACACACGCCGCCGTCATCGACAAGGTCGTGTCGGATCATTTCCCGATCGTTGCCGATTTTGAATTTGAATCATAATCAGAAAGGTCTGGCATACGTATGCGCTCCCACAAATTGCAAAAAACGATCAGCCTTGTGATGGCTGTGATCCTCCTCTTTTTCTGTGTCCCTGCCAATGCACTGGAAATGACGCAGGAGGCGGCAAGCCCGACGGTTTCGATCGATATGTTTGCAGGAAAAACACTGTCTGTTCTCGGCGAGTCCATTTCCACCTTTTCCAACCACTCAAACGGCACGGCGGCTCAAACAACCAACTCCACAATTGCAAGCGGTGCGGTTTACTATCCTCGAAGCGGTTTCGAAGTTACCGCCGAAAGCACCTGGTGGTATCAGGCGGCAAAGGAATTGGGAATGGACATTTTGGTCAACAACTCCTGGAGCGGTTCCTGCCTGCTCAATCAACGCAGCGGCACCGTCGGTGCTTACTTAGACCGCTGTGTCCAACTTCATGATGACACCGGCGACAACGCCGGTCAGCAACCGGATATCATCGCCGTCTTTTTGGGCACCAACGATTATTATACCTATCCGACCACCTTAGGCAGTTATGAAGATGTTGATTTTGATCAGCTGATCCAAAAGAGTGCAACGGGATACACCTATGCACAGCCCACCACCAGTATGGAGGCCTATGCCATCATCTTGCACAAAATCGGTCAGGCATATCCCGACGCACAGGTGTACTGCTTCACCTTACTGCCGAGAGTCAATTCCACCGCTCAGCCCACCGCCTTCAACGCCGACATTTGTCAACTGGCACAGCGCTTCTCAGCGTGTACGGTAGACCTGTACAATTGCGGCATCCGCAGTAACAGCGATGCGTTTTATACGATGATGGGAGACACCCTTCACCCGGACAATCCCGGCATGGACGCCATCACCAATGCCTTTGTTTCGACAATGATGAAACACAACGGACTGTCCACTGTTGATGTTTCCTTTGAACTCGAGAATGCGGTGGCGATGGAGGGTACTACCCGAACGGTGGTTAACGGCAGTGCCTTCGAAACCACCCTCGCCTCTTTGGACGCCTCCCGACCTTTGGAGGTGACCGTCACGATGGGCGGCGAGGATATTACCGCAAGCTGTTTCTCCGACAATACGGTAACCATTCCGTCGGTGACCGAAAACGTCATCATTACCGCCAAGCAGGGGCAACGAGAACCCATGAGCTTCCGCTGGGAGACCCAAAACGATGCCCTTGTCAGTATCACCTCCGACGGCAATGAAAAGAACAAGCTGACCATGACCCACGGAACCATCACCGACGGTGTTTTCTCCAAAACACGTTTTACCATGAGTCAAGGCATCAACCTGCGGCACGATCTGCCGTGGTGCGTGGAATGGAAAAGTGCCGGCACATGGACAGACACGACCGACGGTGCCCTGCTGTTTGCCGAAAGCACAACCAGCTCCACTCCCGATGCCTACTACCTCTACCGCAGGCATAACAGCGATTTCCTTGCGTTCGGGTACAGCACAGGCGGAAAATATTATAACTACGGGGTAACGTTCGCCGGCACCGGCATTGATGCCACAGCAGAACACATATATCGTCTGGAAAACCGCCCGGCAGAAGACGGCAGTAACATGGTCTACCTCCTTGTGGACGGCGAAGAAGCGGGTCCGATGAACCACCATTTCATCGGCGGCACCGATCAGAAAAAGACCGTCGATTGGGTCAACGGCAAGGATTTTCATTTTTCCTATATGGGCACCAGTCCTCACACCATCGGCAACTGTTCCATTGAATACATTCAGGTGTGGGAAAACGGACAAGCAGAAGCCTCCCGAGAACTGACCGATTTTCGCTGGGAATATGACGATGAAACCGATGCTTTCGTCAGCGTGACCCACAGCGGTAACACGGAAAACCCGTTAATCATGACAGGCGGCACCATTACCGACGGCTATTTTGCCAAAACACGCTTCACCCTGTCCGAAACGGTTATGCTCAATCATGACAGTCCCTGGATCATGGAATGGAAAGCCTCCGGCTACTGGACGGATACCACCGACGGCGCCCTGCTGTTTGCGGAAGCCCCCACCAGTACCACCGAAGGCAGCGCCTATCTGTATCGTCGCCACAAAAACACGTTCTTCTCTTTGGGTATCTGTGAAAACGGCAAGTATCACAATTATGCCGCCGATATCGCGGGAACAGGCATTGATACGGCAGAGGAGCATGTCTATCGTCTGGAAAACCGCATCAACGCAGACGGCAGTAATATGGTCTATCTCCTCGTAGACGGCGAAGACGTGGGCCCGATGAATCGCCATTACATCGGTGGCACCGACCAAAAGGAAACCGTCGACTGGGTCTGTGGCAAGGATTTCCGCTTCTCGTATATGGGAACCACGCCTCATACCATCGGCGGCGGCACGCTGGAATATATGCAAATCATGGAAAAAGGGCATATCCACCACTATGTCAACGGCATCTGCACAGGATGCGGCGACCGACAGATATCCACATTTCGTTTGCTGGATACCCGAACCAATCAGGTCGAAATCTTCTCCTATGCCGTCGGCATGACCTGGAAGGAATGGCTCAACAGCGAATACAACACCGGCATGGGATCCTGCATTGCCGTTTGGGTAAGCGCCGGACCGGATATACTGGGAGAGAATCCCGCAATGGACATTTTTGTGAACGGTTGTTATGCGGACTACGACGAAGTCATTCACGAACAAGAGGATATTCGGTTGGTCCGATACCCCTGAAATAATGCCGACAATAAAAAAGTCATCACCGCACGCCGCACTGGCAGTCGGTGATGACTTTTTTACAGTATCGATAATTCTTTCCATGTATCTGTGATCGGTTTGCGACCGCACACCGCCAGATGATAGCCGTCATAGCGGTCACACTCGGCAAAATGCCATGTGTGAGGATCGAGTGATTGTGTGACGGAAACGGGATCACGCAGGTCGATCGAAAACGAGGACAGCGGCACGCGGATCCCGTATCCCGTTGCTTTCAAAAAACTCTCCTTCAGCGTCCACAGCCGAAAAAACAGCCGCCGACGTTTGTTCTCCTGCGCCGCCAAAAACGCCGCTTGTTCTGTCTTCGAAAAATAGCGTTCGGCAATGCGTTCATCGACCGCGTTGCTCATCTCCTGCACATCACACCCGATGGGCGTATCCCCGATCACGCACATGACCATGTTTCCCGAATGGGACAGATTGAAGTGCATCTCGGGGTAATTCCGAAGAAAAGGCTTGCCGTATTCGTCGCGATCGATGACCGCATCGGCAATGCCGCAAAGTGACAGCGATCGTTGCAGAAGAAGCGACGCCCCCAGTGATTGACACTTTCCTTCCGGTGTGCGGCGACGGTCGATCCGCGCGCGGCGGGCTTCGGATACCATACGATAGCCTTGCGCAAACGCCTCAGCATCATAGAGCACATCGGTTGTCGCCACAGTGATCATCATCTTCCCCACCCTTTCTGACATTGTTATTGTAGCACACACGTTTGCGGTTGTGCAAGAGGTATGCATCTTGCTTTTTGCGAATAGATATGCTATGATGATGTCTCGAAAGGACGGTGAGTGACACATGATGGACCTTGCTTTTTTCTTCAACAGCATCCTGCTCGGTGTGGGACTGGCGATGGACGCGTTTTCCGTGTCGCTTGCCAACGGACTGCACGAGCCGCGTATGCGAAAGCGCCGCATGAGCTTGATCGCGGGCGTGTTCGCGGGCTTTCAAATCCTGATGCCGCTCATCGGCTGGGGGTGTGTGTGCACCATTGCAGGGTGCTTTAAAGCGTTCGAAGCGTTTATCCCGTGGATCGCGCTCGCCCTTCTCGGCTATATCGGCGGCACGATGCTGTACCACGGCATCAAAAACGATGAAGAGGAAGCCCCCGCTGTGACGCTCGGTGCCTTGCTGATGCAAGGCGTTGCCACCTCGATCGATGCCTTGTCGGTGGGCTTCACCATTGCCGACTACGGCCTTGTCGAAGCCCTCATTTCCTGCGGCATCATCGGTGTTGTCACCTTCATCATCTGCATGGCAGGATTGCACATCGGCAAAACCGTCGGCACGCGTCTTGCAGGAAAGGCGGGTATCCTCGGCGGCGCGATCCTCATCTTCATCGGTCTTGAAATTTTCATCAAAAGCTTTTTATAAAACAGCAACAGCGCATCGGCATAACGATGCGCTGTTTTTTGTGTACCGAAAACCACGCGTTAAACGCGTGGTTCAGTGAAGGCTATGCCGATGAGTAAAAAACATGGCTCTCCCTTTGGGAGAGCTGTCAAAACCGTAGGTTTTGACTGAGAGGGCTTATACAGAACAGCCTCAT
>JAZUOG010000078.1:0-10542 GCA_045604545.1 Acutalibacteraceae bacterium | reverse complement strand
TTTTTTTTGACCCAACAAAAGATGATGAAAAATAAAAATTCCCGTTTCCCGGTTGTGTGAAACGGAATTTTCGCATATATACGGAGTGTGGTTACGCAAGGTATTGTTCGGCATGTTTTTTGATGGCTTCAAAGGACTGATCGCTCAGATGATGTTCGATCTTACAGGCGTCTTCCGTGGCGATGGATTCGTCTACGCCGAGACGAACCAAAAATTCGGTGAGCAGGGTGTGACGCTCATACATTTTTTCGGCGATCTCACGTCCCGCATCGGTCAATTGAAGATGACCGTATTCGTCAACGCGGACATAGCCGCCCGATTTGAGAAGACCGATGGCGCGACTGACACTGGGCTTGGAATAGCCCATATACTCACAAACATCAATGGAGCGTACAGAAGGTTGTTTTTGGCTCAAAATATGGATCGTTTCCAGATACATCTCGCCGGATTCCTGAATGTGCATGATCGTACTCCTTTAGAACTATATTATATATAGCATAGCATATTCCTCGCTTTTTTGCAAGTGCGACTTCGAGTGAAGAATTTTGTTGCTTTTTGAAAAATCTTACATTTTTCACTTGACAAACCACCGGTTCGGTGCTATCATTTCCTATGGTTAGCAAAGGCTAATCGCAAGATCCCGATGATTTTCGCGAAAGGGGAGAGTGTCATGGATCTTCGTTCTGCAGTTGAAGGCAAAGAGTATATCATTCGTGTCATCGAGACCGATGATGAAGAGATGGATGCATTTCTGTTTTCGCTTGGTTGCTACAGCGGCGAACCCATCACCGTGATCTCTCACCTCAAGGGTGGTTGTGTCGTGTCGATCAAAGACGGTCGCTACACCATCGACAACCAGCTTGCCGAAGCGATTGTTATTGAGGATTGACGGAAATAACACACCCGATGGCGGTGGTTATTTTTTAACCCCGGAGTTAGCGTAACCTAACTCTTTTCTTCACCCGATTGGTTAGCTCCGTCTAACCGATCGGCCGTGTCACCGTGTTTCATTTATGCTTTTACATATAAGGAGATGATCCCCATGAGAATTGCTTTAGCAGGCAATCCCAACAGCGGTAAAACCACCATGTACAACGCTTTGACCGGCAGTAACGAAAAGGTGGGTAACTGGGCAGGCGTTACCGTTGAGAAAAAAGAACACCCGATCAGGAAGAGCCTTTGCGGTACTGACGACGTGATCGCTGTCGACCTTCCGGGCGCCTATTCGATGTCGCCGTTTACCTCTGAGGAAAGCGTCACCAGCTCTTACGACAAAAACAAAAAGCGCGATGCGATCATCAATATTGTGGATGCCACCAATCTCAGTCGCAGCTTGTTCTTCACAACACAGCTGCTGGAACTCGGTATTCCTGTTGTGGTGGCACTCAACAAAACCGATGTGAACGATAAAAAGCAGAATGCTATTGACGTGAAACGGCTTTCTGATAAGCTGGGCTGTCCGGTTGTCGAAACGGTGTCTACCTCGGGTGAGGGACTTGACGCAGTTGTGAAAGCGGCAACGGAAGCGGTCAGTAAGCCACAGCATGCACCGTATGTGCAGGATGACATCGATCTCACTGACAAAAAAGCGGTGACTGCCGCTGACAGAAAGCGCTTTGCGTTTGTGAATGACATCGTGAAAGCGGTTGAAACACGCAAGGTGAAAACAAACGAAAAAACGATCCATGACAAGATCGATGCGGTTCTGACCAACAAATGGCTCGGTATTCCGATCTTTGCTGTGGTGATGTTTCTGGTGTTCCAGATTTCTCAGGCGTGGGTCGGGCCGTGGATCGCCGAAGGCGTGGAGATCGGCGGCGTGGCGATTCCGGGTCTTGTGACGCTCATCGAAATGTTTCAGGAATGGGCGGGCGGTATGCTCGGCGATGCGAACCCCTTGCTGTATGAGTTGCTTATCAACGGCATCATCGGCGGTGTCGGCGCAGTTGTCGGTTTCCTTCCGCTTGTCATGGTCATGTACTTCATGATCGCGCTTCTCGAGGATTGCGGATATATGGCGCGCGTGTCGGTCGTGCTGGATCCCATTTTCAAAAAGGTCGGTTTGTCCGGTAAATCCGTCATCCCGTTTGTTATCGGCACGGGTTGTGCTATTCCCGGTGTTATGGCGTGCCGCACCATTCGCAATGAACGTGAACGCCGCGCAACGGCGATGTTGACACCCTTCATGCCTTGCGGCGCGAAGCTGCCTGTGATCGGTTTGTTTGTCGGTGCATTCTTCCCTGAACACGGCTGGGTCGGCACAACGATGTATTTTGCCGGCATTGTGATCATCTTCCTGTGTGCACTTCTTATCAATAAGATCACCGGTTATAAAGCCAGAAAATCCTTCTTTATTATGGAGCTTCCCGAGTATAAAGCACCTTCTGTGTGGAGAGCGTGCAAATCCATGTGCGGACGTGGCTGGGCGTATATCGTCAAAGCCGGCACGGTGATTTTGGTTTGCAACACGGTCGTTCAGATCATGCAGAGCCTTAACTGGAGCTTTGAATATGTTGCCGAGGGCATGGAACACACGTCCATTCTCGCCACCATCGGTGAGCCTGTCGGCTATGTGCTGATTCCCGTTGTCGGTGTGTTGTCATGGCAATTGGCGGCGGCCGCCGTTACCGGCTTCATCGCCAAGGAGAATGTGGTCGGCACGCTGGCTGTTTGCTTCGGACTTACAGGTTTTATTGACATCGAAGAACTGGCATTGATCGAGGGTGTTGAAAATGCGGCATCCGGTACGGTTGAAGTGATGGGCATCTCCGCTGTTGCGGCACTGGCATATCTGGTGTTTAACCTCTTTACACCGCCTTGCTTTGCGGCAATCGGTGCCATGAACTCCGAGATGAAAAGTGCCAAATGGCTGTGGGGCGGTATTGCGCTTCAGCTTGGTGTCGGCTTCACCTGCGGCTATCTTGTGTATCAGATCGGTACGCTGATCACCACGGGCACTGTCGGTGCAGGCTTCCTGCCCGGTTTGATCGCTGAGCTCGTGTTCGCGGCGGTTGTTGTGTACCTCTGCATTCGTTCTTCAAAGAAACTGAAAGAAGAGTATGCTTTGAAGGAAACAAAGGCTCCTGCCAAAGCGACGAAATAACAAGGAGTAACGGTTATGGTTGAAAACATCATCATTGGCGCGGTTTTGTTGGTGGTTGTCGGCGGTGCGATCGTCTATATCTATAAAGCCAAGAAAAGCGGCAAGAAGTGTATCGGCTGTCCCGACAGCGGTTCCTGCTGTGCATCGCAGTGTGCTTCCTGCAACTGCGGCTGTCAAAACAAAGATACCGAATAATCCAAAAACACAGTCACTCACTAACGGGTGACTGTGTTTTTTGATGGTTTTGTAAAAATGAGTGGTAACTCATTTTATTGACAAATGTAGAATTATATGCTATATTGTCTCTATTAGTCACAATAGAGGCGCGGTGTTCATGATAAGCACAAATGAGGGCTTTGAATTTGTGTGGGAAAGGGGACATCGCCGAGAATGAGAATGATCGCCCAACGAATTCTTATTCGGGCGCGACGAGAATATCGGCGCGACTGTCACTGCTTAGTGTTGCGCTATTGTATTATGCTGATCAAAAAGGATCGCGGCATGATGATAGTGCCGTGATCCTTTTTTTGTGGCAAAAAACAATATGGAGGAATTTCTCATGGAAGGTACTTTTTGGGCATTTATGCCTGCGGTCATCGCCATTGTGCTGGCGCTGGTCACCAAGCAGGTATATGTCTCGCTCTTCCTCGGTATCTTTGTGGGTGCGTTGATGTATGCCGGCGGAAATCCGATCGACGCATTGTTCACACTGTATCAGGTTATGAGCGAAAAGGTTGGCGGTAACACGCCGATCATTGTGTTCCTGGTCGTTTTGGGTATTTTGGTTGTGCTCATGCAAAAATCCGGCGGTGCCAAAGCCTACGGCGAGTGGGCAGGCCGCAAGATCAAAAGCAAAGGCGGTGCACTCGCCGCAACAGCAGGGCTCGGTTGTCTGATCTTTGTGGATGACTATTTTAACTGCCTGACGGTCGGCTCGGTCATGCGTCCCGTGACGGACAGATTTAAGGTATCGAGAGCGAAACTGGCGTATATCATCGATGCCACGGCGGCGCCTGTCTGCATCATTGCGCCGATCTCCAGCTGGGCGGCCGCGGTTGCCGGTGAACTGGAGGGTGACGGTCTGATGATGTTCATCACCACCATTCCGTTCAATGTATATGCTTTGCTCACGCTCGTAATGGTGTTTTCACTGTGCTTCTTTAAGTTTGATTTTGGCAAGATGAAACGCAATGAGAGAATTGCCGAAGAAACCGGTGATGTATTCGCGGGCGAGACAGAGGGTGCTGAATCTAACGATGAGATCAAGGCAAATCCCAAAGGCAAGGTTCGTCATCTGATCATTCCGGTCATCATTCTCATCATCTGCTGCATCGGCGGCATGCTGTATACCGGCTTCTTCTACAACTGGGATACCGGTCTGATCGACACCGAGCTGCAGTCTGCCAACTTCATTGAAGCGTTCTCCAACTGTGACGCCGGCATGTCTCTGGCAATCGGTTCGACCGTAGCGCTGATCATCATTGCTGTGTATTATATGCTGTCTCGCGTGGTATCCTTCAAGGAGATCACCGGTAGCTTTACAGAAGGCTTCAAGGCGATGGTTCCCGCTATTCTGATCCTGACCTTCGCGTGGTCTATCTCCGGCATCATGGGCGCCAAGGGCGGTTATCTGGACGCGCAGGCGTTTGTGCAGGAGAACCTTGCTAACAGTGCGTTCCCGCAGTTCCTGTTCCCGGCCATCTTCTTTGTGCTGGCAGGCTTGATCGCGTTTTCGACGGGTACCTCCTGGGGTACGTTCGGCGTGCTTGTGCCGATCGCTGTTACCATTCTCGGCGGCAGCGGCACCATGGCGATCATGACCGTTTCTGCGACCCTCGGCGGTGCGGTGTTCGGTGATCATGTGTCGCCGATTTCCGACACGACGATCCTCGCATCTGCGGGTGCACAGTGCAACCACGTTGATCACGTCAAAACACAGCTTCCGTATGCGTCTGTTGTGGCGGTTATCGCTACGATTTCGTATGTGGTTGCGGGTGCGTGTGTCAGCTTCGGCGGTGTGCTCAGCGCTGTCATCATGTGGGCTGTCGCACTGGCATTGTTTGTCGGCTTCGTGATGGTTATCAAAGCGAAGAATCGAAACAAAGTGTGATATGATAAAAAACGCTGTCGAATGGTATTCGACAGCGTTTTTTTGCCGCATTATGTATCATAAACAGGTGTATTATCGTGCATTTGATACAAAAAAACGAAAAAAATTTTCGAAAAACTATTGATTTGTTGGCAAATGCTTGCTATAATATCGTTATCGATATGCGACAGGCTCGATTTTTGGGGCCTTGTTGCGACGAAGGAGGGCATTATTTTGGAAAACAGAAAGAAAGTTATTCGTGCAAAAGGTAACAAGGACATTCGCATCAAGGTCATTCCCGGCCACTTTGCGACCAACCACTCGCACGTCAATTATTATGTTGATTTGACTTCTTTGAAGTGTACCTACCGTTCTGCGAAGGCGGCGGCAGAGGAGCTTGCCAAGCGCTTTATCCACAGCACTCCCGTTGATACCATCATCTGCCTCGAAGGCACCAAGATGATCGGTGCATTCCTTGCTGAGGAGTTGGCTCGTCCCGGCAACCTGAGCATCAGCGAAGGCAACGATATCAATGTTGTTCACCCCGAGACCAACGCGAACAATCAGCTGTTGTTCCGTGACAATATGCAGGACATGGTGTGGGAGAAGAATGTGCTGTTGTTGATTTCTTCCGCTTCTACCGGTAAAACCATTCTGCGTGCGATGGACTGCCTGCAATATTACAACGGTCGTCTCGTTGGTGTCGCGGCACTGTTCAGCGCTACACCGGAAGTGGCGGGTCAGCATGTTGAATCCATCTTTACTGCGGATGACCTCGAGGGTTATGAGAACAACCTTTCCGGTCAGTGCTCGATGTGTCGTGAAAAGAAAAAGGTCGACGCCATTGTCAACAGCTTCGGCTATTCCAAAATCTGAGAATGAATGCGAAAAACGGCTGTGCCGCTTGGCACAGCCGTTTTCCTGTGTGTTGCAGAGGTGATCAGCAACCACAGCCGCAGCCGCAGTCGAGGTTTTGACCGCAACCGTTGTTGTTGTTATCGCCGCAATCGATAAGCAGTAAGATCACGATGATGAACAGCAGCCAGCTGCAGTCAATACCATTGAATAAATTGCGTAAGCACATACTCTTTGTCGCCTCCTTTCCCTTGACATTCCATACTATGCCGGGAGAGCGCACCCGGTGAAAGGGTTTGAAAAATTTTTTAAAGGAGAGAAATGTATGTCTGACACAAAACCGTATACTCTCGGAGAAGAAATTGCGAGTGCCGTTTCCCACGGCGTCGGAGCAGGACTGGGCATATGGGGTCTCGTCATGCTGATCTTGCGCAGTACCGATGCATGGCAGGTTGTCAGTGTGTGTGTTTACGGAGCGTCGGTGATTTTGCTGTTTTTGATGTCGTGTCTCTATCATGCCATTGCTGCGAGAAGAGCCAAGCGCGTCATGCAGGTGTTTGATCATGACGGCATATTCTTTTTGATTGCGGGAACATACACGCCGTTTACGCTCGTGACGCTTCGCGGCGCGCTCGGTTGGGTTCTTTTCGGTATCGTGTGGGCAGGAGCTGTTGTCGGCATTGTCCTCAACAGCATCAGTGTCGAGAGATTTAAGAAGTTCTCCATGATCTGCTATATCGCGATGGGGTGGAGTGTGGCGATCGCGGTTGTTCCGCTGGTCCGTTCGATGGAACTCGGCGGTCTGTTGCTATTGCTCGGCGGCGGTATTGCCTACACTGTCGGCATCCTGTTTTACAAACAAAAGGCCCGTCGGTGGTGTCATTTTATCTGGCATTTGTTTGTTCTAACGGCGGCGATCTTACAATTCTTCAGCATTTATGTATATGTGATCGGATAAGAAAAAAGGACGACGGCATGTCGTCCTTTTTTCTTATCCTTTGACGGCACCGGCGATGACGCCTTTGATGATGAATCGCTGACAACTCAGATAGAATATGACAATGGGAATGATGGCAAGCACCAGCATGGCCATGAAGCCGCCCCAATCCACCGATCCGTAAGCCCCTTGCATGGCGATCTGAATGGTGACGGGAAGCGTTTTGTATTTGTCTGTTCCCAGCACCAGATACGGCAGGAGATAATCGTTCCATATCCACATGGCATTGAGTACGGCGACCGTGACGGAGATGGGACGGAGAATGGGGAAGACGACCTTGAAAAACATGGTGAGCGGACTGCAACCGTCGATGGTTGCGGCTTCCTCGATGTCTGTCGGGATCCCCTTGATAAAGCCGCTGAACATAAACACCGATAACCCTGCGCCGAAGCCGAGATACAAAATCAGGATACCGACGGGGTTGTTCAACTGTAATTGATCGGCGGTGAAGACCATGGTATACATCACCATTTGAAACGGTACGATCATACTGAACACAAACAACAGGTATATGATGGTGTTAAGCGTGGAACGAACACGGGTGATAAACCACGCGGTCATAGAGGAGGCGGGAATGATCAGCGCCACCGATCCCACCGTGATAAACAGTGAACGGAGAAATGAGCCGAGAAAATCCGAAGCGGCAATCCCTTTCCTGTAGTTTTCGAATCCGACAAACAACTCGCCTGTCGGCAACGAAAACGGATCGCTCATAATAAACAATTTGGATTTAAATGAGTTGATCAACACCAGTATCAATGGTATAAAAAACACGACAGCAAGCAGGATAAGCACAAGAAACAGAACACGGTTTCCTGCGGTTGTTTTTTGCATCAATCGTCCACCTCTTTACTGCGTGTTAATCGTAGCTGTATCAAAGCGATAACAGCCACAATGAGAAAGAATACAACGGCTTTGGCCTGTCCGACACCTTGCCAGGAAAGATTTCTGCCGTAGAATGTGTCGTAAATATCCAGTGCCAGCATGCTGGTTTCCCGTCCGGGTGCCCCTGCCGTAAGCGCAAGGTTCTGATCGAACAGTTTGAAGGAATTGGTCAACGTTAAAAACGTACAGATAGTTATCGACGGCATGATCATCGGCAGGGTGATGTGACGCAGGATCTGCGCTTTTGATGCACCGTCGATTTGGGCGGCCTCTGTCAATGCCGGCGGAATATTTTGCAGACCTGCAATATATATCACCATCATATAGCCGATCAACTGCCAGTTCATCAACAGCACCAATCCCCAAAAACCATACGATGCCGAATACGTGATGTCAACGCCGAAAAAACCGAGCACGCCGTTGATCAGCAGATTCCAGATATATCCGAGTACAATGCCGCCGATCAGATTGGGCATAAAGAAAACCGTACGAAACAGGTTTGTTCCGCGCAGACCTTTTGTCAGCGCCATGGCAAGAAGAAACGCGAAAAGATTGACGGTGATCACCGATACAACCGTAAAAGAAACGGTAAACCGCAACGCGTGAAGAAAATGGCTGTCTACTGTGAATGCACGGATATAGTTCGAAAAACCGACAAACTCTGCGTCGGTCACAGTGGCAAAATCGGTGAAGGATAACCAGATCCCCATCACAAACGGTGCTAAAAAGGCGATGATGAATGCGATCAGCGTCGGTAACACAAAGATGGGAAAGTATCGTTTAACAGAGAGATGCATGTCAACGCCTCATTTCTACCGCATTACAGCATGGCACTTTCGTCTTTCCATCGTGTGATAAACGTGTTTTTCACGTCGTCCCACGATGCTTTTCCTTGTGCGTATCGCAACAAAGCGGATCCAAAGTCGTTTTTGAAATTTTGGCTGGGGAAGAGTGTGAATTGCCAGGGAATGGTGGAGTATTCATCGTTCTTCATATAGCGAACAACCTCTCGCGCAAGAGGATCGTTCGGTGTTTCTTCTTCCGTAAAGGTGTCAAACGGTGTGATAAAGTTCAGCTGTTCGGTGACAAAGCGCTTGCCTGTGTCATCGGAAAACAGCCAGAACAGGAAATCAGCGGCAGCTTGTTGTTCCTCTTTGGTTGCTTTGGAATTGATGCAGAAAAAGTTTTCGGTGCCGATGCAAAGACCCTGCGACTCTTCCTCTTCAAAATCCATATAGATAGGCAGGTATCGGATATCTTCTTTGGCAACGGTGTTGCCTTCAACGGCGCTGATCTGACTCCATGCCCAGTTGCCGTTTTGTACCATGGCGCATTGTCCGAGAGCAAATTCCGACATAGACTCATCGACGATTTTGGTGCCGAGCGTTGACGGCGGAACGGTGGAGTTGCTCAGATACAGATCGAATATCTTTCGGAAATTATCCGCATAGTCGAAAGACACGGTGTGTGTGGCGTTGCTCGTCAGATCGACATTCTTGTTGCGGAATTCGTGGTAAACGGGAAGGTTGGCAAGGTGCGTCTGCCATCGCCAGTCTTCGCCCGGCTTGAGCGACGTGACCGCAAAAGCGCCGCGGATACCGAGCTGTTCGCTGTGTGCCTGAATATCCTCCGTCAGGGCTTTGAGAGATTCAAAATTGTTGATCTCGTCCATGGATTGATAATCGGTTTGACGGTCTTCAAGGGCGAAATACCGTCTCATGACAGCGTCGTTGTAAATGATGCCATAGCCTTCCACGACATACGGGATCCCGTAAACACCGTCACCGTCGGTGATGGCAAGGGATTTGTCGGATAAATGCATATAAAGCTGTGTGTCTCGCAGATCCGCGCAGTAGCGCTTCCAGTTGGCATACCCTCTCGGCCCGTTAATCTGAAAGATGGTCGGTGCGTCGGAAGTGGCCATTTTGGCGCTGAGCGTCTGCTCGTATGCGTTGTTGGCGGCAGTTTCGATGATGACGGTTCGTCCCGTCTCCTGCTTGTAGGCCTCGGCAATCTGTTCATATACCGCCGCAACCTCCGGCTTGAAATTTAAAAACCGAACAGTGGCGGTTTCGATGGTCTGTTCGGTGTCGCCGGAACGACAACCGCCAAACGATAACAGGCATACAGCCGCAGTCAATGCGGCAATAATACGTTTGAACATGGAAATCATCCTTTCATCATGGTTTTCATCGGAAGTGTGTGCAGTTTTGATGAATTTATGTGAACGGATAAAAACAAAGAAGTGATCTCGTCTTCTGGTGCAAGTAAAGACGGAAGACAGATCAACTACACGCCCTAAAAACGTCACACCGTGACGTTTTCCAAACGGGCTTTCGATCCTCTTCGTCTATGTACAAAAAAGAACAGATAACCGAAATGGTTATCTGTTCTTTTGGTGGAGACGAAGAGTCGTATCAATGAGGAAGAAGTGATCTCGTCTTTTGGTGCAAGTAAAAACGGAAGACAGATCAACTACACGCCCTAAAAACGTCACACCGTGACGTTTTCTAAACGGGCTTTCGATCCTCTTCGTCTGTGAGCAAAAAGAAAAACGAGTACAGCGAATGCTGTACTCGTTTTTCTGGTGGAGACGAAGAGGATCGAACTCTC
>JAZUOG010000077.1:0-26795 GCA_045604545.1 Acutalibacteraceae bacterium | reverse complement strand
ATCCATTTCTATAATCACGATCGGATTCAGCTAAAAACAAAACTGACTCCGCTGGAACAACGAAGTCAGTTTGTTGGTTAATTTAATTAAACTACCATAAAGGTCTTTTTTGTACTGTCCGCACAAATTGGGGCAGTTCAGAAAGGTCTGTCTCTTTTTCTGGTCCGAGTGGCGAGACTTGAACTCACGGCCTCTTGACCCCCAGTTTTCCACTGGATTTTGCGCTTAGCATTATCCGTTGTTGTTCGATCACTTCTAAAACCCTGTAGCACCAACGGGTTAGGCGCTTTTGAGCGGTCGAAAATCATCTATTGTCGATCAGTACGACCAAAGCCGATTTTTTTCAAAAACAAGTAAAAGTGTTAGAAAAGTGTTAGAATTTGTTAGACCACCACCGTTCAAATTTACCGTGTTATACGCCCCGCGTTTTGAAAATTGTTCGGCAGTCAAGTGAACCGTGGAATAACTACGGCGCGCGAAGCGCGCTGTAGCTTATGCCGCGAAAGTCGCTTGACGGACGGGCAATTTTCAATATAATCCAAGCAAAGAGCCGATGGCGAGCATAGCTCGTCGTCGGCTCTTGTTTAGCGTCTGCGGGACGTATAATGCGGTAAGGTTTACAATTTGACTGTCACTGTCGTGACTTTGCCTAGTATTGTCATTTTTGTGTTATCATAACGTATGGGTGAATATCCGCTGTTAAATGCGGTAAGTATAGCTACATTTTCGATCGGAGAGCTCCATTGACGATAATGGATACCTTCTTTTCCTTTTTCGCTGAAAGCGATAATATCTCCGTCCGTATATGCAGGTTGGTGTCGTATTTCTACCATGCTTCCTTGTGGAATCGTGGGGGACATGGAATCATCTTGTACAGGAAATGTTAAAGCGCCATGCAAATTTACGGAATACTTTTCGCCGTTTTGCTCGCCTGTTGCGGTGATTGGTAAGCCAGTATAATCTTCGATTTTTACGTCCTCCGCCATTTTAGTGATGAGCTCTGCAAGAGGTTGCTTGTCTAGTTCTGTTTCAACCATTTTTACAATTTCGTTTTGATTGTTCTCGATATCAGGAATATGTGTTGCCATAAGCATGGTGTATACCGCTCGTTTTTGTAGATTGCGAACGGCTTTTTTTATGATCTCCGGTGCGGTGTCCATATACGCTTCCATTACCAAAGTGTTTTCGGACGCACCGAGAACTTTTTCCAAAGCACGAGAAACATCTTCCGACGGCGTACGCTCGTTGTTGGGTTTCCGCAAAATGCTGATATAAGACGCGGTGATGTTTGCACCCTCGGTTTGGCATTTGTGCGCAATCTCTTTTACGGTCAAATTTGAGCGTTTTATGAGTTTGTCGAGTACAAGTGCATAAGGCATATCAAAACCTCCTTTTGAGGTATTATATACCAACGAAACAGATTTGTAAAGAGAAATTACAAAAAAGTGTTGACAAATAGAAGTGACAAGCTTATAATCGTAAATAACAAAATAGTTTGCGTTACTAACCTTTGTGTTCCTGCTGCGCTGGGCGCGATCTGCGACAGCAGACGCGCCCACGGCGGTTGCAAAGGTTAGTATTACCCTTTGCAACCTGTGTGTTTTGTGTAATTTGTTATTTTTTTAAGGAGGTACAATTTGAACAAAGATCACCGCTCCCGAAAATGGCAGCTCACCATTAACAATCCGTCCGAGCACGGATATCCCCATGAGCAGATAAAGAAGAATTTAGGAGAAATGAAAACGGATTACTGGTGTATGTGTGATGAAATAGGAGAAAACGGCACATATCATACGCACATATACCTCTATTCCCAAAATGCCATATCGTTTAGCGCATTAAAGAAACGGTTTCAATGTGCACATATTGAAAAAGTAAAGGGAACAAGTCAACAAAATCGAGACTATATCCGTAAAGAGGGGGCATATCTCGGTAGCGAGAAAAAAGAAACAAACTTAGCAGAGACGTTTGAGGAATACGGCACAATGCCGATTGAACGGCAAGGACAATCGACGACGAGTGCAGAGGTAGTGCAAATGGTACAAGACGGAGCTTCCAACGCCGAGATTGTTGCGGTGTTCCCGTCTATGTTCACCAAGCTTCAATATCTTGACAACCTGCGTCAAACTTTTCGATATGAAGAGCAAAAAGATAATTGGCGCGATGTGAAAGTAACCTATATATATGGACCCTCTCGAACGGGGAAGACTCGATATGTTATGGAAAAATACGGATATTCCAATGTGTACCGCGTCACGAATTATAAACACCCCTTTGATGGTTATAACGGACAAAAGGTACTGTTGCTTGAAGATTTTCACAGCGGGTTGCCTTTGCAGGAATTGCTCGACATAACCGAGGGATATCCTGTACAGCTTCGTTCCCGCTATCAAGACAAAGTGGCTTGTTTCGACGAGATCTATATCATTTCTAATCTGACAAAGGAACAACAATATATTGACGAACAGCTACACGATCCAGCGACATACGAAGCTTTTTTAAATCGTATTCACGAAGAATTAATATTCCCGCAAGCATTGATGACTGATGAAGAAATCTTCGGTACGACGTCGGCTAGCGCGGAGAAAGGAGACGTATGTTAAACGGGTACAATGATGTGCTGACTGTGGACGATGTTGCCCAGATTTTGCACATAGGCAAAAATACAGTATATCGTTTGCTGAATACGGGTGAAATTCATTCGCGTCGCATCGGTAAAAAGTATATTATTCCCAAAAAATGCGTGATTGACTATATTGAAGCACCGCGCTATACTAGCTTATAACACGGTAGGTTTGAACTGTCACATGAAAGGAGATTGTAGTTTTATGACAGGAAGCCTGCAAACCAAGAACGGAAAATACTATGCTGTTCTCAATCTTTACAAGAACGGTAAACGCAAACAAAAATGGGTCGACAGCGGATTGCCTATAAAAGGCAACAAAACCCGCGCCGAAAAATTCCTGCGCGAGCAAATAGCTTTATACGAGCAACAAGAGGGGCTTGTGTCCTCGGATATGCTTTTTTCGGATTATGTCCGACAATGGCTTACGGAGATTGAGACGAGAGTGGAACGCACCACCTATGAGGGATATGTGGTATTGGTGAATACACAAATCGTTCCTTATTTTGAAGAACTCGGTATAAAGTTGCAGGATATAACCACGGCAATTTTACAGACCTATTTTGACGGAAAAGCGAAAAACGGTAGGACGGACGGCAAAGGCGGATTATCGCCGCGCTCGCTGAAACTGCACAAGAACATTATCAATCAAACGCTGGAA
The DNA here is from genome assembly GCA_045604545.1 of Acutalibacteraceae bacterium. Lineage (GTDB taxonomy): Bacteria > Bacillota > Clostridia > Oscillospirales > Acutalibacteraceae > RGIG1959. The sequence goes on along the minus strand of JAZUOG010000077.1, from coordinate 23,511 downwards.
AATGCAGTGAAAAATCAGTTGCTTCTGATAAATCCGTGCAAATGGGTTAAATTACCGTCTGTTCAACGTCGTGAGCCGACATATTACACCGCAGAGCAAATGGAACGATTGTTGCAATCGATCCGCGATGAGCAGTTATATCTGCTAGTGAAGATTACTGCGTTTTATGGTTTGCGGCGTAGTGAAGTACTCGGCTTACAATGGAATAGTATCAATTTTGAGGAAAACCGATTGAGCATACAGCATACGGTAGTTAAAGTCACAACGACGATAGAGAAAAACAAAACCAAAAACACCAGTAGCTATCGTTCGTTTCCGTTGGTTGACGATATCCGTGATCTGTTATTACAAGAACGCAAACGCCAAGAGGATAATCGTCGCTTATTCGGAAAGGGGTATTGTAATAGCCCGTATGTGTTTGTATGGGATAATGGAAAACCTTTTGCTCCCGATTATGTGCGAAAAGGTTTTCAAAGGTTGCTCAATAAGTATCAGTTGCCGCATATCCGCTTCCACGATCTCCGCCATAGCTGTGCAAGCATCTTACTTTCAAAAGGATTTACGCTAAAAGATGTACAGGAATGGCTGGGACACGCTGATATCAAAATGACAGCAAATGTTTATGGGCATCTCGATATTGATCGCAAAAAGACGATTGCGCAAGGAATGTTAGATGCGCTTTCGTAGGTGTTAGATGAAGTGTTAGAAAGTATGAAACGGAGAATCGGACGACAAAAATAAAAACCGCGTAAACCCTTTAGTTTACACGGTTTTTATTGGTCCGAGTGGCGAGACTTGAACTCACGGCCTCTTGACCCCCAGTCAAGCGCGCTACCAACTGCGCCACACCCGGATATATTCGGTGGTTGTTTGCAAACCACGTTTGGGATTATAGCACATCTTTTTCGATAAATCAAGAGTAAATTTCGAAAAAGATAAAAAATTTTTTAAAAATACGTGTTGACGAAAAGGGTGAGGTAATAATGCTGTGAAACACTCGGTTGGTTTGGATAAAATAGCCAAATTGCGGTGAGTGAAAATTCAACAATTCGGTTATTTTTCATCGAAAACACGCGGATTTTTGCCGAAAATCCTTGCTTTTCTGATGGGCATATGGTATTATATATTAGTATTGGTATACGTGCGCCCATCCATAAGGGCGCATACATCAAAACGAAAAACGAGGGAGCCGATTGTGGAAGGGAACGGAACGGTATCGATTCTGATGGGTGTTTATAATTGTGCGTCGTCATTGCCGCGCGCAATCGAATCGATTTTGTCGCAGACTTACGAACAGTGGGAACTGATTGTGTGCGATGATGCTTCAACAGATGAAACGTACGCCGTGGCAAAACGGTATGCAGAGCAATATCCGCAAAAGATCACGCTGTTACAAAACGACGTTCATTCATTCTTGGCATACTCGCTTAATCGTTGCCTGTCGGCGGCAAACGGCGAATTTGTGGCGCGCATGGACGGAGACGATATCTCCGATCCCGAACGTCTTGAAAAGCAAGTGGCTTTTTTGAGAAATCACCCGGATGTGGTGCTTGTGGGAACGGCGATGCAACGCATGATCGATGGCCAAGAATATGGTGCGCCGATTCGATGTCCTTCGCACCCTGACCGATTGACACCGCATACATCGACGGTGTTTAACCATGCGACGATCATGGCGTACAAACATGTGTATGATGCCCTCGGTGGTTATACGGTGTTGCCGCGTACCGAACGCGGTCAGGACCTGGATCTGTGGTTTCGGTTCCTGCATGCAGGATACCATGGTGCCAACATGGACGATGTATTGTACAGGGTTTGCGAAGATGTACGGACGCTCAAACGCCGTACATTGCGTAATCGCTGGCGGGTGTTTCAGACGACGATGTACGGATATCGGCTGCTCTCGTATCCGTGGCATTGGCGGATCCGTCCGTTTCTGGGACTTTGCAAAGCGTTTGTTCCCAACCGATTGGTATTGTGGTATCGCAAACGGAAACGATAGAATACGAGGTGAACGGGTATGGTGTTGGCGGCGGTGAAACGGTGGATCAAGAGCCGGCCGTGGGGACTGTACCTTGTGGAAAAACGAAAGAAACGTCGGTATACCGCTCTTCTGAAGCAATATCCCGATCGGGAGATGGTCGAGCGGTTGTACCGACGCGCAAACAATGGGCGTGTGCCGGATTTGAAAAACCCGGCGACCTTTACCGAAAAAATGCAGTGGCTCAAGCTGTATTATCGTGATCCGCTGATGACGGTTTGTTCGGACAAGTATCTGGTTAAGGAATACGTAAAGGAACAGGGCTTTGGAGAATGGGTGATTCCGACGTTGGCGGTATACAACGATGTGCGGGAGTTTGATGAAAAGACGCTTCCTGAGCGGTGCATGATCAAAGCGACGCACGGCAGCGGGTGGAATATCCGCTGTGACGCAAACGCGCCGATTGCGTGGAAGCCGACAAAGAAAACGATGGCTTTGTGGCTGTCGGAGTCGGCGTACATATTTGGACGCGAGTGGAATTATCGCGATCAGCAGCCGCGGCTCATTGTTGAACCGCTGATTGCCGACAAGCCGCCGGTGGATTATAAGTTGATGTGCTTTAACGGTGCTGTGCGTGCGGTACAGGTCAATCACCGAGCAGACGGTAAGGAATATGTCGATTTTTATGATGAACACTGGCGAAAGCTTGCGGATATGCAAATCGGTGTTATAGCGGGATCGGATATGGTGTTGCCGCCGCCTGCCGGATGGCAGCAAATGCTGCAGGCGGCTTGTGTGCTGTCCCGCCCCTTTCCGTTTGTGCGGGTCGATTTGTATGAAGTAGACGGCAAACTGTATTTTGGTGAAATGACGTTTTTCCCCGGAAGCGGGTTTTGGACAATTACCCCTTCCGAGCGGGATGTACAATTCGGCGGTTGGCTGACATTGCCGCCGCAAAATCACGGATAAAAACGGAGTTTTGGATATGGTCGTATACTGGGGTATGTTTATATGGGTGTTTGTGATCAACGCTGTACAGCCCGATGAAAAGAACCCGCTTCGCTCGAATGATGCAAGGGCTTACCGTGCCACATGGGGAATGGCGTGGGCGCTGATGGCGCCGGTGATAGTTTTTGCCATGTTTCGTACCGCGCCGATCGATACACAGACGTATATTTATATGTTTGAGGCCATCCCCGATGAGATTGGATGGTTTACTGAATGGATCGAGACATCCTACGAGGACTCTCAACTGTTTTACGGCATCCAGATGGTATTTAAGTGTTTGATTACCGTTGATGTGACATGGTGGCTGGCGCTTATTGCTGTGGTGGAAGGTTCGCTTATTATGTATGTGCTGCGACGGTATTCGACCAATATGGCCATCAGTGTGTACATCTTTATGGGTTCGACCATGTTTATATGGATGTATAACGGCATTCGTCAGTTTTTGGTCGTATGCATTTTGTTTGCACTTACGGACAGCATCATCAAAAACAAATGGTATATTTATGTGCCGGTAACACTGATTTGCGGCGGTATCGCACCGATCTGCGAGGTGCTCGGTTTGGGAGAACCGCCGTGGTTTCTCGGAGGTTTCCATCAATCGGCGCTGATGATGATCCCGATTTTCTTTTTGGTACGCGGCAAGGTGTTCAACTGGAGAGTGTTGTTGTTTGTGGCGGTGTTTGTGGTGTTGCTGATGTCGGGCGGACTGGACACTTTCCTTGAATCGGCGACGGAAACCACCGTTTACAGTCAAGATCTTGAATATGTGCAAATGGATGACGGTGCACATCCGCTCCGTGCGGTCGTGCCGGCGATCCCGTTGCTGATGGCGATCATCAAACGTAAGGAATTGGCATCGGACAAAACGCCGCAACTGATGAAAATTTGTGTCAATATGTCGGTTATCACAGTGGCACTGTATGTGGCAAGTGTGTTTACCAGCGGCATATTTGTCGGGCGGTTGCCGATTTACACAGAAGTGTACAATTTGATTTTAATACCATGGTTATTGACGCAGTATTACCGTCGGGATCAGAATATCATTGCCATCGGTATGTACGGGGCGTATCTGATGTGGTTTGTGTATCAGATGCATATTGCGTGGGGTGGTTTGTCGTATGCCAGCGAAACCTTTGGTATGGCGTTTTACGGCGGAACATGGTAAGAAAGGGTGAGCGTATTTGGCGACGATCAGTGTGATCATGGGTATCTATAATTGTGCAACGACGCTTGCCGAAGCGATTGACAGCATCGTTGCCCAAACCTATACAGATTGGGAGTTGATCCTGTGCGATGACGGATCAGCAGACGACACCTATGCGGTGGCGGATCGTTATCGTGAACAGTATCCCGATCAAATTGTGTTACTGAAAAACAAAACCAATCTGGGACTGAATGCAACGTTGAATCGTTGTTTGTCGGTTGCAAACGGTGTATACATCGCTCGTATGGATGGGGATGATCTGTGCGATCCGACGCGTTTTGAAAAGGAACTGCGCGTGCTTGAAAGTGAGCCGGACATTGCTATTGTCAGCTCGGACATGACACAGTTTGACGAAACGGGGGAATGGGGACGAGTGTCTCACGTGACATATCCTCAGGCGAAGGATTTCCTTGGAGGAACCCCTATTTGTCATGCGCCGTGTATGGTGCGTAAAGCGGCTTACGATGCGGTTGACGGCTACACCGTTGATGACAAGTTGCTTCGCGTGGAGGATTACCATTTATGGGTCAAAATGTACAAAGCCGGCTTTAAAGCGAAAAACATCGGGGAGCCGCTGTACAGCATGCGGGATGACCGCAATGCGTACAATCGCCGTAAATATCGCTACTATGTCAACGAGGCGCGCGTGATGGCGTTTGCCATCAAGTCGCTGGGGCTTCCGAAAACGGGGTATATCCGCGTGCTTCGCCCGTTGCTGGTAGGCTTGTTGCCTCGATGGATATATGACAGACTGCACAAATGGCGGTTGCATACGGAGGAGTAAACGATGATTCCGAAAATTATACATTATTGTTGGTTCGGCGGCGGAGAAAAGCCGAAAAAAGCGATCAAATGCATGGAAAGCTGGAAAAAATTCTGCCCGGATTACGAGTTTCGGGAGTGGAACGAAACGACGTTTGATGTGAATATGAACGGTTACACAAAGATGTGTTATGAGCAGAAGAAATACGCGTTTTTAAGCGATTTTGTGCGTCTTGTAGTGGTTGAAAAGTATGGCGGTTTGTATTTTGATACGGATGTTGAGCTTGTCAAACGTCCTGATGAACTGCTCGGATACAAGGCGTTTTACGGATTTGAAAACGACGAAAACATCAATACAGGCGAAGGGTTTGGTGCCGAAGCGGGACACGCTACCGTTAAGGCGATGATTGATGAATACTTGGCGATCGTTCCCGATGAGGACGGAATGTATCCGCTGAAAGCGTGCCCTGCATTGAATACCGCGGCACTTCTGCCGTTTGGTCTGAAAACAGACGGTATGCGCCAGAATGTGGCAGGCGCGGAAATTCTGCCTGCCGATTTTCTCAATCCTTACGATGATCCGACAGGTCAGCTTAATATGACCGAAAATACCATTTCTGTCCATTGGTATTCCAAAACGTGGATGAGCAAATGGACGATATTGCGCAGTAAGCTGACCAAACCGTTGCATCGGTTGTTTGGAACACATTTTTTCAGAAGGAAGCGCTGATATATGAAGGAGTATTCCGTTGCGATCCGCACCTTAGGACGCGCTGGAGAAAAATACCAAAAATTACTCGACAGCATTGCCGCATCGGCGTTGCAGCCGAAGAAGGTGGTGGTGGTTCTTCCCGAAGGCTTCGAACCGCCCGCCGAACGTCTCGGTTATGAGGAATTTGTATACAGCCAAAAAAGCATGATCGGTCAGCGTATCGAGGCATTGCGGCATATTGATACGGAATACACGTTGTTCTTGGATGACGATATTGCGTTCGGCCCGACGTTTGTCGAACAACTGCTCGAACCGCTGGAAGAAGGACTGTACGATTGTTCGACGGGCCCGCTTTTCTCGTTCTTTCCGGCAAGCTTTGCGGGAAAGGTGGCGGGTATGCTGACGGCATCGGTGTCGGTGTCGCTGTTCCGTCGGGATATGTATGTGAAGATATTGCGGAGTGCCGGTTGGTCATATCACACATTCGATACGACAGTGAAACGGTATTATCCGACGGACTCGTTTGCGTGGACGTGCTTTATGATCCGCACCGATGTGATGCGGGCGGTTCAGATGGAAGAGGAGATCCCGTGGCTGGAACGACACACCTATGCTTACGGTGACGATCAGACGATGGTCGCTAAACTACGTAAGCGCGGATATCGGGCGTGTATTGTGTCGAATGCCTTGTATGATCATAACGACGCACAAACCTCCACGTCTTCTCAGGAAATGGTGGATACCAAAAAGAACTTTTGCAACGGTTATTTTCACGTGGTGTTTTGGCAACGGTATATTCAAGATGGTGAAACGTCACGTTTTTGGCGTGCGATGAATCGGATTTGTCTGGGATATTGGAAAATCAGTATGTATGCGTATTACTGTCTGAAATGTATCAAGCCGTCCGGTCGCCCTCGTTTTAAGGCGTTTCGTCAGGGCATTGCCGACGCGTGGCAGTATATTCGGTCTCCGGAGTATCGTGAATTGCCCGCGGTGAAGGATCGACAGGGGTGATTATTTGAAAAAGCAGCTACTGGTTATTATGCCGGGATGCATGGAGCTCGGTGGTGTGGAACGCAGTTTGTTGGGCTTGCTCAACAGTCTTGACTATGATCAATGGGACGTAGATCTGTTTTTGTACGGACATAACGGTCCGTTGTTTGAACATATTGATCCGCGGGTCAACCTACTTCCCGAGGTGAAAGAACTTGCGTATTTGCGAGCCTCCTTCGGCGAAAAACTGCGCCATAAATGTATTTACTCCGCTTGGCTTCGGTTAAAGGATGCGTTGCTGTCTCCGTTTCGACCGATCGATTTTGATCGCACGTGGGCGCAGGTGATGCGTAAATGCGTTACACCGCTTGACAAGGAATATGATCTGGCGCTGAGCTTCTTTTTGCCGTTCGATCTGATGGCGGAAAGGGTAAAGGCGGACCGAAAAATAGGGTGGATCCACACGGATTATTCGGTGGAGAAATACAATCACGACAAACTTCTTGAACAATATCAAAAATGTGACCGTATTGCGGCGGTCAGCGAGGCGTGTGCCAACACCTTTACGACGTGTTTCCCGTCGCTTGCCGGCAAGGTGATGACGGTGGAAAATAGCCTGCCGACGGGACTCATTCGCGCGCAGGCAAAAGAGAACATCACGGATATGCCCAAGAAGGGTGTTTCGTTGTTGTCGGTAGGGCGTTACTGTACGGCGAAAAATTTTGACAATGTCCCCGACATCTGCGCGCGTCTTCTCAAAATGGGGCATGACGTAACGTGGTATATCATCGGGTTCGGTCCCGATGAAGAGTTGATCAAGCAAAAAATCAGCGAAGCGGGAATGGAAGATCGTGTGATCCTGCTTGGCAAAAAAGACAATCCGTATCCGTATATGGCGGCGTGTGACGTGTATGTGCAACCGAGTCGCTATGAAGGAAAAGCGGTTACGGTCTGTGAGGCGCAGTTGCTTGGCAAGCCCGTTGTGATTGCCCGATATCCGACGTCTGCTACGCAACTGGAGGACGGTGTTGACGGTGTGATCGTGCCGCAGGATAATGAAGGCTGTGCGAGGGGAATTGCCGATTTACTTGCGGATCCCGCCAAAATGAGACAATTGTCGAAGACGTGTTGCGAGCGGGACTATTCCAACGCCAAGGAAGCGCAAAAGCTATATACATTGCGATGAGGATATACAATGTAGAATGGGACAGTTGCGGATTCCTTGGTGGTAGTAAAGAAAGAACTGAGTGAATTTCTATGATAATCAAAACCATTACCTGCCACGATGTATATAATGTCGGGGCGTCGCTACAGGCGTATGCGCTGTGTACATATTTGCAGAGCGAAGGACACGACGTGCAAATTATCGATTATAAGCCGGAGTATCTGTCAAAGCACCACTCGCTCTCGCGGGTGGACAATCCGCGCTTTGACAAGCCCATTATCAAACAGGCATATCTGCTTTTGAAGCTTCCTTCGCGGCTTCGCGCAAAGTTCGGCGACCGTAAAAAACGATTTGATGTGTTTCGCAGGGAGTATCTCACGTTGACGGAGCGCACCTATCACAGCAATGACGAACTGAAGGCGCAACCGCCGGTAGCGGATGCGGTGATCGCCGGAAGCGATCAAATCTGGAATCCGTTGTTCCAAAACGGCAAGGATCCTGCGTTTTTCCTTGACTTTGTACCGGGGAATACGAAAGCGATCTCTTATGCCGCTTCCTTTGCGACTGATGTGCTCACAGAAGACGATCGTGAGCAAATGACACCGTGGCTGTCGCGTCTCGATGCGATCGCGGTGCGTGAGAAGAGCGGGGTTGAGGTGCTTCATACCATGGGCTTTGAAGGCCGAGCGGTGTGCGATCCCGTGTTTTTGCTCGACCGTGAAGCGTGGAAACGTCTGGCGGTACTTCCTGAAGAAAAAGATTATATTCTGGTGTATGATTTTGACAGCAATCCTACGGTTGCGAAGATCGCCAAGGCACTTTCCGAGCAAACAGGGAAACCGATCGTGTCGGTGTTTCCGATGTTTGATGCGGACGAACTGTGGGATGATCTCGGACCCAGAGAGTTTCTCGGCGCCATCAAAAACGCGGCGGTTGTGATTTCCAATTCGTTCCACGCGACGGCTTTTTCACTGATGTTTAACAAGGAATTTTATGTAGTGGAACGTCGCGAGGGAATCAACGCCCGTATGCGCGATCTGCTTTCCGAGGTTGGTCTTTCGGAACGCATGGTTGCGGATGTGCCGCCGGATACGCTCATCGACTGGGCAACGCCGCGTGCGGCGGTAGAGGCGATGAGCCTTGGCGGAAAGCGGTATTTACAAGAACAGTTATCGGTTGAGAATGAGGTGACGGATGATGCCGAAGGTATCTGTGGTGATCCCTGTTTATAATGTAGAGTCGTATCTGCCACGTTGTGTTGACAGCGTGTTGTTTCAAACGCTTACAGATCTGCAGATCATTCTGGTAGATGATGGTTCTCCCGATGGTTGCCCCGCTATTTGTGATGAGTATGTCCAAAAAGATCCCCGTGTGCAGGTGATCCACAAGCCAAACGGCGGACTCGCTTCTGCGCGTAATGCCGGCATGGCGGTGGCGGACGGCGAATACCTTTTCTTTCTGGACAGCGACGACTGGCTGGAACCCGATGGTATTGAACGCCTTGTATCTGTTGCCGATGAGAAACACGTGGACTTTGTTCGTTATCGGTCCATTCGTTCGGGGTGGCCGGGACTTCCCGAGCATGCACCATGCATGGTGGAGAATGTCAGAGAGCTTACTGAAGGACTGTATGACCGCGAACGGATGCGTCAAGAGGTGTATCCGCGCTTGATCGTGACGCCGCAGCTGACAATGGGCGCCATTGTCGGGGCATGTGGTTCGCTGTATCGTTTATCGTTTTTAAAAGAGCACGATTTGATGTTCTATGAGGATGTGAAATTCAGCGAGGATCTGGTGTTCAGCGCCCGTGTGACCAGAGCCGCCAATGCGTTTTATTTCGTTAATACCGCGGGAGTATATCATTATTTTTATAATCCCGCTTCAATTTCCAAATCGTTCCGTGCAGGACGATGGGATTCCTGTAAAAGTTTGATTGAAAGCTGCGAAAAAGATTTCGGCAGCGATCAAGAGTTTGATTTTACGTCGCAGCTTCACGCGCTTCGCTGGTTTTGTATCATGCTGTCGCTCAATGAGCGTCGTCATCTGAAAACACCAAAAGAACGCAAAGCATATTGCCGGAAAATCATGGCAGATCCCATCGTCAAAGAAACCCCGCTCGGTTTTCAATATTTGCAAATTTCCTGGAAACAAAAACTGCTGATGCGGCTTGTGAAGGCCGGCTGCGTCGGTTTGGTAGCAAGGCTATAAATCCATTCAAAAGAGGTGAGTGTTGTGATCAAAAAGATCGGACGATTTGTTAAGCGTTGCATGAACCGCGCAAGGACAAAGATCCGCTATATGTGTGCATCGGAAATATATGCTATGGATGCTAAAGACGCGTATGAACAGTTGCACAATGTCTCACCTAAGCCAACTTCGACGGCGATAACGCACAATTGCATTGACGAGCCGAAAACCGATTTGATGATTATTGTTCCTGCTTACAATGCCGAAAACTGGCTCCGTGAGTGCATGGAATCGATTTTGCAACAAAAAACGCGGTTTTCGTTTTGCGTAAAGCTGATTGATGATGGTTCAACAGACAGCACGCCGTCTATTGCTGACTCCTACGTTGATGATCAAAGGGTTTGCGTGATCCACCAAGAGAATAAAGGCCATTCCGGTGCCAGAAATACAGCACTGAACACCATTGACGGTCGATACATCATGTTTGTTGATGCGGATGATATGTTGCTTCCCGATGCTATTGAAACTCTTATGAGTAAAGCCGATGAAGAAGATGCGGACATCGTAGAAGGCGATGGCGTGCATATCACCGATCGTGGTGTAACCGGAACCATAAAAAAGAATTATCGGGATATCTGGGGTGGACCGTGTTTGAAGGTTATTCGTTCGAAATTGTTCGAATGTATTCATTTTCCGGAACGCTATCTGTATGAAGATACCATTATCGAAACGTTGGTTTATCAGTTGGCTGAAAAAACGATAATGCTTCCCAATCGGGTATATGCATACCGCATACATGAAAACAGTATTACACAAAAACATACAGCAGATATGAACCGTGCACATTCATTTTGGATCATGCTGCTAATGCACGAGAATATGAAAACTCTTGGTATCCCGCTGGGGTATGATAGCTATTGCCGTACCATGCGGCATATTCGCTTTACCTATCGTCGCATGATCTTGTTGCCTGATGAGGTGAAACGTTGGGTGTTTGTGTGTACACGAGACTTTGTTCTGCAGACTTACGGAGACTATCTGATGACGAAGGATGACCATTATCGCATGGCATCAGCACTGAAAAACGGACAATATGGAAAGTATTGTGTGTTGTGCGAATGTTAACAAACCAAGGGGGATTTCAAGTGGCGCTTCCGAAAAAAATCCATTATTGCTGGTTTGGCAACGGAGAAAAATCCGAGCTTGCGAAAAGATGTATTGCAAGCTGGCAAATGTATTGTCCGGATTGTGAAATTATTGAATGGAATGAAACCAACTATGACATAGCCAAAAATAGATATATGCACGAGGCATATCAAGCTAAACGTTGGAGCTTTGTGTCGGATTATGCCCGGCTGGATATCGTATACGAACATGGTGGTATTTACTTGGATACTGATGTGGAGTTAGTCAGACCTGTTGATGAACTGCTTGACGGAGATGGTTTCATCGGGTTTGAAATCCCGGTAGACACATCGTATACGGTGAATACCGGACAAGGATTCGGTGCAAAACCACGGGACGCGGTTATCGGCACTATGTTAAATGCATACGACGATCTTCGTTTTATTCAAGAGGACAACACACACAACTTACAACCGTGCCCGTATTACAATACAAAGGCACTGACTGAAATGGGATTGCGGTTAGATAATACGATGCAATGGATCGGCGATATGACCGTGTATCCCACGGAGTACTTCTGTCCGGCAAATTGGAAAACAAAGAAATGTCACATTACACCCAACACATATTCTATCCATCATTTTAATGCCTCGTGGTTGACGGATGCGGAAAAGAAAAAACGTAAGCGTCAACGCCGCTTAGATGCGATTGTGCATTTCCCCAATCGTTGTTTGATGAAAATACTGGGGCAAGAACGATATGAGAAGATAAAACAAAAATTGAAGGGACGATAAATACACATGGATGTGTCTGTCATCATTGTGAATTATCATTCGGCACCGCTTGTGATCGATTGTGTACGTTCCGTGAAGGAGAAAACACAGTGTTCTTATGAGATCATCGTGGTCGATAATGCGTCGGGTGACGGATCGGTCGAGACGCTTAGGGAAGCGTTCGGTGATACCGTCACGGTGATCGCGTCGGACGAGAATCTCGGTTTTGGCAAAGCGAACAATCTCGGTGTGAAGTACGCGACAGGGGACTACGTGTTTTTACTTAATCCCGATACCGTGCTTGTCAATAATGCCATTGACATATTGCTCGATTACATAAAAACGCACGAGGGTGTGGGTGTGGCAGGCGGTAATCTGGTATTTCCCGATATGAGCCCTGCACCATCCTTCTGCAGAAGCTTCAGCACCCCGCAAACCGAAAAGCAACAAAGTTCCTGGTGGCATCTGCTGAAAACGCGTTTTTCGCGTAGCAAGCAACCGCAACAGATGACAGAGTATAATTATACCGATAACCCCGAAACGGTGGCTTACGTGTTCGGAGCGGATATGATGCTTAAAAAATCGCTGTACGACGAAATCGGCGGATTTGATCCCGATTTCTTTATGTACGGCGAAGAAACCGAACTGATGTGGCGCATCACCCAAAAGGGCTATCGTGTGGTGTGCGTACCGCAGTCGCGTATCATCCATCTGGAGGGCGCCACGACCAAAACCGACGGTGGATTCAGTGAACGGCAGTTTGCCATGCGTATGAACGGTACGATGACCTACTATCACAAATGCTTTGGCGAAGACGGACTTAAGACGTTTTATCGTTACCGTTCTCGCCGTTATGCCCGCCAGATCAAAATGGCGAATGTAAAACGAAAACTACCCGAAAACCACTCACTTTATCAGCAGCAGCGGATCTTGCGGGAGGTTTACGAGGAATATATACAGAAACGAGGTGAGCGGCATGGCTGAGATATTTGACGGCGGCGGAGTGAAGATCATTCCGTTCTATCTGCCGCAGTTTCATACCATTCCCGAAAACGATGAATGGTGGGGCAAGGGCTTTACCGAATGGACAAACGTCCGCAAAGCCGTGCCGTTGTTTGAAGGGCATGACCAACCGCGTATCCCGCTTGACGGTGAATACGATCTTCTTGACGACAACGTCAAGATCCGACAGGCGCAACAAGCGAAAGAGCATGGCATCTTCGGCTTTTGCTATTACCATTACTGGTTCAAGGGCGGCAAACGCTTGCTGGAAAAGCCTGCCGAACAGATGCTCAAGAACAAGGCGGTTGATCTGCCGTTTTGCTTCAGTTGGGCAAACGAAAACTGGAGTAAAAACTGGGACGGCGGTAACCGCGAGGTGATCATGGAGCAGGATTACGGTGGAAAAGAGGACTGGGAAGCGCATTTTCAGTATCTGTTGCCGTTTTTCAAGGATGAACGCTACATTACGGTTCATGGGAAACCGCTATTTATCATCTACAAGCCCGAACAGATCATCGATGTGTATCAGATGACGCAGTATTGGCGCAAACGGGCGGTGGAAGAAGGCTTTAAGGGGTTGTGTCTCGCGTTCCAGTTCCCGAGCTATTACGCCGACATATATTACCGAGCCGATGTGTTTGATTACCGTATCGGCTTTGAACCGGTGTATTCCCGCAACTTGGCGGCGATGAAACCGGGTACCTCGTCGAAGGTAAAGCTGATGCGCAAATTCGGGGAGGGTGTTGTGTCGGCTTATCGGAAATGGCGCAAAACCGGTGGTGGCGGATACGGTAAACCGTTGGCACTCGGTATGCATTTTTACGATGAGGCATGGGAGCGGACACTGTCGGCTCCCTGGACAGAGGATTTTCTCCCCGGCGGTTTTGTCGACTGGGATAACACGCCCCGCAATAAGCATGGTGTCATGCATGCTGGTTTCACGATTGAGCGATTTCAAGAGTATATGACGCGGCTTGTAAAGCGTGCTAAAAAAGAAGAGAAACCGATGGTGTTTCTCAATGCCTGGAACGAATGGGGAGAAGGCGCTTTCCTCGAACCCGATGAAAAATACGGGTATCAAAAATTGGAGGCCGTTAAAGCGGCGCTCAACGAACAAGATAAGGAGTGAGTGACGATGGCCAAGGAAATAACCCAAAACGAAAAATACCACACGCACATATCGTCGAAGCATACGCTGTTTGATCTGAAACTCAAAGAGGTATGGCAGTATCGCGATCTGATCGTGCTGTTCACCAAACGCAATTTCACCGTTTCTTACAAACAGACGATTCTCGGGCCTGCGTGGCTGTTTATCAGTCCGTTTATTACCAGTATTGTTTATGCCTTTGTGTTCGGTGGCATCGCAGGTATGGGCACGGATGGTGTGCCACAGTTGCCGTTCTATATGGCGGGCAATGCCATTTGGGTGTTCTTTTCGTCGTGCTTGACCAAGAATGCCTCCACCTTTACGGCGAATGCGGGTGTGTTCGGTAAGGTGTATTTTCCGCGACTGACAACGCCGATCTCCAATATGTTTTCGGCGGTGATCACTTTCGGCATTCAAATGCTGATCGTAATTGCATTACTGATTTATTATGTGGCGATGGGGCAGATTTCACCGCATTGGTGGGCGTGGACGCTGATTCCGGTTGTGCTTCTTCATCTCGGCTTGATGGGACTCGGTCTTGGCATCATCATTTCCAGTATGACCACGAAATACCGCGATCTGACATTTCTTATCGGTTTTGCTGTTCAGCTGTGGATGTACATAACACCGATCATATATCCCATTTCCGAAACAACGGGATTTGTGAAAACGGTGATGTGGATCAATCCGGTTACCGCTCCCGTTGAACTGTTCCGCTATGCGGTTCTCGGTCAGGGTGATGTCAACTGGCTGTTTATGGGTATTTCATGGACGTTTACGATTCTGATGGTCTTGTTCGGGATTATGGTTTTTAATAAGGTTGAAAAGACCTTTATGGACACGGTCTGATAAGGAGGAAAGCGGTTTATGAATAACGAAAATCGAGAGATTGCTATTAAGCTTTCCGGCGTTAAGAAAATGTATAAGCTCGGTCAGATCGGCGGTGGTACGTTGCAAGCCGATCTGCAAAGCTGGTGGGCGAAGGTGCGCGGCAAGGAAGATCCGAATACCAAAATCGGCGAGGAACGCATCTATGGTTCTACCTTTATGGCGCTGAACGGTATCGATCTGACCATTTATAAAGGTGAAGCACTCGGCATTATCGGTGGTAACGGTGCGGGAAAAAGTACGATGCTCAAACTACTGTCCCGTGTGACGGCACCGACTGACGGTGAGATCGATATTTACGGCCGAATTGCCTCTATGCTGGAGGTTGGCACCGGTTTTAACGGCGAAATGACCGGCCGCGAGAACGTGTATATGAACGGCGCGATCCTCGGCATGACAAAAGCGGAGATCGATGCCAAAATGGAGGATATTATCGAATTTTCCGAGGTGCGCGATTTTATCGATACACCTGTCAAACGTTACTCCTCGGGTATGTATGTCAAACTTGCCTTCTCGGTGGCGGCGCATCTCGACTCCGAAATTATGATCATGGACGAGGTGCTTGCTGTTGGTGATATGGCGTTTCAGAAAAAGTGTCTCGACAAAATGCGCGATGCTGCAAAAAAGGACGGCAGAACCGTTCTTTATGTCAGTCATAACATGAACACCATTCGCCAGTTGTGTGACCGCTGTGTTGTTCTTGATAAAGGACGCATTATTTTTGAAGGCGGTGTGGAAGAGTCGATCGCTGTTTATTTGGGCAATGAAACCACAACGGACGTAAAAAGAGTGCTTACCGACTGGAAGCGTCCGAACTGGCTTATTAACCCGCAGCTCCGCCTGCACGAAGTGTCGTTTGACGGAAAAGAAAACAACGTATTCGTGGACGGAGAAGCAGTCCGTCTGAGAATGACATGGGAGAATTTGAAAGATATCAGCGATCTGTGTCTGCGCATTGAGCTTGTTTCGTTGGAAGGAATTCCCGTAGGCACCTATACGGCGTTTGATTTTTACAGCGGTGCCAAAGGCGAACGGAAATCAATGTGTTTTGCCCTGGATGTTTCCGGATTGGTGGAAGCAGAATATAAAACGCGGTATACATTCTTCTATAAGGATCAAAGCGGTAATAACACCGATGTGGATTATACCGAGGGATTGTGTTTCAAAAAAGTGGTTATGGATGACGATCATCCGCTTGTGTGGAACACAAACAACTGGGGCTATATTCGCATGGGTACGCCCGAAATTTTGCCGTAAAAAGCATCAAGAAGTGTAGGAGAAATGACTTATGCCAAAAATCAGCGTAATTGTTCCGGTTTATAAAGTGGAAGCATATTTGGAAAAATGTGTACAAAGCATTCTCTCCCAGCCTTTCTCTGATTTTGAATTGATCCTTGTCGATGATGGATCGCCTGATAATTGCCCTGTTATGTGTGACGAATATGCCAAATCCGACAGACGCGTGGTGGTGCTTCATCAGCCGAATGGTGGACTGTCGGCGGCACGTAACGCGGCGCTGGACTGGGCATTTGTTAACAGCGACAGCGAATGGGTTACGTTTATTGACAGCGATGATTGGGTGCACGCGGCATATCTGGAAAGACTGTACTGCGCCGCTAACGATCATCATGTGGCTGTAGCGGTCAGTCGGTTTCGACGTACACGGGGTGAGGATCCGTTTGAGCAAAGGGACATGGACAATGTGACGGTGATTTCTCCGGAGGAGTTTTATGTTGCTGACCGAGTTACAGCTATCATCGCTTGCGGAAAATTGTACAAAAAAGAGTGTTTTCAGTCGATTCGGTTTCCTGTCGGCGCTCTCCATGAAGATGAATTTGTGACATATCAAGTGCTTTTTCGGTCCGCGAAGATTGCTGTGTTGGAGGAGCCGCTGTATGCGTATTTTATAAACGATCAAGGCATTATGCGGTCAGAAAATGTGCTTCGGAAAATGGCGGTTTTGAAAGCGTTTGAAGAGCAGAAGACTTTCTTTAAGGAACACGGATTTGACAAAGCACTTACCTGTCATTTGAAAAACGAAATGAGGGTGTTGCTGAGTTTTTACGACGTACTAAGGACAGCTTGTGCTTCGTCCGAAAAAACAAAAGAAAGTATCCGCGCAAAGAAGCAAGTCACGCGTCGGTTGCGGAAATTGCTACACTACTTCATCCGGAAAAAGACCGACATAACGAGATATGAAAAGGATCGTTGCATGAGTGCGGTTTATCCGACGTTGTCCAAGGTGATTTGGAAATTAGATCTGAAATGATAAAGGAGAATAACAACATGCCTGTTATCAGTGTGATTATACCGGTTTACAATGTGGAACAGTATTTGCGGCGGTGCGTGGAGAGTGTTCTGCACCAATCGTTTGCCGATATGGAAGTCATATTGATCAATGACGGCAGTTCTGATCGAAGCGGCGCTATTTGTGACGAATACGCTCAAAAGGATACTCGCGTGCGAGTGATCCACCAAAAAAACCAAGGATCTTCGGCGGCTCGTAATAATGGCATTAGGATCGCAGAAGGGGAATATCTCTTTTTTGTGGATTCAGATGATGCGATTCATCCGGATTGCTTGAAGGTATTGTACGAAAATGTAATCCAAAATGACACAGCAATTTCAATGGCGGCATTTGAGCGTTTTTCCGAACAGGAAGCACCGATAAAACCGTATAATGCGATAGCGAGCGAGGTTAAATCGGGAATAGATGTCTTAGCGATGTTTTTTGATGATCGTCATCTCCAAAAATATGCGTTGGCATCGGCATGTTGCAAACTATTTAAACGTGAGTTGTTTAAGGAGATTGCGTTTCCGCCGGGACGCCTTTTTGAGGACCAAGCAATCACATATAAATTGTTTTTTATGGCCAAAAACGTTTCCATTGTTAATGCGACTTATTATTATTATTATACCAATCCTGAAGGAAACATGGGCAAGTTGACAACACAAAAAATGTTCGACGAACATGATGTTCAGTGGGAACGATTGGTGTTTTTAAAAGAAAACCAATTGACGGAATTGTACAAAAAAGCACTTCTCGATTTTTTATGGACCACAAGATGGACGCTTGTTGAATGTCAAAAAGAAGAAACAAAAGTTGATCCAAAGCGAAAGCGTGTTTTGGAAAAGCGGTATGAAACTGTATTTGATAATGCAAAAGCCAGAGGGCTTTTGGATTTTCGTCGAGATTACGATTATTTCGTGTTAGCAAAGCCGAAAAAAGTGTTCTGGTGGCGTATCAAGAGATTGTTAACTAAAAGGAAAAGGTGAACAACATTGTCGATCGTATTGACGATTATCTTTTAGCAAAACCAAGGTTATCTCTTTGGTGGAAAATACAACGGATGTTGGCTTTCAGAAAGTAATAGCAGCTTTATTGAATTTGTTACGTGTGATTAACAGATAGTTTATTTTGTTGATGGAGGGATAAGGTATGAATCGATTTGCTATTGTACTACCTTATTTTGGAAAGTTTAAACCGAGTGTGTCGCTTTTTTTAGAAAGTTGCAACCGAAATGATGACGTGGATTTTTTGTTTTTTACGGATTGTGAAATTCCGGACGGCATTGTAATAAAAAAGCATGTTTTTTGGTACCGCACGACATTGAAAGAGATTCGTGAACTGGCAGAGGAGAAATTACAAGAGAAAGTAGCGCTTGAACGTGCATATAAGCTTTGTGATTTGAGAGCGTTTTACGGATTGATTTTTCAGGATTATTTACGGGGATATGAATATTGGGGATATGGTGATATGGATGTTGTATACGGACGTATTACCCGGAATCTTGATATGATTCCATATTCCGATTATGATAAAATCAGTTGGACGGGGCATTTGAGCCTGATTAGAAACACGGAGAAATGTAACAGTATTGCGTTTTCGGAAGTTGCCGATACGAAAGATGCTAAAGAGGTGCTGACCACAGAAAAGAATCTGGCTTTTGATGAACGGGATTACAATAGAAAGTTTTTGGGTAACAATTTGAAAGTGTACACAGGGCATTGGGCGGCAGATATAGATTTGTTTTACTGGAGAATGCGGTGTTCGGATAAAAAGACATTTCGCTTGCTGTTGGATACTCCTGAAATCACCTATGCGCCAAAGAACTATTTAATGCAAGTGTTTGCGGTTATTGAAGGTGTAACATATCGCGTGTACCTCAAAAACAAAAAGGTCATGTTAGAGGAGTTTGCCTATATTCATTTTCGTAAGGAAGTCCCCATCCATGTCCCGAATGGAACGGACACCTATATACTTACTCGCGAATCGTTTGAATCGGTTGAAGGCGGACGAGCTGCTTTTGAAGATTATGACAAAGTTAAAGCGTTGATTGAAAAGTGGAATTGTCAAGAGGGATTTTGGCGAGAATGGCATTGCTTCTTTGTGCAATGGTATCGGAAATTGAGTGGAAAAAGAGGCTGGTGACAGAAATGTGCGATTGTTTATTTTCAATTATTACTCCGGTTTATAATCGGCAGGCGAGTATCGGCGTAGCGATCGACAGCATGCTTGCACAGACATATTTGAACTGGGAATTACTATTGGTTGACGATGGTTCTACCGATGAAACGGCGACAATCTGTAAGGAGTATGCACAGCGAGACGAGCGTATTCGCTATATGTATAAAGAAAACGGTGGTGTATCCTCTGCAAGAAACAGAGGTCTTTCCGAAGCAAAAGGTGACTACATATTGTTTTTAGACTCCGATGATTGTTTTAAGCCTCAAACGCTTTCGGTGTTGCAGGAGCATGTGATTGCTCATCGCGAGACGGACTTCTTTTGCTTTGGTATTGATACGCGGAGAGGCGCATGGTTGCCGCAGGACGAACAAAAGCGCACTGTCATTGATCATCAGTCCATCCGCGAACAGTATTTACCGACACATATCAATATTTATCCGCAAACAGAGCATTTTCTTGAAAACTATGTCTGGAATAAATGCTTTTCCGCGGCGTTTCTTCGCGCAAACAATATGCGGTTTGATGAAACAAGGCGTAACCAAGAGGACGGTATCTTTGTGGTGAACTGTTTGGATGCGGCAAAAGAATTGGTGCTGGTCGGAGAAGCCCTTATTCAAGGCGGTAAGATTGCGGTGACAGACCATTTGTCTGCGAAACTGTACAAAGATCAGCTCATTAGTTATGTTTCCGATGAAACGGCCTTTCAAAAGCGGTTTGCGGGTGAATATGATTTTACAACGGAACACTACTGCCGTTCCAATTTTCATGTTTTCGATATATTGTGCACGAGAACTGTGCGCGAATACGGTAAACAGGCACAACCGATTTTGGAAACGGTGATGAAAGAACCGGTTATCAAAGGATGGGCTGCACGTGTTGTTCCTGCTGATACTCACGAGAAACAGTTGGCCGCTTTGATTATGAGCGGGAAAGCCGATGATGTGTATGCACTATATCATCCGCCGCTGTATAAGCGGATTTTGCGTAAAATTCGTCGTATGATCAAACGATAAAGAAGGAAACACTATGCAGTTATTTACCTCAAAAACCTCCTGTTGCGGGTGTGGGGCGTGTGCGGCGGTATGTCCGAAAAACGCGATCGTGCTCAAAGAAGACGCGGACGGCTTTCGTTATCCCGTGATCGACGAGGGCTTATGCGTGGAATGCGGAGCGTGCCAAAAGGCGTGCGCCTATCAGCACACGGAGACGCCCGTGTCCCAAAAACAGGTATATGCGGCGGCGGCAACGGATGTGACGCTGACAGAGTCGGCGTCGGGAGGCATGTTCTCGACAATGGCGAAGGCGGTGCTGGCATCGGGCGGCGTTGTGTATGGCTGCACGATGGCGTATGAGAATGAACGGCTTATCCCGAAGCACATTGCCGTTGAAACGGAGAATGAGCTCATTCGTCTGAAGGGCTCAAAATATGTGCAAAGTGACCTTGGCGACAGCTATCGTGACATCAAAGAGCGGCTGAAAGCAGGACAGACCGTGCTGTTTTCGGGAACTCCGTGTCAAGTTGCGGGACTGTACGGCTTTCTCGGCAACGATCACGACAATCTCTTCACGGTCGACCTCATTTGTCACGGTGTGCCGAGTGCGAGGCTGTTCGCGGATTACATCGCGTTTGAAGAACAAAAGCGCGGCGATAAGGTGACAGCCTTCCGTTTTCGCGACAAGAGTGACGGTTGGAAGCTGCAGGCATCGATGATGGTGGACGGTAACAAGCTCACCTTTGAGCCGGAGGAATCGTCCTATTACCAGATGTTCCTCAACTCCTATACCTACCGCATCAACTGCTACAGCTGTCCGTATGCCTGCGATAAACGCCCCGGCAACCTCACCATCGGTGACTATTGGTGCATTGATCTGGTGCACCCCGAATTGCTCAAAGAAAACGGCGGTAAGCTTGACGAGCACAGCGGTGTGTCGTGTTTGATCGTCAACAATGATAAGGGACAGCAGATGCTCGAGCGCTTCGGCGGTGGGATCGACAAGTTTCCGTCAACTTACGAGAACGCCTGCCGCTATAACCGTCAGTTGACGGCACCGTCAACGCTCAAGCCTGAGCGCGAAACGGCATTGGCGCTTGCACGCGAAGGGTATGCGTCGGTTGAAAAATGGTATCGCAAACGACTTCGCCCCATCAGGTTCAAGCGCGCGATCCGTGCGGCGATTCCGCGCCCCTTAAAGAATATGGTAAAAAAACTGCTCGGCAGAGTATAACAAAAAAGAGGCTGTTCAACGTGAACAGCCTCTTTGGCGTTTATTGATCTTTGTTTTTCGGTTTCGGATAAAAACGGAAGGTGAGCGGCCAGACAATACCCGCGAACAGTACCATCAGCATGTAGGTGAGGAACTGACTGACGGCGTGGGTGGTAAGGGCATCAAAGATGAGATAGCCAAGCTCCTTGACACCGAGGGTGAGTGCCATGCCGAGAGCGAGCTTGAGAAGTTGTGCCCACCACACGGCGCGGGTGTCGAAACGGATCCATGTTTTGTCGGCTTCATGAGCGATGAAAAAGCCGACGCAGGCACCGCACATTTTGCGGGAGGTCTCGAGCGTGTGGAGCAGACGCTCTTCCGTCTCGCCCTGTAACGCCACGCTCAGATACACGACCTGCGCGATCGACAGTGCGACCATTGCCAGCAACAACCAGCGCATACCGTTTTTCGTGGTGACCATGTTTCTCACAAGCGGGTAAAGCCCGAATACCATGACAAGCGCGGCAACAAAGGACACCGCGACATCGGCAGGGGTATGAACGCCGAGATACATTCGCGAAAAGGGAACAATCACACACAACGCAACACATACAACGCGAAGCCATGTGATCTTGTTCCATCGCGCCAGACCGCCATACAACCCGACAGAGCACTGGGTATGACCGCTGGGGAAGGAGTAGCCCGTTGCGCCTTCGACGGCATCGGCAACGGGAGAAAACTGCGTATCACGCACCCATGGGCGTTCTACGCGGAAAGTGGCTTTGAGAAGCTGATTGAGTTGGGTGCCGAGAAAACACACGATCAGCAGGTAATACCCTTGATACTTATCGACGCACCACATCACCGTCATCGCCACCGCCATGAACAGCATTTCCGCGCCGAAATGGGTGACAGCCGCCATGATCGCATCGCCGACGGGTGTGCGGATCGATTCAAGCCAATATAAGAATTCCATGAAACGCCTCCTTTGTATTGTTGTCATCAGTATAACAAGTTTTTCGAAAAAACGCAAGATTGGTTGACGCGGTGACAGAGAATTGCTATAATCATACTATAGAAAGGTGTGAAGAATGATGAAACGAATGGTTGTTTTGATGCTGGCGGTGCTGATGCTCTTGGTCGGTTGTGCCGCCCCCGACACCGGCTCGGAATATCCGAAGGTGGGTTCAGCCAACGACGACGCACGACCGTATTTCCCGCCCGAACCGATTCCGGTGGTGGTGCCGCTTGCCGAACGCGTGGAAGGGGCTGTGAAGGTGACCATTCACAAAGGCCTCCTCGGCAACGATACCGAGGTGCTCACCGACAAGCAAAAGGAAGACGGTTTTATTGACGCTGTCCGTAATGAGGACGAGTCGGTGACATATACCATTTCGGAAGACAAGTATGACGCGTTTGTGGAGCGTCATCGCAGCAATAACTATGGCGCCATTGTGCATATGCTTGTCAACTACGACTCCATTTCGCTCATTGAATGCACCGACGATCTGTCGCAAATTGATATTTATGCGATTCGCGACGAGTTTGTTCACAGCACCGAAGGCGAGATTGTGTTCGGTGTCGGACTTCACGCAATGCTCGGACAGATGTATAACATTGATGCGCCCGGTGTGTGCGTTATCACGGTCTATGACGAAAACAACGAGATCATCGAGCAGACCACCTATCCCGAACAGTTGAATCTTTCATAAAACCCGACCCGATTCTTTGTGGAATCGGTTCGTTATGTTTGTATACCGAAAACCACGCGTTAAACGCGTGGTTCAGTGAAGGCTATGCCGATGAGTAAAACAAAAAAACTCCTTTGTTGTATAATGAAAATGCGGTCTGCCAACTGCACCAAGAACAACAAAGGAGGACATTCACCATG
>JAZUOG010000076.1:0-1523 GCA_045604545.1 Acutalibacteraceae bacterium | reverse complement strand
GATTGAGATTGTTACCGATGCGCCGGAGCTGCTTTGACACATCGTCAACACCGGGGATCACGGTGATCTTTTTGCCGTACACACAGTCACGGCAGTAAACGGAAATCAGTCTGTACGAGCCGTACGCAAGATCTTCAAGCCGTTCGTATTCCTCTTCGGTGACACGGAATGTCACCCGTTTGGTTCTGTTTTCCTTCAAATTCTTACCTCACTTTCTTCATAGGGGCGTGGGCTTAGCCCGCATTGCCGTCGGTTTGACCGACAAAGGCGAAACTTGCGACGGAAACCCAATGACGGTAACCCAACCCCCGTTTTAACAATGCAACAATGCAAGTGACTCTGTACGTGATCTTCCCAAAGGCTGCAATTTTCATCCTTGCAGCAGAGACACTCTGCAATGTTACAATCTTCATACCGTTTCTTCGGCGCTATCGGGGATCGCCCAAAACCAACGCTTGCCGATCTTCTTCGTAACGATGCTTTTGTTCTTAAGCTTAGCCTCGTTAACTGTGCGCTGTGAAATGCCCAGCTCCTTTGCTTTTTCGAAGATCTTTTCGGCGGGAACGAACTCACCCGAGGAAAGCATATCGAGAATCAAGTCCTCTGCCTGATCGGTTTTCGTTTCAGCTTCACCGCCGCCGAGAAGCTCGTCCGCTGTGATCTTGTCGTAACCGTCAAGCCATTTGAAGCCCTCCTCGTTGCCGAGATTGAACGCCATCGATTTTCCTTCGGGCGCAAGGGATGACTTGTCGTGAACGATAACGCGCACGTTTGGCATCTTGCGAAGTCTTCCGACAAGAAGAACGCTTCGCGCCGATGCACGAAAGTCGATCGTACCGAGCCCGCGGTATGCGCTGTTGGTACCTTTCATCTTGTTGAGATGCCCCACGAATACAATAGCGCAACCCGTCTCTTCAGCGATCCTTGCGATGCCGCGCATCACAGTGCGGATCTCGTTTGCGCGGTTGATGTCGGTGTCCTCTCCAACGTAGCCTTGGATGGGATCGAAAATCATCAGCTTTGCGCCCGTCGCTTTGATCGCCGCCTCAATGCGCTCGTCCTTCAGCGTCAGCATGTCGGTGTCCTCGCTGATGTTGAAGATAAGATTCTCGTTCGCCTCAGCTTCCATCAACCTCGGTTTCACCGTGTCACCGAGACCGTCCTCGGCAGTCTGATAGATCACGCTGATGGGTGCCCGCCCCGCCATGCCTGGAAAGCCGTGTCCGTTGGAGCACGCCGCCGCGAGCCGTAACCCCAGCGTTGTTTTGCCTTCACCCGGATCGCCTTGAATGATTGTGATCTTCCCAAACGGAATGTACGGATACCACAACCATTCCACCTCCTGCAGTTCGATTTCTGCAATTCTTTTGAGTTTCAATTCTGTACTCATTCTGTTCTCCTTTTCATTCGTTTTGTTTTGCTGATTTAAGTTTTGCGGAACCATTAAAACCACTTCCTTTCGGTTTTCTATGTACGAAGTGTTTTTGGAGCAAAACAAAAAGACCCGTACGCATTACGCAGAT
>JAZUOG010000075.1:0-15250 GCA_045604545.1 Acutalibacteraceae bacterium | reverse complement strand
ATTTGAAAAGAGGTGTGGTATTATGGTTTATTTTTTTGGTTTATTTCTTATCATCAGCCGCGGCGGCAAGGAGCTTTTGAATGGTTTCCTGGAAACTGCTGATGTCGGTGAACTGGCGATACACGGAGGCGAAACGGACATACGCGATCGCGTCCACATCTTTGAGTGCTTCCATCGCGTATTCGCCGATGGCTTGTGCGGTGACCTCGCGGTCGAGAGAGTTCTGGATTTTGGCTTCGATGTCGTCGACGATCTTGTCAAGCACCTCGAAGGACACGGGACGTTTCTCGCAGGCGCGCATCAAGCCGTTGAACAGCTTCTGACGGTCGAAGACCTCGCGGGATTTATCGCGCTTGACAACAATGATGGGCATGCTTTCGATGATCTCATAGGTCGTGAAACGTTTGGCGCATTGCAAACATTCGCGACGACGGCGGATTCTCGCGTTTTCGTCGGTGGGACGGGAATCGATAACCTTGCTTTCAATGTATCCGCAAAACGGGCATTTCATCACTCTTCACTCCTTGCAAACAATGGTGCTCAATAGTAAAAGGATAGCATATATTGTTGAAAAATGCAAGAGACCACACAGAAATTTAACAATATCTTGTGTTAAATTTGTTCGAGTATTTGTCGAAGGTGGGAAACGCCTTGTGAAAGCTCGTCGATTTTGTCGAAATTGTGCCGATACAGTTCGATGATGACCGCACCGTCAAATCCCGATGCTTTGAGAGCACGGAGAGTGGAGGCGAGATCCTCGTTGCCCGCTCCCGGCATCAGACAGTCGTGTGTAAAGTCGCTGTCGCTGATGTGAACGTGACGGATCGCGCCGCTCATGGCATCGATCATTTCTTTGAAAGGCACGCCTGTGCGGCGGCACTGCTTGAAATCAAAGGTAAACTGCGCTTTCTCTCCGAGCAACCGTCTCATATCGCTGACAAATTCCGGTCTGCAGGCGCGAAACCGCACCACATTTTCCTGAAGCAGTGTCACGCCGAAGGTTTGCCCGAGATCGTAAAGCCGCTCAAATCTGGCGACGGATTCTTCTACGGAGAGAATGCCGGGGTCACGGTCGCCGTGCAGGATCACATACGATGCCCCCATGTTTGCCGCCGCTTCGAAAATCGGCGAAAAGACGGTCAGTCCGTCTTCGAACCGCCGCTCATATTGCGAAAACAGCATGTAAGGCTCAAAGCAGGAGGTGTAGGAGTGAAGCGAACGTATGGATACGCCGATATCCTCGGCACGCGATGTCATCATTGCGGTGAAGGACGGCGACAGTTCGCTGACGGTGTTGACAAATACTTCCGCTGTTTGTGCGCCCATTCCGCCGAGTGACGACAACGCGTCTTCGATTGCCATGGGATATAAATTGGCGGTTGAAATGCCGATCTGCATGATGTGTTCACCCCTTTTACCGCCATTATACCATCGCTGTCAAGCGGTGATGTTCATGATTTGTTTTGACATTTATATACCCGTGTGATATAATGAAGCTACCCCGATCAAGGAGCGATGCCTTATGATAAAAAAACTGTTTAAAGCTGTTGTGCTTCTGGTGCTGTTGGCGCTGTTGGCGATGATCGTCCTCGGTGCCAGCTTTTATTACAACTGGTGGGGCAACGGCGATCCCGACGGTGAGGTGTTCATTTCCATCGACGGCGTGACAGAGGTCTTTGAAGATCTGACGGAGCACCGCGACGACTATGACAGCATTTTTGACAACGAAACGTTGGGCTTTTTGAAATATTGCCATGATACCTACGGCGCGAAATTCACGCTGT
Organism: Acutalibacteraceae bacterium; assembly: GCA_045604545.1. Classification (GTDB taxonomy): domain Bacteria; phylum Bacillota; class Clostridia; order Oscillospirales; family Acutalibacteraceae; genus RGIG1959. The sequence goes on along the minus strand of JAZUOG010000075.1, from coordinate 13,466 downwards.
ATTGCTACTTTGAAAGCGATGATTTCAGTTTGACGATGGCTCCCGAAACCTATCGCGAGGAGTTTGAACAGCAGGCCGAATGGCTGAGATTCGGTTTTTGCGGCAACAGTGAAGACAGCCCGTCCATCGAACTGGTTCCCGACCAGCTCGGAGCCGATTTCACCAAGTTTGCGAAGGAAATGGTGAGAATCACCGGCGACACATTTGTGGATCTCCGTCTGGCGGATCGGAAAATGGGCCCCGAAGCGGTGAAAGCACTTAAGGATCGCGGTGTGCGCGCGTTGTTTACCGTCAGCGACGAAAAGGCGGGCTATTACTTCACGCAAGAGCAAAATGCGGCCGTCATGGCGGAGGATTATTATGTTGACGAAGCCAACAAGATGACTTTTGTCACCACCGACCTTTGCCTTGACGAAGGGCGTGTCAACGCGGTGTACAACAACCTGATCATGACAGCGCTCAACAGCAAGCAACATTCGATGATCGCGGTGTGTGCGCAGGAGAGCTCGTTTGATGCAAGCATGAAGGAAAAGATCGAAAACGTTTGCAAGTTTACGGATAACTACGAGTATGACTATGCGGTCTTCGAGGATGTCGAGGATTGAGACTGAGACAACCGCCGACCGCACGTCGGCGGTTTTTGATTACGATGAGTACTTGAACGGAAAGGAACGTGTGCCATGGAAAAAAAGGATAAGCGCGCGATCGGCTATATCGTGCTCGCTGCCGTGCTGTTGCTGGCGGTGTTGCACCCGGAGCTGATCGTGTCGGTGTTTGGATATCTGACCGATATGATCATGCCCGTTGTTGTCGGTTTTATCATTGCCTTCATCATGAATGTTCCCGTTGCGGGATTTGAAAAGCTGCTCAATCGCCTTTTCGGAAAGAAAAAACCCCACAAAAAGCTGTTTCACGGGTTGAGTATTGTGCTGAGCGTGGTGAGCGTGCTGGTGGTGCTGACCGTGCTCAGTGTGCTGGTCATTCCCGAGGTCGTCAGAACGGTGAACAGTATCATTACGCTCGTTGAAAACCAGTGGCCGCATTGGTTGGCAATTCTCGAAAGCTACCATATCAACACCGAAAATCTGCGCGTGTGGCTCTCGGATATCAACTGGAACTCGTTGCTCACGGAGGCGTCGGGGTATGCGGGCAGTCTGATCGGCTCGGTCGCGGGCATGGCGTCGTCGACGGTGTCGGTTATGTGGCTGGCTCTTTCGGGCAGTGTTATCGCGATCTATATGCTCATCGACCGCGACAAGCTCGCCGTGCAGGTGAAAAAGCTTCTTAACACTTACACAAAGCCGAAGTTTTCCTCGCGTGCCGTTCACATCGGCGGCATGATCAAAAGGGCGTATACACGCTTCCTGACGGGACAGTGCCTGGATGCATTGCTCCTTGGCGTGAGCATCTTTATCGTGTTCTCCGTGATCGGCTTACCGTATCCTGCGCTGATTGCGGTGGTTACGACAATTTGTGCGCTGGTACCGTATATCGGTGCGTTTGTATCCTGTGTGCTGGCGGTGCTGTTGTCGCTGGTCGTCAGTCCCACGAAGGCGCTGATCTGTCTGATCGTGTATCTGATCATTCAATTCATTGAATCACAGATCATCTATCCTCGTGTGGTCGGCGGTTCGGTGGGATTGTCGCCGCTGTGGACGCTGGTAGCGGTCATCGTCGGCGGTCAGTTGTTCGGTCTCGTCGGCATGGTCTTCTTCATTCCGCTGGTATCGGTGGCGTATGACCTTATCAAGGAACATGTAGAAACACGTGAAAAGCGCAAAGATACCGCTGTTGAAGGCACACCGCCTTCACCGACAGAGTAAAAACAAACCGCAGAGGAAAACGTCCTCTGCGGTTTCATTTTTGAGATCAGGCTTCGTCCGGCTGTTGACCGTCGTGGGCGGCCCATTGACAGGCGGTGAGCGCCATATCGGTGAAGGTGGCTGTAAACGATGACTCCTCGGGACTGCACGCGTAAATGCCGAAATGAATCGTGCCGCCGCCGTGGAACATATGGCAGACGCGCATCTGACGGAAATGTTCGCCGTCTGCGGAGCATTCCACACAGTAGTCATCTTCACGGCGGCTGAAACGGTACCACATGGAAGTCACCGACGCGTCGATGACCGTCGTTGCCCAGTCGGAGTAGCCGTTGTTGGTCACCACACTGCCCAGATGCTGGAACTGCTCGTTTTCGTATTCGATGGAGGCCTTGAGCCAGTTGTCGCTGTCGAGGTACATTACCACCCCGCATTGATCAAAGCGGTGCTTGCTGTCAAACTGCGTTTTGACGACAAATGAAAAAAACGGTTCATCGGTCGTCATCTGCAGCACGGGGGCGTTGTCATTGCGGAAATGGTAGTATGTTCGTTGCCACAAGTCGGTGTGCGGCGCGGTGACAATCGTGATTTTGTTGTCTGTGATGGTGTAGCGAGCGGGTTCTCGTGTCCATTGCAGACGGGATGTATCGAAAGTCATGGGATCCTCTCCTTAAGACGATATTCTCCTTACAGTATACCACATTTCATAGGATGTGCAACGGGCATTTCCATGGAGTTCACCGATTTATCGTCTTGAATCTTGGCGGAAGGTGTGGTATACTAAGATGATGAATATGCCTGTATGTTACGGCTTTTGTGAAGACGGGATACAAGCGGCTGTCGGGGATTTTTTGGACAGTCGGAGGAGAAGTGTATGAAAAAAGTGATCTACGGACTGAGCGCGTGTGCGGCGCTGATGGCGATACTGCTTGGTTGTCGGAGCGTCGGCAACAAGGATGCCAGCCTGTCCCTTGTCTATGTTGCCGCGGCGGCACTTTCGCTGGTGTTGCTGATTGGCTATTGTATGTTGAAAAACCGGAAGACCGTGTGGTTTTTGACGCTGTTTTCATCGGTGCTGGTTGTCAATTGCGGCTATGCATTTCTGTCGATGTCAACCGGTTTGGAAACGGCGCTGTGGGCGAATCGTCTTGCGTATCTCGGGTCGGTGTTTTTGCCGCTCTCGATGCTGATGATCATTCTGGACGTCACCAACACCTCTGTACGGAAATGGGTGACGGGAGCGTTGCTGGCATTGAGCGTTGCGGTATTTGTAATTGCGGCAAGTCCCGGTATTCTTGACATTTATTACAAAGAGGTTTCGTTCACCATTGTCAATGGTGCGTCCGCACTGGTGAAGGTGTATGGTCCGCTCCACCCGATATATCTGGTCTATCTGTTGGGGTATTTTACGGCGATGGTGACGGTGATCGTTCGCGCCGCTGTCAAAAAGCAGATTGATTCGATCGCGCATGCGGTGGTGCTGGCGATCGCGGTGTTTGTCAATATCGGTATCTGGCTGATCGAACAGCTTGCCAACATTGAGTTTGAAATGTTGTCGGTGTCGTATATTATCAGTGAATTGTTCTTGTTGGGTGTTCATCTGGTTGTCAGCGAGAATCAGCGTCTGAAAGAGCTGGTGAAACAGCAGGAAGAGGAGCTGAAGGCGACGTCGGCTGTGCAGGTGCCTGCCGAAAACACCGATGTCACTGCGGAAATAACGGAATGCTTTAAAAACGGCATAGCTACGCTCACGCCCACCGAACGACTGGTCTATGAGGCGTATGTGAGCGGCGCTTCCACCAAAGAGATCATGAGCGATCTGAACATCAAGGAAAACACCCTCAAATTCCACAACAAGAATGTGTACAGCAAGCTGGGAGTGTCCTCGAGAAAACAACTTCTTGCCGTCCACAAAGCCATCAACGCGGAGAGAAACGAGAGCGGTGTTCCCGCTGATACAATCGGCTGATACGGTCAATGAATAAAAGGGTGTCACACCAAGCGTGTGACAGCCGTTTGCTGTTTATACGGTTATTTCAGAACACGGAAGCTGTACGGCGGCAGGGTGCAGGAGTCCACCGTCTCACCGCTGAGCATATCCGTCATCGGTCGGGAAAGGGGAAGGGTGACGGTCTCTGTCGCGGAGTAATTTTCGACAAACACAAAGGTCGTTTTTCCGTCTGTACGGCTGTGGGCGGTTACTCCATGCGGGAGAGGTTCGCTGTTGCCGATGACGGAGGTGATCGCGTGCATATCGATTATCTGCGCGATCACCTGTTCTTTCAGACTGCCGTTGTCGCGGCACGCCTGATAGACGGCAAGACCTTCGCCGTATTCGTTTACCGTGACGGCGGGTAAGTTGCGGTAATATCCGTCGGTGTAGTGTGCCAATGCCGTTGCACCTGTCAGATGGACGGTTTCGCAGTAGTCGCACAGCTCGTGCTCTTTGCCGTCTATGACAGCGTGTCGACGTTCTGCGGGATACAGGGTGTCGATTTCTTCGGCGGTGATGCCGAACACCTCTTTGAGCTCAGCGGCGGGAATACCGCCGAGATAGCACAGGTCATTGGTGTCGACGGTGCCGAGCATATAGGTGGCATACAGCACGCCGCCGTTCTTGGTATAGACTTTAAAGTTGTCGATCGTTTGCGCGTCGGTGAGATACAGCATCGGCGCCACAACCATTGAATAGGACGACAAATCGGCGTGCGGCGACACGATGTCACAGTTGATGCCGCGCTCCCAGAACACGCGATGGTATTCGTAGCAGGTGTCGAAATACTTCTTGCCGTTAAGTGCATAACCCTGACAATCGTCAAGCGCCCACATGTTTTCCCAGTCAAACACGATCGCCACGGGAGCGGCGGTCATGCTTCCTGCGATCTCATCGATCTTCTTAAGGGTCATGCCCGTTTTTTGCACCGAACGGAACACGCGGGTGTCGGCGGTGCCGTCGTGTCCGACGACAGCACCGTGAAGCTTTTCGGAAGAGCCGCGGCTTTTGCGCCACTGGAAGTATTGCACACTGTCACTGCCGTGAGCAACCGCCTGAACAGAGGACAGCACGTCCAGACCCGGTGCCTTCGGCTTGTTGAACGGTTTCCAGTTGACAAGACTCGGGGTGCTTTCCATCAGCAGGAAGGGCTTGCGCTTCAGTGAACGGTACAGGTCGTGCCAGAATGCCGCCCGCTGAGCAATGACGGCGTCGTCGCCGTTGTGCCATTCGGGGTAGGAATCCCACGACGCAAAATCGATCACGTCCGCCACCTTGTGATAGTCAAGATCATAAAACTCATACATCATGTTGATCGTGACGGGCAGATGCGGCGTCACTTCGCGAAGCGGGGCGGTTTCGGTGCGAATGAAGTCCATGGTCTGCTGTGTCACGAAGCGATGCCAGTCGAGGTTGAGACCGTGTACACCTGTTTCGGTGAGCTTGCCGGGCGGCTCGATCTGGTCAAAGCTGTCATAGGTGTGACTCCAGAAGGTCGTCCAGTACGCCTTGTTAAGCTCGGCGATATTGTTGTGGAATTTTTTGCGCAGGAAATCGCGGAACGCCTGCACACACAACGGACAATGGCATTCGCCGCTGTACTCGTTGGAGATATGCCACGCGACAACGGTGGGGTTATGCCCGTAACGCTCAGCAAGCGCACGGTTGATGCGCTGTACCTTTTCGCGGTAAACGGGAGAGGTGAAGCAGTGGTTGTGGCGGGCGCGGAAATGCTCCCGCACGCCGTCCGATCCGACACGCAATACCTCCGGGTAGGTTTCGGCAAGCCAGCGCGGACGCGCACCCGACGGGGTGGAGAGGATCACCTTGCCGCCGTTCTTTTCGATCTTTTCGATGATTTCATCAAGAAACGAAAAATCGAATCGCCCTTCTTCGGGCTCCAGCGTGGACCACGAGAAGATACCCACCGTCATCTCGTTGCAGTGAGCGAGCTTCATCAGCTTCATGTCGCTGTCCCAGATCGTTTTGTCGTCGATCCATTGTTCGGGGTTGTAGTCCGCACCGTGGAGAAAGTGGGGAAATGAAGGGCAAGGGTGTTGTTTTTTCATGCTGTTTGACCTCCCTCTGAGTGGTTTTCCGCTACCATCGTATCACATTTTTTCGTCGAACGCAAGTTTACAAGGTCAGATCGTCATGGTATAATAAACACCGGAAAGGGGAGATCGCCATGTTCGACCGCATGATGAAACTGACGGGCATACTGCTGCTTTGCGTGTGTATTCTCGTCGGTTGCCGCCCGTCATATCTACCGACCGACAAAATCGAAGGAAGTGATCTGTTCGTGAAAAAGGTCGACAACCTGCCCGAGGATTTCATTCTCGGCATGGACGCATCGAGTGTGCCGGCCGAGGAGGCGAGCGGCGTGACCTATTACAACTTCAGCGGTGAAGAGCAGGACGTGTTTCAGACACTTGCCGAAAGCGGCGTCAATACGATCCGTGTGCGTGTGTGGAACGATCCCTTTGACAAGGACGGCAACGGCTACGGCGGCGGCAACTGTGACATCGACACCGCTGTTCAAATCGGCAAACGTGCCACGCGCTACGGCATGAAACTGCTCGTGGATTTTCATTACTCCGATTTCTGGGCGGATCCGTCAAAACAAATGGTGCCGCTTGCGTGGAAGGATCTGACGATCGAGGACAAAACAGCCGCACTCTATGAATATACCGTTGCTTCCCTGAACAAGCTGAAGGACGCCGATGTAGAAGTCGGCATGGTGCAGATCGGCAACGAGACAAACGGTGCTTTCTGTGGTGAAACCACCTGGTTTCATATGCAGTATCTGTTCAGCGCCGGCTCCAAAGCGGTGCGTGAGGTGTTTCCCGAGGCACTGGTCGCCTTGCATTTTGCCAACCCCGAAAACGCGGGAAGCTATTCGTCCTACGCCTTTAAACTGGATTATTATAAGGTAGATTACGATGTGTTTGCCTCGTCCTATTATCCGTTCTGGCATGGGTCTCTCGAAAACCTGGCAACGGTGCTCGGTGATGTGGCACAGACCTACGGCAAAAAGGTGATGGTCGCGGAGACGTCCTATGCGTATACGGGAGAGGATACCGATTTCTTCGGCAACACCGTTTCAGAGGACAGCGCGGTCGCCAAGCCCTATCCCTACACCGTTCAGGGACAAGCGACCTGTGTGCGCGATGTCATCGACACGGTCGCGTCGATCGGCGGCATCGGTGTTGTGTACTGGGAAGGTACATGGATCACGGTGGGGCAGACGTCTTATGAAGAAAACCGTGAGAAATGGGAAACATACGGTTCCGGTTGGGCAACGTCTTTTGCGGCAAGCTATGATCCCGATGATGCGGGAAAGTACTTCGGCGGCTGTGCTGTCGACAATCAGGCGATGTTTGATCCGAACGGGCATCCGCTCGACTCCCTGCGTATATTCAATCTGGTGCGCTACGGCAACGACGGCACTGTGACCGCCGATGCGCTTGAAGCTGTTCGACTGACCTTCGATGTCGGAACATCGCCGCAACTGCCCGAAACGGTGAACGCCGTCATGACCGACGGCAGTCGCGTGGCGATACCGGTTACATGGAACGTGAGCGAAACACAGCTCGAGGAGATGGCAAACGGCGGAGCAAAGACGTATACGCTCAACGGCGTTGCAAACGGTAAGACCGTCGTTGCCGTGATCGTGTTTGAGAAGTTCAATTATTTACAAAATGCCGATTTCGAAACCGGTGATCTGACCGGGTGGACGCTGACAGAACTCGGCAATGCCGACGAGCTGTACGTGGAGGATAAACTGACCGACTCTCTTTCCGGCACACACCATATGCATTTCTGGAGCGCTGCTTTGAACAGTGTGGAATTCACACTCGAGCAATCGCTCACCGACCTGCCTGACGGTACCTATTCTTTCCGCATCGCTGTCATGGGCGGCGACGGCGGAGAAACGGATATGTACGCGTATGCGAAAGCGGGAGAAGACATTATTGCGACCGCACCGATGACGATCACCTCCTACGGCAACTGGGACACGGCCGTTATCGACGATATCCGCATTGAACACAGCGCGACGGTCACTGTCGGCGTGTATGTGAAGTGTCAGGGTGAAGGAAACGGCGCGTGGGGCAAAATTGATGAAGCCAAGTTCACCCGTATGTCGTAATCCCTGTTAAAACAGGTGTTTGTGTATAATTTATAAGAATGACATACTTTTTCTTGACAAAATAGGTGAAAAAGGATATAATGTGTTTGTAAATCTCTCGCAGAGAGAAAAAATATGCCACATTATGTGGTGAAATGTAGGAGGAACGTTATGAAAAGAGTATTGTCCGTTCTGCTCGTCATCGGTATGATGCTGTGCCTGTTCGCGGGTTGCGGCGAGACCACCAACGAGCCCACCAATCAGGGTGATGCACAGCAAGACGCTTCCATTGCCGGTACCTACGACGTGAAAGTCTGGGTTGCTGAGGCGGCTGTTGAGCTGACCCAGAAACAAATCAAAGATTTCAACGATTCCAATGAGGACGGCATCGTCATCAACGCCACCATTGAAGCGGTCGGCGAAGGCGACGCTGCGACTCAGATGACCACCGATATTGAAGCAGGCGCTGATCTGTACTGCTTCGCTCAGGACCAGGCTGCTCGTCTGATCCAGGCCGGCGCTCTGGCGAAGCTGGGCGTTGCCGCTGCCGAAACCGTTTCCACCGCGAACGACCCGAAGGTCGTCTCTGCTGCGAAGTCCGGCGAAGATCTGTGGGCGTATCCCCTGACCGCCGACAACGGCTACTTCATGTACTATGACAAGTCCGTCATCTCTGAGGACATTATCGACAGCCTCGAAGACATCATCGCTGCTTGCGAAGCTGCCGGCAAGAACTTCACCTTCGAGCTTGAAGGCTCTGCTTGGTACACCGCGTCCTTCTTCTTTGCGACCGGTTGCGTGTCCGAGTGGACCACCGACAATGACGGCAAGTTCGTCAGCGTCACCGACACCTTCAACTCCGACAAGGGCCTCATCGCTGTCAAAGGCATGAAGAAGCTCCTTGACTCCACCTGCTACAACAACGCTTCCACCGCTACGGCGTTTGAGGCGGCTGTTCCCTCCGCTGTCGTCGTGTCCGGCACTTGGGATTTCGAGACCGCGAAGAACATTCTCGGCGACAACCTCGGCGTTGCCGATCTGCCTTCCTTCACTGTTGACGGCGAGAGCTATCACCTCGGCTCCTTCAACGGCTGCAAGCTGATGGGTGTCAAGCCCCAGTCTGATGTCAAGAAGGCCGCGGCTCTCCACAAGCTGGCTCAGTATCTCACCAGCGAAGCTGCTCAGATGGAGCGCTTTAACACGCTGGCTTGGGGCCCTGCCAACCTGAACGCCCAGAAGGACGACGCTGTCAAGGCGAACCCCGGTCTGGTCGCGCTGCAGTCCCAGTCTCCCTACTCCACCATTCAGGGCAACATCCACGGCTCTTGGTGGGATATCGCGAAGGTCATCGCGACCAACGTGAAGGCCGCCGCTGATGATGCCGGCCTGCAGGGCGCTCTGGATACCTACAAGGCTTCCATCGAGGCGCTGTTCAACGTTTCCGATGAAGTTGCCAACGCGTACACCGTGATCGGTTCCATCAACGGCGACACCTGGACGGTTGACCTTGCGATGACCGAGCAGGAAGACGGCACCTGGAAGTCCGATGAGGCTTACACCATGGACGCCGGCGTCGAGTTCAAAGTCCGTCAAGGCAAGAGCTGGGACGTCGCGTATCCCGCGGACAACTTTGTTGTTGAGACCGCCGGCACCTACTATGTCGTGCTGGAACCCGTTTCCGGTGAGGTTTCTCTGGTTGCCGCGTAATCTGCAACAGATGTAAACAACGAGTAAGAAAGGGCCGGAGCCAGTTGCTGACTCCGGCCCTTTTTGCAAATGAGGGATAAAACATGAAAAAATACAGCGATCTGGAATATCTAAGATTGCCCAAATGGAAACGATTCCTGTATACGTTGGCTTGCTTTTTCGTTGCCATTCCGGGCGCCATTGTCGGTTTTTTCAAAAAGATCGGAATGGGGATCGCCAAAGCGGTCATCGCCGTGAAGGACGAGTTCGTCGATATCGGTCGCACATTTAAAAACGGTGACTGGAAAACGCGCATCTCGTTCTTTGTGATGGGTTTTGGTTGTATGGCACGCGGACAGATCCTCCGTGGTTTGCTGTTCCTTCTTTTTGAAGTGGTGTATTTCGTGTATATGTTCTTCGGCAACGGTATTTACTGGTTGTCCATGATGCCGTCGCTCGGCACCCAAGGACCCGAAGAGGTATATAACCCGATATACGACGCTTACACCACCGTTTATCACGATAACTCGTTCCGCATTCTGCTTTACAGCATGCTGACGATCTTTTTCACCGTCGCACTCATCTATACATGGCGCGCCAACATCAAACAGAACAAAATTGCCGAACAGATCATTCGCTCGGGCAAAAAGCTCAAGAGCGGTAAAGACGATTTGCGTTCGCTGGTTGACGATCAGTTCCACAAAACGTTGCTTGCTCTGCCGATGACCGGCATCGTCATCTTCACGGTGTTGCCCATCGTCTTTATGATCCTTGTGGCGTTCACCAACTACGACGGTCTCCACAACGGCTACACCAATGAATTGTTCACGTGGGTGGGGCTTGAAAACTTCAGTGAGATGCTCTCGTGGTCGTCAGAAGGCGTGTCCTATGTCGCCACCTTCGGCGAAGTGCTGACGTGGACGCTGATATGGGCATTCTTTGCGACCTTCACGAACTACTTCCTCGGCATGCTGGTCGCCATGATGATCAACAAAAAGGGCATTCACCTTAAGAAATTCTGGCGTACCTGCCTGGTGCTGACCATCGCCGTACCGCAGTTTATTTCGTTGCTGTACGTGTCCAAAATGTTTGCCAACGACGGTCTTATCAACGGTCTGCTGATCGATCTCGGCTGGATCCAGACGCCGTTGCCGTTCTGGACGGATCCCACATGGGCGCGTGTTACCGTCATCATGTCGAACATCTGGATCGGTATCCCGTATCTCATGCTGATCGCCACGGGTATTCTGATGAATATTCCGCAGGATCTGTATGAATCTGCCCGTGTGGATGGCGCGGGACCGCTCAAACAATACACGAAGATCACCCTGCCGTACATGCTGTTTGTCACCGGTCCCTATCTGCTGACCAGCTTTACAAGCAACATGAACAACTTCAACGTGATCTACCTGTTGACGGGAGGCAACCCGAACTCCACATTGCCGTCTCCGGGCGGTGCGCTGGGTGAAACCGACCTGCTGATCACGTGGTTGTTCAAGCTGACAACGCAGGAGGCCGCCGACTACAACACCGCATCGGTTATCGGTATTTTGGTGTTTATCGTGGTGGCGGTGATCTCGCTGGTTGTGTACAACGTGATCCCGTCGATCAAGAATGAGGAGGATTTCCAATGATGAAAGAGAAAAACGAACTCCCGACCATGCCTCCTCAGGCGAAACGTCATCTCGGTCTTAAAGCCACCAAGGCGATCAGTAACACGGTGATCTACATCATTTTGATCATTCTGACGGTCATCTGGCTGATTCCCTTTGTGTGCATCGTGTTGCAGTCCTTCCGCGTGGAATCCACCCACATGGTTGGTTATGTCATTCCGCACGAGTGGGGCTTTGACAACTACGTGGCGTTGTTCCAGACGGATTTCCCCAAATGGTATCTTAACACCTTCATCACCGCTGTGATCACAGCGGCACTGCAAACGGTCGTCGTGCTGTGTATGAGCTATACACTGTCCCGCTTCCGGTTTAAAATGAGAAAAACGCTCATGCGTTTCATGCTCATTCTCGGTATGTTCCCCGGCATGCTCACGATGATCATTCTTTACAACGTTCTCAAAGACCTCGGCATGACAGAGGCGAACGCGGTTCCCGGTCTGATTCTGGTGTATGTGGCATCTGCCGGTATGGGCTACTACATCTCCAAAGGCTTCTTCGATACCATTCCGAAATCGCTTGATGAGGCGGCACGTATCGACGGCGCGACCCGTTTCCAGATTCTGCGTCGCGTGATTTTGCCGCTTGCCAAGCCGATCGTCATTTACACCGTTCTGACCGCTTTCATGGCACCGTGGGGCGATTTCGTCTTTGCACGGTATATCTCCGCCAATACCTCCGCGGGCATGAATGTGGCCGTCGGTTTGTACAGCTGGCTGAACAAGGATATGATCGACGGACGCTACACCATGTTCTGCGCAGGCGGCGTGCTGGTCGCACTTCCCGTGACCATTCTCTTCCTGCTGTTGCAGAAGTATTATGTTGAAGGCGTGACCGGCGGTGCCGTTAAGGGCTGACCGCAGCAGAAAAAAGGAGTGATATCATGGCAAGCGTTAAGCTTACAAATGTGAAAAAGGTTTACGACAACAAGGTCGTTGCCGTTGATGATTTTAATCTGGAGATCGCCGACAAGGAATTTGTGGTATTTGTCGGTCCCTCGGGTTGCGGTAAATCCACCACCCTGCGTATGATCGCGGGTCTTGAGGAAATCTCCGACGGCACCATCGAGATTGACGGCGTGGTCGTCAACGACCTTCAGCCGAAGGATCGCGACATCGCGATGGTGTTCCAGAATTACGCGTTGTATCCTCACATGACGGTGTATGATAACATCGCGTTCCCCTTGCGTATTAAAAAGTTCAACGAGGACGAGGTGTACGAACGCGTCACCCATGCTGCCGAGGTGCTCGGCATCAGCGAATACCTGATGCGCAAGCCCCGCGCGTTGTCGGGCGGTCAGCGTCAGCGCGTGGCGATCGGCCGCGCGATGGTGCGTGATTCCAAGGTGTTTCTGATGGACGAGCCGCTGTCCAACCTGGACGCGAAGCTCCGCAATCAGATGCGTGCGGAAATCATTCTGCTCCGCAAACAGCTTGACACCACCTTCGTCTATGTTACCCATGACCAGACCGAAGCGATGACGCTCGGTGACCGTATCGTCATCATGAAGGACGGCTTTGTCCAACAGATCGGCACCCCCGAAGAGGTGTTCGAACGTCCCAGCAACCTGTTTGTCGCGGAATTCATCGGCGCTCCGAAAATGAACGTTGTCAAGACCAATCTCGTCATCGAGGGCGGTAAGTATTATGTCACCCCCTTCGGTGCGAAAATAGAGGTTGACGGCGAAACGGGTGCGTTGCTCAAAGAGAAGAACGTTCCCGCCGGCGAAGTGCTTCTCGGTGTCCGTCCCGAGCATATCCTGCTCAGCAACACGGGTGCGGAGAATACCATTGACGGCAGCATTCTCGTTAATGAGATGATGGGCAGTGAGCTTCACCTGCACATTCAGGTTGCCGACGGTACCAAGATGATTGCCCGTACTCCGACGGTCAATCTGACTCACGACGAGCGTGAGTTGCTCAAAAACGGCAACACCGTGCATCTGACGTTCCCCGGCAAGGTCATGTACTTCTTCGATCCCGAGACCGAGAAGAACCTGATCCACTAATTCCTAACAATTTCCGGCAGAGGCATCCCCCCCTGCCGGGTTTTTTATCTACTAAATTGTAGTTGTGACTATCGGCTTTAAGCAGCTTGTTAACAGAACCAACAAAGCTGTCATTTCGGGCGTGGTGCTCCGCGCAGCGAATCCTAAATATACGATTGCC
>JAZUOG010000074.1:0-10108 GCA_045604545.1 Acutalibacteraceae bacterium | reverse complement strand
AACTTATGAGGAGGCTCGCCTCCTCATAAGTTCCTACATCCATTTCTATAATCACGATCGGATTCAGCTAAAAACAAAACTGACTCCGCTGGAACAACGAAGTCAGTTTGTTGGTTAATTTAATTAAACTACCATAAAGGTCTTTTTTGTACTGTCCGCACAAATTGGGGCAGTTCATTTACCGTTTTGTTCTCTTTTTTTATTCTTTTTCGAACAACGTGCCGCAGGGAATACCCTCGATCACATCATACAGTCGCGACGGACGACTGCCGTCCATGACGATGGTGGGAATATCCGCTTCCATGGCGATCTGTGCGGCATGGAGCTTTGTCAGCATGCCACCCGTGCCGCGGCTGGAGCCTGCACCGCCCGCCAGCGCGAGCAGGTCGTCGTCGATCGCCGTCACACGTTCAATGCGCTTGGCATCGGGGTTGGTGCGGGGATCGGCGGAGTGCAGACCGTCGATGTCGGTGAGCAATACCAATCCGTCGGCGTTTGTCAGCACCGCCACCATCGCCGACAGCGTGTCGTTGTCGCCGAATTCGATCTCCTCGGTGGAAACGGTGTCGTTTTCGTTGATGATGGGGAGCGCTTTGTAGCCAAGCAGGCAATCGAGCGTATTGATAATGTTGCGACGGCGGACAGGATCTTCCACGCCGTCACGGGTCAGCAGTACCTGCGCCGTCACATGACCGTATTCGGAAAACTCCTTGTCATACATGTACATCAGCGCGCACTGTCCCACAGCGGCGGCGGCTTGTTTTCCGCCGAGATCGCGGGGGCGTTCGGCGAGTCCCAGCTCACCGACACCGACACCGACCGCACCCGAAGACACCAGAATGATCTCGATGCCCGCATTTTTCAGATCGGACAGCACTTTGCACAGTTCATCAAGCCGACGCAGATTGATATGGCCGCTCTGGTGGGTCAGCGTGGAGGTGCCGACCTTGACGACCAGTCGTTTACAGGTTGAAAAAGAAGACATAACCATGATTTCCCTCACATTCAAAGGCGGGGAGCGTGATCATCTCACACTCCCCGTCGCATTTGGTTATTCAAGCAACGCATCCATCACGCCGCGTTGCCGTTATCTCATTGCGGACGCGGCACTGTCGGCGGAAGCGTCGGCTGAGGATCGGTCGGGCGCGGCACCGTCGGCGGTAAGGTCGGCGGGTTGGTCGGACGCGGCACCGTCGGCGGTAAGGTCGGCGGCGCGGCGGTAGTTTCGGTGGGAGCCTCGGTCGTTTCGACGGGAGCTTCGGTCGTTTCGACGGGAGCCTCGGTCGTTTCGACAGGCGGCGAGGTGGTGACGACGGTGGCGGTGGTGGTAGTCTTGCCGCCGGCACCGGTCGTTGTCGTGACGCCGGCGCCGGTGGTGGTCAGCGTCGTCTCCGTGGGCGGCGTGTAGTCGATGCCGCTCAGAACATTGGATCCGTAAGGAATGTTGTCGGCATCGTAATAGCCGTAGCTGGTGCCGTAGGAGGACACCGCACCGGAGTTCGGGTCATACGCCATCACGCGCACGTTGCCCCAGATATCGAATTTTTTGTTTTCCTTTCCTTCGTGGAGCACCTTCATGCACTTGCTCCACAGCTCCTTCGCCTGCGCGCGCTGGTAGTCGGTCATCTGCTTGTTGTCTTCGTAGCCCATCCAGATCGCACCGACATAATAGGGCGTGCCGCCGGCAAAATAGGAGTCCTTGTTGTCATCGGTGGTACCGGTCTTGGCAAACACCTCGGTCTGCCACCAGTCATCGTAGATCGCATACGCTGTACCCTGCGTGACGACCTTCTGAAGGAGACGATTCATGATGGTTGCCGATTCGTTGGAGATGACGGGATCGCGCTCGGGAACGTGCTGAAGCAGGATCTGATCGTCCATCGTCACCTTACCGTAGGTGTGCGGCGAGTTGTAGTAACCGCCGTTGCCGAAGATCTGATAGCCCGCCGCCATTTCGCGCACGGTCACACCGTAGGTGAAGCCGCCGAGCGCGAGCGGTGCGTAGTTCTGGTCGCCTTCTTCAAGCGACGTGAAACGGAGCTTTTCTTTGAGGAAGTTATAGCTCGTCTCCAGTCCCATTACCTTGAGGATCTGGGCGGGAATGGTGTTGTGCGACTGCTGGACCGCGACCTGCACGGTGCGGACACCCGTAGCGGCATACACCGACTCGCCGAAGTTATGCGGCCACAGATCGCCGTCGATGGTGAGCGGTTTGTTGGGGACGATGGTGGAATAGTTGACAATGCCCGCGTCCACCGCCGGCGCATACACGCTGATCGGCTTGATGGAAGAACCGGGCTGACGGCGGGCCTGCGTGGAGATATTCTGCACGCGGTTGCCTTCCTTCTGGCCGCGTCCGCCGACCGTCGCGATCACGCGACCCTCATAGTCGGTGATGAAAATGGCGGCGTTGAGACCGTCCACTCCCTCGATGTCGGGGAAGTTGCTGTCGTCGCGGAAGAGTGCCTCCACCTTCTCCTGGATCGCTTTGTTTTCATACGAATAGATGCGCAGACCGCCGCTGTAAACGAGCGTTTCCGCGTAGGAATAGGAATAAGAATAGGTTTCCTGCAGATCGCGGATCACGTCCTCAACGACGAGGTCGGCATAATAGTTCTGAACGGGGATATAGCGAGCGCTGTTTTTATACACCAGCTCCTCGTTATACGCCTGACGATATTCGTCGGCGGTGAGGTAGCCGAGCTCGTACATCTTGTCGAGAATGATCTCCTGACGGCGCTTGGCGTGGTCGGGGTGATCATAGGGATCGTAGTATGCCGGCAGGTTGGTGATGCCCGCGATAAGGGCGCATTCCGCCGTTGTCAGCTCGCTGACTTCCTTGCCGAAGAAATAGTTTGCCGCCGCGCCGACACCCGTCACGTTGTCCGACAGCGGAAGCAGGTTGAGGTATGCCTCCATGATGTCGTCCTTGGTGTAGTGGTTGCGCTCAACCTCCAACGCCGTGAAGATCTCGCGGATCTTACGCTCGATGGTGACCTCGTTGTCCTGCGTCGCCACCTTGATGAGCTGTTGGGTGATGGTGGAGCCGCCGAAGGAACTGCCGCCGAGCAGCTCGTTGACGACCGCCGCGCCCGTGCGCTTCCAGTCGACACCGTCATGCTGATAGAAACGTTCGTCCTCGATGGCGACGACCGCATGCTGCAGATCCAGCGGAATGTCCTCGAGATCCGCCCAGATACCCTTTTCGGCGGAGTCGATGCGATGATCCTCCACCCAATCGCCGTTCGCATTCTGGACATACACAATGCTGATCTCGCGACCTTCCAGCACGCGGGAGAGATTGGGGATATCCTGTGAATTGGCGAACGTATTAAACACATAGACTGTCAGAATACAGCCGAAGATGCACGCCGTGATCATGCCGATCAGAAAGATGGTCAGCAAAATCTTGCCGGTGAAAGCAAGCGTCCTGCCGACGACGCGCATGGGCACGGAATGGAACACGTTGCTGACGCCATCAACAAAGTTGCGCATGGCGTTATTGAACTTTTCCATAAAGCGGCTCCTCCTTTGCAGAATTAAAAACCGTGATTATCGCCTGTTTTCAAGGCGGCTGTCGATACGTATACACCGTAATAGTATCGCATTTTTTTGAAAATGTCAATCATTCCCCTGAAAATAGTTTATGAACAGAACGCATTGCCGCGGGACCGGCGGGACGGGAGACCCGTCCCCTACATGGTCGGTGCGATGCCGCGTCATTATTGCCGATCCTGCGGCGGGTGGTCTTTCTGACCCCCTTGCCTAAAGGGGGTCGATGGCGCAGAATGCGACATCGGGGGGATACCGTTTTTCGCAAGTTTTGGGGGAAGAATCCCTCCGTCACTCGCGTTCGCTCGTGCCACCTCCCTTTAGGCAAGGGAGGCAACGGTTGCCGCCACCTGTATGTTTGTCATTCCGAGGGGTATGCCGAAGACTCTTTTCACAAAGATTGCCACGGGCGTGACCGCCCTCGCAGGTAACAGGTTGGCGCCGGGGTTCGCCCTCTCCGTCACGGCATTCGCCGTGCCACCTCTCCCATAGGGAGAGGCAAGGCTGTCGGTGCGTTGTCGTTACATGGTGCAAATCCCGTATCGGGTGGTCGTTATATAATCCGCGACAGATGTCGCGAATATCCCCCGCCCATTAGTATTGTACCATATATACTCCTCGCCTGTCAGTCGTACATTCGCGCAAAAACCGACCGAAAAGTCGGAAACAGCCGACTTTGAAGATTTTTTTCCAAAGAACGTTGGTGTTTTTCAAAAAATGTGTTATACTCTTGTTACCAAGTATAAAGGAGAGATGATCATGCTTCCTCGTGATATTACCTATGTCGGTGTGAACGACCATGCCGTTGATTTGTTTGAGGGACAATATGCCGTGCCGAACGGTATGTCCTACAATTCGTATATTCTGTTTGATGACAAAATCGCCGTGTTCGATACCGTGGACGGCAAGTTCGGCGATGTGTGGTTTGATAACCTCGCCGAAGCGCTCGGCGACAAGCGCCCTGACTACCTCATCGTATCGCACATGGAGCCCGATCATTCGGCGAATATCCACGCGTTTGCCACCCGCTATCCCGACACGATCATCGTCGCCACCGACAAGGCGTTTGCGATGATGATGCTGTATTTCGGCACCGATTATGCCGACCGTCGCGTGGCGGTCAAGGACGGCGATACGCTGTCGCTCGGCTCTCACGAGCTGACCTTCTACACCGCGCCGATGGTGCACTGGCCCGAGGTGATGGTGACCTTTGACAGCACGGCGGGGGTGCTGTTCTCCGCAGATGCCTTCGGCAAATTCGGCGCCCTTGATGCCGAAGAGGACTGGGTCGACGAGGCGCGCCGCTATTACATCGGCATTGTCGGTAAATACGGTGCACAGGTGCAGGCGTTGTTCAAAAAAATCGGTGCTCTTCCGATTACCGCCGTCTGTCCGCTTCACGGCCCCGTGCTGACGAACAATCTCGGGCATTATCTCGCGCTCTACAACACCTGGTCGACCTATGAAGCCGAAAGCGACGGGGTGTGCATCTGCTACACCTCCGTTTACGGCAACACCCAAAAAGCGGTCAACCGTCTTGCCGAAACGCTGACCGCCCACGGCAAAACGGTGGTCGTTCACGACCTTGCCCGTTGCGACAAAGCCGCCGCCGTTGCCGACGCGTTCCGCTTCGACAAGCTGGTGTTGGCAACGACCACCTACAACGCGGGATTGTTCCCGTTCATGGAAGAGTTTATCCACGGACTCACCGAGCGCGGGTTTAAAAACCGCACCGTCGGTCTCATCGAAAACGGCAGTTGGGCACCGATGGCGGCAAAGCTGATGAAGGGTATGCTGGAATCCTCCAAAGGCATCGTCTTTGCCGAACCCGTTGTTACCGTTCGCGCGGCACTGAACGATGTATCCGAAGACGCTCTCGCCGCTCTTGCCGCCGCCCTTTCATAAAGGAGATGGGTTGATTGCTTTTTATCTGTGTGGCGGATTTTTTCCGTGCCGCCAAAGCCATATCTCTCCCGACGCGGGAGGAGGAAAAAGCGCTTGCCCGCCGCATGGCAAACGGCGATAACGATGCGCGGGACGCGTTGATTCGGGGGTATCTCCCGATCGTGGCGGCGCACGTTCACCGCGCGCCGCAGGAGATCCGCACCCTGCACACAGTGTACGCGTGTATCGCCGCACTGGAAAAAGGCGTGGATCAGTTCAACTTCCTGCAGGACGGCGAGACCTTTCTCCATCATCTGTGCTGGCGGTTGCGTCAGTGTATCACCCGCTGTCTCGTCGACAGACCGTAACCATACCATAAAAAAAGAGAAGGTTCAGATTGAACAGGTCCAGTAAAAACGGACAATAGCAAAAAAGAAACTCCTATGGTAGAATGAAAACACTACCATAGGAGGTTTTGTTATGCCCAGAAAGTATGAAAAAGTAATAGAATTGCTACCCATCATTAAGGAGATGGCTTCGCACGGAAAAACACAACAACAAATAGCAAACGAATTAGGTTTAGCGAATAAAAAGGTTGTTTGGAACCTGTTGTATCGAGAGCGACAAAAAGAAATACAGGGATTACCTAAGCATCGAAGTCGCAAACCAGCAAAAACTTTGCAGGAATATAAATACGAAAACAAGCGACTGAAAATGGAAAATGAGTTGTTGCGGGATTTTCTCTCGCTTACAGGAAGGAAGTGAGAACCAGCGTAAAATATATGGTGATCTATCGTCACAAGGATAAGTATTCTATTAGTGAAATGTGCCGCTTCTTCGATGTGTCCAGAAGTGGTTATTATGGTTTTGTAGCAAGAATGGATATTCCTGCGAAGGATCTGCCGCTTGCTGAAAAGATCCAAGAGTGCCAAGAAAAATATGGAAGAACTTACGGCTACCGTCGAGTGCATATTTGGCTTGAGCGACAAGGGATTCATCGCAATCCAAAAACCATACTCCGTATTATGCAGAAGTACAACCTATTGTCGGCGGTCAGACGAAAGAAATACCGTAATTACGGCGAGTACCTGCACAGATACAAAAATCTATTAAACAGAGATTTTCATGCCGACCGCCCCAACCAAAAATGGGTAACGGACATTTCATACATCAAGACAGGGCAAGGCACATTGTATCTATCGATCATCCGGGATTTGTACGACAATAGTATCGTTGCATACAAAACCGGAACAGAGCAAAATATCAACCTCGTTCTAAGCACCATTCGTGCTGCCAAGAAAAAGGAAAAGGTCACCGCAGAGTTGCAGCTCCACAGTGACCAAGGCTTTCAGTATACTTCCCAAGCGTACTTTAAGCTAACTCAATCATACGGCATAACGCCGTCAATGTCAAGACGCGGAAACCCATATGACAACGCAATGGCAGAAAATTTCTTCTCCATTCTTAAAACTGAGTGTATTCATCGAGCGAAGCCGCGAACTTATGAGGAGGCTCGCCTCCTCATAAGTTCCTACATCCATTTCTATAATCACGATCGGATTCAGCTAAAAACAAAACTGACTCCGCTCGAACAACGAAGTCAGTTTGTTGGTTAATTTAATTAAACTACCATAAAGGTCTTTTTTGTACTGTCCGCACAAATTGGGGCAGTTCAGATGCAGATTGCTGAACCTTCTCTTTTTGTGGTTAACGATATGTGTCAGGCGTTGGCGAGAACCTCCATAAGGATCGAGCGAGCGTCTTCGGTGGATACTTCGCCGTTCGCATCATAGTCCGCCGCAACCTGCTGGGCAGCACCCAACATCGTCGCGTCGTTGACAATGTGAATGAGCATCTCGCGCACATCGGAGGTGCTGACACCGCCGTTGCAGTCGACATCACCGAAGATGGCGAGCGTGTACTCGGACACGAACGTGCCGTTGTTTTCCACGCGAATGGTCATGCCCGTCTTGGCGGTGGAGTTGGTGGCAACGGTGTTGCCGTCGTAGATGGTGATATGCTCCGCATTGTTCATGCCGTTCTTCGCATCGTTCGCGGTGATGCCCGTCTGCTTGCCGAGAATGACTTCGGACTCTTCGTTGAGCGTGTAGTTGTCGTTGGTGATGTCAATGCTGCCGTTCCAGGTGCCGGATTTTGTCACCGTATCCACAAAGTTGTGGGTGATGGGCGAATCGGACACCTGATTGGCGATCAGCTTGGCACCGCCGTTGCCGCGAAGCTCAATGGTCACGGACTTGATGACCGACTGGCCGTCGGCGGGCATGACGTTGTTCCAGGTGTACATACCCAGAATGTTGAAGGACTTGGTGAACTGTCCGCAAGGCAGACCGTTGTCGGGATAGGTCTCAAAGCCGAACTGCGGGAAATAGTCGTCGCGCAGCGATACGCGGCGGTCGCCCTCGGAGGTGGTGACGGTCATGTAGATATCGAAATCGGTATCGGATTCCGCGGACACGTTCCAGAAAGGACGCTTTTCGGGAGAGAAGCTGACGTTCGGCTCAAAGCTGACCGCATAGCCGCCCGTGCCCTGAATGCTGAGCACACCGTTTTCATAGGTGTAGGAGCCGGAAGCACCCGCCGCAGGCACCTGCGCGATGGTGTCGGGATTCATGGTGTTGAGATTATCCTGCTCGCCCGTGAAATACACGGCATTGAGCGAGACGTAGCTGTCCTTTTCACCGACAACATAATAGCGGATCGCTTCGATGTTGACGATGCCGTCGGCAGGCATCGAGAAGTTGTTGTAGAGATAATAACCGGCGTTGGCGTTGATGGTGTAGGTGCCGGGCTCAAAGTCGGCATCGGTGCCGTTGACCATCTGCGACAGCAATGCTTTTTGCGTCTCGTTGTTCGCATCACGGAACACCACGGAAGCATTGAACTTCGCCGTCGACGTGATGGACACGTTCAGATAGCCCGTCTTGGAGAGATCGGTGCTGGTCTGATAGGTCACCAGCGCTGTCGGCCAGTAGTAATCCTCGCCGCCTTTATAAAGCGTTGCCGCGCCGGAATACGGATTGAAGTACGGATAGATCCAGTCGTCCTGACCTTCGATCTCTTCCGAAACGGTGTTGGTGGCGGTGGGCATATAGTCAACAGCCTGCGGCCACTGAACAGCCTTCCACTCCGCATGGAGCTGGCGGTCTGCCCAGATGGCGGTGGTGTCGAACGTGAACAGCCAGCCGTTCTCGTCGTACCAGCCCATAAACTCATAGCCGTCACGGGTGGGGGCACCGGGATCCTTCGCAAGACCGCCCTCGTTGACGGTCTGCTTGGCAACGGCGCTACCGCCGCGGGAGTCAAACGTCACGCTGTAGCCGGTGGCTTGCGCCTGGTTGTTGATGACCGTACCCGTGCGGGTGAGCAGGACGAACCAGTCCACCTTCAGCTTGCCGGTCGCCATCTGAGACGGGGTCTTCCAGCAGTCACCGTTGCCGGTGGGACGCGCCGAGGTCGGATAGCTGTCGTACACATGGTACTGAGAGCCGTTCCAGCCGACAAGCGCGATGAAGTGACCGGGAACGTGCGCGATCGCAGTACCGCCGTTGGCAAGGTGATTTTTCAGCGTGGAGGACGAAGAGGACGCCCAGTAGCCGGTGTTGCCAGAGCCGCAATCAACGGTGAAGCCGTAACGCTTGCCGTACTTCGCCTCCAGCTTCGGATAAAGGGTGGTGCGGTAGGTGCCCGCATGGGTGTTGCCGGGATTGTAGCCGCCGATGGCATGCGCCCACGCCGCCACCTCCGTCACGCTCATCTCGTTACCGGTGAGGTAACCGACCGCGTTGACGGTCGCAAAAATGCCGCAACCGGTGCGATACAGCGTACCCTGAGAGTCGCCGTAGGTATAGTTCTTCCATTTTGCGAGATTCTGACGCACAACGGGAGTCGGAATGACCGTTGCCGCAGACGCGCTGAACGAGCAGACACTCAGCATGCCCACGATGACGGACAGCACGAGCATCAGCGACAGCACCTTCGCAGATACTGTTTTCATGGTTTTCATAAGGAGTTTCCACCTTTCAAGCAAATTATTCTACTTTAAATATAATAAAACCCACCCTTTTTGTCAATGTTTTTTATGGGAATTTTACGAAAAAGCCTATCATTCCCTGCCGTTTCGGACAAAAGAAAACATACCATCGGACAAAAAGCGCAAGTGCCGCCATCGGTCAAATGATACCGGCATTGTCATTCCGAAGCGAATGCTGAGGAATCTTTTTAAAGATTGCCACGGGCGCTGTGCGCCCTCGCAATGACAGGATGGGTGCTAAAAGGGGTTGTAGGGACCGTCATCCTTGACGGTTCACGGACCACCGAGGACGGTGGTCCCTACGGTGTCGGTGCGATGCCGCGGCATTTGCGGGAACAACAAGACCCCCTTGCCTAAAGGGGGTCGATGGCGCAGAATGCGACATCGGGGGGATACCGTTCCCGCACGGTTTTTCGGAAAAGAATCCCTCCGTCACTCGCATTCGCTCGTGCCACCTCCCTTTAGGCAAGGGAGGCAACGGTTGCCCCCATATTGGTGCAGAATTTGTGAGAGGCAGATTGCCGTTCCCTTCGCTGTCGGTGCGATGCCGCGACATTTTCCGAAATCCCGTGGCGGGAGGTCTTTATATGATCCGTCGCGTGAAACGCGACTCCGAAATTT
>JAZUOG010000073.1:0-29310 GCA_045604545.1 Acutalibacteraceae bacterium | reverse complement strand
ACAACAATCTACCGTGACGGCGATAGATGTATTAAGGTGTTCGACGCTGATTATTCCAAGGCTGACGTCTTGAACGAAGCCTTAAATCAGGCAAGAATCGAAGAAACCGGTCTTAATATTCCCAAGATTCTCGAAGTAACTATGATTGACGGAAAATGGGCAATCGTATCCGAGTACATCGAGGGCAAGACTTTGGCTCAGCTTATGGAAGAAGAGCCTGATAAGAAGGAAGAGTACATCGCCCTTCTTGTTGACCTCCAGCTCACTATGCACGCAAAGGTCTGTGCACATCTTAATAAACTCAAGGACAAGATGAACCGCAAGATCAGTGAAACCACACTTGATGCAACAACCCGCTATGAACTTCATACCCGACTGGAGGGTATGCCCAAGCATAACAAGGTTTGCCACGGTGACTTCAACCCTTCAAACATTATTATTACAAGCGACGGCACACCATATATAATTGACTGGTCTCATGCGACTCAGGGTAATGCTTCTGCCGATGCAGCGCGTACATACCTTCTGTTCTGGCTGAACGGCGATGTTGAAGGCGCTAAAAAATACCTTAATCTGTTCTGTCAGAAAAGCAATACCGCTAAGCAGTATGTTCAGAGATGGATGCCCATTGTTGCCGCTTCTCAGTCGGTAAAGGGTAACGAGCAGGAACGCGAACTGTTGCTTTCCTGGGTAGATGTCGTCGATTACGAATAAGCATAGAACAGTTCGCTTTGAATAATGAATTTTTGCAAAGCAACAGGCGAATACAAATAATAATTTTTTCAAAAGATAGAATATTTTGACCGATACACAACAAAAGCGAGGTGAAATTCACCTCGCTTTTATATTTAGAATGTTATTTCTTATAATCTGAAAGAAACGTGTATTCTATTTCTAACTCTTTGTTTGCATTTTGATAATTCTCGATGGCTTTTATTGCTTCGTCGGAAGATACCGCTTTATAATCTTTTTTATCCTCACTATTCGATCTAAAGAAACAATTATCATCATTTGCTTCCGACAGATCATTTATCAGCCCTGCATCTAATGCATGATAGGCATCCAATGTAATTCTTTCGGCAAAATCAAGTTTTCCGTCATTTAATTTGTAAAAATCATGACCACTTGTGGCGGCAGAATCGGACCAAGAGTTTTCTACTATTCCATTTTCACGCAAGACGTAGCAATATCTTTCGCCACTATCAAACAGATGGACTGCTTTTCCGTTGAATATTGTGTATAAGTCATACACAAATTTACTCGGGTCGGATATTATCAATTCTTCCTGACCATTTCCATCCAAATCGATTAAAGCAAAACCAACCTCCGAAAGTTCAACGTTTCTTCGATACATATAACTGAGCTCAGGATTTTCAGGAACCATGGTTAAATCATCATCATTCCAAGGATGTGCCTTTACAATATTATCGATAATTAACGCATATTCGCTATGTAATACGGGTAAATGTATTTCTTGGTTTGTAATCTTATCACTATCGCTATTAACAGGGATGTTCTCAGGTTGATTATTATAAGAGCAAGCCGATAAACAAAAAACAAATGCTAAACACAAAATAATAGATATTATTTTTCTCACAAAATCACCGCCTTTAATGTATTATATCACAACAGGGTCAAAAAGTAAATCTTGCGGTATATTTCTCCCACAATTACAGATAATAACAACACAATTTGTAATTTAAGGAGAAATGTATATATGAAAGCAACAGGGGCCCAAGGCGGAGCCTTGCGAGTGAATAGTGAATAATGAATAGTGAATACTTTCGGTGTGCCTTCGGCACGATATAAATATTGTCGGCTGTGCCGACACATTAATTATTCAATATTCATCATTCTTTTTTCATTATTCATTAATTTAAACAAAGAGGAGATTTATATATGAAAGCTACCGGAATCGTAAGACGCATCGATGATTTAGGCAGAGTCGTGATCCCGAAAGAAATCCGCCGCACGATGCGGATCCGCGAAGGGGACCCGTTGGATACAACATTGACACTTTTCGACAGGTTTTGTATGGGCATACATAGCGTGGTTGAGAGGTATAGAGTATAATAACGCTACGTAGGCGGAACAAGAGTGCTTGTTCCGCCTACGTATATTTTAATGTAAATTTGTTTTACTTAATTGCATTCCTATTGACTTTAACTAAAAAAATGCTATAATTATTTTAGTTAGAATTCGACATATCAGATTTAATTAAAACATCTTTAATTTATTCTTTAACATTGATAAGTAATACATATTGCAAACTGTAATACATATACTTGGAGTGATACACAATGAGACTAGAATCTACCCGAGCAGGTAAGCTTATGAATACTACACGAGGATACTCCTCTTTTGTCCCTCATAAACTCCCTCCCGACCCGCCCGTTGTGATTGATTCTGAAATGCAAAAGTTACTTTCATTAGCAGATCGCAAATTAGGGCGATTGGATGGTATAACACAAATTCTTCCTAACCCCGAATTGTTTGTGGCTATGTATGTCAAAAAAGAAGCTGTCTTAAGTGCACAAATCGAAGGCACTCAAGCGTCTTTGGTTGACGTATTAAACGCGCCATCAAATGATACTCAACCCGATCGTTCGTATAATGAAGTGAGTGAAGTAGTGAATTATGTGAATGCGATGAACTGGGGTTTGAAAAGCCTAAAAGATCTTCCTCTTAGTTTGAGATTAATCCGAAACATTCATAAAATCTTACTCGAGGATGTTCGTGGTTTTAATAAGAATCCCGGGGAATTTAGAACATCTCAAAACTGGATTGGTCCTCATGGGTGCACGTTGGAATCCGCCACATTTATCCCTCCTGCTGTGGACGAGATGCAGAAAGCCATGGGAGATCTTGAGAGTTATATTTATCAAGACGATGATATTCCTGCATTGATAAAAATCGCACTGATCCACGCACAATTCGAAACGATACATCCATTTTTAGACGGAAATGGACGCATGGGGCGTTTGTTGATTACGTTTTGGTTGTGTCAACAAGAAATTCTTTCTCAACCGCTGCTTTATCTTAGCTATTATTTTAAACAAAATCGGACAGAATATTATGATCGTCTAATGGATGTTCGAACAAAAGGTGATTGGGAAAATTGGATCAAGTTTTTCTTGCGCGGTGTCGCATCCGTTTCTGACGAAGCAACAGAATCGGCTAAAAATATTATTTCTTTACAGAATCACTATTCTGAAATGCTCTACAAAGCAGATAAAAGTAGCGGCAATTATATCGCCTTATTAAATCTATTATTCGAAAAGCCGATTATCACAAAAAAAGAAGTCTCGGATTTAATCGGAGTATCTTTACCTACTGCAGGAAGTATGGTAGACATATTTTCTGACCTTGGGATATTATCTGACTATACTCCTGAAAAAAAGAGATATAAGTCGTATGCTTTTAAAGAGTATCTAAACATCTTGCAAAAAGGCACCGAATTACAGCATTAACCCAAAAGCGGAGTGGAATTCCACTCCGCTTTTCTTGTATCAATCACAAACGTATAAATCAATATCAATTTCTGTTCTTGTTGCAGTACAAAAATCCATAACTTTTAATGAAGGTGCTAAACAAGGATTGTCATTATATGAACTTAAAAATGGCACAACCTCAAGATAAAAATTGACATCGTTTTCTTTTCGTATTTGATTTAATAATTCTATTTTATCGAGTAACGGAGCAATTGTTTCTTCCATTTGTTCAGTTACAACAATATTATAGACCTCGCACTTACCAAAATGCCAAGCAGAAAACCCATATGCCCTTCCAAATTTGTTTTTATCTTCAGCTTTCCACGAGTCATATGGATGCAGTCCTAATTTCAATGAAATTTCATCAGGGTTAAAATCTCCTACAATACGAAAATATGTATAACACTGATTTTCATCTTTCTTGGATGACGAACTCATACTTTCACCGCCTTTAATTTATTGTATCACAACCAAATCAAAAAGTAAATTACGACAGTATAAATTCCCTTTAATCACAAATACTAACAACATAATTTGAGTTTAAGGAGAATGCTATATAATGAAAGCAACAGGAATTGTGAGAAGAATAGATGATTTAGGCAGAGTCGTGATCCCGAAAGAAATCCGCCGCACGATGCGGATCCGCGAAGGCGACCCGCTGGAGATTTTTACGGATACGGGCGGGGAAGTGGTGTTCAAAAAGTATTCGCCTGTCGGGGAGATGAGTGAATTTGCGTCGCAGTATGCGGAGGTGCTGTATCGCGCATGCGGACAGCCGGTCATTATCTGTGACCGCGATCACATCACCGCCTCGGCGGGTATCGCCAAAAAAGAGATCGCGTCGGCAAAGCTGTCCTCTTCCCTCGAAGCCCTCATCGAGACGCGTCAAACACAGGTGTTACACAAAGACAACACCGCCGTCACACCCACCGAAGATACCGCCCATCGCGTGAGCGTTTGCGCGCCGATTCTCGGAGCGGGCGATCTGTCGGGAGCGGTGTGCCTGCTGTACGGCGACAGCGGCAAAACACCCAGCGACACCGATGTGCGGCTCACCCAAGTCGCCGCCACCTTTCTCGGCAAACAACTCGAAAACTAATCATCGGCAGGAAGCCTTCGGGCCTCCTGCTTTTTCGCTTGCCAAACCACGCGTATATATGGTATGATAAAGGGTGTATATCATTCTCAAAGGAGCGGCATGCTATGGATAAACTGACAGATATCCGCGTTGTCAAGGAACTGCTGTCCCGTCACGGGTTTCACTTTTCCAAAGCCCTCGGTCAGAACTTTCTCATCAACCCGTCGGTCTGCCCGCGGATTGCCGCAGAAAGCGGCGCTGATGACACCTGCGGCATTCTGGAGATCGGCCCGGGCATCGGCACACTGACACAGTCGCTGTGCCGCACCGCCAAAAAGGTCGTGTCGGTTGAGCTTGACGACCGTCTGCCGGCGCTTCTCGCCGAAACGATGGCGGATTTTGACAATTTCACACTTGTCAAGGGCGATGCCCTCAAGCTCGACCTCAAGGCACTTATTGCCGACCATTTCGACGGCATGCCGGTGTATATCTGCGCCAACCTGCCTTACTATATCACCTCCCCGCTCATCATGCATTTTCTCGAAAGCCGCCTGCCGGTGGAAACCATCACCGTCATGGTGCAAAAGGAAGCCGCCGACCGTCTGTGCGCGAAGCAAGGTTCCCGTGAAGCGGGAGCTGTCACCCTTGCCGTGCAATATTACGCTGAAGCGGAGGCCTGCTTTGATGTGTCGCGCGGCAGCTTCATGCCCGCCCCGAATGTGGACAGCCGTGTCATCAAGCTGACGGTGCGCAAAGAGCCGCCGTGCGATGTGAAGGATGAGAAAACGATGTTCGCGCTCATCCATTCCGCGTTCGGTCAGCGCCGCAAAACCATTCTGAATTCCCTCATGGGGGCGGGCGTGCAAAAAGCACAGATCGCCGCCGCGTGTGACCAATGCGGCATTCCGCAGACCGCCCGCGCCGAACAGCTCACCCTCACCGATTTTGCGGCACTGAGCAACGTGTTGTTCGGGTGAGAGAGGCAAGGGTCGGTGCGCTTTTTGTGAATTTTCTGCTAATATACGGCGAGCGGTCTTCTTGGCTCTCCCACCGGGAGAGCTGTCACGAGGAACGAGTGACTGAGAGGGTATTTTCATCCCCTGTCATCGCCTTTGAAAGAGGTGTCAATCTATCATGTCATTGTTAATTCTTGACGGTAACAGCATTCTCAACCGCGCGTTTTACGGTGTCAAAGCGCTCACCACAAAGGACGGACGCTACACCAACGCCATTTTCGGTTTTCTCCATATTCTCTTTCGCTTGCAGGAGCTGACAAACGCCACCCACGCGGCGGCGGCGTTTGACCTCAAAGCCCCCACCTTCCGTCACAAACTGTATGCGGACTATAAATCGGGACGCAAGCATATGCCCGAGGAGCTTGCCGAGCAGTTGCCCGTCATCAAGGAGCTGTTGCCGCTTCTCGGCGTGACGGTGGTCACCAAAGAAGGCTATGAAGCGGACGACATTCTCGGCACGCTGTCCGCCGCCGCCGACAAAGAAGGCATGCCCTGCTTCATCGCAACGGGCGACCGCGACTCGCTTCAGCTGGTGTCCGACAACACGACGGTGCTTCTCGCGTCCACCAAAATGGGACAACCCGACACCGCCCACATGGACAAGGCGGCGATCCTTGAAAAATACGGCATTCCCGTAACGAGTCTCATCGACCTCAAAGCCCTCATGGGCGATGCCTCCGACAAGATCCCCGGTGTGGCGGGCGTGGGCGAAAAAACCGCCGTGTCGCTCCTTCAACAGTTCGGCACGCTCGACAATTTGTATGCCTCGCTCGACACCGCCGACATGCGCGACAACCTGCGTCAGAAACTGCAAAACGGCAAGGACGACGCCTATCTCAGTCGCACGCTCGGCACGATTTGCCGCGAAGTCCCCATCGACACCGCACTCGAGACCTATCGCATGGGCGAGCGGCAGGACGAGGCCCTCGCCAAAATGCTCACCTCGCTGGAATTTTTCAAAATACTCGATAAACTGGGGCTGAGTGCCACTGTCGACGCCCCCGCCGCCGCCGAAGCGGCTTCTCCCTGTGACATCGTGTCGCTTGACGAGGTGCTTTGCGCGGACGGCACACTCGACGTTGTCCCTGTCGATGACCGTTTCTTTGTCGGGCGCGGGAAGGTCGGCGCGTATATCGACAGCCTTGATCCGCTTTTCCCCTTGCTGTGCGATCCCGCCGTTCAAAAACGCACCCACGACAGCAAAGCGCTTTACAAACACCTCATTGCGGCGGGCTTTGCCCCGTCGGACAGTGTCGTGATGGACACGCTTCTTGCCGCCTATCTTCTCGACCCGCTCACCTCGGACTATTCCCTCCCGCGCCTGCTCATCAGCTACGGCATCTGCGGCGAGACCGACACGCCCGAGCGGCTGTTTTATGCGCTGTGCGACCGTCTTGCCGACGAGCTGTCGACCGATGAGGAGCAATACCGCGTGCTCGTCGACATCGAACTGCCGCTCAGCCTCGTGCTTGCCGACATGGAGCACATCGGTGTCGCGGTCGACCGCGACGGCATTGTCGCCTACGGCGAAGCACTCGAAAACGAGATCGCCGAACTGCAAAACGGCGTGTGGGACGCGGTGGGGTATGAATTCAACCTCAACTCTCCCAAACAGCTTGCCACCGCGCTGTTTGAGGATCTTGCCCTGCCCCACGGCAAAAAAACCAAAACCGGCTGGTCGACAAACGCCGATGTTCTCGAAAAACTGCGCTATGTCCACCCTGCCGTCGATATGCTGCTGCGCTACCGCACGCTCGCGAAGCTGAAGTCCACCTACTGCGACGGACTTGCCGCGTGCGTGGACGAAGACGGGCGTATCCGCTCCACCTTCAATCAGGCGGAGACCCGCACGGGACGCATCAGCTCCTCCGACCCCAACCTGCAGAACATTCCCGTGCGTCAGCCGCAGGGCAGAGAGTTGCGCCGTTTCTTCAAGGCGAAGGACGGTTGTGTGCTCATCGACGCGGACTATTCCCAGATCGAACTGCGCGTGCTCGCGTGCCTCGGCGACGATCCCGTGATGCTCGACGCGTTCCGCAGTGACACCGACATTCACACCGCCACCGCCGCGCAGGTGTTCAACCTCCCCGAAGAGATGGTCACCCCCATTCTGCGCTCCCGCGCAAAGGCGGTCAACTTCGGCGTCGTGTACGGCATCGGCGCCCACTCGCTGTCGGAGGATATCGGCGTATCCTATAAAGAAGCGAAAAGCTACATCGAAAATTATCTGGCGGGCTACAGCGCCGTCGCCGCCTATCTTGAACGGCTCATCACCGACGCGAAGGCGTGCGGCTATGCCAAAACGGCGTTCGGTCGCCGTCGTCCGCTCCCCGAGCTGTCGGCAGGCAATGCCATCACCCGCGGCTTCGGTGAACGTGTCGCGCGCAATATGCCCATTCAGGGTACCGCCGCCGACATCATCAAGCTCGCGATGATCCGCGTGTTCCGCCGTCTCAAGAAGGAAGGCAAAACCGCCCGTCTGATTTTGCAGGTGCATGACGAACTGATCGTGGAAGCGCCGCTTGACGAAGCGGACGCGGTCGCCACACTCCTCCGCGAGGAGATGGAGCGCACCGTCGAATGGGCGATCCCGCTCACCGCCGATGTCCACATCGGCAACACGTGGTTCGACGCCAAAGAATAAGGAGGCTTTTCAAGTTGGCTGAAACACTCCATACCATCATCGAAGAAGAACGCCCCGAACGCGCGATCATCGCCGCTCTCGACACGGGCGAATATGATATTGAAAGCTCCGTCGCCGAGCTTCGAGAGCTTGCCGACACGGCAGGTGCCGAGATCGTGGCGGTGCTGACCCAGCACCGCGATGTCCCGAAAAAGGCGACCTATCTCGGAAGCGGTCGCGTGGTGGAGCTTGCCGAGCTGTGTGAAGCGCAGGAGGCGGAGCTGGTCATTTTTGACTGTGAGCTGTCTCCGACGCAACAGCGCAATCTCGAAGACGCGCTCCCCTGCCGTGTGGTCGACCGCACGATGCTCATTCTCGACATCTTTGCGTCCCGCGCACGTTCCGCGGAAGGTCGCCTGCAGGTGGAGCTTGCCCAGCTCCAATACCGTCTGCCGCGACTGGGCGGACAGGGTGTCGCGCTGTCGCGTCTGGGCGGCGGCATCGGCACGAGAGGTCCCGGTGAAACCAAGCTGGAATCCGACCGCCGTCACATTCGCCGCCGCATCGCCGCGCTCAAGGAACAGCTCGAGCAGGTCAAGCGTCACCGCGACGGCCTGCGTTCGCGTCGCCGCAAGGACGGCGTCAAAACCGTCGCGCTGGCCGGCTACACCAACGCGGGCAAATCCACCCTGCTCGACCGTCTCGCCGACGCGGGTGTGCTCGCGGAAAACCGCTTGTTTGCGACGCTCGACACCACCTCCCGTGCGTTAAAGCTCCCCGACGGACAGACCGTCCTGCTCATCGACACGGTCGGTTTTGTGCGTCGCCTTCCCCACCATCTCGTCAACGCGTTCCGTTCCACCCTCGAAGAAGCGGTGGAAGCGGACGTGATCCTCAATCTCTGCGACGCGGGGTCTCCCGAAGCCGACGAGCATCTCGAGGTGTCGCGCAAACTGCTCGCGGAGCTTGGCTGTGAGGATCGCCCGATCCTGTCGGTGCTCAACAAATGGGACACCGTGTCGGACACCCCGCACCCGCCCGTCGGCACAACGTTTTATATCAGCGCGAAAACGGGCGAGGGACTCGACGCTCTTCTCGAAGGCGTCGCCGAGGCACTGCCGCCCGACCGCCGAAAGGTGACGCTTCTGTTCCCCTTCTCGGAAGGGGCGCTTGCCGAGCGTTGCCGCAAGGAAGGCGCGGTCGAATTTGAAGAATACGTTCCCGAAGGACTGCTCATGACCGTCACCCTCGGTTCATTGCTGTTACAGCTGACCGAGCCGTATGAGCAACAGGAGTTACAAGATGCATAAACGCATTCATCTGCTTGACAAGCTACGCGGGCTGTGCGTGGTGCTGATGGTGGTTTTCCACGGCTTTTATACCGTCGGATTTCTTTTTGATCTCGACATCGCCACACGCCTGTTCTCGTTTTTCCGTCCCGTTGAACCGCTGTTTGCGGGGATCTTCATTTTGCTGTGCGGCTTTTCCTGCCGCCTGTCCCGCAGCAATCCGAAACGCGGATTGTTGCTCCTCGCCGTCGCCGTCGGCGTGTCCCTTGTGCTGTTTGCGGTCATGCGCGATCAGATGATCTGGTTCGGGGTGCTTCACTGTCTGGCAGTGTGCATTCTGCTGTTTGCGGCGACGAAGCCCCTGCTTGACCGCGTGCCACCGCTCGTCGGCATGTTTGTGTGCGCGGTGCTGTTTGCGGTTTTGTGGCATTTTCCCTTTTCGGAGGGAGGCTATGTCGGTTTTGGCGATTGGCGGTGGGCGTGGCCCTCTGCATGGGGAGACGGCACATGGCTTCTCGCGTTCGGCATCGGCAATTTCCGCTGGTACGGCACGGATTATTTCCCGCTGGTGCCGTGGCTGTTCTGCTTCCTCGGCGGCACGTTTCTCGGACAATACCGCGCGCGTCTGCCCGCATGGTGTTATAAAAACCGCCTGAAACCGCTCGCCTTCCTCGGACGACATTCGCTTGTCATTTACCTTGCCCATCAACCCATCATTTACGGCGTTTGCTATGTGCTGAGCGCCTTACTGTAAAGGAGATATCACTATGGAATTCACAGATCTGATCGGCACCTGCCATTCCTCGCGTGTTACCGTGGACAACACCCTGCTTGCTCAGACCGTCGGCAGCGGTGACCTGCCCGTTTATGCCACACCCGCCATGGCGGCACTGATGGAAAACGCCGCGGCGGCACTGGTGGCACCCTATCTCGATGACGGCATCACCACCGTCGGCATCGCCCTCAACATCACCCACACCGCCCCGACACTGACGGGCGCGACCGTGACCGCCACGGCAAAGCTGACCGCCACCGACGGCCGACACTTTTCCTTTGAGGTGATCGCCGCCGATGACCACGGCGAGATCGGTCGCGGCACGCACGAGCGTGTCAGCGTCAAAGCGGAGCGTTTTCTCGAAAAAGCGGCATCACGATAAGATGTCGTCCAGAAGTTCTTTGAGCGTGGAAGTGTCGGACACTTCCACGCCTTTTTTTAATGCTTCCTGCACATCGACAGGAAGCGATGTCAACGCCGTGTCATAGACGGTTTCGGGCGTGGCGCTTTGCGGCAAAAACACCGCGACCCGTCCGCGATATGCCTTGACAACGCGGTACGGCAGGAGCTCCCGTTGCTGTGTGACCTCGGGCGCGGTCACCGTCCCCTGCCACGAAAGCGTCACCCCCAGTGCCACACACACCGCCGCCGCGATCCACCATTTTTTCATGTCCCCGCCTCCTTTTTAGAGTAGTATGCCCAAATTAAGGGCAGTGATATACGGCATGGCGCCGTGTGATATTGCCGCTTAAAGCGGCAGTGATATTCACGCTTCGCGTGAGGGATATATTCTCCTTACGGAGAATGTGAAGGTGTCGGCTTCGCCGACGGATGGTAGTGTAGGGGCGACGCCCGCAAGACTACCACCCATGTTGTCATTGCGAGGAGCGTTAGCTCTGTGGCAATCTTTTGAAAGATTCCTCGCTTGCGCTTCGGAATGACAAGGGCAAAGGTGTCTTGTGCTTACCGAAAACCGACATAAAGCAGAAAACGGGCACCGCTGCGCAGTGCGTAGCGGTGCCCGCGACAAATCATGTCATTGTCTGTCTTTTGTGGTTAAGACAAAGAATCAGGCGTTCTTTTTCTTCACAACCACGATCACAACGACCGCAACCACAACAACAGCAGCAACAATGCCGATGATCAGGCCGATGGGCAGGCCGCCCTCTTCCTCTTCAGCAGCAGCGGTAGTGGTGGTGGTAGCCTCGGTAGCCTTGGTGGTGGGATCGGTCTCTTCGGTCTCGTCCTCAGAAGGATCGGTGTCAACATCGGGCTCGTCGACAACAGGCTCGTTAACTTCTTCGTCGAGGATATCATAAATCTCGTCGCCATAGACAAGGCCCATGTCGAGGTGATCGCACTTGTCGCCGTTGACATCGTCAGCGGTGGTCATGTACAGCTTGTTGATGGTGACAGACGCGCCCACGCCGCCGACGCAGAAGATCTGCACCTGGGGAACGAAGGTGGTCTTCATCTTCTGGATAGCCAGAGCGTTGGGAGCGTTGGCACTGCCGTCGTTCGCAATCGTCTCGAGAGCTTCCGTCAGATTCAGGGTACCGACATAGGAGCCGGAAGAAGCGTCGTCTTCGCTGTTGCCGAAGTCGCCTTCAACAGCCACGCCGCAAGCCTCAGCCATTGCACGGCCGAGCTTGATGGTGACGCCGTTCACGGAAACGTAAACGTTCCATTTGGTGCCTTCAGAAGCGGTGATGTCGAAGTACAGGGTGTCCGCCACAGACCAGTCGAGCTCGGGATAGTTGTCGAGCATGACGGTGCGGATACGCGGCCAGTAGACTTCGTTGCCGTCGTTGCCGTTACGGGTGATGGTCAGAGAGCCATCTTCGCCGTACTCGGTGTCAAGGAAGTTGTTGTAGCCGGTCTCAGCCTCGGTCATCAGGAAACCTTGGCACAGGCAGTCCTGCTGCACGCACTCCGCTTCCCAGATGTCGTCATTCTGACGATCTGCATCAGCGGGGAACCAACGGATACCGTCAACGACCGTCTTTGCGTCGTCAGCGGACACGGTCAGAGCGGAGAAGCTCAGAACCATAGCCAGGCACAGGACAACAGCAAAAACCTTTTTGAACATTTTCATTGGAATTGCCTCCTCTTGGTAGTGAAAAATTTTATTAGCCAACTATACCGGTACGCTCAATACTTTGGACAAAGTATTTCTGCAGGTACAAGTACAGTAACAGCGGCGGAAGAATGAACAGCAGCGCGCCGGCGAACAGCACGACCGTACGTTGCATCGGGTTGGTGCCGTCGGTCTGCATGTTGTGGAGCGTGGTGCTCATGAGGGACAGCTTGGTCGCGAACATATTGGAGCTGGGCATCATCATCTGGGCGAAATAGTAGTCATTCCAGTACCAGACAATGGAGAACAGCGTGACGACCAGGAAGGGGGCGCCGGCGTTGGGGATCATAACCTGCACAAAGGTGCGAAGCTCCGAACAGCCGTCGACGCGGGCGGCATCCTCGAGTTCCTTGGGCATGCCCTTGAAGAACTGCATGAACACCAGAATGAACAGGCCGGAACGCAGACCCGAACCAAACGCCGCCGTGAAGTAGTAGCTCCACTCGGAACCGGTCAGCTCGAGGAGCTGATAGTTCTGCATATCGGTGCCGGTAAAGATGGCGATCAGGTTACCGATACTCAGCGGCGTATAATATTTCATCTGGAGTGTCAGAGGAATGATGTAGGTTTGCATCGGCACAACGATCATGAGAATGGCGATCGCCATAAAGAAACCGTTGAGCTTCATGCGGTAACGCGCCAGCGCGTAACCTGCCATCGAGCAGGAAACGAGCGACAGCAGCGTACTGATCAACACGACGCGCGTGGTGAACAGCATGGTCGTCGGGAATTGCAGACGGGACCACGCGATCTGGAGGTTCTCCATGGTGATACCACTGGGAATCCAGACGATACTCGGGTTATCCATGTCGGTCATCGGGCGAATCGCGCGAGTCGCCATGATGAGAATGGGATACAGCAGAACGTACGCCATACCGATAATGAAGGCATAACGGAAGATGCCGTAAAGGATACCCGGAACATGCCTCTTCAGTTGATAAGAGGTGGCTTGGAGTCGGGACTCACGGCCCGGCGCCTGAACAGACGGTTTACTCATTATCCTATCCCCTTTCTCAACTATTATGGAAGACACGCTTCGACGCGATGGCGGTGATAGCCGCGAGGATCACGCCGATGATCGCGAAGTAGACAACCGCTTCTGCGGAAGCCTTGCCGTACTGGAACTCCGAAGAGTATTCCATGATGCTCTGCATGACAGGGTTGGAAACATCGGTAAAGCTATCGATAACCGTGTAGAGCACGACGAGGAAGATCGTCGGGGACGCCACGGGAACGGTAACTTTCCAGAATGCATCCCAGCCGTTGGCGCCTTCGATCGAGCACACCTCGTAGTAAGAGGCGGGCACGCTCTGGAGAGCACTCAGGAACAGCAGGATCTGCAGACCCGCCTTCCAGGACAGGTCGAAGACCTGCGAGGTGACGGTGGTGAACAGGTTCACGATGCTGGGGGGAAGGCCGAGCTGACCCATGAAGGTGTTGATGTCGCCGGTCTGGAAGATGGCGTTGGAATCAGCACCCATGCCGACGTTGCTGAACACGTCGTTCTGAATGATCTGCAGAACGATGGAGGACGCAACGATAACCGGCAGGAAGAACAACGCACGGGCAAACAAACGGCCGGGGAAGTTCTCGTTGAGGATCAAGGCGATAACGAATGCGAAGATCGTGATGATCGGCACGTTGATCGCAAGGTCCTTCAGCGAGGCCAGCAGGTTCGGAATGAAGTTCGGGTCGACACGGAACACGTGGTTGTAGTTCTCGAGACCGGCCCAGCTGATGGTCAGACCCTCTTTCAACGACACATCGTTGAAAGAGTAGTACACCGACGTCAGGAACGGGAAGATGAAGAAGGTGATAACACCGATGAACCACGGAATAAGGAACAGGTAACCGGAGATGCGTGCCTTCTTCTCAAGCGACATACGCTTGCGACCCTGTTTGATCGCGCCGGCAGGAGGTTGAACAGATGCGTTTTTACTCATGTTTCATTCTCCCCCTTTCTTAAACGATCGCGTAGCCCATGGCTTTAACGGTCACGTCACCGACAGTGACGTCCTCTTCGCCATAGTTCACGTAAACAGTGGCCACCTTCGTCTCGTTGCCGTCGGCATCGATTTCACCGTAGGTCGTGACCGCAACATCACCGTTGTTCATGCGCTCATGATCGATGATGGTGGCGTCGCCGACCTTGGTGCCGAATTCCACGAACGCCGCATAGCGCTCGATGATCTGGTCTTTGAAGGTCTTGTAGGTTGCGGAGTAGAGGTGCGTCATATCGGTCTTGAGAAGGACCTCTGTCTCTGCGTTGATGAGCGAATACTTCATGTCTGTGCCGTACTCAAGGTGGCGCAGGAAGGATTCGTCGGACACATCGTTGATGTTCATGCTCTCGCCGGCGAAGTTCTTCGAGCCGCGGAGGACAGCCTGCAGGAACGGGACATCTTCGTCGAAGAGGACTTCCTTGCTGCTGCAAACGGGAATATCCACGAGGTAATCGGCATACTGGAACAGGTAGGCATTCGGGTTGCTCATGGTCATCTCGATGCCTGCCGCCTGCAGACGAGCGAACTGCTCTCTCTGCGCGACGGTGGTACGCTCCGCCTGATAGCCGTCGGGAGCGAGGTCGGAATACGCCTGAACGGCTTCCTTGTCAAAGTACATCGCGGTGTAGCCCTTCTCATTGGCGGTGCCGAGCAGGGTGTCGACCGTCTCGCTGTACTTCGAAGCGTCCAGCAGATAGTAGGGCTTGTCGGTGGTGTCCATGGTGTTGGTGTTCAGTGCGAACGGGTACACCTTGATGGGAGACACGTTGATGACGTCCGCTACATCCCAGAAGCTGGACACGCCGTTACCGCCGCTGTGGAAGGACTGGAAGTCCGCCGCCACAGCAATGTCGGTGTTGATGCTCTTAGCGTACTCGATGAGCGACTTCAGATCGTCGATGCCGCCGAGCGTGTCGGAGGGATCCAGAGCGATCTCCATGTCGCCTTCGAAGTAATCGTCGGAGAAGTTGCTGTACAGCACCTGCAGGTTGCTGACTCGGCCCTCTTCCTGGAGTTCCTGCATGATCGCCTTCGCTTCATTGAAGGTGGTCAGCGTCTCACGGGCGGTGTAGATGAGGCCTGCGAAGGACTTCTTCTTGTTGACCGCACCGAAGAACTCGAGGTAGAAACGCTCGGTCACGCCGTCCTCGGTGAGCCAGCCGCGCTCGGCAAGCACATCGCGGTACAGCTGAGCGAGGGTGACATAGTCGGTTTTGTCCGACTTGGAGAAACGGTAAGCAACGGTGTAGGTTTCGGTGGAAATGGGATCGTTCGCATTGTACAGAACGTCGCTGTCGGAGGATTGACCCTTCAGCGGCACCTTGTAGCTGGTGCGATAGACCAGGTTGGTGTACACACAGTTGAAGCCGCCGACCAGCTTGTTGCCGGAGACGTTCGCCTCGAGGGTCGCATTCTCAGCGCCGGAGGTCACTTCAAACAGGAAGCCGTAGGTGGGCTTCTCTTCGGCATCGGCCGCTTCGTCACCGTTGGTGGCAGAGGCTTCGGTGCCTTCCTCGACAGGCTCCTCGGTGTTCTCCTCGTTGGGAGTCTGAGCGGGAGCCTCACCGGTCACTTCCGCGACGGGATCGGCCGCAATCGCCGCAAGCTCTTCGGCTTCTTTGACAATATCGTTCGCATTTCTGAGGATCTTCTTGGCGGCGGCCTGTGCACGCTCCAGATATTCCTCGGGAACGGCTTCCGCTGCCGCAACAGCGGCGTCCGCCTTCGCCTTCGCTTCGTTGGCGGTGCCCAGAGCACCGTTGGCGAGCGTCAGCGCATTCGCGCAAGCCGCTTCCTCAGCGGCAATGGCTTCGGTGAGAGCCGCCTGTGCTTCAGCGGTATCCTCGGGCTTCGCAGAGGAATCCAGCATCAGTTCGGCGAGCTCTTCTTCTTTTTCGATGCGCTCTTCAACCGCATCGAGAGCATCGTCAACCGCTTTGTCCGCTTCTTTGACAGCGTCCTCAGCAAGCTCGATCTGCTCATTGGCGAGCACGTTGGCATCATAGAGGCCGACCAGCACGCCGTCATCGTTGTAGCTCATCTCGCCGCGCACCAGACCGCCCACAGGCAGGGTGATCTTTTCCTCGCGGGAGGTGTTGACCGCTCTGGTGGTGAGCTCGGCGGCGTCATCGCCGTAGAACGGCTTGCTGTACTCCAGCGCCGTCATGTTCTTGCCGTTATCGAAATTGATAAGAGCGCCCGAGCCGTCGGGGATCACCAGATAACCATCGGTGCCTTCGGCAGAAGCACCAAAGTACTTCATGAAGTCAATGGTGTTGATCTTGTTGTCACCGTACTCGTCGATCTCCGACACCAGAATGGAGGCTTCGACGCCGTCCTTGGTGAGGACGAAGGAGACGGGAATGGAGAACTTATACTTGTGGAAATCGTAGTCAAAGCGAATGCCGTCGGTCAGCTTGGTAGCCTTGCAGTTCACTTCGTCCTTCATGGAGCTGTAAACGAACTTTTGCACCATGGCGGGGTTGGTGAAGGCAACATACAGCATCGATTTGACGGAGGAGATCGCCTCACCGCCGAGTGTTTTCGCGTCGATGGGAGGAGCGGAGAACCAGACCTGACCGGTCGCATGGTCCTCGATGCCGATCACAGCGGCGGCTTCGTCACAGTACATGTCGAAGCGGTCGTTGCTGGCGATCTTCTCGAATCTGTATTCCGCCGCGATATCATCGATATCGCCGTTGTAGTAGAACATTTCGGTATCTACGGCACTCTTTTCGTTATCCGCAAACGCGCCGAACGCAGAGGTCACGACGAGGAGGCAAGACAACACCAATGCAAATATACGCTTTTTCATTGTCAAACCTCCTTAAAATCCGACGGCCGATCTGTACATCA
The DNA here is from genome assembly GCA_045604545.1 of Acutalibacteraceae bacterium. Taxonomy (GTDB): domain Bacteria; phylum Bacillota; class Clostridia; order Oscillospirales; family Acutalibacteraceae; genus RGIG1959. Next base: position 12,042 of record JAZUOG010000073.1, on the reverse strand, counting down.
GCTCAGTGATGATGCTCTCCATGAAGGAGAAGAACTGAATGAACAGGTTGAACATCAGGAAGACGATAAAGATAACGACCAACATACCGAGGATCGTGACAAGGATCGACACAAGGTTTCTCTTGAAGGAGTACATGTGCACGCCTTGGAGCGCAAACAGCGCCATCACGAGCGACCAGCCGATGCCGACCATGTTCAGGTAGGTCAGGAAGGTGGCCTCTTCCGCGGTCAGAACGTTGGAAAGCAAGGTGTAGGCGAACGCCGTCACCGAGTAGGGGATCGTGGCGTAGCCGAGGTAGATCCACACGTCCTTGAATTTGCCCTTGCCTTCGAAGAAGGAAGACATCAGCCAGTTCACGACGGTGAACAGCGTGAAGCCACCGAGAATGCCGACGATGGTGAACAGCATGTTGTAGGTGGTGGCGTTCGTACCGTTGAAGATGAAACCGCTGTACAGCGATTTGATCACGGTGGAGAAGAAGAAGAAGAAGATGGCGATGTTGGCGATCAGCAGCGAATGCTTCTGATTGTAGCGCATCTCTTCATAGCTCTCGACGGGGTGGAGCAGGGTGTGCAACACATATTTGCCCTTGCCGCCTTCGTCGTAGACACGTTTCTTGGACTTGATGACGCCCTTTGCCTTGAGGATCTTGAAGACGATCACCAGAACAACCAGCGCCGCGATAACCGCCACAGCGGGAACGATCATTTCGCGGATCGCAATACCACGGTACATCTTGAACGCCATGGAATAGTTTTCCTGATCGTGAGCGAGATAGAAGGAATCCATCGCCGCTTTGTAGTCACGCTGCATGTACTGCGCTTTACCGATACCGGCATAGCCGAACTCATAGTTCATACACTCGGTGACAACATCCTGGAAGGGTTTCAGCGCTTCTTCGTATTTACCGTCGCCGTAGAGCGTCTGGCCGAGGCGGACGTTGCGTCCGAAGGCGGTGGGCTCAAGAACGGTGATGGTGTTGAAATCGGTGTCAAGGACATAGAGGCGATCGCCCCAGGATTCGATATCCACGCCGCCGCGGAAGGTACCCTGCTGGGTGCCCTGACCGCCGAACACGTACATCAGTTCACCATCGGGGGTGTACTGGAACAGACGCTGAGCGGTGGCATCGAAGGCGGTGATGAAGTTTTTGTCATCGACCGTGATGGCGTTGAAGTTGGTTTTGGTCTGGGTTCCGTCGGAACGCATGACCATGTTGGAGTCACCGAACGTCTCGACATAATCGAGAACGTTGTTGCCCTTACAGTTGATCTTACGGATCAACTCCATCATGTCCTCGGTCGCGCCGCGGACACCGTAGATGAAGTCGCCTTCCTTATCGATACAGAAGTTCGCATACTCCATCGGGAGGACCTGCTGAATACGCTCGAGCTGTGCTTCGGTGAGGAAGGGCTTGAGCATTTTCAGGAAGATGACTTCGGCGGAACGAACCACTTCGTTGGAGCCGAAGAAGCCGAGAAACTCGCCTTCGGGAGTAAGCATGATGAAGCCGCGATATTCGTTCTTCACGCGGACATAAATGGTGCCGAGGTGGTCGGTAATGACATCGGTGGGCAGATAACCCATCTCGGTGACATCCTGCATCAGCGGGGTGTCGGGTTTACCGAACTTAGCAACCTTGCCGTCGATCATGCGGGCGTTGCCGGTCTCTTCAAAGATGAAGACGGCGTGGCCGAGCGTGTCGACAACATAGAAGGTATAGTCGGGTTCTTCCTTGGTGCCCGTGTTGGTCACCCAGAAGCCGGAGGCTTCCTGGAAGCTGGTGGCGGTTTGCATGCCGTTTTCGACCGTGCGGAGCTCGATCGAGCCGTCGAGCATACCCATGTCGTAGTTAAGGCTGCCGTCAGCGTTGGCATACCATGCCGAGCCAAGCGACGGAAGACCGGCATGCTCGACAACGGGCTGATAGTTTTTGTCAAGGACAAAGATTTTCGCGGAACCGGGCATGTTCGCCTTACCGCCGTCGAGAATGAAGATCATTTCGTCGAGAATGACCATATCCACGGGGTCGATCAGGTTGAGGTCGTTGCCGATGGTGTCCACGACCGCATACGGATCGGGAATCTCCATGGTTTCCATGTTGTGGTCATACACATAGGATTTGCCGGTGCCGTGAGCGGCGGCAGGAATGGAGAGCACGGTAAGCAAAACAACCATCACTGCCAAAACAGCTCTGAATTTCTTCATGTTGCTCTCCCCCCTTAGTCTTTAATGCCGGAGTGGGCCATCGTCTCCATAACGTTGCTCTGGGAGATGATAAACACCGCGATCGGCGGGATCATAAGAATGATAGCTGCTGCAGAGCCGACGCCTGCACGGGCAATACCCGCCGTCGCCACCTGGCTCATCGCCGCAGGCAAGGTCTTCCACGCCTCATTGTAAATAATGTTGGCGCCGGTGGTGTTCCACACCGCCTGGAACTGGAAGATCATCATGGTGAAAATAGCGGGCTTGATGTTGGGAATGACGATGCTGCGCCAGATGCGCCATTCACCGGCACCGTCCATACGGCCGGACTCAAGAACCGCGTTCGGGAGAACCTCCATGAACTGTACGCACAGGAAGACGCCCATGGTGCTCGCCAGAGTCGGGAGCATAACGCCCAGCGGGTTATCGACCAGTCCGAGGTACGACAGAATGATGTACTGCGGAATGGCGGTGATCGCCGCGGTAAACATAAGGGCGAGGGTGATCAGCTCGTTGATGCCGTCCTTGCCGGGGAAAGAATGCTTGGCAAGAGGATACGCCGCCAGCGTGGCAACCAGCAGATAAGCCAACGTCGACACGATGGAGATGAACAAGCTGTTGAACAGATAACGCTCGAACGGGATCCACATGTTGGAGATGACCATGCCGAGCTGACGGAAGTTCTCAATCGTCGGGTTGTTCGGGAAGATGGGGGGCGGGAAGAGGAAGAATTCCTCAGGCGGCTTGAATGCCGAAGAAATGGCATAGACAAGCGGGAACGCCATAAAAATGCCCATCGCCGCGAGCAGTAACGCCAGCATGAGCGTACCGCCGAAGGAACGCTGCTGCTTTTTCGGAACAGCGAATTCCATTTGTTTCTTTTTGCTTCTGAAAGCCATGTATTCCTCCCCCTTTCTTACCATTTTAACAATCTGAAGATCAGTTTCTTCGAAAGCACGATCAACGCGAACAGCACCACACCGATACAACACGCGTAACCCATTTCGTAACGTACGGTACCGTAGTCGGTGACGTAGTTCAGAATGGTCATTGTCGAGTAGTTAACGGATTGGTAGCCGCCCGTCAGGTCCTGCGAAACCTGACCGCAGGAGAACGAAGACGAGATCTGCATAACCGCACCGAAGAGCATCATGCTCTTCATGTTCGGGATGGTGATGTACCACAGCTCCTGGAAGCGGTTCTTGATACCGTCGATGGCACCCGCTTCGTACTGCGAGGCGTCGACGCCCTGGAAACCGGCGATGAAGGACAGGAAGCTGACACCCAGCGACAGCCACAGCTGAACAACGATGACGATCGTCAGGTTGAAGGACGGATCGGTCAGCCACAGCACCGGCTCACGCAGGATGCCAAGCTGCATCAGCGTGGAGTTGACGATACCGTAGGAGTCGCCCGAGAACAGGTAAGTCCAGATGAAGTAGACGTTCGCGGAAACGGACGGCGCATAGAACACGATGGTCATGAACACGCGCAGACCCTTGGGCATTTCGTTGATGACCCATGCCATGAAGAACGCGAACAGATAGCTGAGCGGTCCGCAGAGGAACGCCAGAATCATGGTGTTTTTAAAGCCGATCAGGAAGATGTCATCCTGAAGCAAGCGGATATAGTTGCCGAGTCCGAGGAAAGTCGGAGCTTCCAACATGTTGAAGTTGGTGAAGCTGAGAGCAATCGCAGCGAGAACCGGCAAAACAGTAAAGATGATGAAGCAGATCATGAACGGAGCCAACATCGCATAGGACACGCCGTTTTTCGCAATACGACGACCGAGCGAGTGCTCATTCTTGATCACGGTAGAAGGATTCTTCATAATCTTTTGGCCTCCTTTTCTCTCTTATTTTGTATTACTCCAAAAATTCCTCGATCTTTCTTTCCAGTTCCATGTTGATCTGATCACTCCAGTAGAGGAGCTGCTCAGTCGGGTTTTCGGAATTGAGGACGGAGGTCATGAATGCGCTGTTGATTGCTCTGGAGGTGAAGTAGCTTCCGGGGACCTGCTCAACGAAGACCAGGCTTTCCATCTGCTTCTGAAGGGCGGCGAGCTGTTCCTCTTCCCACGGGAGCTGTTCCATGGCGGCGACGTTGGCGGTCGCGTAACGACCGGCGGAGCCGAGGACAGCCTCGATGCGGGTACCGAAGTCAGCCTGCGTGTTGGCACTCACCCACCACTTGAGGAACTCCCAGCCGTTCTGCTGGCGAGCTTCATCGCCGATGCCTTTAAACATCACGCAGCCGGTGGTGGTGGCGGCCTGATCGTTGTTCACAACGACGTTGCCGTTTTCGTCCAGGACATATTCGCCGTTTTCATCCGTTTGTGCCACGCCGGGAATGGGATACATCTCCCACAGACCGTCGAGCTCGGGGATGGAGATGGAGAACACGTTGTACATGGTATAGTCCGCAAGGAGGATGGGCATCTCACCGGTACGGAAACGGCTCATCGCGTCGTATTCCTGCGGGAAGAGATAGTCGGCATACAGCTCAACGGACATGTTGAAGGCTTCATACGCGATGGGGGTATCGAGTGCGGTCTCGTCGAGGCGGTCAACGCCGTCGTTGAGATCGGAATCGCGGTAGATCTGGCCGCCCATCTGATAGAGCAGGTTGGTAAAGATGTTGGAAGCGTTCATCGCCGCGATGGCGTTCATGTTACCGATACCGATTTCCATGTTGTTGCGGCTGACGATGGGATAGTACTCTTTGAGGAGGTTATCCCACGTGTCGGGAACGTCCGTAAATCCAAGCTCTTCCATGATATCCGAACGGACGAACATCATCTGATAGCTCATCGTTTCGGGAAGAGCGTAAGTACCGCCTTCGTATTCGAACGGAACGAGGGCGTTCTCAACGAAGTACCCTTCGACCTCGGCGTAATCGTCAAACTTCTCAAGATCAACGAGCGCGCCGCGCATCGCAAAGTTAACGGGGTCGGTCACGGGACGGGTCAGCGCAAGGTCGGGACCTTTGCCCGCAAGCGTTGCTTCAATGATCGCGCCGGTAACCAGCTCGATGTTGACACCGATGCCGCTGTTGGGAGTGAAGTCGGAGGTGACCAGCTGCTTGAGGATGTTCGCCTGGTCACGGCCGGACTGGATCCACACCTTGAGGGCTTCGGAGTTCTCGCCTTCGACGGAACCCATCGAAGAATAGTCCTCGGTGAAGGACGCGACAAAACGGTCAAAGGAGTGCTTCATGCTCTCACCGAAGTTGGCGGTCGCACGGGGCGCTTCGCCGTTATCACCGTACAGCTCGATGATGTCAAGCTCGAGCGGTTGCTCACAGAACATGGAGATCCAGGAACCGATCGTACTGATATTCGATTTGAAAGCACCCAGACGATCGCTCGTTGCCATGTCGGAGGGCTTTTCGACCACTTGTTCAAGCTGACGAGTAATGTTTTGAACTTTCGCGATCAGAGAGGAATCATCACCGTATTTCTCGGCGATGTCATCGGCGAGCGCGTTCATGTTGGCGAGCGCCGCCTTCAGATCGTCGACAAGAGAGGGGATCTGCTTGTCGATGTTGTAGTCACGGTAATCATCGGGCGAAGAGCCGGTGATCATGATGACGTCACGGTAAATGTTGTTCATCTCGAGGACGGAAGCCTCAAGCTGTTCGGCGATGGTGTTGGAGTCGCCGAGCACCGCTTCGAGGGCGATGGTGTTCACGCCCGCGTCGAGGTAAATGTACGCATCGTTGCCGGCGGCGGTCTTCAGCACGAAGGTCTGCCACTCGGTATCATAGGGGAATTCCAGATCGTTTGCTTCCGCGAAGGGAACCGCGCCGTTGACATACAGGCGGCGATGCACCGCCACGCCGTCATAGAAGTTCTGACGATAGCGCATGGCAAACTTGTAAAGGCCCGCTGTCTCCACATTGATGGTCCAGACCGCCGTCTCACCGGGCAGCTTCCAGTTGGCACCGCCGAAGGTGTTCAGCTTGATCTTCGCGGCATCGTAGGGAGTGGTCAGGGGGTTGGTGATGTCGTTTTGGGCGATGAGGTGCATCTCGGTTTTCACGTTCGCCGATTCGCCTTGAACGGGAACGTTCTCGCCGGTGTAAACCGCGCCGGAATGCTTGCTCAGATACTCATCATAGGTGCCGACCTCTTTGGAGGGGACCAGCTTGACGTTGCTGATGACCACATCGTCGTTGGACATATCCAGCGTGATGGTGTGAGCACCCTGTTTAAAATAGAATTTAAGAGGCGCGTTATAATAGCCCTCTTTATCGTAAACGGCGTAATTACGGCGCCACGAATCCTCACCCGTCGCTTCAACCTGCTTCGGGTTGACATCGTCGCCGTTGTCGTCCGTATAGATTTCTTGTTCATTGGTCCACAGGCGGCTCAGACGGAGGTTGTACGCCTCTTTGTAAGGCATTTTACCGTCGAGCAGAATGCTGTAGGCGACTTTTTTGTTGCCGGGATCTTGATAGTGATAATCAAAAACCAGCGAATAGAAGCCCGCGTCCGCCACATCAAACGACAGCTCGTAGATGTCGGACTGCTCCTCAATTTCATCTTTGGGGGTTACAGCGATCTCTTCAGAACCCGCACCACCGGAATTCTTGGCAAGATAGTCAGCGTATGTAACCGCCTTGTTGAAAGCCTCTTCCAGAGCGGAATCGACTTCGTCCGTCGCATCTGTCGTGTCGACAAGTGTTGTTACCTCGTCCGTAACATCACTCTCCGTCGCCGAAACAGACAGCGCCGGAACGGCGGATACGATCATCATAACCGCCATGATCCACGATAAAAGGCGAATTCTTTTCATGAATCCTGTCACCCTTTCTTTTTCACCGCCGACACACAGGGGCGGATTTTCCACCCCTGTGTGTCTTTGATGAAGGTATTGCAAGAATTGTCTTACATGATTATGCCTTATGCGGCATCAATGACCTCAGCGTTGAAGTCGTCGAACTCAGCCTGGAGCATGTTGTTGAAGGAATCAAACACAGACTCGACGGAGTTCTGGTTGGGCTCGTAGTAGATGGGAGGAACGATGCTGGTGTCAACGATATCATAGCAGCTGCCGATACCGCGGATCATCTCGACGCAGATGTGCTCGTCGTCGGACTCGATCTCTTCGATCATCGCCTGCTCTTCAGCAGTGATGTTCTCTTCCAGATCATACCAGGTGGTGCCTTCAAGGGCAGCCTGCACGTTGCGGCAGACCAGCGTCTCAAGGCGAATGTAGGTAGCAGCACCGATGGGGTTGTCAGCTTCCTTAGCGATGGAGTAAGCCCACAGCGTAGCGGTGGGGATACCGACAGTGTCGCCCGCGGGATCGAACGCCGGAATGGGCGCGATGCCGAAATCGTCACTATCCATCTGGACAGCCTTGTCAACGATGCGCTTGAAGCCGGCCTTCGTGGTCTGCACCATCGCGTCGATACCGAGCGGGAAGGTGTTGGACCAGCCCTGCAGCGAGTTGTCGCGGCGAGCAGCCTCAGACTTCTGATAGAGATCATAGACCTCAGACATGTACAGCATGTACTTCTCGTCGGAGGTGTTCAGGGTCACGGTGTTGTCGTCGTTCAGCTTCGCCATCGGATAGGGAGCGAAGTAGGGGAACAGACCCCAGCCGGTGAAGCCCTTCTGATCATCGTTGGTCAGCGCTTCGCAGGTCTCCACGAACTGGCTCCAGGTCCAGTTGCCGTTCTGCCAGTGCTCGAGAGGAGTCGTCTCGTCGAACATGGAGAACATGGTGGAGTTGTAGACGATGTAGTTTCTGTCAACGTCCGGCTCGGTGATCGCACCGTGGGACTCGCCGCCCCACTGGAAGTAGTTGCTCATGAGCGTCTGGTTGTACAGATCTTCGTCGGGTTTGTTGGGGTTCTTGCCCTTAAGGTCAAGATAATCCGCATAGTCCTCAACGGAAGCCGTCAGACCCGCCGCATTCCACTGGGGATAGGTCAGGTCATAGTTGGCGGGAATGATGTCCGGTGCATTACCGGCAGCGGTACCCGCAGCAACGTGGTCGGTCATCTCGTTTTCGGTGATGGTGGTGATTTTGACATCGCCGCCGGTCGCCTTGTAGGTATCACGCCACATCAGGGTCGCATGATACTGACCGAAAGGCTCGGTCTCATCGTTGTTGGTGCGCAGATATTCCCAGTCAATCGACATCAGAACATCAACAGTCGTGTTCTCAAGCTCGGGAAGCTTGATGCCCTTGCTGTAGTCTGCGAGCTCAACGCCGAACTCTTCCTCTTCCGCTTTCGCGTAGTCCGGAGACACTTCGAGGACATAGAGCAACGGATCAGTTTTTTGACCGCCACCTTCGCCACCGCGGCAAGCCGTCATGGTGAACAGCATCGCGAGAGCGAAAATAGCACACAGTACTCTTTTCAAGGTAGTCACTCTCCTTTTTTTATTTACATTTTAAGGGCGATGCCCATAAATGCCGAAACGGAATGTCGCGGTTTGCGACGGATTTCCTTATATATACTATATATAAAGGAATTTATTGGTCGTATGCGGCGGCTTCTTCGGGAGACAGCGCCTGATAATCCGCCGGCGAGATGCCGACGTTTTTCTTGAAGCTGTTTGAGAAGGACTGCACCGACATATAATTGAAGCGGGAGGCGATCTGAGACACGTTCATGCGTCCCGACCGTAACAGCCATTTGGCTTCCTCCATCTTTTTCATGATGATATACGAGCCGATGGTCATGCCCGTCTTCGCCTTGAAGATGTGGGCAAGGTAGGTGTAGCTGTAGCCGAGGCTTGCCGCGAGCTCGCGGATATCGCCGATGTCGCGGTAGTGCTGATCGACATAGCGGACAACCGTGTAGGCGGCATTGCCGATGCGGGTCTCGGCATCGGCAGAAGCGGTGCCGACGCGACTGCGGCTGAGTCCGCGCTGTACCTGCACGATGATCTGTTCGACATACGCGCCGACCATCATCATATAAAACTCGTTTTTCTGCTGCATCTCATCGAAAACGCGAGAAAACAGCGTGAGAAGCGCTTTGTCGCGGATCACCCTGTCACCCTTGAGCGAGCGGTAAAACCGTTCGATGTCGGGATCGCCGAAGGGGTGTCCGAGAAACGTGAAGCCGAGGTAACAAAAGCGAAGCGGCGTGCCGCGATCGGCACGGATCTCGTGAGTTTGTCCGATCGTGTTGACAAACACGTCGTTTTCCTCAAGCTCATACGCTTTGTCGTCGGCATAGACAGTGCCGCGACCGGTGACCACATAGGTAATTTCGAAAACGCGCTGGCGGTGACTGTCGACGCGGAAGCCCGCCTCGCAAAACAGTTCGCCGACCTGATGCACTTCCGCAAAATGAAACCGCAAGGGCGACTCAAAATAGGAATAATCGTCTTCATAACGCTTTCCGAAATCAATGGTATTCGCCATAGTTTTTCTGCCTTTCATGCTGCAAAATCAGGCAAAATCCGACACTTGTCCCATAAAAAGGGGCAATTAGACAAACTACCATAAGCATATGATATACGGATTTGCCATTTTGTACAATATGCAAATTTGTTCAATCTGTTAATCAAAAATGTTCTAACCGTTAATTTTTTGATATTTTTCGCACGAGTATGTGCGATATTTCTATATTTTTATGCCGTCGTTTGGTGATTATGCCGATTTTCGTTTTTTTATTTTCGGCATTTATGCGTCAAAACTTGGAAAACCATTAGTCGTTTTTACCATCTTTCGGCGCTTTTTGTCGCACCGCAAGCACGACCGCCAGCCCGCAAACGATCACCGCCGCCGCAACGGCCGTCAATCCCCACCAGACGGGGATCGTATCCTCGGCGGGAGCCTCCTGCGCCGCAGGGGCATCGGGGGTCGGCGCCTTTCGGACAAGAAGCACCGTGTTTCCGACGGGGCGCTGTTCGGACGGCACATTCACTGTTTGCCGTGTTCCCGCAGCATCGGCCGTCGCCATCGCCGTGGAACCGCCGCCGTCAAGCAGGATCGCATGGGTACAACCAAACGATTCCGCCATCATCTGAGCCATATTGTTGGCGGTAAGGCCTTTGCTCACGTCCGATCGACCGTCAACCGCCGCCATAACCAGCGTGCCGTCCTCCCGCACACCGATCGCCGAGCGAGGCTGTGACGAGGTGAACGCGCCGATCGTGTAATCAAAAGGAAGCGGCTTGCCGTCATCGACAATGGTGAGGTTGCCGCCCACGGCAAACACCACATCGTTCCAGCGTTCGTCTTCAAAGGAGAACGACATCGACACCTCCGTGCCCTCAACCAGCAGTTCCGTTTCGTCACGAAGCAGATGAACGGACAACACGACCGTTCCGTCTTCGATGGGCGTGTCGTTGCCGTCGGCAACGCGTTCGATGACACCGCTTAGTGTCTGTCCCGCGCCGACAACACCGTCTTTCACGCGGACAACCGCTTCCACACCCATCACATCTGTGCCGGTGGCGTCGCCGTAATCGGGAGTGAAGAGGCAGATCTGACCGCCCTCCCAGTTTTCACGGGTGCGGTTGATGCGTTCGATCGTCATCTCCTGCCCGCCGATCGTACACACGGCGTTGAGCGTCGGGTTTTCGCCCGTGAGCACCTCACCGTCCGCGGTGATGCCCATCGCGTGAAAATAGTAATCATCGGCATTGTAGGCTTCAATGGGGCTTGTGATCAGCCGACCGTCGGAGATCGACATGCCCATCGGGATACCCGTCGCAAAAGAGAAATGATCGCCGTTGACAGCGGCAACAACCTGTTCGCCGTCGTCAAGGGTCAGCGGAACGGCATCGGTCACGAGGGATTTACCGCTGACCTCGCCGCCGATCTCAAACGCATACGCGTCGCCGGGCGCTGTGAGCACGTACATCGACTCGTCGAGGCCGTCGACAACCGCCGCGATCTTCTCAAGGCAAACACCGTCGGTCACAGTGACCGTTTCGGTGTGGCGGATCTCGGTCACGGGCGCGGCAGAAACCGTCATTCCGCCAAGCAACAGCGGTATCGCCGCAACAACGGCAAGGAACGGTCGTTTCATCGTCCTCTCCCCTTTTCCGAATTTCCGTCTCTTGTTATTCTATTATATCATTTTACCGCAAAAAACACAAGTAATATTCCGAATTTTTATTGTTTTTTTGTATAAATTTCACATAACACAACATCTTGTGGCGATGCCCTCACCATGACCGCGAAATGTATCGCATTGTCGGGTTTTCGTTTCCGTTGTTCACCGACTGCGCGATCGGTTTTTCTCCTTTTTGGACAAATCGTTATTTTGCTCTCTTCCTTCGCCCTTTACATTCTGATTTCGACATGGTATACTGGTAACGAAATCGGACGAAAAGAGGCGACAGTTTATGGCCATTCTGATCACCGGCAAAAACAGCTATATCGGCGAACATATCCGTTCGCATCTGGAACAACACGGTCACCGCGTCGACGAGGTCGATACCATCGGCGACGCGTGGACATCTCTCGATTTTTCACCGTATGAGAGCGTGATCCACGTCGCCGCGCTCACCACAAAAAGACCCGCCCGTCAACGCTTCTCGGCGGACTCGTCCGCCTTGTGAAATGCGTGCCGATCGTGAGAAAAATTTACGGCGGCGTGTACTATGACGACGCGCTGTCACAGTGCTTCGACGGGCGATACCGTCTTGTGTCCTTCGACGACGGCATCGACAACACCTATACCCCCACATAACAAAAAGAGAACAAAACGTTTTATGAACAGGTCCAGTAAAAACGGACAATAGCAAAAAAGAACCTCCTATGGTAGAATGAAAACACTACCATAGGAGGTTTTGTTATGCCCAGAAAGTATGAAAAAGTAATAGAATTGCTACCCATCATTAAGGAGATGGCTTC
>JAZUOG010000072.1:0-122898 GCA_045604545.1 Acutalibacteraceae bacterium | reverse complement strand
ACGGGGGCGGTGCCATCATAGTCAGCCGCCAAGAGCTGTGCAGTGTTGAGCTCAACAGCGCCGACGGTGTGAAGCACGATCTCACGGGCATCAATGGTGGAGGCTTCACCATTGCCATCGACATCGCCGAGTACAGATACGGTGTATTCGGCTGTCACACTGCCGTCCTTGATGATCTTAGCCGTCATACCGGTGGCAATAACGGCATTGTCAGCAACGGCATTGCCGTCTTTGTCGAAAACCTGCACATTCGAAGTTTGATCAATGTTGCCGAGGAAATCAGCAACGGTGGAACCGACAACAACATTTGAAACAATGTCGTCCGAAACTGTATACACCGAAGAGGTAATAACATCACTGTCGCTTGCAGTCAGCGTACCGCTGGTGTATTCCTCGTTGGTGACATAGGTGGTTTTTCCCGAACGAGATGCCTGAAGAGCGGCCAGCGTCAGGTTACCTGCGCCTTCCAGTGTGACGGTAACGGACTCGATAACACTGCTGTTGGTGATATCGCCGTGGTAGTAATAATAGCCGTTGAGGTTGCTGTCAAGCTGCCATGTGCCTGCAGGAAGTGCCGTAGGAGCTTCTGTCAGATTGAATTGATCAAAGAACTCGTTGCGGTATTCTAGCGTTTCCGTGCCGTTATTCGTTGTTACGTTCATGGAAATATTGAACGGGGCTGTGGAGGAAACATCGGTAAGCAGATGGATCATTTCGGTCGGATTGATGGTGGCATTCGGCTTGAAGGTGACGCTGTAACCGTTGTTGCTTTCGGTGTTCATCGTCAATGTGCCGCCGTCATACACATAAGAACCGGAATGACCGCTTTGGGTTGCGTTTTGGTTAAACAGGTTGGTGTAATAAGAAGGCATCTCGAAGAGAGGTGTAAACTTGACGTCGTACAGTTTAACATACTGATCAAGCTCGCCCACAACGTAGTACACCATTTTCACGAACTTGACGTTTCCGGAGAAGGTCTCACCGTCGGCAGGAGTCAAATGGCCCTGAGAGGCGACGTAGTTGCCGAAGTTGACGAAAATCTCGTCATATCCGGGGGCGAAATCGGTGTCGCCGTTGCCGGCAATCTGAGACAGCTTCACGTCGTGATATTCGCCTTTGGCGTCAATGTAGGTGATGGTGGCATTGAAGTGAGCGGTGCCGTCCTTCATAACGAAGATATACGCATCGTTGGCAACGTCCACACTGTTCATGTATTCCATATACGCCGAAGGCCAGTTCCAGCCCTCTCTGACACCGTTGTACATGGTGACAGTGCCGTCATCGTTGAAATACGGCCACAGCTTCTCGTCAGCATCGTTGTAGGAACTGACGACGAGCTGCTGGGAATTGGGCATCAGATTGTTGTTCGGTCCCCAATAGGCTTCTTCCCACATGGCGTAAAGGGTAAAGCCGTAGGTGACTTTCATGCTTTCGTCATAGGCACCGGTGCCGTCGGGATTGTATGCCCAGCCTTTGAAGTTGAAGCCGACACGGTAGGGAGTGGGCATCTCAGCGACAGTGACCGTGTTGCCGTCTTTGACGTGAATGGAATTCACAGCGGTGCCGCCTCTGGAATCAAAGGTGATCTCGTGGCCGCTGTTGTCCTGATAAGCAGGAATGCCGTAGCCGTACAGACGGCTGTAGGACAGAGAATAGCTCTTAAGGAACACACCGCCGCCTTCGTTGACTTCACCGTGCTGACTGCCTGTGTTACCTTCAACGGTGTAAACGGAACCGCCGCTCACATAGCGGACGATACCGATGTGAGAAGAAACGGAGCTACCGGAAGGAGCGAAGTAAACAATATCACCGGCTTTGGGGACATAAGAACCGCCGCGAGATGCCGCGTACTGGAATCTGCCTTGGTTTCTGAACCAGTTAACACCGTAAGGACAATACGCGTGATATTTCACAATGCTGTTCGGAACACCCGCCTGATTGGCGCACCAGGAAACGAACGCGGCACACCATGCCGCACGGGAAACGCCGATGTTGTCAACCGCGCCGTCATACCATACGCCGTATTTCTGATAGTTCGAAGAGCTGGCGTAGGCGGGGTTACCGGTAAGAGATCCTTCACAGTAACCGGCTTGCGTTTCGGCAACGGCGACGATGTCAGCCGCCATGTTACCGGTGTTTACGTGGGTGTTCGGATAGCTTGCAGCGGCGGAAACGATGGGGAGTGTTGACACGAACGGTACACAGCACACCAACATCAGCGCCGCACAGAAAGTGGCAATGAGTCTGGAAGAGAAGTGGTAAGTCATCGGATAACCTCCATAATTATATTTCATCTTATTGTATCATTTTTGACACTTTTATGCAATGCGCAATATCCTACAAAAGAATGCAATAGAAATTAGATGATTTATACGGAATATAAAGCTGTTTTGTGGCAAACCAATGTCTCATGAAAGGTTGATCTCTTTTCATGAATTAAAAAAAACGGGGAATGATAGGGTTATCGAATATATGGCAAGGAGCATCGCAATGGAATCAATTACCATTAAAGGACCGTTTGAGAAAAAGGTAAATCTCGTCCGAGCAACACTTAGAATTGATCAAAGTTTTGATATTTTGGAAAGACAGATCCTCGTCGGCGGACGCCGTGCGCATTTGTTTTTTATTGACGCCTTTACCAAAGACGAAGTGATGGAAAAAATATTCGAGTTTATGATGCGCATCACTCCTCAACAGCTGGCATCTGTCACCGACCCGCGTCAGTTTGCGGCGATCGTATTGCCGTATGTGGAAATTGATAGGGAGAATCAGTTGGAAACCGTGATCACCGCCGTTCTTTCGGGAACATCGGCAATGATCGTTGAAGGCTTCGAAGAAGTGTTCATGATCGATGCCCGCACCTATCCTGTGAGAAGCATCGATGAGCCGCAGGATGATCGTGTGCTTCGCGGCTCCCACGACGGCTTTGTGGAGACGATGGTGTTTAATGCGGCGCTTATACGCCGTCGTATTCGCGATCCGCGTCTGACCATGGAACCGTTCAAGGTGGGGAATAAATCGCAAACAGATGTGGTGGTGTGTTATATGGACGGCATCTGTGATCAAAAGCATCTTGAAACCATACGCCGTAAGCTGAAGAAAATTACCATTCCCGCGTTATCCATGGGGCAGGAGAGCCTTTTGGAATGCTTGTGTCGGTCACAACGATACAATCCTTTTCCGAAGGTGCGGTACACCGAACGGCCTGATAATGCGGCGGCAAGCGTGATGGAAGGGAAGATCGTTATTCTTGTGGATAACTCTCCTTCGGCTATGGTTCTCCCGACAGGAATATGGGATTTCATGCAGGATACCAACGACTATTATTTTCCGCCGCTGATCGGCACATATCTGCGGTTTCTGAGAACAGCGGTATTGCTTGTGTCGCTGTTTCTGACACCGCTTTGGTATTTGTTGATGATCAATCAGTGGGATGTGCCGCCTTGGTTGGAGTTCTTGAAAATATCCGAACCGAACGCTGTACCCGTCATTGCTCAGTTGCTTGCGATCGAACTGGTGATCGATGTGGTGAAGCTGGCGTCTCTCAACACGCCCAGTATGCTCAGTAATGCATTCAGCGTTGTAGGGGCGCTGATCTTCGGTGAATTTGCTGTTCGTGCCAATCTGTTTGTGTCCGAGGTGCTGCTGTATATGGCGTTTGTGGCCGTTGCCTCCTTCACGCAGGCAAGTTATGAAATGGGGTATGCCTTCAAATTGACAAGAATGACGTTTCTGGTGTTGACGTGGGCGTTTAATGTGTGGGGATTTGCGGCAGGTATTGTTCTTCTGGTGGTGTTGGTTGCTACAACACGCACGCCGCTTGGTTACACATATTTATATCCGTTAATTCCTTTTAACGGGAAAGCATTGCGCCGTCTGGTCACCAGACGTTCTATCAGCCGTTTCAATGCGTAACAAAAATGATAGAAAATAATTGAAAAAGGGACTTGCTTTTTTTGAAAATGTGTGATATAATTCCGCTGTTCACGTTTAATGAGATTGAAAGAGGTGACACTCATGAAAGAAAATATCCATCCGAACTATAAGCAAACCACGATCACCTGCGCTTGCGGCGAGGTCATTGAAACGGGCTCTACCAAAGAGAATATCCGCGTGGAAATTTGCTCCAAATGCCATCCGTTCTTCACCGGCAAGCAAAAGCTGGTTGATACCGGTGGTCGCGTCGATCGCTTCAAGAAGCGTTTCGGCATGTAAGTTTTTCTTACCAAAAGACATACGGCAATTACGGAGGCAGTGCTGTGAAAGCGCTGCCTCTATTGTCGTTTTCGAAAGGAGTGACGATCTGTGTCTCAAGAATATCGTACTCTTCACAGTTCATCGAATGACGAATTTGTGGAAAAACGCTCTCGTTTTATCGGGTATGCTGCTCCGGTGACAACCGAGGAGGAGGCGTTGGCATTTGTTGCTCAAATCAAGAAAAAACACTGGGACGCGAAACATAACGTCTATGCGTATTCTTTGAGGGACGGCCAGATCCGTCGATATTCCGATGACGGTGAACCGCAAGGTACAGCGGGAATACCGGTGCTTGAAGTGTTGCAGAAGGGCGACATCACCGATGCGGTGATTGTGGTTACCCGCTATTTCGGAGGTATCCTTCTGGGTGGCGGCGGGCTTGTGCGCGCGTACGGTCACGCCGCATCTATCGGTGTTCGTGCGGCTGGGATCGAGGAACGTGTTTTGTGCGACGAAGCGCAAGTAACGTGCGATTATGCACAATACGGACGAGTGCAGCCGCTTGTGCTGTCTTATGACGGTGTGATTGATGACACGATTTATGAGGACAACGTCACGGTTCGATTCCATATTCGCCATCCGTTACCCGATGCTCTCCGAAAAGATATCGCGGATGCAACCGCCGGATCGGTTCAATGCGAGGTGCGATCGCAGGATTATTATTCTTTTTTGCAAAATTCGTAATTTTTTTCGAAAAATAAAGGGAAATGGCGAAAAACAACCGTATATTGTTGTTGTACATGTTTTTGCGGAGGTGAGCATTCGTGTCCTTCAGAGAACGATATGAACAAACCGAGCATACCTTTTTGTCCGAAAGAGCGACTTTTTCCGACAGCACTCGCGGCAGAGAGCGTCCCGAAGAAAAAAGCATTTATCGAACCGACTTTCAGCGCGATCGTGATCGTGTGCTTCACTCGAAGTCTTTTAGAAGACTTAAGCACAAGACTCAAGTGTTTCTGTCTCCTGCAGGTGACCATTATCGCACACGACTGACGCACACGCTGGAAGTGTCGCAGATCGCTCGCACGATCGCCAGAGCGCTGTCTCTTAACGAAGATCTGACCGAAGCGATCGCCCTTGCCCATGATCTCGGACATACCCCGTTCGGTCACGCCGGTGAACGAGCGCTCAATTCTGTCATGAACGGTGGTTTTCATCACTATGAACAAAGCGTCAGAGTGGTTGAACGGCTGGAAAAAGACGGCGCCGGACTCAATCTGACATGGGAAGTCCGCGACGGTATTCTCCATCACACGAAAGGCGAAGAGGCCGCAACACCGGAAGGACGGATCGTGCGCTATGCCGACCGCATCGCCTATATACACCATGACATGGACGATGCTGTGCGCGCGGGAATCCTTAAAGAATCCGATGTTCCCGAATCGTCACGTCGCATTTTGGGCGAAACGCGCGGTCAACGGCTGGATACGCTGGTTGCCGCCGTAATCGAAAACGGCAACGAGGACATCGGTATGTTGCCGCATGTAAAGGAACAATTTGAACTCTTGCATCAGTTTATGTATGATGCCTTGTATTATAATCCCGTCGCCAAAAGCGAAGAGGGAAAGGTCGAAGAGCTTGTCAGAAGACTCTACGAACATTTCAGCACACACCCCGACCAACTCCCCGCAGAATTCCATCGCGTTTACGAGACGGACGGAGCTTGTCGTGCGGCGTGTGACTATGTGTCGGGAATGAGTGACAACTACGCTCTTGCTGTTTATCATGACATTTACATTCCGAAGGGGTGGGCACCACCCGCGATGTAAATGAACCGAAAGGAGGTGTCTCACCGTGGCGTTGCCCGATAGTTTTATTGAAGAATTAACCATGAAGAACAGTATCGAAGATGTTGTTTCAGGCTATGTCAACCTTCGCGTTCGCGGGCGCACGCGTGTGGGACTGTGTCCTTTTCACGGTGAGAAAACGCCGTCGTTTACGGTTTATCCCGAGAACAACTCGTTTTATTGTTTCGGTTGCGGCGTCGGCGGCGATGTTATCACGTTTGTGAAGAAAATCGAGCATTTGGATTATCTTGATGCCGTGAAACTTCTTGCGGACCGCGCAGGCATGCAGATTCCGAAACTGGATGTGGACGATACCGCTTCCAAATTGCGTCGACGCGTGTTGGAAGCCAACCGTGAAGCCGCACGTTTCTTCCACGAAAGTCTGTATTCTCCCGCAGGTAAGCACGCGCTTGAATATTATTATCGACGGGGGTATACCGATCGGACCATTAAACGTTTCGGGCTTGGATATGCGCCGGACGGGCCGAGTAATTTGCTTCGTCACCTGAAATCAAAAGGCTTTCGCGAAGATGAATTGTTGCTTGCGTGGCTTGTGCGACGCAGTCAGAAAGGCTTTTTATATGATAGCTTTCGAAACCGCGTGATGGTTCCCATAATCGATGTACGCGGCAATGTGATTGCATTCGGCGGTCGTGTTCTTGACGATTCCGTACCGAAATACATGAACACAGGCGACACACCCGTGTTTAAAAAAACCAACAATTTGTTTGCTCTTAACGTGGCGAAAGATACCGGCCGTAAATTGATCCTGTGTGAAGGTTACATGGACGTTATCGCCCTCCATCAAGCAGGTTTTACCAACGCCGTGGCTGCTCTTGGTACCTCCTTCACTGCCGATCACGCCAATCTGATGGCGCGATACGCCGATGAAGCTGTCTTGATCTTTGATTCGGATGCCGCAGGGCAGAAGGGTGCCGTCAGAGCTATGTCGCTGTTGAGAAACACAGGGATTCAGGTTCGGGTGGTTCGCATTCCCGACGGAAAGGATCCCGATGAATTTCTCCGACGACATCATCCGGACGACTTTAAACTGCTGCTGGATCGTTCTCTCAACGACATGGAATACCGCCTTTCCACATTGAAACAGAGCTACCTTGTGGATACTCCCGACGGAAAAACGGCATATTCCAGAGAGGCTATCAAGCTGATTGCAACGTTGCAAAGTCCCGTTGAACGAGATGTATATGCCTCGCGACTGGCGCAGGAATTGTCCATCTCGAAGAATTCCATCATGCAAGAGATGGAGTTTGTGTCGAAGAGACGACAGAAAAAACACGATAAAGAGCAACTCAGCCATGAAATCAAACGCATGGATTCACTGACTGCCAAAGTGAACCCCGAGGCTCTTAAATTTGTCAGGGCGGCTGCCGCGGAAGAGGCGCTTCTCGGATATTTACTATTGCATCCGGACCACGTCGGGGCAGTTGCGGCAAAACTGTCGCCGAACGATATGATCACCTCGTTCCACCGCAAGTTATATGAAGTGATCGTTTCCCGCTATCAGCAGCAATTGGTGATCGAACTCTCTGTCCTTGTGCCGTTTTTCTCCGATGACGAGGTGTCTCAGATTACCTACATTTTTCAGACGGCTCAGACACGTGCGGAAAAATCGCTCGATGTGGATCGATATATCGACGTGATTCGTAACGAAAAAGCCATTGCTTCCATGGCTCCCGTTCCCGATATGTCTAATGATGATATGCGGAAGATGATGGAACAATTACGCAACATGAAACAATAAAACATAAACGATGTGTTGTGAATACTGACGCATCAGGAAAGGATGACAAACGCTATGACCAGTAAGATGATCGATGCAGAAACCACCGTTCAGGAGGCTCTCCGAGAGGCTATTGCGGGTGCGACCGAAGAGGAAGATCTTGAGCCTATTCTGGTGAAAAAAGATAAGAAGATGCAGATTCGTGATCTTGTTGAACTCGGTCGATCCAAAGGGGAACTCACCACCCAAGAGATCATGGACGCGATGGAGGATTTTGAGTTTGACCCCGATCAGGTGGACAAGCTCTATGAAATGCTCGAATCGAACAACATCAAAATCATTGATGACCTGCAAGTGTCTCTTGCCGATATCGATCTGACCAGTGTTCCTGAAATTGCGGGTTCGTCGGGTGATTCCTCTGATGCGATGTCGATTGATGATCCTGTGAAGGTGTATCTGAAAGAAATCGGTCGTGTTCCGCTTCTGACTTCCGAGGAAGAGATTGAACTTGCCATTCGCATCGGCAATGATGATGACACCGCGAAAAAGCGTCTTTCCGAAGCAAACCTTCGCCTTGTGGTCAGCATCGCCAAGCGCTATGTCGGACGCGGTATGCAATTCCTTGATCTTATTCAAGAGGGCAACCTCGGCCTGATCAAAGCCGTTGAAAAGTTTGATTATACCAAAGGCTTTAAATTCTCCACCTACGCTACATGGTGGATCCGCCAGGCCATCACCCGTGCAATCGCTGATCAGGCACGCACGATCCGCATTCCGGTTCACATGGTCGAGACGATCAACAAGGTCAAAAAAATCAGCAGTCAGCTGCTTCATAAGAACGGTCATGAGCCGACCGCTGAAGAAATCGCGGAAGAACTGGATATGCCCATCGAGAAAGTCCGCGAAATCATGCGTGTCGCGCAGGAACCCGTTTCTCTTGAAACCCCGATCGGCGAAGAAGAAGACAGCCATCTCGGTGATTTTATTCCCGATGATGAAGCTCCCGCTCCCGCCGATGCCGCTTCTCACACTCTCTTGAAGGAGCAACTTGCCGAAGTGCTTGCAACGCTGACTCCTCGTGAGGCTAAGGTTCTCAGCCTTCGTTTCGGTCTTGAGGACGGTCATCCCCGTACTCTTGAGGAGGTCGGCAAGGAGTTCGATGTTACGCGCGAACGTATCCGTCAGATCGAAGCAAAAGCACTGCGCAAGCTCCGTCATCCCAGTCGCAGTAAAAAGCTGAAAGATTTTCTTGACTGATCAACGGGAGGCAGTTATGCATATCAATTTGGAGTCGGACTATGCTGTGCGCATCGTGCGTGTTCTGGCGCAGGCTGATGCACGCGTTGATGCGCAAACCCTTGCCGATAAAAGTCATGTTTCGCTTCGTATTACATTGAAAATTATGCGAAAATTGGTTGCGGCAGGACTGGCGAATTCTTATAAGGGTGCTCACGGCGGCTATGTTCTGGCGCAAGCCCCCGAAAGCATCACACTTCGTCATGTGATCGAAGCGATTGAAGGACCTTATCGTTTCAGTCGTTGCCTTGACACGGAGTATGCGTGTGAATGTAAAGATGCGATCTCATGTCCGTTTCATTCTGTATTTAATGATGTGACGGCGATGGTCGTCGAAAAGCTCGATACGATCACATTTGATCAACTGTTGTAAAACATGAAAAAGCCCTTCGGAATTCCGAAGTTCTTTTTATTATGTTCAGATTTGATCGAGCGCCTGCTTGATGTCGTCGATAATATCCTGTGCGTTTTCGATGCCGACAGAAAAACGGATAAGATCGGGGGTGACACCGCAATCCACAAGCTGTTGATCGCTGAGCTGGCGGTGAGTTGTCGATGCAGGATGCAACACACATGTGCGAAGATCCGCCACGTGAGTAGCAATGGCGGCGAGTTTCAGATTGTCCATAAACTTAATTGCCGCCTCGCGACCGCCCTTTACACCGAAGGAGATAACGCCGCATGTGCCGTTAGGCATATACTTTTTGGCAAGCTCGTAATCGGGAGAGGTTTCGAGTTCGGGGAAGGAGACCCATGTAATACGCTCGTCTGACAAGAGGTAATTCACCACAGCGCGCGCGTTGGCAACGTGGCGTTCAACGCGAAGGTGAAGCGTGTCGATGCCTTGGCTGAGATAAAATGCATTCATCGGACTCGGAGTCGAACCGATATCGCGCATCAGATGAGTACGCGCTTTGGTGATATAGGCGGCTTTGCCGAAATGCTCGGTATAAACCACACCGTGATAGGTTTCGTCGGGGGTGGTGAGCTCGGGGTACTTTCCGGCTGCCGCCCAGTCGAAGTTACCGCTGTCGACGATTACGCCGCCGAGAGCCGTTGCGTGTCCGTCGAGATATTTGGAAGTAGAATGAATGACAATATCGGCGCCGAATTCAAACGGACGGCAGTTGATGGGAGTGGGGAAGGTGTTGTCCACGATAAGGGGAACCTGATGAGCATGGGCAACTTTGGCGAACAACTCGATATCGAGGACGCGAAGCGCGGGATTGGAAAGCGTTTCGCCGAATACCAGTCGCGTGTTCGGGCGGAATGCGGCGTTGAGATCTTCTTCGGAAACATCGGGCTCAACAAAGGTCACGTCAATGCCAAGCTCACGAATGGTTTTGTTGAAGAGGTTGAAGGTGCCGCCGTAAATGGCACTGGTGCTGATGATGTGATCGCCGCTGTGTGCGATGTTAATGACGGAAATGAGCGAAGCGGCTTGACCTGCCGACGTCATCATGGCGCCGACGCCGCCTTCGATCGCGGCGATTTTGGCTTCAACAGCATCGGTGGTCGGGTTGCTCAGACGGGTATAGAAAGAGCCTGCCGCTTTCAGGTCGAACAAGTCGCCCATCGCTTGCGCGTTTTCATATAAAAATGTCGTGCTTTGGTAAATGGGAAGCACGCGGGCTTCGCCGTTCTTCGGGCGATATCCCGATTGAATGCATTTGGTTTCGATTCTCCAATCCATAAGACAGAGACCTCCTTGAAATGAAATCTACACTAAAAATAATAATGCTTTTGATCTGCTTTGTCAACGGAAAAATAGTAAGCAATTAAATTATAAATATAATAATTATATTTGACGCGGACATGATTATGTGCTAAAATAAAGCGGTATGTCAGCAAAACAGTTGACAATCACATTGTTTTGTGATACCATAATAACGCATTACTACGCTAAAGCGTTTGATTTGGAGATATATTATGAAAGATAATCGCAGTTTAACACCGCTCGGAACAAAGGATCTTTTGATGGAAGATTCATTGTTCCATCGGGAAATCGAATCAAAATTATCGGCGCTGTTCATGCGACGCGGTTTTTCGGAAGTGATGACTCCCGGAATGGAGTTTTTGGACGTTTTCATGGGTGAACGCCCGTTGATTCCGCCGGAAATGATGTATAAAATGACCGACACTAAAGGTCGTCTCATGGTGATGCGTCCCGATTCCACGTTGCCGATCGCTCGCCTTGCCGCAACGCGCCTTCAAAATGCGCCGTTGCCGCTTCGCTTGTATTATGCACAAGATGTTTATCAGATGAATCACGGTCTGACGGGTCATGCTGATCAGGAATTCCAAGCGGGCGTTGAGCTTATCGGTGCCGCAGGTAAACGCGCCGATCTCGAGGTGATCACACTTGCCGCCGGTGCGCTCCGCGAAATCGTCGGTGATGCCTTTCGCATTGAAATCGGCCATGTCGGTTTTTTTGAATCGCTTATCGAAGAACTGAATGCCGATCGACAGATCGAAGAAGAGATCCGCGATCTCATCGAAGGCAAAAACTATGCCGCTTTGACGGAATTGCTGGATACGCTTCCTGCCTGTGCCGCTGTGTCGGCTCTCAAACGTTTACCGCATCTGTTTGGCGGTCGCCAGGTGCTGAGTGAAGCGATGTCGCTGTGTCACACACAACGCGGTTGTGAAGCCCTTGAATATATGGCTGATCTGTATCAGTCGCTTTGCGATATGGGACTTGAAAAGCACGTGATTTTTGATTTCGGCATGCTTCATTCCAACGAATACTATACCGGCATTATTTTCCGCGGTTACGTGGAAGGAAGCGGCGAAATTGCCCTTTCCGGCGGTCGTTATGATGCACTTTTGGCTCAGTTCGGCACACCCCGTGCGGCAGTCGGCTTTGCCATTAAGATGGACGAACTGATGCGCGTGCTGAAAGCAAACGGTCATGCCCCTTGTAAAACGCCCTGTGCAATATTGGTGCATGCGTTGGACGGATTTGAAGCGAAAGCGCTCGGTGTTCTTGCGGAGTACGCCGAAAAAGACGTTGTTTGTGAGTTCAGTGTGAGGGAGACCGTCGAGGAATCGACGAACTATGCGAAAGCCAAACACATTCCGCAAATTATCGTGGTCGGCGAGCAGATCACTGCAGTCGAAGTATAAGGAGATGCCTATGAAACCGTTAAGAATCGCTCTGACAAAAGGGCGTTTGGAAAAAGATACGGTAGCATTGTTTGAAAAACTCGGTTATGATACTGAAGTCGTCAAAAACAAAGGCCGCCGACTTATTTTGCCGGTAGGAGACAGCATCGAAGTTGTTCTTGCGAAAGCCGCTGATGTGATCACTTATGTTGAACATGGCGTTTGTGATCTCGGAGTGGTCGGTAAAGATACCATTGCTGAGAGCGGCGGACGTTTTTATGAGGTTCTCGACCTCGGTTTCGGCAAATGCCGATTTGCTGTTGCGGCACCAAAAGAAACCGATATCTTCGGAGGTTATCAGGAAATCACGGTCGCGTCCAAGTATCCCACGGTCGCCAAAAAATTCTTTGAACGTCGTGGCATGGATGTGCGTATCATCAAGATCGAAGGATCTGTGGAACTGGCTCCTTTGATCGGACTTGCGGATTGCATCGTTGACATTGTGGAAACGGGTGCGACTCTCAAGGAAAACGGTCTTGATGTTATTACCTCTGTCATGCCGATTTCGGCGCGTGTGATCGTCAATATGGCGGCTATGAAGCTTCGTCAGGACGAAATCAATTCGCTCGTCTCTGCAATGGAGAAAGCGCTGTAAAGCCCTCAAACGGAAAGGTGATGTATATAAAATGCTGACAACGGTTAAAGCTGACGGCAAAACAGAATATGAACTGCTCGCGCAACTGGAAGCGCGAAGCGGTGAAGTGGACAAAAAGGTGACGGCGGCTGTGACGGAAATTCTCGCCAATGTTCGTGAACGCGGTGATGCGGCTGTTCGCGAGTATACGGCAAAATTCGACGGCGTGGATATGCCTGTTCGTGCCATTGAGCGTGACGAGCTCGGTGAGCTTGCCAAAGCCTGCGACAAACAGATTTATGATGCGCTTTGTCGTGCGGCGGAGAATATCCGCGATTTTCATGCGCGTCAGTTGCAACAGAGTTGGATGACGACCAAAGAGGACGGCACTGTTCTCGGACAGCGTGTTCGCGGTCTGGAACGCGTCGGCATTTACGTTCCCGGCGGCACGGCGGCCTATCCCAGCTCGGTCCTTATGAATGCCATTCCGGCGCGAATTGCCGGCGTTAAAGAAATCATTATGGTCACGCCTCCTCCGAAGTCGGGCGGTTTCAACGCCGATGTTATGGCGGCGGCGTATATCGCGGGCGTTGATCGCGTGTTCCTTTGCGGTGGTGCTCAGGGTGTTGCGGCGATCGCCTACGGTACGCAAACGGTTCCGAAAGTGGATAAAATTGTTGGCCCCGGCAATATTTTTGTGGCAACAGCGAAAAGACTCACTTACGGTATTGTAGACATTGACATGATCGCCGGCCCCAGTGAGATTTTGATTCTCGCCGACGAGACTGCCAACCCGAAATATCTTGCAGCAGACCTGATGTCGCAGGCAGAGCATGATATGCTGGCATCGTCTATTCTGATCACCACGTCGGAACAGGTCGCGGCAGAAACCGCCAAGGAGCTCGAAAAACAGATTCAGACGTTGTCCAGAAAGACCATTATCGAACGCTCTCTTGCCGACTACGGTGCGGCGATCATCTGCCGCGATATGAATGAGGCGGTGGAATTTGCCAACCGTCTTGCTCCCGAACATCTTGAGGTAATGTGTGAAGACCCGATGTCGTATATCGGTCGTCTTGACAATGCGGGTTCCGTGTTCCTCGGACAATATGCTCCCGAACCGCTCGGCGATTATTATGCCGGACCGAACCATGTGTTGCCGACCGGTGCCACGGCACGGTTCTTCTCACCGCTTTCGGTTGACAGCTTTATCAAAAAATCCAGTTTCATTTACTATAAACGCGAGGCTCTTGAAGCGGCGTGTGACGATATTGTGACACTGGCGAATGCCGAAGGTCTTGATGCTCACGCACATGCGGTTGCTGTCCGCTTCGAATGAGAAGGGAGGCGTAAGCTTTATGTCTTATGAATTGTGCGAAAAGGCAAAATCGCTTGAACCGTATGATCCCGTAGAAGGAACCTATCGCATTCGTTTGGATGCGAACGAATCGTTTTTGCTTCCGACCGAGACGGATCGTGAAAAGATGGCGGAGGCGGTATACGAACTTGGTTTTCAGCGTTATCCCGATCCGCTTTGTACGGACGTGTGTCGTGCTTTTGCAACGCTTTATGATGTGGATCCGTCCATGGTGACCGCCGGAAACGGTTCCGACGAGCTGATCGGTCTTATCATGTCGGTGTTTCTGCAAAAAGGAGAAAAGGTTCTCACGCTCAGTCCCGATTTTTCCATGTATCGTTTTTATACCTCCATCACGGAAACACCATGTGTGGTGTTGCCGAAAAACGAGGATCTGACGATCGATGTAGATCGTGTGATTGACACAATTCATGCGGAAAATATCCGTGTGTTTATCTTTTCAAACCCTTGTAACCCTACATCTCTAGGTATCGATCGCGATGCGGTGCGTCGTATCATCACGCAAACCGATGCGTTGATTGTTCTTGATGAAGCCTATATGGATTTTTGGGATCAATCGCTTCTTTCCGAGGTTGCCGATTATGATAATCTGATCATTCTCCGTACGGCTTCCAAAGCACTCGGTATGGCGGCGATCCGGCTTGGTTTTGCTGTGGCAAATCCGACGCTTACAGCGGTCCTTCGTTCGGCGAAATCTCCTTATAACGTCAACTCGGCAACGCAGGCAATTGCCAACATCGCCCTCTCCAATCCGCTTTACAAAGATGTGTATATCGATCTGTTGGTGGAATCGAGAAAACAGCTTTCGGCAGGGTTCCAAAGACTGCTTGAAAAAGGGTATATCCAAAAGTTGTACGACAGTTGTACGAACTTTGTGCTTATTGAAGTTGAGGATGCTCCGTATTTCTGGGCTGAGCTTGCCGATTTCGGCATTGTCGTGCGTTGCTTTGGTCAGAATCGGCTGCGCATCACTGCAGGAAAAGAATCGGAAAATAAAGAAGTACTCGCCGCGATTGAATCGGTTGCGCGTCATCGCCGCGAGGAAGCGGAGGGGAAACTATGAGACAAGCGGAGGTTACTCGCCGTACCCGTGAAACCGACATTGCTGTTGCCGTTGATCTTGACGGTGGTGCGGTATCCGTAAAGACAGGGATCGGCTTTTTTGATCATATGCTCGAAGCGTTTGCTGTTCACGCCGGCATCGGATTGACCGTAGACGCCAAGGGCGATTTACACGTTGACGGTCATCACACCGTTGAAGACACCGGCATTGTTCTCGGACAAGCCATCGCCAAAGCCCTCGGCGATAAAGGCAACATCGCACGCTTTGGCTCATTTTATGTGCCGATGGACGAATCGCTTTGTTTTGCGTCGCTGGATATCAGCGGACGTCCGTTTCTTGTCTTTGATGCTCGTTTTCCCGAGCAAAAGGTGGGGGATTACGACTCCTGTCTGACGTGTGAATTCTTCAGAGCGTTGGCATTTCATGCCGGCATCACCCTTCATTTGCGTGTGCTTTACGGTCAGAACACCCATCACATGATTGAAGGGCTGTTTAAAGCGGCGGCTCATGCGCTGAGTGATGCGGTAAAGTACAAAGACGGCGTTCTTTCCACAAAGGGAAGTTTGGATTAACCGAAAAAAGGGGTATTCTTTATGATCATTTTACCCGCTATTGATATCAAAGACAGAGAATGTGTTCGTCTTTTTAAGGGTGATTTTGCAACCGTTCACCGTGTTGCTGACAGTCCGCTTGAAACGGCATTGTCTTTTAAAGCGGCAGGTGCCGACTGGATCCATATGGTGGATCTCGACGGTGCGAAAGATGGAGAAAAGCGCAACGCCGATATTTTCCTTCAGGTTGCACATGAGAGCGGTTTAAAGGTGGAACTCGGCGGCGGCATTCGTGATATGAAGACGCTTGCGTACTATTTTGAAAACGGTATTTCCCGTTGCATTCTCGGTTCAGCGGCGCTGAAGAATCCGGCACTTGTCAAAGAGGCTGTCCGTGAATACGGTCATCGTATCGCTGTCGGCATTGACGCGCTTCACGGTATGGTTGCGACCGAAGGATGGCTTGATGTGTCCGATGTATCCTATCTGGAGCTTGCCAAACAAATGGAATCTATCGGTGTTCAGGTATTGATCTTTACGGATATTTCCAAAGACGGCACGCTGACAGGCCCGAACCTTGATCAGCTGACGGCACTGAGAAATACCGTTCAGTGTCAGGTGATCGCATCGGGCGGTATGCATACCATTGATGATGTAACCGCTTGTAAGGAGGCGCATCTTGACGGTGCTATCTGCGGCAAATCTCTGTACAGCGGCACATTATCATTGGAAGAGGCTGTGAAAACAGCGACGACTTCGGTGGATCGCATGGATTTGGAAGCGTATTTTGAAAAATCCCCGCTGATTCCGACGGTTGTACAAGAAGAATCCACAGGCGAAGTGCTGATGCTGGCATATATGAACAAGATCTCATTGCAACGCACATTGGAAAGCGGAACAACATGGTTTTGGAGCCGTTCCAGAAACGAATACTGGAACAAAGGTGCCACCAGCGGTCATATGCAGTATGTGAAATCCATCGCCGGTGATTGCGACCGTGACACACTGCTTGTTAAGGTTGATCAAAAAGGAGCCGCTTGTCACACGGGTGCCCATTCCTGCTTTTTCAGAACCCTTTAAGGAGGAACATTTATGAGCTGTATGCAAGATGTGTATAATACGATCATTGATCGTCGGGACAATCCCGTCGAAAAATCCTACACGCATTATTTGTTTGAGCAAGGACTCGACAAGGTGCTTAAAAAAGTCGGAGAAGAAAGTGCCGAAACCATTATTGCCGCCAAGAACGGCGACAACGTCGAAACGATCGGCGAAATTGCTGATCTTGCTTATCATCTTCTGGTGATGATGGCGATGCAAAACATTACTCCCGACGACATAGAAGCAAAGCTTACCGAACGCCACACCAAGTCGGGCAATCTCAAGCAATTCCACAGTGTTGATAAAAACACGTGATAAAAAGGAGATACATATGATTTACGGGATTATCGGTGCGATGGATTCGGAGATCGCGCTCCTCAACTCGGAAATGATCGATACCCATGCGCAGACCAATGCAGGTTTGACGTTTTACAGCGGTACACTTTGCGGTGCTTCGGTTGTGCTGGTAAAGTGCGGCGTCGGCAAGGTGAATGCGGCGGCGTGTGCACAACAACTCATCGACCGCTATCATGTGAATGTCGTGATCAACATCGGTGTTGCCGGTGGTGTGTCTTCGCAATTGCGTGTGCTTGATGTGGTTGTCGGTACAAAACTCGTTCAGCACGACTTTGACCTTCGTCCGTTCGGATACACCAAAGGCTATCTCGGTGAAGCGTTCGGCGGTGATTCTCAAAAACCGACCGTGTTTGTTTCGGATGCCGACTTGGTCCGTCGTCTTGAAACAGCCGCAAAAGCCGTGATCGGTGATGAACACACCTGTCATTGCGGTGTTATCGCTTCAGGCGATGAGTTTGTGGCGGCGAGTGAGCGACGCACAGCGATTTCTTCCGAATTTGACGCGTTGGCATCGGAAATGGAAGGTGCGGCAATTGCGCAGGTGGCGACATTGAATAACTGCCCGTTTGTGGTTCTTCGCACGATTTCCGATATGGCAGACGGATCGGCTCCCGTGTCTTTTGAACAAGTTGTTCAATATGCGGCGGATACTGCCGCCGCCGTGATTATGCAAATGTTGCGTTCATGATCAGTAAGGAGTGACAACAATGAAGACGATAAAGTGGATATCCTTTTTGATGGTGTTGATTGTGGCGATGACCTTCTGCTCCTGTTCTTCGGAGGCCCCCGAATCAACAGATGTGACACCGACCACGACAAGAGCAACCGTACCGACTGTTCCGCGTATCGAAAATGATATCAGCGATCTTCTGACCGCTGAAGAGCTTACCGACATCATCGGCATTCCTATGCAAGCCCCCACAGTTTCCGGACAAGGGGCGACGCTGAGCAGTTATGCTGTTGACTCCATGACATCGCGTGTGATCGTTGATATTCAGGAGCAGAATCTGGAAGTGTTTTTGCAAAGCGTGTCGATGTGGTACCCCGATTTGATAGAAGCACGTAATCTCGGCGAGTCAGCTTGGTTCAGTCCGTCTTTTAATCATCTGATTGTATACAATGACGGCGTCATGTTTACGATTGATTATGTGATAGACGGTCACAACGACGCCGATGTCAACCTTCTCACTTGCCGTGAAATGGCGTTGTTGATTTTAGAGCGATATGGATAAAAAAACAGTCCCGCTAACAGCGGGACTGTTTTTTTATCACCGGTTTGAAAGTCAGTAAATCCTGTTTATCGACACAGCTCAACAACGGCAATAGTATTACGTATACCAAACAAGTCACCCCACCGTGTATGAGACAAACCGTCGCGTTATCATCAACCGGACATGGTATCTGTGAAGCCGCACATACCGCTATCATGATTGCCGCGGTCGGACGAATGATCCATTTTCCGTATTGTATATGAAATCCGGTTACCCTACACAGACGATTCGTGTTCAGTGCGCACGTCAGCAGATTGCTGATGATCATGACAACAAAGAATCCGTTTAGTCCGTAAGTCGGCGTAAATGCGGCGATCATACCGATTCTTGTGACGGAATCCAGCACGCTGTATACCAACGAATGACTTTGCTGATCCAGACCTTTTAAAATACCGACAACGACACTTTCCAGGTACATAACAGGGGTCAAAGCGGACAGAATACGAATCATATTACCGACTTCCGGGTCGTGATAGATCAGCTCTCCGATGGGATACGCCAGTATCCAGAATATCCCCGCAATCAAAAAGGAAGATAACAACGTCATGTGAAATGCTCTACCGATGGTATATGTCAGTTGCCGATGTTCGCGTAAGGTTTTTGCTTCGGACACCTCCGGAATCAGCAGTACCGAAAAGGCGTTTAAGAACGATGACGGGAAGAAAATGAGTGGCATGGCCATGCCTTTTAACTTTCCGAATTGTGCCAGTGACAACGAGTGAGAATGAGTAAAATGATTCAGTGCACGTGGCACAAGAGTGTTTTCAATCGTTCGCAGAACGCTGTTCAAATAGCGCCCTGATGTGATCGGCAATGCAATATGTGCGGTTTGCTTGATGAGCGTTGATGTATCGCTTCCGATGCCGGTGGTGTTTGTCAGACGGCGTTTATCGATATGATAAATAGCACACAAGAAGAAACACGACACTCCTTCTGCGATGGTATCCCCGAGTAAAATGGCAAAACAGGCTTTTTCTGCGGTGATAACGGGCATGTGGTTGAGCATCACGCCGATGGCGGCAATACGAACGACTTGCTCCAGAATCTGAGAAAACGATGAGCCTGTAATGCGTCGTCTGGCCGCAAAATATCCTCTCAGACAAGACGATATTCCCATGAACGGCAAAGATAAGGTGAGGATCTTCAGTGCCGGAACAGCACGGGAATCGTTGATGAACAAACCGGCGATTGCGTCTGCGCCGATAATAATTACCGCCGCAGAAACCAGCCCGATAACAACGCTCATGATGATGCAGATGTTGACGACCCGTTTTACGGAATGAGCGCTTCCGCGTACCATTTCATCGGCACAAAGCCTTGTAACAGCCGTACACAGTCCTGCTGTTGCGAACGATGCCGCCAACACGTATACAGAAATGATCAGTTGATAGAGCCCCATACCTTCTGCACCGACACGATTGCTGATATAAATACGAAATACGATGCCGATTAAGCGAAGAAGGAGGGAGGTTGCCGTCATAATGGCAGCATTCTGAAAAAATTGACGTTTTTTCAAGCACCTCACTCCTTAAAACGGGCCTGTAAAAAACGACGTTCATTATATAGAGATGCCATCGTATTCCACGTATAAAGATCCACCACACCTGTGACGGGCAACTGTTGGCTGGTTTGAAACACTTGAATTTGCTGTATGGTGTCGTCGTCAAATACGCCGCTTGGCAAACGCGGATTGTCTACAGCAAGACTCATCAATAGGGTTTGCAAAATGAGGATCGTGTCCTTCGGGGACGTCTTGTCGATGACGGTGTTTTTATCCGAAAAAGGGGCCAGCAACAGCGGCTCGGACTGATCGCGGTTATATGCGTTCACCAGTGTGTTCCATGTGCGAAGATCCACCTCACCGCTGACAGGTAAATCTGTCAGCTGTTGGAAAGATGACACCGCTTTGGCGGTATCGTGTCCGTATATGCCGTCAACTACGAGCGGCATAATGGATGAATTCCGAAACGACAGTGTGCGAAGATAGTGCTGGATTTCTTTGATGGATTCGGTGGCCATACATTATCCCTCCATTGACAGTGTTTCTCCCGGGTTTTGTCCGACAACTCGTTGGTTTCCGAGCGACAAGTCGCTGTATAGCGAAGTGATCGCCTCCCATGTAAACGGATCTACACTGCCTGTGTCTGTCAATCCGAACAGTTGTTGAAACGTTGAAACGGCCGCTTCCGTTTGTCTGCCGTAAAAGCCCGTAACCGGTAATGTCGGAATGGTGGTATACGTTTGTGAAATGGTGTTCAGATAGGTTTGCAACGCGCTGACGTACTCTCCGCGACTGCCGTAGCGAAGCTGAAGTCCGGGATATCGTAATGTACCGCCTTCGGTTTGCGGCGCATTAATGACAATTCCCCGATAAGCGCGGTACATGTCACGCCATGTTGCAAAATCGAGGATTCCGGTTTGCGGCAGACCGTACGTCTGTTGAAAAGCACGAACAGCATTGGCTGTACGGCTGTCATAATTACCTGTAATGTCGATTTGCGGCACGGTGTTATAGTACGCGCTGATAACCGCCAAATAGTACTGAATTAACCACACAAAATCTCCCGAATCCCCTTCTTGAAGTTCCCGAACATACAATTGCGGCAATTCGTCAGCCTTAAGTCCTTCGGAATCAAGCTCGGAAAGCCGCTTGACAGCACTGTAAACCATGAAGATTTTGTACCATGTTGCTTTACCGATGACGCCGTCGACGGCCAATCCGAAGATGGATTGAAACTCTTTTACCGCTGCTTCCGTACTTTCTCCGAAGCTTCCGTTAACAACCGGGATTTTGGGGATTGCGGGATAATTACGGGAAATACGGTTGAGTTGGATTTGCTTTTCTTCCACCTCCTGAGAACTGTCTCCGAGTCGAAGCGGTATTCCGGGATAGGAATCGGGAATATCGGCAACAGCGGCATTTTCAACAATTTCCAGTTCGGGACCGTAAAAGCTGGTCAGAATCTCAAACGCACTCAACCCGTTTTCGGCCAACGGAACAGTACCCCATTGCGACAGTCCTTCACAGGTTGTGCGGTTGCCGTCGCAATACTGCGCAAAAAACGGTTCAAGTGAGCCCGGACGGCGCAAATAATCATTGAATATGTCATCAACAAGTTGGTTGATGTTTTCAAAAGTGTCTCGTCCTTCCACGAACGACTGGTCATATGCCGTGGAATTGGTGATGTCAAAGTCGTATCCTCGAGCGGGGTAGTACTCTGTAAATACACGGTTGAGCGCAAAAGAGATTTGCGCCAGCACATTGGCTTTGATCGCTTCCTGCGGCCACGTAGGGTAGATCTCGCTTGAAGCCACATTTTTAATATACTCGGGAAAGCTCACCGTAATATTACGTGCTTCGGCATTCTCGGGAGCTCCAAGGTGCACCGTGATATTTTGGGGAATAACAGGAAAGTCGGTTGCCATTGACGCTTCACTCCTTCAACGTTTCTTCGTATACTAAGGGCAGATCGTTGTCACCGCCTTCGGGAACAGGGATCATGATGACGTTCTGAATGGCGGTAACACCGCCGTAAATCGGAAGTTTCAAAAATTCTTTTGTGAAATACCCGTCTGCCGAGACAATTACATTATATGTTTCGTAAGGAGACGCATTGTCGGGAGATAACGATAATTGTCGATCTTTTGTGGGAAGCTCGATGATCGGAGTGAGTCCGCTTTGATCGGTCGTTAAGATGCGTGCAGAGGTATTTTTGTTTGCATCTGTAACGGTTACTACGGCTCCGATGATGGGGACTGCCTGGTTTTCCGTACTGGCGCGGATTTGCAACCGACCGATATCGGTCAATTCCGTCATTGTTTCGATTGGCTCAGAGGGAATGGTTACGTCTTCGACGGTGGCGGGAGTAGGAGCATTGAGGGAGGAGGCGTATTGTTCCATAAAATCACGCTGATAGCGATCAATCAACTGTTGCAGTTCTTTCTTGCTGTAGTCTGACACGTATCATCACACCTTCACTGTAGATTTGTGTCATGTATATGCGATCGCTCATCAAAATACAACACGCCGCAGCAAAACCTCTTTGCTGCGGCGTGATATGCTTATTCTATTCTCCAGTCAATGGGGGATTGACCGTTTTGAACGAGAAATTGATTGGTTTTGGAGAAATGGCGACATCCAAACCAGCCTCGATGTGCAGACAAAGGACTGGGGTGGACGGTTTTGAGCACAAGATGACGCGGATTGTGTAACAATGCGGTTTTCGCGCCCGCGTTGGCACCCCAAAGCAGAAACACCATCGGAGTCTCTCGTTTATCAAGAAGAGAGATGACGCGGTCGGTGAAGATTTCCCAGCCGATGTTTTTATGACTGTTGGGCATTCCCTGGCGTACGGTTAAAACGGTGTTCAGCAACAACACGCCCTGTTGGGTCCATGGTGTCAGATCACCTGTCGAGGGAATGGGGATACCCAGATCACTTTGCTGTTCTTTGAAAATATTTTGAAGCGACGGGGGAGGAACGATTCCTTTTTGAACGGAGAAGCATAACCCGTGAGCCTGACCTGGTCCGTGATAAGGGTCTTGCCCCAGAATTACCGCTTTTACATCGCTGTATGAGGTCGCTTGCAGAGCATGAAAAATATGATACATATCGGGATAAATCGTTTGTGTGCGGTATTCTTGTTTCAGCACTTTTCTGAGCCTTTGATAGTATTCTTTGGTGAATTCCTCTTTAAGAAGCTCATCCCATTCATTATGAAACTGTACCATGTGCTTATCAGCTCCTTGTTTTTTTATGTATTGTAACACGCTTTTACAAAAAAGAAAAGAGGCTGTTACTTTACTTTTAAATTACAGCGTGATACAATGTATAGTGCAGAAAGGTTGGGACAATTATGACAAATCCGTTTTACGCCATGCTGTCGCGTATGAAATATATCAATCGCTGGTCTTTGATGCGCAACACCCGTGAAGAAAACCTGTGCGAGCATTCTTTTGATGTGGCGGTTCTTGCGCACGCTCTTGCGGTGATCACCAACAACCGATTTAACGGCAATGTCGATGAAGCACAGTGCGTATTGATGGCGCTGTATCACGACACTTCCGAAATTATCACCGGTGATCTCCCGACACCCGTTAAATACGATAATCCGACGCTCAGAGATGCGTATAAACATCTCGAATCGGTTGCCTCTCAAAAGCTGTTGTCAATGCTTCCCGAGGACTTGCAGCCGTCTTATCAACCGTTTTTCTCGGAAGATGACGCTCAAAGCGTAGAATACATCATCGTGAAAGCGGCCGATAAGCTGTCTGCGCTTATTAAATGCATTGAGGAGCTTCATCAGGGTAACCGCGATTTTGCCAAAGCACAGATCGCTACCGAACACGCCATTCGTGCCATGCAGTTGCCTGCCGCCGATTGCTTTTTGGAGGAGTTTTTACCGGCGTTTTCGTTGACACTTGACGAACAAAACGGAAAGGAAGACTGAGTGACATGAATTATAACGAGGAATCATTGAAAAGACATAAAGAATGGAACGGTAAGATTGAAGTCGTGTGTCGCGTGCCGATGGAAACAAGAGAGGATTTGTCCTTAGCATATACCCCCGGCGTTGCACAACCTTGTCTGGCGATTCACGAGGATATCAATAAAAGCTATGAATTGACCCGGCGTTCTAATCTGGTGGCGGTCATCACCGACGGCACAGCGGTACTGGGACTTGGTGATATCGGTCCGGAAGCAGGAATGCCGGTGATGGAAGGAAAATGCGCCCTCTTCAAAGCGTTTGGCGATGTGGATGCCATTCCGCTGTGTGTCCGCAGTAAAGATGTTAACGAGATCGTCCAAACGGTCAGCTTGATTGCGGGAAGCTTCGGCGGCATTAACCTTGAGGATATCTCCGCTCCGCGATGCTTCGAAATAGAGCGTCGCCTGAAAGATATGTGCGATATTCCGGTGTTTCACGATGACCAACACGGAACGGCGATCATTGTTGCGGCAGCGGTAATCAATGCTTGCCGCCTGACAAATCGCTCTATTTCAGAGGTCAAAGCGGTTATCAACGGCGCGGGTGCCGCAGGAACGGCGATTTCCGCCATGTTGCAAAGTATCGGCATACAGGATATTATCATGTGCGACCGTTTCGGCGCAATTGTTGAAGGTGACCCTACGCTGAGTGAGGCTCATGCCGAGCTGGCCAAAAGAACAAATCCTCGCCGTGTCAGCGGTACACTGGCTGATGTCATTGTCGGTGCCGATTTGTTTGTCGGTGTTTCCGCGGCGGGAGTGCTTTCTAAAGATATGGTAGCGTCCATGAATGAGGAACCTATGGTATTTGCTATGGCTAATCCGACTCCTGAGATTATGCCGGATGAAGCCAAAGCGGCAGGTGCCGCCGTTGTCGGAACGGGAAGAAGCGATTATCCGAATCAGATCAACAATGTTCTTGCTTTTCCGGGCATCTTCCGCGGTGCGCTTGATGTTCGCGCTTCGGATATCAACGAAGATATGAAACGGGCAGCGGCACAGGCGATTGCCGCACTGATTACTGACGAAGAATTAACAGCGGAGTATATTCTGCCGTCAGCGCTGGATAAACGTGTTGCACCCGCGGTTGCCGCGGCGGTCGCTTGTGCCGCCAAAGACAGCGGTGTATCACGAATCTGAGAATGATTGGAAAGGAAGTGTGATCAATGGCGGAAACGATCGTACGGGGCCGCTATGCCCCTACACCCAGCGGAAGAATGCATCTTGGAAATGCATTTTGCGCGCTGATCTCGTGGTTGTCGGTACGCAGTGAGAAAGGTGAGATCACACTTCGCATTGAAGATCTTGATACAGCCCGATGCAGAACGGAGTATACCGCACAGTTGTTGGATGATCTCCAATGGCTTGGACTTGATTACGATGAGGGAGAGGGCGTCGGCGGCGCCATGACACCTTACAAGCAAAGTGAACGCACCGATTTTTACAAGCGCTGTCTGCTCCTTTTGCAAAAACGCAATAGTATCTATCCCTGCTTTTGCAGTCGCGATGAGCTTCATGCGGCGGGTGCACCGCACGCCTCCGACGGACGCGTGATTTACAGCGGCACTTGCCGAAACATGACCGAGCTCGAACGTGCCGCCCAGGCAAAGCCTCCGGCTTACCGCATAAAAGCCATGGAAGAAGATGTTGTGTTCGTCGACGGACATTACGGCTTACAACGTCAGAACGTTAAACATGACTGGGGCGATTTTATTGTCCGTCGCTCCGATGGCGTTTTTGCTTACCAGTTGGCGGTTGTTGCTGATGATGCCGCCATGGGAATTAATCACGTGGTGCGCGGAAGAGACCTGTTGTCTTCCGTTGCGCCGCAGATACAGTTGTATCGTTTGTTTGAACAGCAACCGCCGACATACTATCATATTCCGATGCTGACAGCTCCCGACGGACGACGATTGTCCAAACGTGATCGTGATCTCGATCTCGGTAAACTTCGTGAACGTTACGCGACTCCCGAAAGGATTATCGGGTTTTTATTATGGCGTGCAGGATTGCTTGACAAAGATGAGCCGATAACAGCTAAAGATGCTATTCAGGCCTTTTCGTGGGACAAACTCCGTAAGACGGATATCCGAATCGGCGAAAATGAGCTATAATATTATTTATTTAACAATTTTCTTCCGATTTTTGTTCATATTTCTTTCAAAAAGCACAAAGCAATTTGTGCTTTTTTGTTTTATTGGTTGCTTTAAAATGCCCAGTTATATAAAAGCACTTTCCATATTTGGTTACATTCTTTATAATTTATATAATAATTATTACAATTCTGAAAGGGTGCGTTTATATGTGGAGGAAAAGTGTTCTGATAGCTGTTCGTTCCATGCCTAAGCGCACCCTTGCGCTTTTATTGGTAGCGGCAATTTTGCTGACGATGATCCCTGCGGTTTTGCTGATGAATATGTCCTCTCAACCGACACAAGCGTATGTGAATCCCACTAATATCAACAAAGTCAATCACAGTGTTGTTGTGCAGGAAATTAATCTTCTTCCTGTGGATGCTTCTGTCTCTAATTCCCGGACAACTTTGTATGCCGGTACCAATGACGAAGAAAGCGGAAAGTATTCAAAGGTGACAGTGAATGCAGATCAGACTGTTGATTTTACGATCACTCAGGAGAACTGGCACAATAACAGCGGGAAGGTAGATAAAAAAACCTCTTTTGTGGAAGCGTTCACTCTTATAAATCAGAAAGTCAATCTTGCTGAAAATCCGTGGTTGATGGTGCGTTGGAGCGGATCCGGACGTTGCAACGGTCGTATATATTTTTCCGTCACGATTAACGGTACAGAGTACGGTGTCAACAACACTGTTATTTCTCAAAAAACCGATAGTAACGGTAAATCGTATTCCAGCTATGCTGATCTGTCTCAGGATGAATTGATTGGCAAACTTTATGCTGTTCCGCTGAGTAACATTATCAATAACAACAGTGCGGGGTATTCGTATGTTAATCAGACTCAGACAGACTTCAACGCCGGTACTGTTGCAGACTATTCTATTGATCTTTACAAATACCTTAATGATCAGGTTATCATGAATAATAACGGTAAAGACGACGATGGAGACGGTGTTAAGGACGAAAATTCTGAGGGTATTAATCTGGACTCTAACAAATGGTTTACCCACAAGGACTGCAACTGGAAGGATTCCACAAAAAACTATATCACCGTTTATATGTCTTGCCAGATTATTGCCAGCGAGGCAGGCGAACCTTTAACTGCAGGCACCAATATTCATTGGAAAAAATTCTCTCTAGGTCGTGAGGTCATGAACCGTCCTGCTTCCATGTTGCCTCGTAATGTGGAATTCATGAATGTCACCAATGCTGCAGGCACAGCCGGTGTCGATTACGGCCGTGTCAGCAAACTTGATGACGGCACCGTGACATTCCTCAACACATCTGCAACAGAGTCTGTAAAATTTACATGGAATCTGCGAAGCTATTTCAACGCCACTGAGCTTGAAGCGTTGCATGTTAGTGCGACCTATTCCGGCATGACATCTGATCAGCTTGATCTTACCACCTGGTACGGTGGACGTGCGACAACATATATCGAAACCGGTAGTTATAACTATCGTGGTACAAATCAATCGATAAAGTACCTTGTTGCGAATTATGCCACCAATAAAAACGTTACCGGTTTGGATCAGAATACCGGTGTGTATGAAGCGGTGGTGGATTTCCATTCTTATCTCATGTGGGTACACGATACATTGAAAAACGAAGGTGGCTATACGGGTGAATACGTCAACTTTTATCCGGATGACAGTCTGATTTTCATTGGTGATGTATCGTTGACGATCCCTGCCGGCGGAAAGGTATCTTTTACTCGTCTTGAATTCCAGGTTGAAAACGAAACCATTCCCGCTACGCAATCCAATATCGTATATCCCTGGGCAAGTGCTCAGTCTCCCAATGGCTTGCCGCCGGTTGGCACGCCTGCTTTGTCAACCGCATTAAACGGTGCGACCGGCACTTCCTATGAGTGGGTTACAGCTGCCGAAAATGCCCCGATCGTCAAAACAAAGATCGATCTTCTGGCAATGAAAACCTATTCCTTCAACAAGTGGTCGGAAGATCCCATCAAAGAGTCGGAAGATGATGATATCGGTGTGGAATATGTTCGTAACACTGATGGTTCCAGTGTGTATTCCTCTTCCAATCAAACAGTTAATACGTATTATAATTTGATGCGTTTCGGTCCTTCGAACGATTGGACCCGCAACTACTATACCTATATTGATGTCAAGGATACACCGTATCTGTATTATTCCTATGAGTTGGTCGATACAACACCGTCCGATGGTAAAGATCCTGAAGCAGGATTCTATTTTCATTTTGCCAATGCCGGACTTAATACGTTCTATGATTACGAAAATAAACAAACAAAATATAGTTATCAATATTATCTTGATCATTCCGGTATCGGTCTGAATGAATGCAGCAGTGTGTTCTGTCTCGCTTATCAAAGTGAGGATGCGTTGGATTACGGCGCTCAAGCCATTCTGTCTAATTCCAAGGAACGCACCGGATGTATTGACATCAGCTCGCTGTGGGTGAGTGGTATCAGTGACAATCAAGCAAACGGACAATACCTGAAGCTTGAAAAAATGCGTATTTATCTCGCTCCCGGTACTGATATCAAGATCAACTATTTCTTTATCGGAAGCGGTTCTCTCGACGAATCGGTCGTCGGCATGATCCCTGTTGACGGTGGCGATGCAGTTCCGTGGGCAGTCTCAAAAACTGATTTCAACAAATACACCGATCCCGATTCTCCGGATGCGGTATATACGTATGCCAATAAAGTTGATGTTCTTGCTGATATTCAGGATCGTGTGGTTGTAAACGGTCGTTCTGGTTTTCCGGGTGGCACACTTAACGAAGACGGTTCTGTTACTGTTACTGTAACCAATAATGCTGCAGGCACAAATGTAAACACCGGGTTCCTGCAAACCGCCGGCATAAGTTTTGATCATTATTGGCAGGTACAAGTAGCTCACGATAATGATTTTGCCTCCATGCGTTATCTCAATTATTCTGTAAATGCACCGGCCGGAATGCGCTGGTCGTTGATGTTTTGTGAAGCGGAAAATTCTACTCAGCAACGCGCCATTATGACGTGGTGCGATTCCGATGCCCGTTGGGGCGATGACACCATTGATACATCTGCGCCTGCCGGAAAATCTTATTTTCGTATGGCAACTGCCGGCGCGTACGATTTTACCGGAACCAATGGAAAACCTGAATATGACACCTATTGGGAGGACGAGCACAATACCTCCTGGCGTATTTATTCTATTCCCGGTTCACAATCCGGATGTGTTGATCTCCGGCAGGTAGATGCGGAATTTGATTGGAAAACGATTGTTTCTATCTATCTTGTTGCTTATCAGGATCCTAACGTGGTGCTTGGTGCGAACGAAAAAGCAGAGGTGACATTCAATTATCTCTATCTTACCTCTACACCGATCACGAAGGATGCTGTCGGCAAGCCCGCAGCATCCGCGGGAACGATCTATAACTGGGGGAATACCGCAGTCAGCAAACCGACCGTTGGGAGTTCTAAGGCTTTTACTCACACGTCAAACACCTATACAAATTGGGGTGCAACAACATACGAACTTTCCGCAGCCGATAAAGAGTCTTCAATAACCTCTACTCCTTATTTGTATTATTCTTATCGTTTTGTCTACAACGCAACAGATACGGAAACCGGCGAAACCGTCAAGAGAACGACAGATGCCGATGGTGTACCGCTTCGCGCAAGTTTATGGTTTATTCAAGATGGCTTTTCTGCGCATTATCGACGTAATTCAATCGGCGTTGACAGTAACAAAAGCTATTACGAGGCAGATGGTTCTGACGATCTGGATTATCCGCGTACCCCCGGTTCCAACGCAGGTTATGGTAAGCCTGGATTCTTCCGAACAAATGACGCAAGCAATAGTTTGCTGAAAAACAGCAACTATATCGGATATGCTTCTGAAACAGGATGCATCAACCTGTTGGAGTATGTAAGTTATAAAAGCAATTACGCTCCCGAGGCAATTCGATTTGTCGTTCCGACAAAATATCTGCAAAATGTAAACGAAACCTATGTGTTAAAAGATGGTTACGAGCTGATTGTTGACTACTTGTTCCTCGGCTCGGCATCTTCGACCGTCAATACTTTTACATATTATTGGGAGCCTGCATTTAAAAACGCCCCTGTGCCGTCCGATTTCCAAGAAAATATTTTGCCGAATAACACCGCTTCCGCAAGCTCAATTGCTGTTTCCAAAACGATTGATCTTGATGAAACTCCCTATCTGTTCTATTCTATGGAATATACTTCGGGTGTTAAAGGCACCTTTGGATTGACAACTAACAAATCCGTCAGTGGTTCGACGACGTTTTACCGTGATGCGTCCCGCACAGACGGTGTGTTGGTTTCTTCAGGTGCGTCTCCTGCAACCTCGAAATATATGTTGCAGTCTGAAACTGGATGTATCGATCTTCGTCAGTGGTATATTTCCAACGGTGTTTTTCAGGAGTCCGACGTGAAGATCATTGATGTTTCGGTTGTTAATTTTTGGGGTGACAGCGGTAAAATGCTGTATTTGTATTTTGGCGCAAAAGCCGATAAAACGATTGACTTGATTCCCCAAACTGCCCGCGGTCGTTTGAACAACGGCTTACCAACCAGAACATGGGTCGTTCCCGGAAATACTGACCAGTGTGCTGAAATCACGGCTTCTTCCGGTGATTGGGACGTCTATGACACCAACACATGTGTTCCTTCAAACACTAACAAACTTACACCGTCCACAATGATCAAATTCAAAGGCGATCTTTCGAATGATGGCTTCAATGATTTATGGATCGAAGGCGGTGAATGGTCTCAGATTTATCTGCGTTACGGCAATATTATCAATAAAGGTGATAGTGACGCCTCTACCTTTAAGTATTGCACAACAGGTAACAACCAGATGTCGGGGTTGATGATCGACTTGAATGAAACACCGTATCTGCATTTCTCGTTTGAGCAACCCGCAAATTCCAAAACGACCATGTTGTTGCAAACCAATAAATTCACCGCAATGGCATCGCTGAACGGTAAAACCGCCAAAGAAGTGAAGCCGTGGCTTTCTGCCTATATGCCGACGTCTCCTGCCGGTCAGCTTATTTCTATCGTACCCGATGCCACAACCAAGTGCTACTACAAGGATATGGTTATGCACGGTGACGGTCCGACCAGCGTTTTCGGCGATCAAGGCGGTGTTATCGACCTTCGCTCTTGGTATACCCAAACTAATGGCTACAGCAATGTTATCAGTCTCGATTCTATTCGTTTCTATAGTTATGATAACAATGGAACACCTACACAATTGAAGATCAACCATTTGTATCTTGGTTCCTCTGCAAGTGCGGCATATGCTGTTACCTTTAATAAGAATGACGGCAGCGGTCTTGCATATACCCAACATGTTATCAAAAATGCGAACGAACAATATGTTTCCGATGAAGCGGTGTCTCACTTCAAATCGCGTGACGGATATACATTCCTCGGATGGTACACCGATTCCGAGTGCGAAACCTATTTCGACATTCAAGGCACACCTCTTACAGGTAATGTGCATCTCTACGCTCGTTGGATCAAAAACACGGATATTATCGACGGTGCAGAAATTAACCTGCTTGCCAATATGGATTTTGACAACCGTATTGTTCCTGAGGGAGAGTGGGGAGACGCATACTTAGATAATGAAAAACTGCTGATTACTGCAGGAAGCGATCTTCATTTGACCTTCCCTGTGGGAAAAGCATATTCCGTTGAAAAGTTCCGTTCGTTGTTTATGGGATTCGATACCGATAAAACATGTGAAGAATTTGATATTACAATTGACGCAAAATGTGCTTCTTCTCATGAATACAGCATTGTTCAAGATGCATTTGCTTCGGATTTTCTGACTGTTTCAGGTATGTTAACAGCTGCACCGTATGATCGTGAATCTGCACTTTATACGTATCTCGGTGTGCGTGATGATCTGCCTACCCGTGAGAATACAGACGGTCTGATTGAAATCAATTCCATAACCATCACTGTGCCTGCGGGGGTCTCTGTTGAGATTCGTTATCTTAAAGCAAGTAAGGAAATGTCGTTGCTCGGCAATTCCGATAAACGTGCTCCTGCTACGACTGCCTCTTTCGATTTGCTCGATAACTTGCTTGAAGATAAGAAAACAGTCGATCCTGCCTTTATTAACAAGAGTTCCAATGTTGTTTATACGAAGCTGAATGCGACTTCTCTGACATATCAGAATAAAGAGTATGTGCAGGCTTCCTTCCATGCGATCGATGACGGGTTTGTGCATCTCGGTGGATTGTACGATTATACAATCAACATGATGCAGATCAGAACCGATATCGCTAACAAAGTGGAAACCGAACAGGGACGTTATCTGTACTTTTCTGTCAATCAACCCGAAGATTCGTATTTTACCTTTGCGCTGTATACCACTTTCAGCGGCATGGTTGAGGGTAAAACCGCCAATGTGCTTGATGTGGCGGTGCGCGATGTGTACACACAAAAAGCAGTATCGTATTTTTCAAATGCCGCCGGCGGATTGGTTGCCAAAGATTATGACGATGAAATCGACGGGTTTATTCCTGTTGAAAGCGCATACATCAATGGTAATTATGTTGGAAAAATTGATTTGTATGATTGGTATCAGGATGCACTGAGGCCGTATCGTTCCAATTCGCGTGTTGACTCTGTTAAGTTACTTGGTGTCCGTTTATTCTCAAGCGACAAATCTACAGATGCTACCATCAACTATATGTTTATCGGCAATGACGAGACTGCCGAAAGTAAAGGTAAATTCGGTATTTATGCTGAATATCC
Source organism: Acutalibacteraceae bacterium (assembly GCA_045604545.1). Classification (GTDB taxonomy): domain Bacteria; phylum Bacillota; class Clostridia; order Oscillospirales; family Acutalibacteraceae; genus RGIG1959. Next base: position 89,962 of record JAZUOG010000072.1, on the reverse strand, counting down.
GATTTGTGCCGGAGAGAGCAAAGCCAAAAACTATAATGTTGATGAAAACTACAATAAGTTTTGGAGAGAAAATGTTGTTTCCGACTCGTTCCATATGCTCGGCGGAGACGATCTTCAGCGTGGCGAAACGCTGTATGTAACGCTTGATGAGTTGACAAATATCGCGGATGATGCGGAGTATTATAAAGCGTCGAACGATTTTATTGGTTGGGTTTTCCGTGATATTGTTGTCAGTGAATACGCGGCAAAGGAAACAGATGCGGGTTGGGATGCAGCTGTGGCGAGAGTTAAAGCGCACATTCAAGCTCTTCTGGCTGATCAGTCGATTTCAGGCAAGAAAAACCTTGCCGAATATCTTGCTCCGTATATCGTCTACTGGAATCCCAACGCGACAAACGGCAACATGTATCATCCGGACACTAACCCCGGCGGTTCCTGGTTTGTGAAAAATCGTCAAAGTTTCAAAGATCTCGATTCTCGCATGCCGACAAACTTTGTAACAGCACAGAAGTCGGTGTTCTACACATTCAGTACCAACAAAGGCAATACACAGATTATTGTACCGTGTTTTGCGGCTGATGCGTATACTCCGACAGTATCCGTTACTGTTAAACAAGCTGTCGGTGGCGCCAATACTGTGTCTGTTTATGCCGGTAAAGCTTCTGCTGTTAACGGTGTGCCCAATACATGGACTGCTGCTTACGGTTCGGAAATCGTTCTTTATGCTGAGGGCACTGATACATTCCTTGGTTGGTATGATCAAAGCGGCGAGCTTGTCTCTTCCACAAGATTCTGCTCCTTGACTGTCGTGGACAAAACGCAGCTTGTTGCAAAATTTATCGGAACCGTCGGCATGGATACACAATTGGAGTATACCGCCAAAGATGGTAATACGATTGTGTGGTTACAATCCGAAAACGGCGTTGCAGGGACGGATTTCTATTTGAAGTCTGTCAACAGCGGCAAGATGATAGTCACCGACTTCTATGCCGAAAATGTCCTCGATAATAAAATAGAGTATGATTCTCCGGCGTACAGCAACATTAACGATACGACCGGCGCGACACAGATTGCATGCTACTGGAATCTTGTGGATTCCCAGGTGGTGACTGCTGTTGCCCCAAGCGGATATCATTGGGAACTGTTGCTTTCCGATGGCGAAACCACTGTTCGTGTCAGCGACAACAACGAGTACAGCTTTGTTGTATCAACAAATATTAAACTCGTCGCCGTTGCCGGTACCGGTGATTTTGTCACCACCGTCATTCATAACGAATATGCGTTTGACGATGATCGTACGGACAAAAATCTCCGTTTTGACGGACAGGTGGTTTGCGCCGAAGGGGAAGAGGTTCTTACCTGTGGCATCGTTTTCCGAGAGTTTATCAACCATGGTGAGCTTCCTGCGGTCGGTTGTGCTTCATCAAAGACAGTCACCGCCACAGCTTGGAACAGCACAACCGGACAATTCTCTGTCGATTTCCCGCTTGGTGAACAGTATGTTGTCCGTAGTTATGCGGTTGTACGAAACGTTGAAACCGGTGTTTCGTCCATTGTCTATGGTGAAGTTGTATCAAATGTTTTCTGATTCGTTAAAAAACTTTTAAAAACGTCTGTACATTTTGTGAAAAATGTGATAGAATGTTATATCACATAATTTGTTTTATGTACTAATGAGGTGAACACATGAGCGAAGAGATGTTAAAAGACGACGTTATCGAAACGCAACCGTCCGAACTCCCCGAAGCGATCAAGCGCAAGCGCTTCCAATCGTTGCCTCCGATCGAACAGTTATATCGTCAGGTATATGATCTGATTGACAGCAAGCTGTATGGCTTTGAAGCTCAAGTTCGCATTAACGATCCAAAACTCGGTACATTGACGCCGGATTTATTTGTCCCCATCGCCGAACGTTCCAATCAGATCGTGGAACTCGGCAAATGGTCGTTTGTGGAAATGTCCGATATGGTAAGGCGTCAGAAAGAAAAAGGGCACACCATCAATACGGTGTTCCTGCCCGTATCGCTCAAGTATTTTTGCAAACGCTATTTTACCGACAACCTGCTTCGTCAGCTTGGCAAGGCACAGATGCAACCGTCTCAGGCGTGTGTGATTCTGAAGTCACAGGATCTGCTCGGCAACCCTGCCGAACTGCAGGAGGCGTTCCGTGTTGTTCACGAAAAAGGCATCAAGATCGCCGTTTCCGATATCGGCAGTGACGGCATCTCGCTTGCCAGACTCAGCGAATTGCCCATTGATTTCCTGCGTCTCGATGCACGATTTGTGGATCAACTTGTCAATGATGAACGCGCCAAAGACATTGCCAACACATTCTCTGAACTGGCTATCAAACTGGGCGCTCAGATGATGGCGGACGGCGTCGACACCAAAGAGCATGCTGCCGCTCTGCAAGCAATCGGATGTGCGTTGATGCAAGGTGCTTACTTCTCCGCTTACGAGCGCGAAGAACAACTCTTTTAATTTGTAAATTCCAAACGGAAAGGGGGAGAGTCCCATGGCGAAGGATTATAAGCCACCGCTTGACGAAAACGGCAATGTACAGTTTGATCCCATGCGAAAATACACCGTCAAGCGAACCGGCAAGCAGGTCATGCGCATGCAAATGATGATCCGCGTATCGGCGGTCATTGTCCTTGCCTTGTTCTTGTTTGTATTGCTGTTATGGCTGTTTTCGTTGTTTTCGCAACAAGCCGGACGGTTTACCGTCAGTTCCAAAGATGTCAACCGAGGACTCATTCTTTCCGAAACGGTAGATTTTGCCGAAACCTCTGCGGATCTTTCGGCATCTCCTGTGGAGCAAATGGATAACATCACCTTTGAATGGATGCCTACCAATCTCACCGAGACGGATGGCTCCCACAACGGTGACAACTATCTGTGCTACACGTTCTACACCAAAAATACAGGCGAAGAAACGATTGATTATTCCGCCTCCATCAGCATTGACTACATGAAGAAAAATGTGGACGATGCGGTGCGTGTGCAGGTATATCGCAACGATTCTTCGACGGTATATGCCAAACAAGCCAAAGACGGTACACCCGAAATCGACCCCAAATTTGAAACCGTTCCGTTCGTCAGCGGACGCATCGTAATGGATGAACTGAGAACGGAATTCGACGTCGGCGATGTCGATAAGTATACGATCGTCGTCTGGCTTGAAGGAAATGATCCTGAATGTGTCAATGATATCTTAGGGGGTGAATTAAAGATGAGTATGTCCTTGGAGGTCGTTGACCCGGACGATGCCGCATCGGTGTAATCCCACAGTACATACCGTGGTTGTTAAAACTTCAGAGTCACTGTTTGTTGTCTTTCCGACTTATCGCGAGAAGGAGAGCGTAAGACTCACAGCTTAACGTGTTAAGCTAAAGTTCTGACAACCATACCATCGACTGCGGCTTCGTTTTTAATGCACACCCTTTTTGACATTGACACGTTATAGGATATATGATCATTTGATCTCATTATGAATTAGGAGGAAAATACTATGAAAACAAGCAAAAGATCCCTGATCACTGCGATCGCCATTCTCTGTGTCTGCGCTCTGTCCCTGACCGCTGCGTCCTACGCGTGGTTCACAACATCTCAAACTGCCAAGGTCGACACCTTGACAATGGATGTTACTGCAAGAACGACTCTGCAGATCCGTGTTAAGGGTAGCACTGACACAACCTGGAAAACTGTATTGAATGCAAATGACTTCATCACTGGTAAAGTTTATAATTCTGCAGCAATCTTGAATGATGCTTCTACAAATGAGCTGTTTAATAGTTGGGTTACCGCTTCGTACGATGACAATGGTGTCATTTCTTTCGAGACAGGAAAAGCCAACTACATTACGGATACTAGAGCTGATGGTAATTATCTGAAACTTCCCGTAGAATTCCGTTGCACCTCGTCTGCTAAAGAAGTTTCTGTTATCGCCACCTCTGCTTCTATTGCCACCACTGGCAAACCTGCTCTTAATAAGGCTCTTCGTATGGGATATAACGGCATGATTTTTGCGTTTGAAGATGATGCTGAAGCAACTTATCAGCCTGCAACTGGTGAAGAGGCAGATGTAACCTTTAGTACTCTGGCAAACTCCACTGTTGCAGAGATGGGCGATGCGCAAACTGATGGCTATCGTTACGGTGAAGCCACCATTTATGTGTGGATTGAAGGTTCTGATTCTGCTTGCAATGACGGTAACACTCCTGCGGTTGTTACTACTGCTATCAATTTTGGTCTTAACGAAGTGAACGCCTAATTGTTTATAAAAACTACTTGATTGCTTTTTGAACACAACAGTTTAGTGACTCTGAACTGCAAACAACTATTTTGTAGCTTCCCGTACGTGCGGGCGTGGCGTATGCCGCGCCCGCCGTTGGGCGGTTTTGTATGTCAAAGATCCAAAAGGATGTGATTTCTCATGAAGAAAGTATTGAACACGATCCTCACAGTGTTTCTGGTCATCGTACTGGTGCTGGTGGCGTTTGTTTCCGTTGTGATGATCATTTCGTCTCAGAATGACGGTGTTGCCGATATTTTCGGCTATTCTCCGCTTGTGATTCATGACACCAAGTCGATGGAACCGCAATTTACCTCCAGTGATCTTGTGATCGTGAAATCGATCGACGAAGACACCGTTTTGAAAGAAAATGATATCATATCCTTTTGGGGCTTTGTAGATGGCGGGAAAGGTATTATTACTCACCGCATTGTGGAGGTTGTGACTCTTGAAGACGGTACTTCCGTATATCAAACAAAAGGAGATAACAATAGTTTGGTTGACCAGGACCCCATGAATGTAAATCTTCAACCCAATATTTATCCCGAGGACATCATCGGCGTGTATGTAACCCAGATCCCCGGTCTCGGTGCGGCAATGAATTTTCTGAAAACACCCCTGGGTATTCTGATCTGCCTCGTCATTCCGATCGCACTGATTTTCCTGTGGCAGCTCTATCGAGTGATTCGACTTGCAATGGAAGTACATCGTGAAGAAACGGCCAAGAAGAACGCAGAAATGAGCGAAGCTGAGAAACAAAAAGTTATCGAGGAGTATCTCCGTCAACAACAGGAAAACGGCGGAACCGGCGCTTCCGCTCCCGCAACCTCCGATACCCCCGATACTGTTGAATAAACAAGACTCGTATTGTAAGTGATTGTTCACTGCAGATAAAGCCAATTTACATTATGTATCATTTTGAAGAAGTAGGTGACGGTAATGGACACATTTTTGCCCTTCCTGTATGACTTTTTGATGGTCCTTTTCGGCAACATCTGGAAAGGTATCGTCGGCTTCGTGAGCATCTTCGACATTCCTGCTTACATCGAGGCTTTCACGACTCATAGTGCCAATTTTTCGGTGGTTGACTGGATTCTGTCAATTCTGTCGATCATCGTGGTGCTGGCACTGCTTGCAGGACTGATTTTTCTTATCGTGTTGCTCATTCGCAAATATGTCCGTTTCCGTGAAACGCTCGTCACCAAAGAGGAAATGCTCGAGGAAATCGGCAATCTCAATCGTCAGGTGCTCAAGCTTTCTGCCGAAAAAGACCGTATTCTCGCGATGAAGGTCACGCAGCTCGGTCTGCGTCCCGAAGAAGCACCTCAGCTTGAAGAAGAAAATCCCGATGGCGCAGGTGAGGGTGCCGATTTCGAAGGCCGTTTCTACAAACTGGCGGCTGTCGATGCGGCGTTTGAGAACTATGTGCCTCCTGTCTATGAGACCGACTTTAACCTTGAAGAGCTCTGCGATCGTTTCCGCAACTTTGCTTGCTCTCGCATGGGATTGTATTACAGCAAACATATCATTCGTCTGTTTATCTCGTCGTTTGGTTGTACCCGACTGATCATTCTGCAAGGTATTTCCGGTACAGGTAAAACCTCGCTTGCTTATGCATTCGGTAAGTTCGTCATGAACGACACCATGATCGCGCCTGTTCAGCCTTCCTGGCGTGACCGTACCGAGCTTTTCGGCTACTTCAACGAATTCACCAAGCGTTTCAATGAAACGGAAATGCTCAAGAAGATCTATGAAGCCGGTTACAACGACAATACCTACTTGATGGTTCTTGACGAAATGAACATCGCCCGTGTCGAGTATTACTTCGCAGAAATGTTGTCCATTCTCGAAATGCCGATCCGTGATGAATGGATCATCGACCTCGTTTCCAGCGGTTGGCCGAATGATCCCAAACGTCTCAAAGACGGTCGTATCACACTTCCCGGCAATATGTGGTATGTCGGTACAGCGAATAACGACGACTCCACCTTCGCCATCACCGATAAGGTATATGACCGTGCGATGCCTATCGACATCAACGAAAAAGGTAAGTATTTTGATGCTCCCGATACCGAGCCGCTCCTGCTGAGTGCGACCCGTTTCGAAGAGCTTCTCGACCAAGCTAAGATCGATCACAAGGTTTCTCAGGAGACCCTCGACAAACTGGCGGAGCTTGATGACTATGTCATTGCTCACTTCCGCTTGGCTTTCGGTAACCGCATCATGAAGCAGCTTAACGACTTTGTGCCGGTGTATGTTGCTTGCGGCGGTACCGAAATTGACGGTCTCGACTATGTCCTGTGCCACAAGATCTTCCGCAAATTCGAAAGTCTCAACCTGTCGTTCATTCGTGACGAAATCGACGGCTTGATTGCGTATCTTGACAAGAATTTTGGCCGCCAGAACATGAACGAGTGTAAAGATTATCTGCGTCGTTTGCAGAAATTGTTCTGATAATTTGTTGTTTAAATTCCATTGAGAGGGGATAGAAGGATATGTCTGATCAGATCAAACACGTTTTTGAACAATATCATCAGTCGTTCCTTTCCGCTGTCAACAGCGATGACTTTTTCACGTTTTTGATGAACAGCATCAATTCCGGAGACAACGAGATGTCTTTCCTGATGAAGAAGCTGAACAAAAACATTGATATGCGCTGGGTCGAAATGTTGGAAGATTGTATTATCCCTCTCGATACGATCATTCGCAATCCCCGTCGGTTCATTGTTCAGGAAGATGAGGTTGTGCCGATCCATCTTTCCAAGAAAGTAACCCCCGACTCGGTGCGTCATTTGTCGCAACACACGCACTATATCAGTCAGATTCGCGGCGAAGAGGTTCAGCCAAACAAGATTCTCAATGTCAGCCGTGAGGATACGATCGATATTTATGAAAACCGCTTTATCTATACGCTTTTGCAAAAATTGCGTACATTTATGGAAAAGCGCTATAACGTGTTGTTCGCCAATATGGACGACGAAGAAATGGCTCACATTGTCATGAAGGGACAATTCCACCCTCAGCAAGGCGAAACGGTCGAATATTCCATCGATCTGTCGACGGTAACACGTCCGTATATGGGTGGCGATGAGCTGAATCCTCGTCATATGGCGCCTCTTGCGCGTATCGACCGTATCAACCAATATCTCCAAAGTTTCATGTACACGTCGTTCTATAAAGAAATGCGTGGTTGTGCGCTTGTTCGTCCGCCGATCATGAGAACCAACGTGATCATGAAGGAGCCGAACTTTAAAAAGTGCTTGGCGCTGTGGCAGTTTATCGAAGCCTACGACGAGATCGGTTATACGATCGAGTCCTATTCGACGCAACAGCTCCCCGAACAACGCTCTCTTGCGGCGATTTACAGCGGACTTGCATTACAGTATGTCTTCTTAAAACAAAGTGCTGATCAGACTTTGGAGACTACTTCTCAGAAGAAGCAACGCCCGAAGCAATTCCACCCCAAATTCGTTCACAGCGTCGTTGAAGAGATCGTACGCGACTTCAATATTTCCGAAACGGAAGTTCATCGTGTATTTCTTGATGAAATCGCAAAGGTGAACGATCGCAAAGAGAAAGAGCGTCAACAGGTTGTTGATGCCATCAATGCTGCGTTGCTTTGGGATAAGAATCGCCGTCTGAAGATCGAAGAAGCGATTCGTTTGGAAAAACAGCGTGAACGCGAAAAAGAGCGCGAACGTATCCTCAAAGAGAAACTCCGCATCGAGCGCGAAAAAGAAAAAGCACGTCTCAAGAGAGAACGTGAGCGCGAACGTATTCGTAAAGCGAAGGAAAAAGCCCTTGCTGTCGAAAAAGCGCGCAAAGAGAAAGAACGTCTCGCGAAAGAACGTGCCAAAGAGCGCGAACGTCTTGCCAAAGAACAGGCGATTGCGCGTGAAAAAGAACGTATTGCTAAAGAAAAAGAACGCGCGCGCATCGCAAAAGAGCAAGCCATTGCCGCTGAAAAAGCACGAGTGGCGCGCGAAAAAGAACGTGCTCGTATCGCGAAAGAAAAAGCAGAAGCACTCGAGAAGGAACGTGCCGCCAAAGCTCGTGAGAAGGAACGTGAACGTATCGCTCGCGAGAAAGCCGAAGCCGCCGAAAAAGAGCGCATAGCCAAGGAAAAGGCCAAAGAACGCGCTCGCATCGCAAAAGAGAAGGCAGATGCACTCGAAAAAGAGCGAGCCGCGAAAGCACGCGAAAAAGAACGTGAGCGTATCGCTAAAGAAAAGGCTGAAGCTGCCGAAAAAGAGCGTCTTGCAAAAGAACGTGCCAAAGAAAAAGCACGTCTTGCCAAGGAAAAAGCGGACGCACTTGAAAAGGAACGCGCCGCCAAAGCGCGCGAAAAAGAACGGGAACGCGTTGCTCGTGAGAAAGCGAAAGCCGCTGAACAGGAGCGCATAGCCAAAGAAAAGGCGAAAGAGAAAGCCCGACTTGCCAAAGAAAAAGCGGCTGCTCTTGAAAAGGAACGTGCCGCCAAAGCACGTGAACGTGAAAAAGCGCGTCTTGCTGCTGCAAAGGAAAAGGCGAAGGAAAAAGAACGCTTAGCCAAAGAAAAAGCGAAGCTTGAACGCGAAAAAGCCATTGCACGAGAAAAAGAGCGCATTGCCAGAGATCGCCAAAAAGCAAAGAACCAAGCACCCACTGACAGCGAATGAGCGTAAGGAGGCTCGATAATGACGATATCGAAGCTTCTCAGCATCCTTGCCAAAACCATCTTATACATTGCACTTGTTCTCTTGTTTCTTGTTGTTATTGTCTCATTTGCCACGCATATGACCGGCGGCGGAAGAGCGATGATCGGAAACTACAGCTTCGGTGTGGTGGCGACAGGCAGTATGGAGCCCGAAATCCAAACAGGTAGTTTTATTCTGATTGAGAAAATCGCTCCGGAGGATATCAAAATCGGTGATGTGCTGACATTCCGTTCTTCCGATCCGACGGTTCCAAACGGAATTCCGGTGACGCACAAAGTGATAGATATATCGTACGATGACCAAGGAAGCCGTATTTTTACAACAAAAGGCACAGCTAACGACGAGCAAGATGAATATCCTGTCTATGATGAGGATATTTACGGGAAGGTCATGTTTTGTTCGAAATCGATCGGCGCTCTCGTCCGTTTCACGCAAAGCCCATGGTTATTTCCGTTTTTGATCGTCGTTTTGGTCATCAATCTGATTTTCAGCTTCGTATCTGTCGTTAAAGAAGCCAAGAACTACAAAGAACAACAAACCGAATAATACCGAAAAAGGAGGTGGACAATATGTGCAAGAAAATCACAGCGTTTATGCTTTCGTTTGTGATGGTACTGACGCTTATATTGTCCGCCGTTTCTTTTTCGGCGGTTACCGCACAAACTGTTAGCACAGAGGCTGAGTTGATAGCCGCTCTTAATAATGATGCCAATATTGTTTTAGAGAATAATATCACCGTTTCCTCTTCGTGGACACCGAAGAATTACAGTGGCGATTTTAACGGTAACGGCTATATTATCAGCGGCTTGAATGCACCGCTGTTTGATACACTGTCGTATACTTATGAAGGCTTGGTTGAAGAGACGCGTTATATCCAAAACCTCGGTCTTGTTGCAGGAGACAATTTTTCCGGCAGAGCACTTCTCGCTAACACAGTCTCTTCCAACATCATTGTGCAAGCGTGTTTTGCATACGGTGATATCACATATACCGGAAATAATACTGTCGGCGGTTTGGTTGCGACGCTTAGCGGCGGAAGAGTGACCGAATCGTTTTCGTGCGTCAATATCACATCATCATCGTCTTCGTATTGCGGAGGATTGATCGGCGAGATCAGCTCCGGAATTGTCACTGCGTGTTACAGCTCCGGTACGATCGATTGTACAGTCGGTAAAGTAGCCGGTCTTGGCAATCTCGTCGGAACATCGGCCGGTGTCAGTGATACCTACACCACCTGTCAGATCAAACACGAATACATTCACGCCAGCCCCTCGGGTGTTAACGGTGTTTATGACAATCAGCTGGGTATTGTGCGCGAAAGTGTTGAAAACAGTGGTGTTAAAACACGTGATTTGATGGAAAACAATATTACCGAAAGCACTCCCGCAGCGCTTTCGGCATCGTTTGCCATCACTTCCACTGCATACCCGTCTCTGGTGGCATTTTATGACTCACAATATGCCGTGTGGACGCCCAAAGTGCGTCATATCGTGCGTGTTTCGACCGCTGCTGCGAGTGTATTTGATGCAGACAGCGGTAAACGTAAAGAACCCTCCACTGACGCGTTTTATGCACGTATGGATTACCTTACTCCGAATGTGTATATTGACAAAACCAACGTCATGAGCCTTTCGTGGAACATTGATTCCGAAAAATGCAAAATCTATGATGTGGTTCCTGACACGAATGCGGGATCAACGATTATCAATAATGTGGAAGTTGTTTCGGCGCAGTCTACATCAACATCGCCCGATTTACTGCGTTCGAGATTTGTCTTTAATGAAAACGTAGAAGACGCACAGCTGACAGCAACATCCGGTAGCTTTGAGCGTAAATGGTATTTATCGTCTTATTCCCAAAATCCGTATTTTAACGGAGGAGACGGCAAAACTGCCGCGTCGGCGTTTCAGATCACCAATACCGATCAACTTGACAAAGTGCGTTACTATTCGTTGATTGACCCGGCGGAATATACAGTAACAGCCGACATTGAAAACATTGCTGAATTTGATCCGATTAATAGCTTTATCGGCACATTCAACGGGCAAAACTACACTTTATCTGATATGACGTTGAACAACAATGGTGAGAAACATATCGGTTTGTTCGGATCGACTCAAGACGGCGCCGTGATCAAAAACGTCCGCTTACGTAACGTTATTCACCGGAATGCCGATAATGCGGCGATTGTCGGCACATTGATCGGCAAAGCAAACGGCGCAACGATTTCCAATGTTATGGTTTCCGGCGACAAAAACAGTCTTGATGTAAAAGGAACATGCGGCGGACTTGTCGGCGAAGCGACAAATACCGACATTGAAAAAGTACTTGTCAGCATCATCATCAAAGGTGACAAAAAATGCGGTGGTATTGTCGGCGAGATGAACGGCGGCAGATTAACATTGTCGGGCTCAACCGGCTACATTGCCGCAAACAAGAATTTGGGCGGACTGGTTGGCGTCGCCGCAAAACTCGGTAACACCAATGCTTATGTCAGTAACTGCTATTCGACCATGTCTGTTTTCTCCGGTGCTACCGGAACCGCCGGAAATATTGCCGGACTTGTCGGCGAAGCATCAACAGCTACTGTGCAAAACGGCTATTTTGCCGGCTTGGTACATGCCCCTTCCATTACGACCGGTGTCGGACCGTTTGTTGGAGCCGGAACCGCAGGATCCAATTTGTATTACGACCGGACGGTCATGACCATCAGCACTCAAGCAAACGGTAAAACCACCGACCAGATGTTGGGAACATCGTTGACATCGCTTAGTAACACGCACTGGTATAAAGCAGCAGCCTTTTATCCTCAGCTGGCGTGGTGTAAGAACTCAGCGCTTTCTCAACTGTCGACGACACCGGTGTATTTCCAGAATTATTGGAACGATAACACCACAAACGACATGACAACAGGCTGGATTGCCAAAACAAACGGTAATGCATCGATTGATAGCTTTACAGCGATTGATGGCATCAACAACGGTGCCATCGTTTACGACGTGAACAATGGGTACGGTTTTGAGGCAACCGACGGGGTGAATAACGATGTGAAACGCGTGGCGTATATTGCCGTCGATTCCGATGTCGGTATCCGTGTTGTTGCCGCTGTACGTAATAGCTTGCAAATGGTTACATTTTCCGTTGAAGGCAAGAACAACGTGCCTGTTATGCTGGAAATTTATTATGCGGTTGACAACGACGATGATACCCCCGATTGGCGTGGCTCTCAGATGAAAGTAACCTCGTCATCGACACCGCAAACGACCTCGTTAATGTATGCTGTCCCGCTGAATTGCAAATTTATGGTGAAGGTATCCACCGCAGACGACTATGCTGTTCAAAGCGTTACCATCAAAAATATGCAAAACGCAATTGTCAGTGTTATGAACGATGACGAGAATAACGACGGCACCTATTGTTCTGCCGACGCTTACAGCAACGATATTCACATTGTTGTCACGTTGACAGACGGCGAGCCGTTATGGGGTCTTCGCGATCAGACGTATTGATAAATCTGTATGTAAGGAGGTGAGTACCATGGCGTTATCAAAGAAAAATAAAAAACAGCTGCTTGTCAGCATTTCAATCATGGTACTTGCCTTGGTTACATTGGTTGCAGGCGTGGTCGCGTGGTTCTCGACAAGAAACACCGCTGAAGTTGAGAATATCGTTATGAGAGTTGAGCGAAAAGCGTTGAATCTTGTCAGGAAACCGACTTTGATCGAATTCCCGTGTGCTACCAAGCTGTTAGATCCGGATATTACAGCGGATATTTTCAATCAACGATGTGCCGTGGTCAAAGAGTATGAAATCTCCGGGGTCGGTGATTTGCATACGACGGTGGATTGCAGCAGTTCTCCCGGTATGATCGGCTATGTCTGGAAAGGCGAGAATACAAACTACTACGAGGAAATCACCGATCGGTTAGACGAACTCGGAGTCACAATTTCAAACTTTAATGATCTGTATAATGCTATCGGTATATTAAATGATTTTCGCGGTGGCCAACAAAACGAACAAGGTAACATGGTTATCACGGTTGTGTACTGGGTTGAATACGGAGAGGTAGAAAACGTTTTAAACACGGACGGATACACGTCGCTTGACTACAAAGCGTATTTGACGTTTGTAGCATAAGGACCGGCAACAAGATATCAACACGAAAAGGAGGACAGTGATTATGAATACAAAAAGAATATCTAAAAAGCAAATCATTCTGATCGTCAGTTCCGTAATTACTGCCACCCTGTTACTTGTTGCATTAGTCTGCGGTATGTTTGCCCGCGCGTGGTTTAGGGATTATCTGGATGTGACAACACCTGCCAAAATATCCAACTTTGACATAAGCGTTGAGTATTCCATTGACGGAACATGGAAAACACTGAAAAATCCCGAAGCTCCCATTGAATTGACTTCCTCAAACGATGTCAATTCTTTACAGGTGCGTATTACCTATCAAGGATTCAGCGCCGCTTATTTACGAACAAAGGTTTACGGCAATTTTTACAACAAACACACGGGAACCCACTTGCCGCAACCGGAGCACTTTTGGACACTTTCTCCCGTCTCAGCTTCGGATTGGAAGCAGTCCGGTGATTACTGGTATCACACATCGCTTTTACATAACCTTGATCAATCCAAAAGCAACGACAAAACACCACTTTCTGTATTAAACGTCTCTGCCGATATGTCGGCTCTCGGCGAAATTTCACCCCACCAGGAATACGCCGGAAATGTGTATGTTGTGGTGGATGTTGTTCAGCCGGATCGCTGTGAGGCATTTTGGGGTGTGTCACCAACTGTTTTTGAGGAGTGATGGATATGAAAACATGTATCATCACATTGGCAATCATTTTGTGCTTGGCATTGTGTGCTTGTGCCGCTCAACCAGCGTATATGACCCCTTACGAGGACGGTTCGCCTGTCAAGCCTGTTACGGTCAGCACGATCAAAACATATTCGAAAACAACAAATACCACCTCCACATCCACTCCGACAACAACCACCATTGCTGTTCCGTCAGGATATATGATCTGTCCCGAATGTGACGGTGAAAAACTGATTTGCGACGATTGCAACGGTGTCGGAAAAGCTCCTGAGTCTATCATTGAATACTTTGACGAAGATTCCGGCGTTTGGGTCAAAAAAGGCGATCCTTGTCTTCACTGTGAAGAAGACCCGGGATACCGTTATTGCGGCAATTGCAACAACCAATTAATCGTTCCGATTACTACAAAAACAACCTCCGAGTGAGGTTGTTTTTGCGTTTCAAACCAAATACTTCTTGCTATTTTACGCATTACATGGTATTATTTTTGATATGTCTATATTGTTTTGAATTTTCACTCTGTGAGGATGATTTTATATGTTTGAGATCGTTTTTAAACAGCCTTTAAACCCCACGGTTACCAAAATGGTGATTTCCGCGCCCAAAATTGCTGCTAAAGCAAAACCCGGACAATTTATCATTTTTCGTGCCAAAGAAGACAGCGAGCGAGTACCGCTCACTATCGCGGATTACGATCGTCAAAACGGCACGATCACCATTATTTATCAAATTATCGGAGCGTCTACCATGGAACTGGATTCTCTGAATATCGGCGACAGTTTGCATGATTTTGTGGGTCCTCTCGGATGTCCGAGTGAATTGGAAGGATATAAAAAAGTGGCGGTTATCGGCGGTGGTGTCGGTTGTGCCATCGCTTATCCGATCGCCAAAGCGCTTCATGAACAAGGGGCAGAGGTACACGCTGTTGCGGGATTCCGCTCTCGTGACCTGGTAATTCTTGAGGATGATTTTACATCTGTCAGCAATCACCTTACGATCGTGACCGATGACGGCAGTTACGGCGAGCAAGGACGTGTTACAGATGCACTTCAGTCGCTGATCGAGGACGGAAACACGTACGACGCTGTGTTTGCCATCGGTCCGCTTATTATGATGAAATTCGTTTGTAAGCTCACCAAAGAATATGGCATTAAAACGATCGTCAGCATGAATCCGATCATGATCGACGGAACGGGAATGTGCGGCGGTTGCCGATTGACAGTTGGCGGCGAAACCAAGTTTGCTTGCGTTGATGGCCCCGATTTTGACGGTCATTTGGTTGATTTCGATGAAGCCATGAAACGCAACGCCATATACCGTGAATTTGAGTCTCACAAACGAGAAGAAACCTGTCATTTGCTCAACAAGGAGGCGCGATAACCATGGGATTCGAACGAAACATGAGTCCGTTAAAGTGCCCCATGCCGTCTCAGGATCCGCAGGTGAGACGTGCCAATTTTGATGAGGTTGCACTTGGATATACATACGATATGGCGATCAGCGAAGCAAGACGCTGTTTGAATTGCAAAAATAAACCTTGTGTATCGGCTTGTCCGGTTCAGATCGACATTCCGGCATTTATTGAACGCGTGGCAAACGAAGACCTGGACGGTGCTTATGCGATTATTTCTGCTTCCAGCGCTCTTCCTGCCGTGTGCGGTCGTGTTTGCCCTCAAGAGAATCAGTGTGAAGGCAAATGTGTGCGAGGGATCAAAGGGGAAAGTGTCGGAATCGGTCGTCTTGAGCGATTTGTTGCCGATTGGCATCGTGAACATGCCACCGCCACCGTTACCATTCCCGCCAAAAACGGCTATAACGTCGCTGTGATCGGTGCCGGACCCAGCGGATTAACCGCTGCAGGAGATCTTGCAAAGCTTGGATACAAGGTCACTGTGTATGAAGCCCTTCACCTTGCGGGAGGCGTTCTCGTATATGGCATTCCGGAATTCCGTCTTCCCAAGCAAATCGTTCAGCAAGAAATCGACAATCTCAAAGCACTTGGTGTAACGATCGAGACAAACATGGTTATCGGCAAAGTGCTGACCATCGATGATTTGTTTGAAAACGGTTTTCACGCAGTATACATCAGCAGCGGCGCGGGATTACCTCGTTTCATGAACATTCCCGGAGAAAGCCTCAACGGTGTGTATTCCGCAAACGAATATCTGACGCGTATCAATCTGATGAAAGCCTATAAAGACAACAGCAAAACACCGATCATACACAGCGATCGCGTTGCGGTTGTCGGCGGCGGAAATGTTGCTATGGACGCTGCGAGAAGCGCCAAGCGTCTTGGTGCCAAAGACGTGTATATTGTATATCGTCGCGGCATGGACGAGCTTCCCGCCAGAAAAGAAGAGGTCGAACACGCCGAAGAAGAAGGCATCTGCTTCATGACTCTGACCAATCCGACCGAAATACTCGGTGATGATCAAGGCCGTGTTTGCGGCATGACATGCCAGAAAATGACGCTCGGAGAGCCGGACGCCAGCGGACGTCGCCGTCCGATTGAAGTACCGGGCAGCGAATTCACCCTCGATGTCGATACGGTCATCATTTCTGTCGGAACCAGCCCCAATCCGTTGTTAAGAAAAACAACACCCGGTCTTGATACCGATCGCCGCGGCTGTATTGTCACATCGGACGAAAGCGGACAAACCTCTCGAGAAGGCGTGTTTGCGGGCGGCGACGCTGTCACAGGTGCCGCTACTGTCATCTTGGCAATGGGAGCCGGAAAGCAAGCCGCAAAAGCAATTGATGCGTATATTAAAGACACCTTTTCAAATGGCTAAAAAAATTAAACCGTCGACATCGACGGTTTAATTTTTCGTATGGATCATCTGATGATATCGGCCGTTTCGGCACTGCTGAGTTTGATCAGATCTTCGGGAGTCACTTCAACTTGATATCCGATTTTTCCGGCACTGACCATCATAGTTTGACAATCAAGAGCCGATGAATGTATCACCGTTTTATACGGTTTCTTCATTCCAAGCGGAGAGCAGCCGCCACGGATATATCCGGTGATTTTCAACAATTCCTTGACGGCGATCATTTCCACAGACTTTTCGTGAACCGCCGATGCCGCTTTCTTCAAATCCAGTTCGTGATCAACAGGAACCACAAAAACAGCATATGTACCGCTGTGACACCTTGTAACAAGCGTTTTAAACACCTGCTCGTGTGATTGTTCGAGCAGGTCGGCGACCTCTTTTCCATCAACTGCCTCGTTTCCTTTGTGAGGATATTGATGCGCGAGATAGGGAACATGTGCGGCTTCAAGCAATCGCATCACATTGGTTTTGTCTTGCTTTGACATGATGACAACCATCCTTGATAAAAAGATAAAGGGGATTTTTGATGAATATGCAATTTGTGGAACACACGTTGGATCTATGGATCGACGACCAATCACATATACTGATTCTCGGAACGATTCCTTCGCCGAAATCACGAGAATATCATTGCTATTACGGTCATCCTCAAAATCGTTTTTGGAAAACACTGTCGACCGTATTTGGAGAGGATATTCCCACGACACCCGATCTTCGTCGGGAATTTGCGGCAAGACATCACATTGCGTTGTGGGACGTGTTGGCATCGTGTGACATTCGTGGGGCAGAGGATGCTTCCATATCGTCACCGATAGCAAACGATATTCCCACACTGCTGAAAACATACCCGATCCGCTATGTTTTCACAACCGGTCAAAAAGCCAAAAAGCTGTATGATCAACTGATCAGACCGTCTGTCAATATAGATGCGATTGCGCTTCCGTCAACAAGTCCCGCCAATCGACGTTGGAGCTCCGACGAAGATTTGGTCAATGCCTACCGCATTATTGCTTCTGTATAACCCTCAAAGCAGTTTTGCAGACATTTCTTTAATACAATCGGGGCAAAAGTTTTTGCCTTTAAATGTAGTGATGTTTTTAGCGGTTCCGCAAATGATGCAAGCGGGCTGATATTTTCGCAAAACAATATTACCGTCTTCAACGAATAGCTCCAAAGAATCCCCTTTGCTGATGTCCAAGGTCTGACGAAGAACTTTCGGGATAACGATTCGACCAAGCGAGTCAATTTGATGTACAATGCCAACCGGTTTCATATCGGCACTCTCCTTTTCGACACAGAATTGTTGTTCGTTAACCAAATATTACCAAATATAGTATGTTTTGTCAAGAGAAGACACAAGAGAACGGATATGATAAAGATTTGCTGTCACATGAAGAGGTTTCAACGTTATTCCTGTTTTTCCGCCAAAGGAAATTGTCGACGAATCGCGTAAAAACAAAATAAACCGCATGTATTCGGTGCAAATTGTTGCATATATGTTCGATTAATCTCTAAATCGATCGATTACAGTTTTGTAACATTCTGTCGCCGGTGTCGAAATCTATCTGAAAGAGGTGAAGAACTGTGAAAAACCTACTATCGTCTGTATGTGTATTGGCAGCGGCAACGTTGTGGGGAATTATCGCTTTGTTTTACGATCGTCTTTCGGCACTGGGATTCTCTCCGTTGCAAATCGTATGGCTACGCACGACATCGGCAGTAATTCTGACATTCTTATATATTCTTTTTCGTGATCCGACACTATTCAAAATCCGTTTGAAAGACATATGGTTGTTCGTGGGTAGCGGTGTAGTCAGTTTGGCATTTTTTAATTTCTGTTATTTTCGCGCAATCGACGAGGCTTCTGCATCAACTGCCGCTGTATTACTATATACAGCGCCGATTTTTGTCATGATCATGTCCGTGATATTCTTTAAAGAACAACTGACTTCGGTGAAAGTTCTGGCATTACTTATCACTCTGCTTGGGTGTGTATGCGTCACCGAGTTGCTTTTTGATACGCGCATTACAACAAGCGGCGTATTATTCGGGCTGGGGGCAGGCATAGGATATGCACTGTATACCATATTCGGTAAAATCGCATTACGGTATTACCGAACAGAAACCATCACGTTTTACACATTTTTGTTTGCATCGCTCTCTATCACTCCTTTTTGCGAAATGACAGATGTGATTCATATTACATCTCTTGATATACCGACAACACTGCTGTTTTCGCTCGGTATCGGATTTTTTGTAACGTTGTTACCGTATCTGTTGTATACCAAAGGGCTTCAGTCTGTTCCTGCCGGACAAGCCTCTGTGATAGCAACGCTGGAGCCGGTGGTAGCGACCGTTGTCGGCGTCATCTTTCTTCATAACAGCGTATCCGTTTCAAAACTGATCGGTATGGCACTGATTATCGGTGCGATTATCACCGTCAGTTTGCACGACCGAAAGGCATAAAAAAATCACCGCAATCGTTCATTCGATTGCGGTGATTTTTTTTAATGGACACTGTAAAGAATGTCGTCGTAAGAGGGGTAGGGCCAGAAAGACTTGGCGGTATTGGTTTCGATTTCGTCCGTGATAGCGCGCATAGTGGCCATGGCGGTCACAACACGGTCCTTATAGTATTTGGCAAGAGCTTCCGCACCATGAATGCCTTTGGAGCCTTCCAATGTCTGAGCAAGGATCGCGATGGATTGATACAGAACCGTCGTCAGATTGGACAGCTTGCCGATGAGAGTTTCTTCTGCGGAACAATCCACATTCGGCAACGCCGATTTTTTGGCGATGACCGTCTCACTGAGCTCTTTGGTATATGCAAGAGCCGCAGGGAGAATGTCTTTTTGCGCCATATCCAGCATTGTAGAGGCTTCGATTCCGACGATTTTACAATAGTTTTCGAGCAAAATCTCACAACGAGAAAACATCTCTTGTCTGGTAAACACACGGTGTTTTTCAAACAACGCAATATTCTTATCCGCGATGAAGCTGGGCAAGCAATCCGGTGTGGTGCGAAGATTCAGCAAGCCGCGTTTTTCCGCTTCGTCAACCCACGCCTGATCGTAACCGTTGCCGTTGAAGATGATACGCTTATGTTTCTTGATCGTTCTGACGATCAATTCGTGAAGCGCGGATTGGAAATCGTCTGCTGCTTCGAGCTCATCGGCAAACTGACACAAAGCTTCCGAAACGATCGTGTTAAGAACAATATTCGGGTCGGCAATAGACGCCGTAGAGCCAAGCATACGGAATTCAAACTTATTGCCGGTGAATGCAAACGGCGAAGTACGGTTGCGGTCGGTGGTGTCTTTCGGGAAACGGGGAAGAATATGTACGCCGACCTTCATCAGCACTTTTTCTTTTTCATCATATACCGTACCGTTTTCAAGCGCGTTGAGTATATCCGTCAATTCTTCGCCAAGGAACATAGACACGATCGCAGGAGGCGCTTCTGCAGCACCGAGGCGGTGATCGTTACCGGCACCGGCGGCGCTGATACGTAACAGATCTTGATAATCATCGGTCGCTTTGATGACAGCACAAAGGAATATCAGGAACTGCGCATTTTCATGAGGGGAATTTCCGGGTTCAAACAGGTTGATACCGGTATTTGTCGACAAAGACCAGTTATTATGCTTACCGCTACCGTTTACGCCGGCAAACGGCTTTTCATGAAGCAGACACACCATATTGTGTCGTGCAGCGACCTTTTTCATCATTTCCATGGTCAGCTGATTGTGGTCTGTGGCAATATTGGTGGTGGTAAAAATCGGTGCCAGCTCGTGTTGTGCAGGGGCGGCTTCATTATGTTCTGTCTTTGCAAGAACGCCGAGCTTCCAAAGTTCCTCATCAAGGTCTTGCATGAATGCCATGACGCGAGGCTTGATCGCACCGAAGTAATGGTCCTCAAGTT
This sequence comes from Acutalibacteraceae bacterium, assembly GCA_045604545.1. Lineage (GTDB taxonomy): Bacteria > Bacillota > Clostridia > Oscillospirales > Acutalibacteraceae > RGIG1959. The sequence continues at coordinate 69,387 of JAZUOG010000072.1, read as the reverse complement.
CTTGGCCCTTCGGAGGCTTGGCACCAAATAACGTCCTGCCGGTAATAATAAGATCTTTTCTTTTTGCGTGAACATCCGCATCAATCAGAAAATACTCCTGCTCAGGTCCGACGGTCGTCGTGACCATCGTGATATCCTCATTGCCGAAAAGCTTCAGCACACGTAAAGCCTGACGATTAATGGCTTCCATCGAACGGAGAAGAGGGGTTTTTTTGTCCAACGCTTCGCCGCTGTAAGAACAGAACGCGGTGGGAATATACAGCGTATCGTCTTTTATGAACGCGTAGGAAGTGGGATCCCACGCGGTATATCCGCGAGCCTCAAACGTAGAGCGCAACCCTCCGGACGGAAAAGAACTGGCATCGGGTTCGCCTTTGATAAGCTCTTTGCCGGAAAACTCCATGATTACGCCGTCACCTGATTTACACGGTGTGATAAAACTATCGTGCTTCTCCGCTGTGACACCGGTCATCGGCTGAAACCAGTGCGAATAGTGGGTAGCACCCTTTTCAATTGCCCATTCTTTCATTGCCGTTGCGACATCATCGGCAATATCGGCGTGAAGATGACGCCCCGCTTGCATGGTGCGTTTAAGCGCGGCATACACGTGCTCCGGCAAGCGTTCTTTCATCACTCTATCGTTAAACACCATGCTTGCAAACATCTCAGGGACTTTGCTCATAATCAATCTCCAATCTCCTATAAGAATTAATAGGTAAAGATTATTCATTGTAATTATAAGTAAGACGAAAACGTTTGTCAAGGTTTTCGGCCACAGCGAAACAAATTTATTTTGATATATAATGTTGTAATAATACCAGGCGGAAGTGACATATTTTTGATTGCGCGGACATAGTATGCACCGTAGGCAAGCTGTAAAATTCAAAAAGGAGAGTTAGGTATGGAACACAAGTTACGAAAGAATCCGCTCAGAATGATGCATACTGTATGTGATGATTTTGAAGAACGCGCAATGGATATGGATATTATTCTACCCGATTACTGTCCCAAAATCGCCGTTATTCTCAAATGTACCATCACGCCGCTGATCTCTCGTTGTTATCAAAGCGGAGACCGCTATTCTGTGGAAGGCATATCGTTAATTCGGATCATGTATCTTTCGGATGACAGAGTCGATTTACAATGCTACGAAGCGAGCGAACCTTTTGCCGTGTCCTTCTGTGTCGAAAACGGTATTCATTATGAGGTTACCGCAAAGCCGGATTATGTCAATTGTCGTGCCATCAGCGCAGGACGTATGGACGTTCACGGTGCCTTTCGTGTGTATCTCAAAGCAGTGGGCGTGACCGAATTAACAACTGTCGCACCGGAATGTTCTCAGACAATCTGTTGTAAAACGTCGCGCGTTGTGTCCACGGTCCCCGTAATGCAAATCGACAAATCGTTTTCCGTTTCGGAAACGTTACCTTTAGGTGCGGATATTGATCGTATTATTTACAGCGATGCCGCTGTGGTTGAGTGCGAGCACAAAGCGCTGAACAACAAAGCAATCGTAAAAGGAAAGCTGAAAATCCGTTTGGTCGTCGATAAAAACGGTGTTGTGACAGACACAACCGAATTGATTCCTTTCAGCCAGATTGTTGATATCGAAGGGTTGTGCGATGACTGGAGTTGTCGGGTAAAGGTCAATGTCGGCGAAAACGATATTCGCACGATGCAAAACGAAAACAGTTCGTCAATGGTATCGGTGTGTGTGAAACTGCTTACGACCGTATGGTGTTACACCGACGAGTATACCGAGGTTGTTCTTGATGCGTATTCTGTGACCTGTCCGCTGCTTTGTGAAACGACAAACGTTATTATTCCGCAAAAAACATTTACGACCGCTTCGGAACACACGGTAACCCCGTTGACAGTAGAGTTGCCCGATAACATACAAGAATTGGTTGATGTATGGGGTGACGTTCGTTGCGAAACAGCCTCTGACCAAAAAACAAATTGTGTATATACCATCGGCGCATTTGTGCGCGATAGCGACGGACATATTTCATACCTCGAGAGAGTGGTAGACGATACCGTTCCGAGTCATGCAGACGAACGCGTAACCGTTCATCTGCATGGATTGAAAGGAATGATCTCCGGCGATCATCTTCACATTCAAGCGGAAATCACGCTGTCCCGCGAAACAGAAAAGCAACAGGCACTGTCGGTTGTTTCCGAAATGATCGAAGACACACAGAATCCGTTTTCTAAAACCGGTGCAACGATCCGTGTTGTATACGCCGAGAAAGGGGATTCCGTGTGGAATATTGCCAAAGAGCAACATGCTGTAGTAAATACCATTCTCGCAGAAAACGACCTGGAATCCGATGAGATCACAGCTCCGACGGTGTTACTGATCCCGGTTTAAACATGGTCATATTTTGCGGACATGTAGCGTACAATGCGATAACGAACGCGACAAAAAGGAGAGAATGACTTTATGACACAAACTGAAATCTATCAGGATATCCGCGAACGTACCGCCGGAGCATTGTATCTTGGCGTGATCGGCCCTGTCCGTAGCGGAAAATCCACCTTTATCAAAAAATTTATGGAATCCATGGTACTGCCGAATATCACCGATAATAATATAAAAGAACGCGCTGTTGACGAGCTTCCTCAGTCTTCCGGCGGTAAAACCATCATGACAACCGAACCGAAATTCGTTCCGGAAACAGCTGTAAGAGTAAACCTTTCTGATGCTACCGGTGTTGATGTGCGTCTTATCGATTGCGTTGGATACATCGTACCATCTGCGATCGGATACATTGAGAACAACGCCCCGAGAATGGTGAAAACGCCGTGGTATGATGAAGAAATCCCTTTTAATCTTGCCGCAGAAATCGGAACGAAAAAGGTCATTTCGGAGCACTCCAGTATCGGTATTGTGGTAACGACCGACGGAAGCATCACCGATATTCCTCGACACGAATATGCCGAAGCAGAAAAACGTGTGATTGACGAACTCAAAGAACTCCACAAACCGTTTGTGGTTGTTTTAAACTCAACCAATCCCGAAAATGAAGCTTGTGCCAATCTCTGCTGTGAGATGGAAGAGCAATATCAAGTCCCTGTTTGTGCAGTCAATTGTTTGGAACTCGATGAAGGTATGATCAGCAACATTCTCTGCAAAGTATTATTTGAATTTCCGATGCAACAGATTGACATTCATCTTCCTAAATGGTTAACATCGCTCAATAAAACGCACCCCATCAGAAAGGCGGTTATGGATTCTATAAAACACCATGCCATACAAGCGAAAAAACTGGGCAGTATTCACCACTTTGCTGATGAGATTTGTCGCTGTGAATTTGTTGAACACACCGTCGTTGACGGTGTCTGTCCCGGAGAAGGGAAGGCATGTGTCAAGGTACAGATCGCTCACGATCTGTTCTACCAGATTCTCAGCGAAGTCACCGGTGTCGATATCCATGATGACAGTATGCTCATGGAAAATATGAAAGAACTTTCCGAGATCAGAGGAACCTACAACAAATTTCGTGAAGCCCTTGATGAGGTCGAACGCACGGGATACGGTATTGTGATGCCAACTGTCGATGAGATGGAGCTGGACGAACCCGAGATCATCAAACAAAACGGCCGCTATGGTATTCGTTTGCGTGCGCAAGCGCCGTCGGTTCATCTGATGAAAGCAACAATCGAAACAGAAGTGGCACCCATCGTCGGTTCGGAACGACAATCCGAAGAATTGGTTAATTATCTTATGCGTGAATTTGAGGAAAATCCCGGAAAGATTTGGGATTCCAACATTTTCGGCACCTCACTTTACGGCCTTGTCAATGAAGGCTTGCACAATAAACTCAGTCGTATGCCGATGGATGCACGACTGAGAATGAAAGAAACGGTGGAACGCATCGTCAACGAGGGGTGTAACGGCCTGATCTGCATCATTGTTTGAGAAGGAGCGGATAAAAGTGAAAAACCAAGGAGACGAGAAAACCACGCGTTCTTCATCTGCAAAGTCCATCTTTCACGGAATGCAATTGTTATTGGTGCAAAGCTCGATATGCCTGGTATTCCTCGCAATAACATTGCTTTTTAAAGCAATCGGCGGTCCCGTAAACACATACCTTTATGAACATATTCACGAAGGGTTATACGAACACGCTTTGATGTTTAACAACACTTCCGATGATGATGCCACGTTCAAATCAACGGTTGCCACTACGACTACTACCATCACAGCGGAGTCATCGCCCGAGGACGCTTTATCGGTTTCGGGAAATACCACCGAGGTCGTGGCCCCGCTTACAGGAGGCGTTATAACCTCCTCATACGGAAACCGTATCGACCCGCTCACCGGCGAGACTTCCGTTTTACACCACGGTGTTGATGTTGCGGCTGATGCAGGCACGGAATTGCGGGCTATGATGCGCGGTACAGTGTGCGATGTCGGATACGAAGAAAACGGATACGGACACTACGTCATCATTCAACATTCACCGCAATATGCGTATGTATACGCTCATTGTCTGGATATTACCGTACAAACGGGGCAAACCGTCAACGCAGGTGACGTGGTCGCCCATGTCGGAAGTACCGGTCGTTCAACAGGAAACCATGTGCATATCGAATGGCGCGATTACGGAAAGGCGGTCGATCCGATGACGATCCTCCCAAGTGAAACATATGCTTAGCCTCTCGATCGGCGGGATACCATGCAAGATCAGCTTGCTGTTTCCCGCCGTTTTGTTGATATTGTTATACTTTGACCCGTCAGGTGTTACTTTAATGGGCGTTGCCGCCGCAATCATTCACGAATGCGGTCATCTGATGGTTATGATGTGCTTTTCGCATCGTCCGGACAGTATCACATTGTCAATATACGGCATTCGTATTTCTGCTCAACACCGATCGTGTATCTCACATCTTCAGATGATAGGCATATCCGCCGCCGGTCCACTCGCCAACATACTATCCATTCTGATGATCGATGCTTTCGGTGGGAGAGAAGAACTTAAAATCGTCCACCTGGCATTGGCCGCTGTCAATTTGCTTCCGGTGTATCCTTTAGACGGCGGTCAAATATGGTTCCATCTTGTTCAAAACATCGATGAAAAGCCGATCTGTTTTAAAATGTATACCATTATCGACCGAATGACAACCGTCGGGTTGCTCGGCATCGGGATCCTTATTCTATGTCATACCGGTTATAATTTTACTGTTCTGGCGATAGGAATCTATGCGATTTTTTGTAAGCTTTTTGCCAAATGGAATTGAAATATGACGCGTAATACGCTATAATATGGGTGCATTTATCTTTTGAAACAGGACGGTACTCACATTATGATGGATAAACAAAAGCTGGAATCGCTGTTTTTGCGTGTTCAAAAACCGGCACGCTATACGGGCGGAGAACTGAATAGTGTACAAAAACAAGCGGACGCCGTCGATGTTCGCATTGCGTTTTGTTTTCCCGATCTTTACGAAGTCGGTATGTCTCATCTCGGCATGAAGATCCTCTACGGTCTATACAATTCGTGCGAAGACACCTGGTGTGAACGTGTCTTTGCGCCCGATGAGGACATGGAATTGTTGATGCGTGAAAACCATATTCCTCTTTTCGGACTCGAAAGCCGCGATGCTATTGCCGCATTTGATTTCATTGCCTTTACGTTGCAATATGAAATGAGCTATACCGGTGTTCTGAATATGCTCGACCTCGCGGGAGTACCGCTTCGCGCCGAAGAGCGTGACGAATCTTATCCGCTTGTGATCGGCGGCGGTCCTTGCGCTTGCAACCCCGAACCTTTGGCTGACTTTTTCGATCTGTTCATTCTGGGTGAGGGCGAAGAGGTCAACCTTGAAATCAACGAGCTTTATAAACAGCACAAGAAAACCGGCTATAACAAGCAACGTTTTTTGCGCGAAGCCGCTCAAATCGAAGGTGTATATGTACCGTCGTTGTATGAGGTGACTTACAACGACGACGGAACGATTGCTTGTGTTACTCCGATGCACAATGCGCCCGCGACTATCCGCAAAAGAATTGTGCGCGATTTGGATTCTATGTATTATCCCGAATATTTTGTGGTACCGTTCACGGACATTGTTCATGATCGCGCCATGAGTGAAATATTCCGTGGCTGTATCCGCGGTTGTCGTTTTTGCCAGGCAGGCTTTATCTATCGTCCTGTCCGCGAAAAATCAATCGATACGATCAACAAGCAAAGCCGGGCTTTGTGTGAATCTACGGGATATGAGGAATTCTCTTTGTCTTCACTTTCCACAAGCGATTATACAAAGCTTACCGAACTGCTCCCGACCTTGCTCGAATGGGCTGAACCTAACCACACCAATATGTCGTTGCCTTCTCTTCGTGTTGATGGTTTTTCCGAAGAACTCGCAAACAAGCTCAATGTCCTGCGCCGCAGCGGTTTGACCTTTGCGCCGGAAGCCGGTACGCAGCGATTGCGCGATGCCATCAACAAAAATGTTTCCGAACAAGAGATCACCGAAACCGTGTCGAAAGCCTTTAAAGGCGGTTGGACAGCTGTAAAATTGTATTTTATGATGGGACTTCCCACCGAAACCGCGGAAGACATCATCGGAATTGCTCAGTTGGCTCAACGCGTTGTCAACCTCTATTATGAGAATCCCGACAAGCCGAAGGGGAAGGGGGTCACCGTTTCCGTCAGCGCATCTTGTTTTGTTCCCAAGCCTTTTACGCCGTTCCAGTGGGAACCCCAGGACACCATTGAACAGCTTCACGAAAAGCAAGCTTTGTTATCCTCCTCTGTAAAAACGAAAAAGGTATCTCTCAGCTGGCACGACGCGCAGGTCAGCTTTTTGGAAGCGGTGTTGGCGCGCGGAGACCGCCGTCTCGGCGATGTGATTGAGAGCGCCTACAAAAAAGGATGCAAACTCGATTCGTGGTCAGAACATTTCCGCTTTGACACCTGGATCGACACGATCAAAGAACACGGTCTTGACCCCGCGTTTTACGCCAACAGACGTCGTGACAAGGATGAAATTTTCCCGTGGGATCATCTGGATTACGGCGTAAGTAAAGCGTTTTTGTGGCGTGAGAACCAGAAAGCACACAAAAGCTTGACAACCCCGAATTGTCGCGAACAATGCAGTGGTTGCGGCGCAACTTGTTTCAAAGGAGGTGTTTGCTTTGAACATCGTTGACACCGTTCGTGTTCAGTTTTCCAAAAAAGGCCGAGCAAAATACATCTCTCACCTGGATTTGATGCGCACAATGACGCGTGTTCTCAGACGCGCCGCGATTCCGCTGTGGTATACGGAAGGATTCAGCAAACACCCGTATATCACCTTCGCATCTCCGCTGTCGCTGGGCTACGAAGGCGAATGCGAATATATGGATTTCCGTTTGGAACAACCGATGTCGATGCAGGAAATCGTCGACAGACTGAACCGAAATATGCCCGAAGGGATCGTTGTGTCCGTCGCCGATTCCGCACAAAACAAAGTCGGAGACATCGCCTCGTCACGCTGGAAGATCTGTTTACCGCTCAAAGATCGGATTCGTCTCGAAAACACCTTATCACAAGACGTGATCGAAGTGCAAAAACGCACAAAAAAGAAAACATTCAAAACGGTGAATATCAAACCGTTCATCACAGACGTAACGATTGCGGAAGACAATGGTCAATGTGTTTTATACGTCACCTTGCCAACGGGGGAACAATCCATCAATCCGTCGTTGTTGCTCGGAGCCGTTTACGGAGAAGAACTTCACGATGCTCATGTGACACGCCTCGGGGTATACACAAAGAGCGGAGAAAAATTTTTGTGATTTTCTAAAAAAATACTTGCATTTTTATTAAACCTGTGCTAAAATATATCGGTATTTGGTATCCGTGCGGTTTTCCTAAAGCCGCATTGGGGATGATTGCCAAGCGAAAGCAAGACATGAAAGCGGGTATTCCTCTGCTACGGTCAGTTACCGTCGGGCATGAATATCTGAACAAACAGGAGGAAAAAACATGGATGCATTGAAATTGATGGCCGCTGGCAGCCTGAAGGAAAACGCTCCTTCTTTTGCCGTCGGCGACACTGTCCGCGTGGAAGTGAAGATCCGCGAGGGCGAGCGTGAAAGACTGCAGGCTTTTGAAGGCACTGTTATCGCTAAACGCGGTAGCGGCGTTGCCGAAACCTTCACCGTCCGCCGCGTCTCTTACGGCGTTGGCGTGGAGCGCGTGTTCCCGCTGCACTCTCCGAACGTTGATTCGGTGAAAGTGGTTCGCCGCGGTAAGGTTCGCCGTAGCAAGCTGTACTATCTGCGTGATCGCGTTGGTAAGGCTGCAAAGGTCAAAGAGCGTCTGTAATTTGCGCATTCCGAAAGAGAACAGCAAACGCTGTTCTCTTTTTATTTTTCAAAAAAATTCATACATTCACTCTTTTCAAACACAAAAATATATGGTAAAATGATAAATTGATATTGAAAACAAATTTACGGAGGGATTGTTATGGAACAAGAAGTCATCCAACCGAAAAATACGACATCTGCGGAAAAGAAAAACTCTGCGCTTGAAAGCGTTTTTGATTTTGTTGAAATTGCTCTGTTGGCACTGATCATGGTGGCGGTTTTGTTTGCATTCTTCATTCGTATTGTCGGTGTTGAAGGCGGATCTATGGAAAGCACCCTGCAAGAGGGCGATCGCCTTGTTCTTTCAAAAATCTTCTATACTCCCGAACGCGGCGACATTGTCGTCATCAACCGCGAAGGGGATACCCCGCTTATCAAACGTATCATCGGTGTCGGCGGAGATACCGTCGAGATCGACGAAATCGCCAACCAGGTCTATGTCAACGGCGTCGCGATTAATGAAGATTACCTCGACGCAGATTGTGTCACCCAGCTCAAGCTGATGCGTGGTCCTGTCACCGTGCCGGAAGGATATGTGTTTGTTCTCGGTGACAATCGCATTGTTTCTCTCGACAGCCGTATGCCTTCTTTACTGGGATGCAATAACATTAACGGTTGTGTCAGTGAAGATCTGATTTTGGGAAAAGCCGTTTTGCGCTTCTTGCCGTTCAACAAATTCGGTACTGTTTGACAACATTCCTTCCGAAAGGGTAACATTTATGGAAAACAACAAACCGATCCAATGGTTTCCCGGTCACATGGCCAGAACAAGACGCAAGCTGAAAGAAAGCCTGGGACTTGTGGATATGGTGATCGAAGTAATCGATGCCCGCATTCCCATCAGCAGTCGCAACCCCGAAATCGATTCACTTGTAGGAGGAAAACCGCGACTGATCATCATGAACAAAGCGGACATGGCGGATACCAATGCTACTCATCAATGGATCACTCATTTTCAAAGCAAGGGATATCATGTTCTTGCCGCTGACTGCAAAACCGGAAAAGGTCTTAATAAGCTCGATGATGTTATGAATCAGGCGATGGCCGATAAGCGTGAAGCATGGATAAAAAAAGGCATGATCGGTCGTCCTGTGCGCGCAATGGTTGTCGGCATTCCCAATGTCGGGAAATCAACGTTTATCAACCGCCTCACCAAAGGGACTAAAGCCAAAGCGGAGGATCGTCCCGGCGTCACCCGCGGCAATCAATGGTTTACACTGAGTTCCGGCGCTCAGCTTCTCGATACGCCGGGTGTACTTTGGCCCAAATTCGAAGACCAGCAAGTGGCTCTTCGCTTGGCGTTTACCGGCGCAATCCGCGACCAAATACTGGATCGTGAAGAACTGGCGTGTGAATTGCTGTCACTGTTATCTGTTTATTATCGCGATTCGCTTATCGCAAGATATAAGCTTTCCGAGCCTCTTCCGGAAACGGGATATGAATTGCTGGAGCTTGTCGGAAGAAAACGCGGTATGCTGATTTCAAAAGGCGAAATCGATACGTTACGCGCCGCCAACATGGTTCTCGATGAATATCGCGCAGGAAAATGCGGGCATATCACTTGGGAACGTCCCAAATAATCAGAAAAGAGAATAGCCATGCAAGATATACACGAATTTGACGAACAATTCCGCTCTGACACGTCTTTTTTACTTTGCGGTGTCGATGAAGCGGGGAGAGGGCCTTTTGCTGGTCCTGTCTGTGCGGCGGCTGTTATTCTGCCGCCCGACGTCATCATCGAAGGCCTCAACGATTCCAAAAAATTAACAGAGAAAAAACGCGAAGCGTTGTTTCCCGTCATTTGTGAAAAAGCACTCAGTTACAGCATTGCCTTTGCCGATGTTGAAGAGATCGAACGCTACAATATCCTGCAAGCCACTTTTTTAGCGATGACACGTGCCGTAAACGGACTGTCGGTATCACCGGACCTGGTGTTGGTTGACGGTAACAAAGTGCCGCCCGGACTTAACTTACCCGCTCAGCCGCTCATAAAAGGCGATGCGTTATCGGCTTCGGTTGCCGCCGCATCTGTGCTTGCCAAAGTCAGTCGAGATCGTCTGATGTACGACCTCGACCGTCAATATCCTGCGTACGGTTTCGCCGCGCACAAAGGCTACGGAACAAAGGCTCATTGCGATGCGATTTTGGCACATGGTGTTTTACCGTGCCATCGTCCCAGTTTTTTAAAAAAGCTGTTTGATCGCGAAAAGAAATGAAGTGATAATTCATGGAAATGACCACAAAAGGGTTGGCAGGAGAAGTTCTTGCGGCCAGATTTCTTCGCGACAAAGGATATACCGTTCTTTCCTCCAATTATCGTTCGCGTTTCGGTGAAATCGATATCATTGCCGTTGATCGCAAGCAACTGGTATTCGTTGAAGTGAAAACACGTGCCGATGATTCTTACATTGAGCCGAAAGAAGCTGTAACCCTCGCAAAACAACGCAAGCTTTTGCGGACAGCGGCGCATTATTTACAAGCGTATCCCTCCAATCTTCAGCCGCGGTTCGATGTTGTGGAAGTCTGGGTTTCCGATGACGATCCTATGATTCCCACACAGATCGATCATTTGATTGATGCCTATGAGGCAGGGGATCTCCGCCGTGCATTTTAACCGTTAAATTCTATTGATAATTGTTTGACAATACACAAAATATGTATTAGAATATGATAAGTAATTTTCGAGGAGGTCGAAGTATTATGCAATATCATAGCACAAGAGATAATGCCGTCAGCGTTTCGGCTGCACACGCCATTACACAAGGTATTTCGAAAGAGGGAGGACTGTTTGTCCCCGAATCCTTTCCGACTCTTTCTGCCGAAGAAATTGTGTCTTTGACAAACAAAACGTATGTAGAGCGAGCTACCTACGTGCTCTCTAAATATCTGACCGATTTCACTGAGGAAGAAGTGGCTGAGTGCGCCAAAGCGGCATACTCTCCCGAGCGCTTCCGTCACGAGGCGATCGCTCCTTTGAAAGCACTCGGCGATCATGCTCACATTTTGGAATTGTGGCATGGTCCGACCTGCGCTTTTAAAGATATGGCTTTGCAGATTTTGCCGCATTTGATGCGTGTTTCCGCGCAGAAAAAGGCGGACGGTAAAGAGATCGTCATTCTGGTTGCCACGTCCGGCGACACCGGTAAAGCGGCATTGGAAGGCTTCCGCGATGCCGATCACACCAAGATTCTGGTATTCTATCCCGAAGAGGGCGTCAGCCCCATGCAAAAACTGCAGATGGTAACACAAGAAGGCAACAATGTCGCTGTTTGTGCGATCCGCGGCAACTTCGACGATGCTCAAACCGGCGTGAAAACCATTTTTACCGATGCTGATGTTGCGGGTGTTCTCTCGGACAACGGCATGATGTTCTCCAGTGCCAACTCCATCAACTGGGGCAGATTGGTTCCTCAGATCGTGTATTATGTTTCGGCATACTGTGATCTTGTTAAAAACGGCACTCTCAAGAACGGCGAGCCGATGAATGTCGTGGTTCCTACCGGTAACTTCGGCAATATTCTCGCCGCATATTACGCCAAAAGAATGGGACTTCCCGTCGGTAAGCTGATCTGCGCTTCCAATCGCAATCGCGTGCTGACCGATTTCATCGAAAAGGGCGTTTACGACCGCAATCGCGATTTCTACACGACCACCTCTCCGTCGATGGATATTTTGATTTCTTCCAACCTCGAAAGACTGCTTTACGAGCTTTCGGGTCGTAACGACGGCGAAATCCGCGAATTGATGACCGCTCTGAACAAAGAAGGACAATACACGGTGTCCGATTCCGTGAAAAAAGCGATTGATGAGTTGTTTGTCGGCGGTTGTTGCGACGATGAGCAAACCGCTCAAACCATTAAAGATACCTTTGACAAATACGGCTATCTGTGTGATACCCATACCGCGGTTGCGCTTCGCGTTTACAACGATTACACCGAGCGTACCGGAGATACGACTCCGACGGTCATCGCCTCAACCGCCAATCCGTATAAATTCTCTGCAAGCGTTCTGAACGCCCTTGACGTAGACGGCGCGGATCTTGATGAATTCGAAAAGGTCGAAAAGCTCAACGCGGTTTCCGGCGAAGTCGTGCCTGCTCCTCTTGCGAATCTTCGCGGAGCAACGCCGCGTTTTGACGATGTTTGCGACAAAGAAACCATGCGTCAGGTCGTTTATACCATGCTCGGTATCCAATAATCATCTTATCGTATACGAGGGAGGGGAATGCAAGAATGGCGTTATATGCGATTGCCGACCTGCATTTATCCCTCGGCACCAATAAACCGATGGATGATTTTCCGGGCTGGAGCGGTTACGTTGACCGTTTGCGTTCTCACTGGAACAACATTGTCAAAGACGACGATGTTGTGGTGATTGCCGGAGACATTTCGTGGGGAATGACCATGAAAGAAGCACTTGCCGATTTTGAGTTCTTGCATCAGCTCCCCGGCAGAAAACTCCTCCTCAAAGGCAACCACGATTATTGGTGGGAAACACGCCGCAAAATGGACACATTTTTCGCCGAACATCATTTGGATTCTCTGACCGTTGTTCACAACGATTGCTTTGACATCGACGGAACACATGCCGTTTGCGGAACCAGAGGCTGGTTCTACGATGCAGAAGCAGACGCCGACAAAAAGGTCCTTAACCGCGAAATCGGCAGGCTGAAAATGTCCGTAGAACATGCCGTTTCTGCCGGACTGAAACCCATTGTTTTTTTACACTATCCGCCTGTTTTTGCAGGAACCGTGTGCGAAGAAATGATGGACGCTCTTTGTGAACTCGGCATTACCGAACTGTATTACGGTCACATTCACGGCAGAGCCGCTATATCCAAAGCATTTAACGGAACCTATCGCAATGTACACATGCAACTGGTTTCAGGTGACAGTCTTCAATTTGTACCGCATTTCATACGCTGAAATGCGGTACTTTTTTTATTTTGATGCTGTTTTTTTAAAAAAAGGACTGGTAAAATGAATATAGATGTGATATAATTTTTAATATTGTGTATGTACGCGAAGAATAATCGTACATCAATGTTAGGAGGACTTAAAATGAGCTTAAAATCAACAACAGTCAAAGAAACCAATCGCATTGAATTGGAGATCGAAGTCGGGGCAGAGGCTTTCGAAGCCGCCGTTGTCAAGGCTTATAAAAAGAACATTAAAAAGATGGCCGTTCCCGGTTTCCGCAAGGGAAAAGCTCCCCGTCACCTTGTCGAAAAGATGTACGGTGAAGGTGTTTTCTACGAAGATGCCATGAACGACCTGTATCCGACCGCTCTTGATGAAGCGATTGCCGAATCCGGCTACGAATATGTCGAGGATAAAATCGATCTCGATGTGGTTTCTGTCGGTAAAGAAGGTCTCGTTTTCAAAGCGGTCATCACTGTTAAGCCCGAAGTGACGCTCGGCGCCTATAAAGGTCTGAAGGCCGCCAAAACCGTTACCGCTGTCACGGACGAAGACGTGGCCGCTGAACTTGTGAAGCTCCAGGAGCGCAACTCTCGCATGGTTTCCGTTGAGGGTCGTGCCGCTCAGGACGGCGACACTGTCGTGTTTGACTTTGAGGGCTTTGTTGACGATGTCGCTTTTGACGGCGGCAAAGCTGAGAAGTATTCTTTGGTGCTCGGTTCCGGTCAATTTATCCCCGGCTTCGAGGAGCAGATCGTCGGTAAATCCATCGACGAGGAATTTGACGTGAACGTTACGTTCCCCGAGGATTATCAAGCTGAGGAGCTCGCTGCCAAGGCCGCTGTTTTCAAGTGCAAGCTGCATGAAATCAAAACCAAGGAGCTTCCCGAACTGAATGACGACTTTGCGAAGGACTGCAGTGAGTTTGACACCCTCGACGAGCTGAAGAACGACATTCGCGAGCGTCTGCAAAAAGCCAATGAAAAGTCTGCTGAGGACGCTTTCGAGGCGGCACTTCTCGATCAGCTTGCTGACGGCATGACCGCAGAAATCCCCGAAGCAATGTACAAGAATCGCGTTAAGGACCATGTCCGCGATTTTGCTTACAGACTGCAGTCTCAGGGTCTTGACCTTGATACTTACATGAAATATACCGGCATGGACATGGAAGCTTTTGAAGAAGGTTTCCGTGAGCAGGCCGAGCGTCAGGTGAAAGTCCGCCTTGCTCTTGAAGCGGTTGTCAAAGCGGAGAACATCACCGTCTCCGACGATGACCTTAACGCAGAGTATCAGAAATATGCCGATATGTACAAGATGGAAGTTGAGCAGGTTAAAACCTTTGTTCCCGCTGAAGATCTGTCCCGCGACCTTGCTGTCGAGAAGGCTCTCAAGTTCCTCAAAGAAAATGCCGTTGTTACCGAATAATTGTATATTCTGATTTGATTGTCCCATACTTGCCGATATAACGAAAGGAAAGGTGTACTGTTATGAGTAGTGTTATTCCGTATGTTGTTGAACAAACAGGTCACGGTGAAAGATCGTACGATATTTTCTCCCGTTTGTTAAACGATCGAATCATTTTGCTCTCCGATCAGGTGAATGACACAACAGCTTCGTTGATTGTCGCGCAATTGCTTTATCTTGAAGGTCAAGATCCCGATAAGGATATTCACCTGTATATCAACAGCCCCGGTGGTTCCGTTACCTCGGGCATGGCGATTTACGACACCATGCAATTCATCAAATGCGATGTTGTGACCACCTGCATCGGTATGGCCGCCAGCATGGGTGCTTTCCTGCTTGCGGCGGGCACAAAAGGTAAGCGTTTTGCCCTTCCCAACAGCGAAATCATGATCCACCAGCCTCTCGGCGGTACACAGGGTCAAGCCACTGACATCAAGATTCACGCCGATCATATCCTGTATATTCGCGGTAAAATGAATCAAATGTTGTCGGAGATGACCGGTCAGCCTCTCGAAAAGATCGAAGCGGATACCGAACGCGACAACTATATGTCCGCTGAAAAAGCCAAAGAGTACGGCTTGATCGATAATGTTATTTCCAAGCGTGTGTAATCCGTTCTTTGTGTTCGTAATTTCATCGAAAGGAGCGCTCGACAATGCCGAAAAACAACGATGAGATTTTCTGTTCATTTTGCGGAAAATCGCAAAACGATGTCATTCAGTTGATTGCAGGTCCCGGCGTATATATCTGCAATGAATGCGTTGGGCTTTGCCAGGATATTCTCGCTGATAGCATCGGCGAGCCTGCATCTCGCTCCAAACGCGATAAAAACGACGACATTCCCGCGTACCTTCCGACACCGATGGAGATCAAAAACGGTCTCGATGAATACGTCATCGGTCAAGATGATGCCAAAGTCGCATTATCCGTTGCTGTTTATAACCACTATAAGCGCATTTATTTCGGAAAAGAATCGGACATGGAGTTTGGAAAGAGTAACGTTCTTCTTCTCGGTCCGACCGGCGTCGGAAAAACGGCTCTTGCACAAACTCTTGCCAAAATTCTGGATGTTCCGTTTGCCATCACCGACGCTACAACGCTTACCGAAGCGGGGTATGTCGGTGAAGACGTCGAAAACATTCTGCTGCGTTTGATTCAAGCTTCCGGCGGCAATGTTCAACGCGCACAACGCGGCATTATTTATATCGATGAAATCGATAAAATTGCCCGTCGAAGCGAAAATCCTTCGATCACCCGCGATGTCAGCGGCGAAGGCGTTCAGCAGGCACTGCTCAAAATCGTTGAAGGAACCGTTGCCAACGTTCCTCCTGGAGGAGGAAGAAAGCATCCTCAACAAGATTTCATTCAAATCGACACCTCCAATATCCTCTTTATTTTGGGTGGTGCATTTGACGGTATTGAAAAGATTGTTGAAAAACGCGTAGCTTCCGGTTCCCTCGGCTTTGGCAACTCGGTCAGATCTAAAAAGGAAATGCAACTGAGTAATCTTTACTCGCAGGTGATTCCGCAGGATTTGATCAAGTACGGTCTGATTCCCGAGCTGGTCGGCAGAATGCCCGTGGTAACGGCATTGTCCGCTTTGGACACCGAAGCACTTGTCAAAATTCTTGTCGAACCCAAAAACGCCTTGCTCAAACAATACAAACGTCTTTTTGAGCTTGACGGTGTGGAATTGGAGTTCACGGAAGATGCGCTTGTGGCGATTGTCGAGAAAACCATCGAATTGAACACCGGTGCGCGCGGTTTACGTTCTGTAATGGAAGGCCTTCTCACTGAATTCATGTTTGCTGTCCCTTCCGACCACACGATTGAAAAGATCGTGATTACAAAAGCTGTTGTCGACCGCGTCGGTGATCCCGAGTTTGTTTATAATCCCGAACGCAAGCCTTCGCGCTTGAAGACTGCCACCAAAACCAGACCTCAAAAGAAAAAGGTCACCGCTTAATCTACAAACAGATTACAAGACAGACAGTCGGTTCGTTTTTTGACCCGCACTGTCTGTCTTTTTAAAGTTCAAAGGAGTCCCGATAATATGATTGTCAAAAAAGGGGAAAGAGCTAACGAAACCTTGCCGGTTCTCGCGCTGAGAGGGCTTGTTGTATTTCCGGACGTTCCCGTTCACTTTGATGTCGGTCGACAAAAATCAATTGCCGCCCTCAGTGAATCGATGCAACACGAGCAAACCATTTTCCTTGTAACGCAACGCGATATGACACAAGAAGATCCCACCGCCGACAACCTTCACACCGTCGGCGTTGTCGCCAAAATCCGCCAGGTATTACGTGCACAAGGGGACACGCTACGCGTTATGGTTGAAGGGTGTTATCGTGCCATGCTGTGCTCGGTGACACAATCCGAGCCGTTTATGATGGCGCAGGTAATCCGTTTGGCTGAGCCTCGTGTATCCGATCCTCTCAAAGAACGCGCTTTTATTCGCGGTTGCCGCGCACGATTTGAAACCTACTCCGAGTTGTCCGCAAATGTTACGCAAGACATGGTTACGGCTGTCCATTCCATCGAACGTGCAGGAGAACTTGCCGATTTTATCGCCACCAATATTCCGTTTTCCATCGACGAAAAACAACGGTTGTTATCTACTGCCTCTGTTTCAAAGCGAATGGAGCAACTGCTAGTTTTGCTTGAGCGGGAAGACGCCATTTTAGCGTTGGAACAAGATATCCAAAATCGTGTTCACGAGCAAGTCGAACAAAATCAAAAAGAATACTATCTTCGCGAACAGATGAAAGCCATCGCGGAAGAACTCGGCGAGCACGAATCACCGATCGAAGAAGCGACTGAATACCGCGAAAGAATGGCGGCAACCGCATTGTCTGCTGCCGCAAGAGAGAAGCTTGAAAAAGAAGTCACCAAACTGGTAAAAATGCCTTCCGGTTCTCACGAAGCAACCGTGGTGAGAAACTATATCGACACGGTTTTGGACCTTCCGTGGGGCGTGTATTCCACCGATAAAACCGATCTCCGCGCCGCAGAGAAAACACTGAATAAAGATCACTATGGTATGCAGGAAGTAAAAGAACGCATTCTCGAATTGATGGCCGTCTGGCAACTTACCGACGCACGCAGTGCGCAGGTTTTGTGCCTTGTCGGTCCTCCCGGTGTCGGCAAAACCTCCATCGTTCGTTCGATTGCCGGCGCAATGGGCAGGGAATACGTTCGCGTATCTCTCGGCGGTGTCCGCGACGAGTCCGATATCCGCGGTCACAGAAAAACGTATATCGGCGCTATGATGGGACGCATCATGACGGCCGTCAAGCAAGCCAAGACCGCTAATCCTTTGATTCTTCTCGACGAAATCGACAAGATGGGCAACGATTTTCGCGGCGATCCGTCGTCCGCTTTATTGGAAGTGCTTGATGCCGAACAAAACCACAGCTTTGTTGACCATTATGTAGAGATTCCCTTTGATCTTTCAAAAGTCATTTTCATCACAACCGCAAACGATCCATCTGCGATCCCCGGACCGTTGTACGATCGCATGGATATCATCACCTTGTCGAGTTATACAGCAGAAGAGAAATTCCACATTACCAAAAAGCATCTTTTGAAAAAGCAATTTGCGCAAAACGGATTAACATCGAAAAATCTGAAAATTTCCGACAAACAGCTTCGTTTGCTGATTGACGGCTATACCAGAGAAGCCGGTGTCCGTCAGTTGGAACGCTGTATCGGCAAAATTTGCCGACAAGCCGCCAAACGACTCGTAAACGGCGAGGATGTCGTAACAGTCAGTTCACTGTCGGATTTCTTAGGTGCCGTCAAATACAAACCCGATTCCGATCAACACAAAGACACCGTCGGTGTCGTTAACGGACTCGCTTGGACAAAGGTCGGGGGAGAAATGCTTCCCATTGAGGTGGCTGTATTGCCCGGCACAGGGAAAATCGAATTGACCGGTTCTCTCGGCGATGTGATGAAAGAATCGGCCCAACTGGCAATCAGCTATGTTCGCTCCATTGCCATGGCGTGGGATCTTCCGCAAGATTTCCATCGTAATCGCGATATCCATCTTCATGCACCAGAAGGTGCCGTCCCCAAAGACGGACCCTCTGCGGGTCTTGCTATGGCTACCGCCATTTTGTCGGCACTCAGCAATATTCCTGTACGCGGCAAAGTCGCCATGACAGGCGAGTTGTCTCTTCGCGGTCGAGCATTGCCCATCGGCGGGCTGAAAGAAAAGCTGATGGCGGCCTACGTTAACGGCATGAAAACCGTACTGATCCCCGAGGACAATCTTGCCGATCTCGACAAAGTGGACGATGTTGTGAAACAATCGTTGAATATTATCCCTGTATCACACATGAACGACGTTTTGCACCATGCATTGCGACAAATCACGCCTCCCGACAAAACGGATCATTTGCCCAAAACAACGCGTAACACACACTCCGTCTCTATTCCTATCACATAATTTAAGTAGGTGAGTACACGGTTATGAATATCCACAGTGCCGCATTTGAATTTTCTGCCGGAAACGCAGAACAATTGCCGATGTCAACTCTGCCCGAAATTGCCATTTCAGGCCATTCCAACGTCGGAAAATCCTCACTGATCAATCGCATTCTTCAACGAAAGTCTCTCGCCAGAACCAGTGCTACTCCCGGAAAAACCGCAACCATTAATTTCTACCGCTTAGATTCTTTACGACTGGTTGATCTTCCCGGGTACGGCTACGCCAAGGTATCGCAGGCAGAAAAATCGCGATGGAGTGATTTGATCAACGGCTATTTTTCTCAAGAAAGAGATATGCGTCTGGTAATCCAATTGATCGATATCCGTCATAAGCCGACTAAAGACGATTACATGATGCTTGACTATCTTGTCGACAACGGCATTCCGTTTATTGTTGTATTAACAAAATCGGACAAGCTGAAAAAAGGCGAACGTCTCAAAAGGGAAGAAGCCCTGAAAGACGAATTGGCACCTTATGACGGTATGTTAATGATCCCGTTTTCATCAATCAACGGCGAAGGAGCCCAAGCATTGATCGATATCATCGATGATGTTTGCAGCGACGATTCCGAATAACGGAAGGAATGAAAATCAATGAATCCTCACGATATCTCTACCGCTTTGCACATTAACGCTGAAGGTCATCTGACAATCGGTGAATGTGATACGGTTGCACTCGCCAAAACCTACGGAACACCGCTTTACGTCATGGACGAAACCTCTATTCGTCAAGCACTGCGCGATTTTCAAAGCTCCATCGCGGAGAACTATGAAAACGGCGGTGCTGTTGCATACGCCAGCAAAGCGTGTTCCTTTAAAGAAATCTACCGTATCGTCAACAGCGAAAATTGCTGGATCGACGTCGTCTCTTGCGGAGAACTGTATACCGCTGTTACTGCCGGTTTTCCTGCAGAACATATCATTTTTCACGGCAATAATAAAACGGTCGCCGACTTGCAAATGGCCTTGTCTTTCGGCGTCGGCCGCATCGTCGTGGACAATCCCACTGAGCTGAAGCGCTTGTCTACCATTGCTGTCAATATGAACAAAAACGCCGCTGTATTTATGCGAATCACCCCGGGAATCGATGCCCACACCCATGACTTCGTCAAGACGGGACAAATCGATTCCAAATTTGGTTTTACGCTCGAAAACGGCGAGGCAATGGAAATGGTTGGGGTCGCATTATCGACGCCTAATATCGAATTAAAAGGCATGCACTGTCACATCGGCTCACAAATCTTTGACGAAAAACCGTTCGAACACGCGGCAGAGGTTATGCTCGGATTTCTGAGCGATATCCGCAATCAATACGGTGTCACGCTTCCGGAATTGAATCTCGGTGGCGGCTTTGGCGTTAAATACACCGCCAACGACAATCCTCTTTCAAAAAAAGAGTATATGAAACTTGCCGCTTCGTCTTTGAAACAAACCGCAGAAGCACTGAATTACCCCGTGCCGTTTATCTTCATCGAACCCGGTCGATCGGTCGTCGCTTCCGCCGGTATCACGCTTTATACCGTCGGCGGTGTCAAAGAAATCCCCGGCGTTCGCACCTATGTCAGTGTCGACGGCGGCATGGCAGACAATCCCCGTTATGCCCTGTATCATTCGGAATATACCGCTATTATCGCTAACAAAGCCAACGAACCCGTTGATACCGTCGTCACGATTGCAGGGCGTTGCTGTGAGAGCGGTGACCTGTTGCAGGAAAACACGAACCTTCAACCGTGTGAAGAAGGGGACACGCTCGCCGTTCTTGTTACCGGCGCCTACAATTACTCCATGTCATCTCATTACAACCGCTTACCGAATCCTGCTGTTGTCATGGTAAAAGATGGGCAATCTCGTGTTGTTGTGAAAGGCGAAACATTCGAAGATGTTGTCAAAAATGACATATAAAAAAAGGAACCATCTCCAAAAACTGGACTGTATCCCATTGAATAGACAAAGAAAAAAGAACCCTATCGTAGAATATCTTTAAATTAGGCGGCTTTGCTCCGTATTTCGTACGGAGTAAGGCCGTCTTTTAAGTTGATACGTTCATAATTGTAGAACTGAATATATTCTGCTACTGCTTGTTCTACGGCAACTTTGTTGGCGAATTTCATGCGGTACAAACATTCTGTTTTCAGCGTGCCAAAGAAATTTTCCATTGCAGCATTGTCGTATGGACATCCGGGACTGGACATCGAGGGCTGAATGTGGTATTCTTGCATTAGGTCAAAATATGCTTTGGATGTGTATTGAGACCCTTGGTCACTGTGGAGTGCGAGTCCATCAGTGACCATTTCTTTTTGTTTAGCATCTCGGATAGTATCTGTTACCAGCGATGCTGTCATGTCAGTGCCGATGCGGTACGCTAATACCATCTTTCCACACAAATCAATGACCGCACACATATAAACCATTCCGTGAGCTGTTGGGATATAGGTAATATCCGTTGCCCAAAATTGATTGGGTACTGTTTGGTTAAACTCTCTTTTTAACTCGTTTGAATATTTGTGAAGTGCCTTTTGGTAGCGCATATATGGTCTGTGACGGCGTACTTGAGACAACAAATCATATTTACGCATAATACGTAAAATCGCTTTCAGATTCACGGTTTTGTTGTGTTTTCGTTTTAACCACCGTCGGATCCGACGGCAGCCGTAGGTTTGCTTACTCTTTGTTTGAATTTCTGCAATCAGATCAACGAGCCACTGATCTTTGTTTTCTTTTCCTTGTCTGTTACGCCACGCGTAATAGCCGCTTCTAGAAACTCCAAACATTTTGCACATCGCTTCAATGCTGTACGTTCCTCTAAAACGTTCAATTACTCTGTATTTCAACTTCACCTCCTTCCAACTTCTGATAGAAAATTTCGCAACAATTCTACCTGCATACGCAGTTCAATCAATTCGTTGTTTCGGCGAATTTCTTCTGTTGCTTCCGCTTTGCGAGGACGACCTTTTGGACGAGGAATATACCCGTTCATAACCATACGTTGCTTTCTTCGTTGGCGATTTACCAGCCTTTTGATTTGTTCCTTGGTTAATCCAAAGTGTTCGCCAATCTCTCTATGTGTTTCTCCTGCTTCTTTACGGCGAAACACTTCTTCTGCTAAACATTCTACTTTTACATAATTTCTGGACATGACATAACCCCCTGTTGTAGCTTTAATTCTACAACAGGGGGTCTTTTCTTTCAATGTCCGTTTTTCGGGATACAGTTCAAACGGAGATGGTTCCTCTTTTTAGTTAATTATTTTATGCATTGGCAACCAAATCTGCCATAGAATAGTATCCCGGCTCTTTGCCGACAAGGAAAATGGCGGCATTCACCGCGCCGACAGCAAACACTTCTTTTGATGCGGCCGAGTGAGACAGCGTAATGACTTCGTCACGACCGGCAAAAATCACATCATGTTCACCGACGATCGTTCCACCGCGAATACTTGAAAAACCAATTTCCTTTTGATCGCGTTTTTGACGCACAGCGTGGCGATCAAAAACATATTCGGGATCATAGGGGAGAGCTTCACTGAGAGCGTTTGCCAGCAACAAAGCCGTTCCGGAAGGTGCGTCAATTTTCTGATTGTGATGTTTCTCGATAATTTCAACATCAAATTCTCCGCCGAGAATGGCCGCCGCTTTTCTGGCGAGTTCCGCCAAAAGACTGATTCCAAGCGACATATTCGCGCTGAAGAAGACCGCCACTTCGGAAGAAGCCGCCTTAACGCTGTCAAGTTGTTCGGCACTGAGTCCGGTGGTCGCGACCACAACCGGCAGATTGTGTGCCCTAGCGTAGGAGATAACCCCGTTCAGTGCTGCAGGATGAGAAAAGTCAATGATCGCATCCGCTTCAACATCGCAGTTCATCGGATTGGCATAAACAGGATATCCTGCGGAAGACTCCGTGTTGATATCAAAGCCTGCCACAATTTCACAGTCACAACGGTGAGCAATCACCGAAGTCAACATACGACCCATTTTACCGTTACATCCACTGATGATCAGCCGCACCATGTATGAACATCCTTTCAATCATCAAATCAATCCGTGCTTTTTGAGCGCGGCGCTTAACACCGCTTTGGAGGCGTCGTCCATGCCACACAGCGGCAGGCGGCATTCACCGTGTTCCCAGCCCATCATGTTCAGGGCTTCCTTGACGGGAATCGGATTCACGTCGCAGAACAATGCATTGCACAGATCCAGATACGCAAGCTGAAGACGCTTACTCTCCGCAACATCGCCCTCGAACCACTTGGCACAAATGTCATGGGTTTCCTTCGGGCAAACATTCGACAGCACGGAAATAACGCCTTTACCGCCGAGAGACAGAATCGGAACGATCTGATCATCATTGCCGGAATAGATATCGATGTCACACATCGCGGCAATCTTTGCCACTTGCGAAATATCGCCGCTTGCTTCTTTCACAGCACAAATATAAGGGTTTTCATACAACTTAGCTACCGTCGCGGGTTGAATATTCACACCGGTACGCGAAGGGACACTGTAAAGGATCGCCGGAAGCTTTGCTGCATCACAAATGGCGTTATAATGTGTGATCAAACCTCGCTGAGAGGCTTTGTTATAATACGGCGTCACAAGCAACAACGCATCAACACCCAGTTCTCTGGCCTCAACAGACAATTGAATACCAAAAGCCGTATCATTGGAGCCTGTGCCGGCAATGACCGGTACGCGACCCGCAGTGTGTTCAACGGCGACTTTCATAACTTCAATGTGTTCTTCTGCAGTCAATGTCGACGACTCACCGGTCGTTCCGCAGGTGATAATAGCGTCTGTACCGTTTTCAATCTGCCAATCAATGAACTCACGATACTTATCATAATTAACAGAGCCATCGGCATTCATGGGAGTGACAATGGCAACACCGGCACCCGTGAAGATGGTATGTTTACTCATATGAACAAACCTCCTTAAATTACTTGCTGATCAATCCACTGCATTATATGCAGACAAATCAATCCATGTATCCTTCGGCGCAAAGAAGCTCCGCAAGAAGGACCGCGCCGCCGGCAGCACCGCGAAGCGTGTTGTGAGACAAACCGACAAACTTAAAATCATACTGCGAATCTTCGCGCAAACGGCCAAGCGAAATAGCCATACCGTTTTCAAGATTACGGTTAAGTGCCGTCTGGGGCATATTGTCCTCTTCAAAATAATGGAGGAACTGTTTCGGAGCGCTGGGAAGCTCGAGCTCCTGAGCGCGTCCGCTGAACGATTTCCAGGTTTCGATGATTTCTTCCTTGGAAGGCTTGTTTTCAAAAGAGCAATACACCGCCGCAAAGTGACCGTCCGAAACAGGCACGCGCAGGCATTGCGCCGTAAATGCGGGGGAGGTGGCGTTAACGATCTTATCGCCTTCGATGGTACCCCAGATCTTGAGCGGCTCTTTTTCGGATTTTTCTTCCTCACCGCCGATATACGGGATCACATTATCCACCATCTCAGGCCAGGTTTCAAACGTCTTACCGGCGCCGGAAATAGCCTGATATGTGCAGACGAGCGCTTTGTTAATACCGAATTTGGAAAGAGGGAAGAGGGCGGGAACATAGCTCTGCAGTGAACAATTGGATTTCACCGCAATGAAACCGCGCTTGGTACCGAGACGACGACGCTGAGCGGGGATAATATTGATGTGATCGGCATTGAGCTCGGGAATCACCATCGGCACATCGTCCGTAAAACGGTGCGCGCTGTTGTTGGAAACAATGGGGCATTCCGCTTTGGCATACGCCTCTTCAAGAGCTTTGATCTCATCCTTCTTCATGTTGACAGCGCAGAAGCAAAAATCAACATTCGCCGTCACCGCCGCAATATCCGCAGCATCAAGAATGATCATATTTTCCATTTTCTCGGGCATCGGCGTTTTCATCGCCCAACGATTACCGACAGCCTCTTTATAGGTTTTACCCGCAGAGCGTCCGCTCGCAGCAAGCGTTGTCACATTAAACCACGGATGGTCCGCAAGAAGAGTGGCGAAACGCTGACCAACCATACCGGTTGCACCGATAATACCGACGTTAAACTGTTTCATTTATGTCGCATCCTTTCATAATAAATCGGGAATTTGACAAGCCCGATATTGACAGATTGAGACGTTCACTGGTATACTATACCTTAAAGACGCCATACACTAGATATTTTACCATTATGTCGTCCGATTGTCAAACATAATTGATAATAATAGGCGCTGAAATTTAGCTAATTTGGAGTAAAAATTTTATGAAAACATCCGATTTTTACTATGATCTTCCCGAGTCGATGATCGCACAAACGCCGCTTGAACCGCGGGATTCTTCAAAACTTCTGTATTTGGATCGTCAAACCGGAACCGTTCAAGACCGCGTTTTTCGCGACATTGTCTCCTTTTTACGTCCCGGCGATTGTCTGATTCTCAACGACAGCCGCGTTCTTCCTGCGCGTATTTACGGCAATCGCGTTCCCACAGGCGGTGGGGTTGAGTTGCTGTTGCTCCAAAATCACG
Source organism: Acutalibacteraceae bacterium (assembly GCA_045604545.1). Taxonomy (GTDB): domain Bacteria; phylum Bacillota; class Clostridia; order Oscillospirales; family Acutalibacteraceae; genus RGIG1959. Next base: position 43,656 of record JAZUOG010000072.1, on the reverse strand, counting down.
GCAGCGACCGTTGGGAAGTTCTCGCAGGTCCCGGAAAAAAAGCCCGTCCCGGCGATGTTATTTCGTTTGGCGATGGTATTTTAACCGCTAACGTTCTCGAGATCCTTGACGGTGGCAATCGTCTTGTCGAATTCCACTATGACGGACCGAATTTCTATCATGTACTTGATCGTGTCGGCGAAATGCCGTTGCCTCCGTACATTACCGAAAAACTTGCAGACAGAGAACGGTACCAAACGGTTTATTCCCGTGAAAACGGCTCTGCAGCTGCCCCCACGGCCGGATTGCATTTCACACCTCAACTACTGGATTCTATTCGTGACATGGGCATTGATATCGGCTTTGTCACACTTCACGTAGGATTAGGCACATTCCGTCCGGTCAAAGTTGAAAACATTCACGAGCATCATATGCATGCTGAGCACTATGAACTTTCACAAAAAACCGCCGATCTCATCAATCACACGAGAGCAAACGGCGGCCGTGTGATTGCCGTCGGTACAACCAGCTGTCGCACTTTGGAGAGTGTCGGTCTCGGTGATGACGGACTTGTTCATGCCGCTGACGGTTGGACGGAAATTTTTATTTATCCCGGCTATCAATTCAAGCTGCTGGATGGTTTGATCACCAATTTCCATCTTCCGGAAAGTACGCTGATTATGCTTGTAAGCGCTTTTGCGGGATACGAACACACGATGAACGCCTATAAGCATGCTGTTGATAACCAATATCGTTTCTTCAGCTTCGGCGATGCTATGCTGATTATCTGACAAAGAGAGGTTAAACACAGATATGGGAATTACCGTTATGAAAACCGAGGGTCAAGCCAGACGCGGTATTTTGGAAACGCCCCACGGCACTGTTCAAACCCCGCTTTTTATGAATGTTGCTACAAGCGGTGCCATCAAAGGTGCTGTATCGGCTCACGATCTTGCCGATTTAAAGTGTCAGATCATGCTTTGCAACACCTACCATCTTCACGTACGTCCCGGTGATGACCTGGTATATCGACGCGGCGGACTCCACAAATTCACCGGCTGGCAAGGTCCCATTTTAACAGACAGCGGCGGATTTCAAGTTTTCTCACTTGCCACTCTGCGCAGAATCAAAGAGGAAGGCGTTTATTTCTCATCGCATATCGACGGCAAAAAGCTGTTCATCGGTCCCGAAGAAAGCATGCGCATACAATCTCATCTTGCTTCGACAATCGCCATGGCATTCGACGAGTGTGTAGAAAACCCTGCTGAGTATTCGTATGCTAAAGCCTCAATCGCCAGAACCACACGTTGGCTCGAGCGTTGTCAGACGGCTATGCGCACCCTCAACGAGAGTGACGACACCATTAACAAACAACAATGGCTTTTCGGCATCAACCAAGGTTGCACATACGAAGATCTGCGTATTTCCCACATGAAAGAGATTGCCACTATGGGACTTGACGGATATGCTATCGGCGGACTTGCCGTCGGCGAACCCGCACCTGAAATGTACCGTATGATCGAGGCGGTTGAACCGTTTATGCCCACCGATAAGCCTCGTTATCTGATGGGTGTCGGAACACCTGAAAATATTCTTGAAGGCGTGTATCGAGGCGTCGATATGTTTGATTGTGTCATGCCTTCCAGAAACGCTCGCCACGGTCACGTTTTTACGTGGGACGGACATCGCAACCTGATCAACAGCAAATACGCCGAAGATGACCGTCCCATTGATGAAAACTGTGATTGTCCTGTCTGCCGTCGTTACAGCAGAGCGTATATCCGCCATTTGCTCAAAGCAGGGGAGATGCTCGGTATGCGTCTTGCGGTTATGCACAATCTGTATTTCTACAACAGCCTTATGGAACGTATCCGCGAAGCACTCGATGAAGGTCGATTCACCAGCTTCTATCGTGAATACACACATCGTCTGGATGTTCGTATATAACCCCACAGTAATTGTGAATTTTTAGAATTATTTTTCGTTTTTGCTTGATATTATACCGGATATCCGCTATAATGTATGTACTATTATCCGAAAAGGAGGTTACTGTATCATGGGTGGAATTGAACAATACGCATCGATCATTATGATTGTTGTTATGATCGTTGTTATGTACTTTTTGATGATTCGTCCCCAAAAGAAGCAGCAACAAGAAGACGCCAAAATGCGCAACAATCTTCGTGTCGGTGACGAGATCACCACTATCGGTGGTATTTGCGGACGAATCCTGCAAGTTAAGGAAGATTCCCTTGTCATCGAAACCGGTGCAGACCGTAGCAAAATGACCATCAAAAAATGGGCTGTTCAAAGCTGCGATACTGTCCACGATCCCGCGGAACTGGATGACGACGATTTTGATGATGATGACGAAGATTGATTGTTTGTCATAATCACACACCGTTGCACATATTCTCTAACATGACTCACTGTGTTAAGGATGGTGTGCAAGATGCGTAAATCGAAGTCGACCGTATGTCATGTTTTCCTAAAACCGCTGTTATGCGGAACTGTCACCGGCAGTGCTGTATGTGTCATACTACTGCTTGTTTCAGCATTGATAGCCACAATTGCGGATATCCCGCACGCTTTGGTTGTTCCATTGTCGTTAGTTGCCGTCACCGCTGGAACGTTTGTTGGTTCTTTTGTTGCGGCCGGGATCACGAAGCATAACGGTTGGCTGATCGGCATGCTTAACTCGATCGTTTTGTTTATTTTGTCGATCATTTCCGGATGGAGCTTTTTTGAGTCGATCGACACCGGATATGTTTTTATCAAACTGATCATCATGCTTTTTGTCGGTGTTCTTTCCGGAATTATCGCTGTTAATTCCGGAAAGAGAAAGCGCAAATAAACACGGCTTGATCATTGGTTTGACCGTGTCGTTGCTTTCAGAATACCAGACTTCTGATCCGCAAACACAGGATAGATCGACAACGATCCGTCCTGTGTTATCTTTTTTACCCTAACAATAGGCATATCCGTTTCTTGCAAATCATATATATTCATCAATATATATTCATTTGATCAAGGACGGATTTTCCTATGCGAAAGGTATATTTCCGAAATACACGCAGCTTAACGGTTTTCATTACGAAAAATATGCGCCTGTTGCTTTTGGTTATTGTAATCTTTATCGGAGCCTTGCTCGGTTGCCGTATTTTTGCGGACCTATCCCAAAGCATCAAACAGCAACTGTTATCGTTTATGAACCACGATATTGCTCCCGATTCATTGTCGGATGTCGCCGTGATCACGTTGTCATCCACCTTGAAACACGCTGTCCTTCTGGCAATAATGTTTCTGCTCGGCATGACACCATACGGCAGCATATTCGTATTGGGAACGGTGCTGTTTTTCGGATTTTGTGTTGGTGTCCACGAATGTTACTACTACGAATCCGGTGGCATTGGCGCGATACTGGTTTACGTACTGCCACGGACAGTGATTGCTTCATCATCTGTTATAATCGCATGCGAACAATCACTGCATTTATCGTGTATGATCAGTCGTCAACTATTGCCGTTTTCGGCACACTGCGGCAGTTTATGGCACGATTTCAAGCGGTATCTTTTACGATACATCACGTGTATTGCGTTGGCTTTTTCATCAGCTGCATGCGAAGTTGTCATACAATTGCTTTTGTAGGACTTTAAAAGGAGTGTTTAACTATGGCAGGATTATTCGGTGGTCTGTTTAACTATGATAAACCGGGACCCGGAATCGATAAAAAATCGCCCGATAAAAAAGGGTTCGCGTTATACTTTTCGATACTGAAAGAAAAATTTTGGAAGCTGATTCCGTTGAGCTTATTATACGTATTGACAATGCTTCCGATTGTAACCCTCGGCTTTTCCGAAACGGCTGCAGCGTATATCACTCGTAATTTTTCGCGACGCAAACCCGTTATGTTGGTTTCTGATTACTTTGATACCATCAAAAAGAACTGGAAGCAATCCCTTATCGTCGGAATCATCAATCTTCTTGCCACAGCCGTTATCTTTTTAGCACTGTATTTTTATTTTAAAAACTGGAATGTGTCGTTCTTCTATAAGGCTGGATTCGTGGTTGCAGGATGCATTTTGATCGTGTTTACGTTTTTAAAATACTATATCAACATGTTGATTGTCACCTTCAATCTGACGATCAAACAACTCTATAAAAACAGTATGCTGTTGTCCAGCGCAGGACTCAAACAAAATATCATCATTTCGGCTATACTCGGCGTTTTGTATGTTGTTTTGATCGGTGCTCCTGTTTTGTGGATGTACATCTCCGGTGGCGATATGATCGGCTTTGTCCTTTCATTTGTGTTATGCGTATTATTTCTCCCTGCAATCCGTTCATATACCATTCAGTTCTGGATTTTCCCCGTGATCAAGCAACACATGATCGATCCGTATTATAAAGAGCATCCCGAAGAAGCGAAACGAGACCGCGCTCTTCTGAATCTTTTTGAAGATGAAGAAGAGGAGGAAGCAGGGGAGGACGAAGCGGTTTTCAAAGATGTCGGCACTAAAGAAACTGTTAATAACGCAAGCACCGATACTGCTCACTCGATGCCGAAACAATACAGCGAAAAAGAACTTCATCGCCATAGAAGATCCCACAACGACGATGATGATACGATCTAAATAAAAAAAGCATCCTTTTCGGATGCTTTTTTATTTAGATTCATTTGCTTTCGGTGGATGAATATCGCTCAATGGATTACTGTCCAACGCGTCACGGATTTGTTGGTTGTTTAAATGGGTATATATTTCTGTCGTTCCCAGATTTTCATGACCGAGCAACTCTTGGAGGACACGAATATCCACATGCCCATATTGATACATCATGGTAGCCGCTGTGTGACGAAGTTTATGCGTTGATAAATCCTGTGCACCGGGAACCTGTTGTAAGTAGCCCTTCACAACATAATGAACACCTTGCAAGCTGATACGTTTTTTCAATCTGCTGAGAAACAACGCATCACGATCCTTAACGCCGTCTTTCGGGCGCACCTTCAAGTATTCATCTAAAGCTTCACGACAGGCTGTATTCAAAAACACTACTCTTTGTTTATTACCTTTTCCTTTTATACGCAGAGTATTATTTGGGAGGATATCCTGAAGATTGATCGCCGCAAGCTCAGCACGACGAAGACCGCAATTGAGGAATAGGGTCAGCATACAATAGTCACGTTCTTTGAAATCTCCGGATGTGCTTGCCGCTGCGGATAATAATTCCTTAGACTGTTCAAGCGACAGATATTTCGGTAGTGTTTTGGCGGTTTTGGGAATATCCACAGCACGCATGGGATTTGTTTCCAACTGATGCGTATTATCTGTTAAATAGCGAAAAAACATGCGAAGCGACGTTGTTTTGCGTGCGCGTGTTTTATTACTGTTTGAGCGTTCCTGACGCAGATAATTCATATATTCATAAATGTCCGTTAACGTGATCGACTGAATAAACGACAGATCAATATCATCAACAGGAATTTCTTCAAACAGCGTTTCCGACGAAACGCATTGTTTTGAACGCTTCATAAAACGAAAAAACGTACGAAGATCCGTAAAATATTCATCAACCGTATGAGATGCACGACCTTTAACGGTTTCTGTATAACCCAGGAATTCACGCATAATCGGCGATGACTGCCGAAAATAGTCCTGATTCATCAAAAGCCTCCCATCTCCCACTATACAAAACATTTATTTTGTATAGTTAAGTGTATTTCTTTTATGGAAACAAAATCGTATCGTTTCGTGCGAATAAACCTCTTCCCAACGGAAAAACTAGTATCGACATGCTCCCATTCGGACTGCGATGGGCATGTCGATAATACGTTTTCAAACCACTATGGTATTTTTCAGAGGTGTATTTTAAGTCATGACAAATTTACGTTGCAATGTTATCCACTGTGAATACAACAACGACAATCACTGTTGCCGGCACGACATTCAAGTCAGCGGCGGTCGCGAAGCAACCTCTTCCAAACAAACCTGTTGCGAGTCCTTCCGTGAAAGAAGCTGCAAGACATCGAACTGCGCGTCATCTCACTGCAACCACCCCAAAAACAAATTGCAAATCGGTTGCAGTGCCACTTCGTGTCGGTTTAATCACACTGGTATATGTCACGCCGAAACGGTCGATATCAGCGGAACGACCGCGCATCATCAGTCGGAAACAGAGTGTCACACGTTCGTTCGCGGCTCCTGTCCCCCCTGCCGTTAATTTTCGGCATCGTTGACGTTGTCGCTTTGATCAGGGAATAACACACCATCAAGGTCTAAACGCTCTTCTTGTTTTGAGGGAATCTCAGGCTGAGAAGAGCGTTTCTTTTGTCGTCTGATCGCAAGGAGTTCGTTGATATGTGCTCCGACAAACAAAATCAATATACAGGAATATAACCAGATGATCAGAAACACTACCGCCGAAAGACTGCCGTAAATTGCCGATCCGTCTGCAGTATATGACAAATACAGAGAGTAAATATACGAAAACAGCACCCACCCCGCAGAAGCTAATAACGCTCCCGGAAGTTCCCGAAGAAACCCTTTTTTCTTGTTGGGCGCAAATTTATACAGCAGTGCAAAGTATATGGTCAACACCAACATCACGGCGATAATTCTGAAATACATCAGTATCGAAGAAAGCGGTGTTATAAACGGAATGATCTCCCCCAACCACTGGAGAATGTTGTTCCAAAATACGAGTAATACCAGCGTCAAAACGATCATAGCCATAAGAATAATCGTATATACAACGCACAACATTCTTGTTAACACAAACTTTCGCGTTTCCTTGCAACCGCAAACAATGTTCAATCCCTGCATCAAAGACGCAAACGCCGAGGATGCCATCCACAACACGGTAATGATGGCAAACGGTAAAAATCCATCAAGCGACTGTGAGTTGATTTCGCGAACGATCGTACCAATCAGATGTTTGATCTCACTGGGAATAAAATCTATTCCCAAAGCATTAAAATAGGAATCCGAAAACGGCAATAATCGTAAGCAACTCAAAAGTATGATCGCGATCGGAAAAATAGAAATGATCAGAAACAACGTTGCCGAGGCAGAATATGCCGAAATGATATCCAATCGGATATCCGTAAACTGCTTGTATATATTTTTTAAAAACGCGCGTGTCTCTTGTTTCATAAAATCAACACGTCCTTTTGCTTGTATTTTACAACTATTATACACTATAATTATACCTAATTTTCGCGAAAAAAGCAAGTATTGCTGTGAATATAATAAAACAGACCGATTATATTTGCAACGAGAGCAAAATCGGTCTGTTTAAATCGCTTTTTAGTTCTCTTCCTGTTCCGTCACCAGTTTTTCCGCATAATGAACAGCGGCGGTAATGTGTGGATGGAAATTATCTTTTCCAATCAGCTTATCAAATCCCGCTTTTTTCATCGCATGCATCGGTTGAGAATTCACGTGGGACATGATCATCGTGATCCCCCTCTTTCGGCAACGTTCATAAAGATGCTCGAGAGCATTCATCGCGGTACTGTCCAAAGCAGGTACACTGCGCATACGAATGATCAATACTTTGGTTTCATCTTTAACAGTGATATGATCCAAACGATCTGCCGCGCCGAAGAACAACGGTCCCGTAACTTCATAAACACGAATTGCCGAAGGCATTCCCACAAGAAGCTGTCTTTCTTCTTCGTTGTTATCATCGTTTTCCACTTCATGCTTCCAATTCTTGACGCCTGTCTCCTCGCTCATACGTTTCAAGAAGAACACACACGCCATCACCATACCGATTTCAATGGCAACCACAAGATCAAAGACCACCGTCAGAATAAACGTGACAAACAAAACGGCAATGTCGCTCTTCGGAGCCGTTTTGATCATGTGGACAAAGGTTCTCCATTGGCACATATTATATGCCACCATGATCAAAATCGCGGCAATCGTCGGCATCGGAATCAGCTTTGCATACGGCATCAGCACAAGCAATACCAACATCAGCACAAGTGCGTGAACCATACCGGCAACCGGTGTTTTACCGCCGTTTTTCACATTCGCCGCTGTACGTGCGATGGCACCTGTTGCGGGAATACCACCAAACAGCACCGACGCAATGTTACCGGCACCCTGTGCCACAAGTTCCATGTTCGAGTTGTGTTTTCCGTGAATCATGCCATCGGCAACGACACACGACAACAACGACTCAATCGCCGCCAGAATAGCGATCGTCAAGCCATCGGAAAACGAACTTTGAATCAAATCCCAACTGAAATTCGGAACCGTTAACGCAGGAAGTCCGGTGGGAATGTCGGCATACTGGTTTCCGATCGTAGGAACGCCTTGAAACACCGGTACAAACAACACAATAAGTGCCGTCACAATTACCGCAACCAGCGACCCCGGAATTTTCGGTGCAATACGCGGCATGATCACAAGAATTGCCAAAGCAATTGCGCCGACAACCAGCGCTTCCCACTGAAACGACCCGATACCGGCGAAAAACGCCTTTGTTTTATCGATTGTCTCTACTGTCTCCATACCTGAAGGATATGTCACACCAAAGAAATCCTTCAGTTGACCGAGCACAATGGTCACAGCAATACCGGCTGTAAAACCGGTGGTAATCGTAAACGGAATAAACTTAATTAAATTGCCGAATTTGAAAATGCCCATTATGATGAGCAAAATACCGGCAATGATCGTCGCAACGATCAAACCGTCCATGCCGTTTTTGGCAACAATTCCGGCAACGATCGTCGCAAAAGCGGCTGTAGGACCGGCAATCTGCACTTGACTGCCGCCAAGGAAGGAAATCACAAAGCCGGCAATAACCGCCGTGTAAATGCCTCGTTCCGGTCCGACACCCGAAGCAATCGCCAACGCGATTGACAACGGCAACGCAATGATGGCCACAATGACGCCGGCAATCAAATCTCGTGAAAATTGTTTGCCGGAATACGATTTTAACGATTGAAACAACATCGGTTTCACAACACTCATCTTCTTTCTTACGTTCTCCAAAGTCACAGCGATAATATTATACAATACATTTTGTGTTTGTCCACTGTTTTTTCGAGTATGACCAAAAGTGCAAATTTACCGTCCGAATACATATATGGTTTTCAGTCAAAAAAGCGGATAATGAATATGTAAATATGCGTGAATTTCACGCAAAACGAAAGGACGGATTGCTACCATGAATGTACGTGTTTACAAAAATGCCGATGCAATCGGCGCCGCTGCTGCCGCTCTTTTTGCGGCTCAGGTAATTTCCAAGCCGAACTGTGTCCTCGGTCTTGCCACCGGCTCCACTCCCCTGCCGACCTACCGCCGTATGGCCGCTTTGTATGAGGAAGGCGCTGTCGATTATTCGGGTGTTACCACCTACAACCTCGATGAATATGTCGGCCTTGATCACGATCATGACCAAAGCTACTACTATTTCATGCACGACAATCTTTTCAAATACATCAACATTCCCGAAGATCAAATCCATGTTCTTTCCGGCATGGCCGCTGATCCTGCCGCTGAATGTGCCGCATATGACGCGGCAATCGACGCCGCGGGTGGTATTGATCTTCAAATTCTCGGCATCGGACGCAACGGTCACATCGCCTTCAATGAGCCGACCACTACCTTCCCCCCGACGACTCACATTGTTGACCTGACCGAAAGCACCATTGAAGCCAACAAACGCTTCTTTGCTTCTGCCGACGATGTTCCCCGTCAGGCGCTTACCATGGGTATCGGTTCCATCATGAAGGCCAAAGCGATCGTTATTATCGCTACCGGCGCCGACAAAGCCGACGCGATCTACGCCATGGTCAATGGTCCCGTCGATCCCCAATGCCCTGCTTCCGTGCTTCAGTTGCATCCCAATGTGACGGTTATGCTCGACGAAGGCGCCGCTTCCAAACTGTAACACCTATCTCTTAAGAACCGATCGATTTCGATCGGTTCTTTTTTTGTGCAAAAAAGAACAGCAAGAAGATCCGGTCATCTTCTTGCTGTTATACTTATTCACCTTCGACAGCATCGTCCGCCATCAATGCCGCGAACTCTTCCCCATCGATTTTTTCGTGTTCAAACAAATAGTGTGCCACTTTATGAAGTTTGTCCATGTGTTCTGTAAGCTTACGTGCGGTTTCATCGTAGCCTTCTGTGATGATTCGGCGAATTTCACGATCAATTTCCGAAGCCACTTCTTCGGAATAATTGCGGCTGTGACCGATATCGCGACCAATGAACACACCGCCCGACTCAGACTCACCAAACATGATCGGACCCAAAGCGGCACTCATGCCGTACTTGGTAACCATCTTACGCGCAAGTTCGGAAGCGCGCTCAATATCGTTGGAAGCGCCGGTAGAGATATCATCCAGCACCAACGCTTCCGCAACACGTCCGCCAAGAAGCACCTGAATATCTTCGAGCATTTCCTTCTTAGCGCGATACGAACGATCTTCGCTGGGAAGTGACATTGTGTAACCACCCGCCATGCCACGCGGAATGATCGAGATCTGATGAACAGGATCCTGCGTGGGACAATAATATGTCACAACAGCGTGTCCTGCTTCATGATATGCGGTCAGTTTCTTATCTTTATCCGTAATCACATGACTGCGTTTTTCTGTACCCATAACCACCTTGATGGTCGCTTCTTCGATTTCGTCCATCGTGATAGAACGCAGATTCTTACGTGCCGCCAAAAGAGCGGCTTCGTTGAGAAGATTGGAAAGGTCAGCGCCGGTGAATCCTGCGGTAGATTTAGCAATCGTCGAAAGATCTACATCGGGCGCAATGGGCTTACCACGCGCATGGACTTTCAAAATTGCTTCGCGTCCCTTCATATCGGGATAATTCACAACGATCTGCCGATCAAAACGACCGGGACGCATCAACGCGGGATCGAGAATATCGGGACGGTTGGTAGCGGCAATCATGATAACACCTTCGTTGGCACCGAAGCCGTCCATTTCAACCAACAACTGATTGAGGGTCTGCTCACGCTCGTCGTGACCACCGCCGAGACCGGTTCCGCGCTGACGTCCGACAGCATCGATCTCATCGATAAAAATGATGCAAGGTGAATTTTTCTTTGCTTGATCAAACAAATCACGAACACGCGATGCACCCACACCGACATACATTTCCACGAAATCCGAACCGGAAATCGAGAAAAACGGAACACCGGCTTCACCTGCAACCGCACGGGCAATCAATGTTTTACCTGTGCCCGGAGGGCCGACAAGCAGCACGCCTTTAGGGATGCGCGCACCAAGTTCTTCAAACTTTTTAGGAGCTTTAAGGAAGTCAACGATTTCGCGAAGCTCTTCTTTTTCTTCGTCAGCACCGGCAACATCGGCAAAGGTCGTTTTACGCTTCTCATCAGCCGGTTGCTTGACACGCGCCTTTCCGAATCCGCCGGCCGATCCACCGTTAATACCGGACAGCGAACGGCGCATCATGACCACCATGATCACAACAAACACAACAATAAGCAGCGTCGGAAGCATACTGACGATCCAAGGAAGTTCTTGTTGCGGTTGAACGTCAAACTCAACGTTGTTATTCGGATCATCATCATTATTATTCTTTTTGATGATATCCAGCGTATTTTCAAAGAAAAGATTGATGTCCGGAACCGTGTATTCAATAACGTCCTTGTCGGTGACTTTACCGTCTTTGTTCACATCTGTGCGGTACTGTTCACGGAGCAAGATTTCCAGTGTGCCGTCGTTCAGATCCAAATCAAAAGCCTGAACCTGACCTTGTTCAAAATAGGCCACATACTTCGAATACGGTGTCTCGTCTTTCTTTCCTCCCGCCGACAACATCATCCACGAGAACAGAAGAATCAAAACAGGAATACCCACGAAAAGCAGTATATTCTTTACTGACTTTCCGCTGTGATTATGATTGTTAGAATCCAATGCGGATCCCTCCTTTTGAGATATGCAATTCAAGCGCCATTACGAGGAATACGCCTCAGGTTTCAACACACCGATATACGGCAAATTGCGATATTTTTCGGCATAGTCAAGACCATAGCCGACAATAAATTGGTCGCCGACTTCCATGCCGATGTAATCCGCAAACACATTTGCTCGACGGTTGGCAGGTTTGTCAAGCAACGTGCATATACGAAGGCTCTTAGGTTGACGAGCCTTGAAGGTTTCAATCAAATACGAAAGCGTCACACCGGAATCCAGAATATCTTCCACAATCAGAACATCCTTATCATGCAAAGGACAGGTCAGATCTTTAATAACCTGTACTTCGCCCGACGTTTTGATTCCGTTACCGTAGCTCGACACAGCAAGGAAATCAATCGAGCAGTGAATATCGATCGCTCGCATAAGATCCGCCATAAACACAAGTGAACCTTTCAACACCGTGACGAGAAACAGATTCTTGTCGCGATATTCCTCCGAAATTTGCTTGCCGAGTCTTTGTACAGTCTCTTTGATGTCCTCTTCCGAAAACAGAACACTTTCAATATCATTATGCATCGACATGGTATCTCACAATCCTTTTTCCAGAATTTTTATTAACAACACCCGTTTGGTATCGGTTCTTACCGCAACACGTTCATCGACAGCAAGCCCCAACAGTCCTACTACCCCTTCCTCATCGCATATTACCTCAACGGTATCACGCAGAAACGACGGTATATGTTGTTCGTTGAACCACTTTTTTAATGTTTTGGTACAGTGTCTCTTGAACGGTCTGAAGTGATCACCATCAGACCGTTTCCGCATAATAAGATCGCCTTTAATCATATCATACGCCAAGCAAAAATTAAATAAGTTTTTGTTAACATTTCGCCGAATCTCATATTCTTCACGTAATATGAGTTCGGTTTTGTAAATTTTTGAATCGAATTCAAATACATCGTTCACGGTAATATTCACCGAGTGTCTGTTTTCGCCTTTACCGGACTTTACAAAGCACAGCATGTTGCCGTCCGAATGGGCTGTAATTCTGCGAGGAAGGCTACACGAACCGCCGTTTTTTACCGTGAGCAATAAATCGTTTATATGGGATCGTTCGAGCGCTCCCCCACCTGCCCGCTCTGACATCATACGCAACGTCCGTCTGACAATCACATCAGGCTGTGTTAACAACGCTTCTGTCGTGTACAGTTGATCGTTTGAGGTAACCGTCTTCAACAGTACATCATGCGCCAGCGAGTCCAAAAAGCGATTTTCTTCTTCAGCAATAGAGGATAACCGCAAAATATTGTCAACCGCTTGGGGGTGTATCGTTTCAATCGCAGGTATCACGGTATGTCGCAGACGATTTCGGGTATATTCTGTCGAAAAATTCGATTCATCAACAACATATTCCAGATTATTTTCCGTGCAGTATTGTTGAATCTCTTCGTGGCGACATTGTAAAAGCGGACGAACGATTCTGCCGCGTGTAATCGGAATACCGGACAATCCTTGTAACCCGCATCCTCGGAACATATTCATTAATACCGTTTCCGCATCATCATCAGCATGATGAGCCGTTGCCAGCACCACATGAGCTTGTCCGGTCATGCGCTCCTCAAAAAACGCATATCGCAGGCGCCTTCCCGCTTCTTCGATCGTCTCACCGTGAGAACAAGCCTCCGTCCGTACATCAACGCGTTTCACATGTAATTCAACGTGCCATCTCTCACACACCTTCCGAACAAAGCGTTCATCTCTGTCTGCGTCTTCTCCGCGAAGGCCATGGTGAAGGTGCAACGCCGTCAAAGAACGATAGCAAAGATGTTCTTTCAATGCGATCAAGATATGTAGCAAACATACCGAATCCGCGCCGCCCGACAAGGCAACAAACACTGCATCGCCCGAATGAATCAATCGATGCTGTTTGATCGTGTGTAGTGTTTTTTCTGCAACACTATGCATGGGATAACCACCCACCTTTTCGGGATATTATCCGTCATGATGAAGATCCAAAGCCGTAAATTCCGTGAACTCACCGCTCCACGCCAGCTTCACAGTACCAAGCTCACCGTGTCTGTTTTTGGCAACAATCACTTCCGACGTGCCGACTTCAACTGCATCGGGATCTTTGGCGGTATTTTTATAATACTCGTCACGATATAAGAAGAGAACCTGATCGGCGTCTTGCTCGATAGAACCCGATTCACGAAGATCCGACAATTGCGGACGATGGTTGGCGGTTTGTTTATCTGTACCACGGGACAACTGCGCACAAACAATAACAGGCACATTCAGTTCCTTCGCCATGATTTTAAGCGATCTGGTAATATCGGAAACCTCCTGCACACGGTTTTCAATATTCTTACCGGAATGCATCAGCTGAAGATAGTCGATAATGATCACGCCGGGATCTTTAATACGGCGTACACGCGCCATCATTTCCGGAACCGTAATATTGGCGGTATCGTCCAGATACATCGGCAGTTGAAGCAATCGGCCGCCGGCGTGTGTAAGTCTGTCCCACTCATCACTTTCCATCTCACCGGTACGGAGCTTTTTACTGGAAACACGAGCTTCCGAAGACAGCATACGATTGACCATCTGTTCACACGACATTTCCAGATTGAAAAAGATCACTTTTCGGTTTTGTTTTGCGACGTTTTTGGCAATATTCAGCGCAAAGCTGGTCTTACCCATACCGGGACGCGCACCGACAATGATCATATCGGAACGGTTAAGTCCGGTCGTCAGCACATCAAGCGGCGGGATACCGCTCGGAATACCTTTATACAGCTCTTTTTCGGGTCCTTGAAGCTTTGTAAACGTATCAAACGATTCTCTGACGACCTCAGCAATGGGGCGCAATCCGCGAGTCTGACGCACTTGGCGAATATCATAAATTTTTTGTTCCGCCGAATCCAACAGCACCGACGGCTGAACTGCAGGATCCATCGCTTCATCAAGCGTTTCCCGAAGTGCGACGATCAGTCGTCGTACATCGGCCTTTTCTTTTACAATGGTGGCATATGTACGAATGTTGGTGATTGACGGAACGAGCTGTGCAAGTTTAAACAAATACTCCTTACCGTTTTGCGTCGAGAAAAAGCCCTCAGACTTCAGTTCCTCAAAAACGGTAACGATATCAATCACTTGTTTGGAAAGCGATTTTGCGATCATTACTTGATAAATCGCCTTATGCTCCGGAAGATAAAAACACTCTGCGTTCAGAATGTCCATAACCTCGTTGAGCGACTCGGGCTTCAACAGCACAGAGCCCAAAACAGATTGCTCTGCTTCCATACTGTACGGAAGATTCAATCCGTCGTTTTCGAGCATTGTATTAGCCATAGTTGTTCTGTCCTTTGATTTTATTCGGTCACTTCAACCTGAATGGTTGCGGAAATGCCTTGAAGAAGCTTGATTTCAGCGGTATACGTTCCGAACGTCTTGATATCCGACATGGAAATCTTACGTTTATCAATTGTGATATTCAGTTGCGATTTAAGCACTTCAGCGACCTCTTTTGTGGTAACAGAGCCGAAAAGTTTGCCGCTCTTACCGGCTTTGGCTTTCACAACGACCGTCTTGTCCTTCAGCGCGGCGGCCGTTTCATTGGCGGCTTTCATATCCATTTCCTTGTGATACTTGACGGAAGCCTCTTTGTTGCGAAGCTCATTCATGGCTTGCGAATCGGCAAGCATCGCCAAATTACGGGGAAGCAAAAAGTTTCGGGCATAACCGTCGGAAACGTTCACCAGTTCCCCTTTCTTGCCTTGTCCCTTTACATCTTGAAGCAAAATGACTTTCATCACGAACTCCTCCTCAGATATGATTTATTGTTTTACACTTGAATTTTCCTGATAGTATCGATCGATTGCTTGTTGTAATATTCCCTGTGTCTGAGCAAATGTCACACCCTTAAGCTGAGCGCCGGCCATCGTCATATGACCGCCGCCGCCGAGATATTCCATCACAAGCTGAACGTTAAACTCCCCGTAGGAACGGGCGGAAATATTGATAACACCGTTGTCTTCAAACCATGCAAATGCCGCAACGGTATCTTTGATCGATAACAGCTCATCTGCCGCCTGAGAACACGCAATGCGCATCTCGGCACCGCCGCCTGTTTCCGCATAAGCAATCGCCGTGTGACGATAGAACTGGGATGTAGACATAATCTCGGATTTTTTACGATGCAACTCCATGCTTCCTGCAAAAACGCGCTTTACAGAAACCGTATCTGCACCTTGTTTGCGTAGATACGCCGCCGCTTCAAACGTTCTCACACCGGCATTCATAACAAAATTGCGTGTATCGAGCATAATGCCTGCAAGCAACGCCTCTGCCTGAAGGGTGTTTAAGTCGGGAATATCCATATATTGAGCGATTTCCGCAACCAACTCGCAAGCGGAACTGGCATACGATTCGTGGAAGAACAACACCGCATCACCGATGTTGTCGTTCATCTTCCTGTGGTGATCAATAACAGCCACTGTTGCGATCTGTTCATACAGTGCTTTGGATTCCAGCATCAATGGATTCTGGGTATCGGTAACAATCAGCAATGTTTTCGGTTTTACAAAATCCATCGCTTCATCCGGTGAGATATACAGGTCAGAGTAACCCGCATTATCAAACCGCACAAACATTTCCTCAGCAAGCGTCGTTTTTCTGGAAACGACCAAATGCGCGGTTTTACCGAGCGAGCGGGCGATCATTGTCATCACCAGTCCCGAGCCGACACAATCGAGATCGGAAAAACGATGTCCCATCACAAGCACATTATCTGCCGCCGATATCGTCTCTTGTAACGCAGACGCCATGATGCGTGTGCGTACCTTTGTACGCTTTTCGATGCCTTTAGACAAACCGCCATAAAACTCATAACCGGTTTTCGTTCGAAGAGCCGCTTGATCACCGCCACGTCCGAGTGCCATATCGATTGCATGACGGGCGTTCTTTTCTGCGCTTTGAAACGTTTGACCCTCGCCGATGCCGATCGATAGCGTGATCTGAAGATTATTATCCAGCGGTATGGATCGAACACGATCCAGAATATCAAATCGCGTTTCGATCATCGCCTGCAAGTATCGTTTCTCAACGATCGCCATATATCGGTCGCCGTCATATTTTCGGAATATGCCGGTGGTGTTGCCAAGCCAGTCTTCCAATGCATTTTCAACCAGACCGGCTATCTTCGCGCGCTCACTGTCACGCGACCGCTGAACAAGCTCTTCCAGATTGTCGATGCAGATCATCATAACGATCGGTCGTGTAGCCGCATATTCCTCGGAAATATTATGTAGCTTTGTGATATCCAGATAGTACAGCACAAATACATCTTTTCCACGGCTGGTAAAGCTACTCACATAAATCGTATACCGATGTCCCTGCAACGACAGTTCCAGTGTGCCGGATTTTTTCAGCTTTGCCGTATCCACGTCAGGTAAAATCTCATCAGCACTTTTGCCGATAAAAGAGCGACCGTCCGCAACGGTTGTCTGAAAGTTGGTGTTGTGCCATAAAATTTGTTTGTCGGCGGTAATAACCGCGATGGGAAGCGGCGATTGAGAAAGCGATTTTTCGTCTTTTTCATCTATCAACCGCGTTACCCGATTCATATAGCGTACAATATCTTTTTGCTGTCGAACCAATCTGACAACAGCGATAATCACCAGCACTGCCGATATTGCCAATTCGATGTATGCCACCGTTTTTTCGCCCAGCAGCCATGTGATCCCCGAAAGGATCAACACCGCCGCTGAGAGCACCCATACCATCGGTGCTATAAAAAACAAACGACCACGTTTCATAATACAGTACCCTTTTCCGAATAAATTATCAGATATCCATAATGATCGGTAAAATAATCGGACTCTTCTTTGTTTTTTGGAACAACATTCTGGACAGTTCATCACGCACGCGCGTTTTCATGGTATTCCAATCATACGGATTATGACGAATGCAGTTTTCAAGCACCTTTCGCGCCGCATCGCGTGCGGTATCCATCAGTTGCTCCGCTTCCTTCACATAGACAAATCCACGGGAAACGATATCGGGGCCGGACAGAATCTCACCCGTTGTCGGATCGATCGTCGCAACGATCACGAGAATGCCGTCCTCTGCCAAGTGACGACGATCACGAAGCACAATGCTTCCGACATCTCCCACGCCGAGACCGTCCACCAACACACGCCCCGCCTGCACCGACGATGTTGAAACCATCTTTTCGGGAGTCAGTTCGATCACCCGACCTATGTCCGAGATCAGAACACGATCCGGGGTCATTCCAAGCGATTTCGCCAGTTCAATGTGTTTGTGAAGGTGTTTTTGTTCGCCGTGAACCGGAATGAAATAGCGCGGTTTCGTCAATGTGTGAATAATTTTCAACTCTTCCTGACAGGCATGCCCCGATGTGTGAACATCATACATTTTTTCATACACCACATCACAGCCGCGACGCATCAGTTCATTCACAACCTTGGTAACGGCTTTTTCGTTACCGGGAATCGGCGTTGCGGAAATGATAATATAATCATCAGGGCCAACCTCGACCTGACGGTGATCGGAAAACGCCATTCTGGTAAGCGCCGACATCGGCTCTCCCTGACTGCCGGTCGTCACAATGATAACCTTATCTTTGGGATAGCGGTTCACCGTATCAATATCGATCATAATACCGTCCGGCAAATGCAAATAACCGAGTTCGGTGGCGATGGAGACGTAATTGATCATGCTGCGGCCGGAAACCGCCACTTTTCGCCCTTCCTTTTGAGCAACATCGACGATCTGCTGAATGCGATGAAGGTTCGATGAAAAGGTAGCGATAATGATACGGCGGTTTTTGGCTTTTCCGAACAGCTTTGAAAAGCTTTCTCCGACAACGCGTTCGCTCGGCGTGAAGCCGGGACGCTCCGCATTGGTGGAATCTGCCATCAGCGCAAGTACCCCTTGTTTACCGAGTTCACCAAAACGGGCAAGATCGATCACGTCACCGGAAATCGGCGTGAAATCTATTTTGAAG
The DNA here is from genome assembly GCA_045604545.1 of Acutalibacteraceae bacterium. Lineage (GTDB taxonomy): Bacteria > Bacillota > Clostridia > Oscillospirales > Acutalibacteraceae > RGIG1959. The sequence continues at coordinate 24,733 of JAZUOG010000072.1, read as the reverse complement.
TCACCCGTGTGAACAATATAGCCGTTCGGCGTTTGGATCGCCAGACCGACAGCATCGGGAATCGAATGGTTGACTGCAACAAACTCTACCGACATCTCTCCCATCGGAATCACATCACCGGGAGAAACCACCTGCAGATGAGCTTTATCCGCCAATCCGTGTTCCTTCAGCTTTGAATTGACAAGAGCAAGGGTCAAGCGGGTGCCGTAAATCGGGAAATTGTGTTCTTTGAGAATATACGGCAAGCCGCCGATATGATCTTCGTGACCGTGGGTCAGAACAATACCGCGAATACGATCTTTATTCTTTAAAACATGCGTAAAATCGGGAAGAACAATGTCAACACCGAGCATTTCGCTATCGGGAAACGCCATGCCGCAATCGATCAGAAATGCATCGTTTTCATATTCAACCAGCGTGATATTCTTACCGATCTCATTCAAACCGCCAAGACAAGTGATTTTTACGGGTTTTGCCGGTGCAGCGGCTTTCTTGCGGTAATTCCTTTTCGGTGCTCTTTTGGTGCTTCTCGACGTGGTTTTCGCCTTAGATTTAGATAGCGTCTCACCATTTGATTTTTTCGATGTATTCTTTTTGGGCTGGCGAGCGGTCGTGTTTTTTGAACTGTTCTTTACATTTTTTGCAGAGGATGTCTTATTCTTTTGTTTGGTTTCTGCAGACATAAAAGCAATACCTCCTTATCTACAGGGTATATATGTATCGCGAATGATTTTCATTATTCAGTATGATCCAAAATAACACTATTCAGACAAAAACAAATAGTATCCCATATTTATTCTATTTTACCTTTTTTACATGCTAATGTCAAGGTTTTGTCATCAGTTGAAATTTTTCTTACACAAACAGTGGATTTATAGGAGCTTATGTGATATAATCACAAACGATCGAACTCTGTATAATCTATTAACTAACGGTGATGTACTATGAAAAAAATCGAAATGTTTACCGACGGCGCATGTTCGGGAAATCCCGGCCCCGGTGGTTGGGGAACCATTCTCCGTTATCAAGGAAGAGAAAAAGAAATGGCGGGAGGTGCTTCCTCCACGACCAACAATCGTATGGAATTGACCGCCGTGATCGAAGGACTCGCCGCATTGAAAGAACCGTGCGAGGTGGTTGTCACAAGCGACTCCAAATATGTTGTCGACGCCATTCAAAAAGGCTGGGCAATCTCATGGAAACGCAACGGTTGGAGAAAAGCGGATAAGAAACCCGCCTTGAATGCCGATTTGTGGGATAAACTCCTCACCTTGCTTTCCATTCATAAAGTCACCTTTGTCTGGGTTCACGGACACCAAGGTCACCCTGAAAACGAACGCTGTGACCGACTCGCGGTATCCCAAATCGAACAATACCGTTAAATTTCATGTTTTTTTCAATTTCCTCTTGTAATCTAGACCGAAAAGGTATATATTATTGTAAGAATACTCACTGTAAAGGAGCGGATTCATTTCATGAGTCGTTTTGTATATGCTGATAACGCCGCTACAACACGCCTGCATCCGAAGGCACTTGAGGATATGATGCCTTATCTCACCGAACAATTCGGCAACGCCTCTTCCCTCTACGGCTTCGGTCAGGAATCGCGTGTGGCTGTGGATCAAGCCAAAGAAACCATCGCCTCCTGCCTGAACTGCCGGCCAAACGAGGTGTATATTACTTCCGGCGGCAGTGAAGCAGACAACTGGGCCATCAAAATGGTGGCAAAATCGCTCAAAGCCAAAGGCAAGACCCACATTATCTCTACTGCATTTGAACACCACGCCGTTCTTCACACACTGAAGGCTCTTGAAAAAGACGGTTTTGAAATCACCTTGTTGCCGGTCTACGACAACGGTATTGTTCATGTTGAAGATGTCAAAAACGCCATCAACGACCGTACCGCGCTTGTCAGTGTGATGTTTGCCAACAACGAAATCGGCACCATTCAACCTATCACCGAAATCGGCAAACTCTGTCGCGAAAGCGGTGTACTTTTCCACACAGATGCCGTACAAGCCGTCGGACATGTGCCTGTTGACTTTCACAACATGAACATCGATCTGTTATCTCTTTCGGCTCATAAATTCCATGGTCCTAAAGGCGTCGGCGCACTGATTATCCGCAAGGGCTTGCGTTTCGGCAACTTAATCGACGGTGGTGCACAGGAACGCGGACGTCGTGCAGGCACCGAAAATACCGCCGGCATCGTCGGCATGGCAAGCGCCATGAAACTGGCGTGTGACAGTATGGAAACGGTCACTGAGAGCATCACACAAAAACGTGACCGCCTTATCGATACCATCACCGGCTCCATTATCCGTTGCAGACTGAACGGTGATCGTCATAATCGGTTGCCCGGAAACGTCAATATCAGCTTTGAAGGAATCGAGGGCGAAAGCTTGCTGTTGATGTTGGATATGCGCGGCATTTGCGCTTCCTCCGGATCAGCTTGCACCTCCGGATCTCTTGATCCGAGTCATGTTCTTCTTTCCATCGGACTCCCCCATGCCATCGCTCATGGTTCTCTGCGTCTTTCCATTTCCGAAGAAACCACCGATGAGGATATCGATCATATTTTGAGCGAAGTTCCTGTCATTGTCGAGCGTCTGAGAAATATGTCTCCTCTTTGGGAAGACATCATGAAAAACGCCAACTAACCTCAGAAAGGATGTATATATTATGGCTTCTGTTTATTCCGAACTGGTTATGGACCACTTCACCAATCCGCGCAACGTCGGCGAGATCGATGATGCTGACGGCATCGGCGAAATCGGCAACGCCAAATGCGGCGATATCATGAAAATGTATATCAAAGTTGTTGACGATGTCATCACCGACGTGAAATTCAAAACCTTTGGTTGCGGTTCTGCAATCGCGACCAGCTCTATTGCCACCGAAATGATCAAGGGCAAAACCATCAAAGAGGCTCTCACGCTCTCCAACAAAGCGGTTGTTGAAGCGCTCGGTGGTCTTCCCGCACACAAGATCCATTGTTCTGTTCTCGCAGAACAGTCCATTCGCGCCGCGATTGCCGATTACTATCGCCGTCAAGGCATCGATCCCGAACCGATCGTCGGCAAGCAGATGACAGACGATGAAATCGAAGCGTGCCACATTTAATAGTAAAACGAAAATAATCCAAGAATTTGCTAACACATTGGATATAGACGAAAGCGGCAGGGAGTGATCCCTGCCGCTTTCGTCTATAGTTTCACTTCTTTACACCCCAGACGCAAAGCGGGGTCATTTCTTCGGGAACGGTCAGCTTCCGATCTTCGATCAGTTCCTCGATCAAAAACGCCGCCACATCGAATCGGTGATGAATTTTGGCAATATCGCCGCACTGCTCCTTCACCGACGCCGGGACAAATTCCTTTAACAGTTGTTCTGCCTTGTTGGAAACAGCGATCATGCAATCGGCAATTTCCTTAATAGTCGGCGACAGCATGTCGCACACACGGCGGAAGACATCCTCGGTGAACACGGGGAAGTTTGCACGGAGCACATCACCATCGAGCAAAAGGACGTTGTCTTTGACGAGAGAGGCGACCTCTTTGTTGCGCTTATCGGCAGGTGCGTTCAAAATTGCATCCCACATCGCTTCGGCTTTTTGCGCATATCCCGTAAAGCGCACCATCTGGCAAGCCGCCACGGCGCAGTAGTTAATCACTGAAAAACGTGCGGCACCGTCCTCACGACTGTTGTCCGTGGTGACACCGTGGAAATGACGATGGGCATAATCGTTATCATACCCGAATACCCAGCCGTTTCCGCCAAGCGGAAGGGGCTTTGCTTCGCCGCCGGGCGCACGCTCGTCCGCACGGTGATAGCCCTCGATCATGGCGATATTCAGCAATGTAAACAGCAACCGATTGTCGTCGTAGTCGTGGCCTTGGAAATTCAATGCACGAATCGACGGCAGTAAAGCACTTACCGCTTCATATACACGAGAGGCGGTTTCGGGGTAGATACTCTTGGTGCTGCGCACAAAGTCCTTTTCGTATTCATCCGTGATGATCACGAGATTGGTTTGATATTTGCAACCGATCTTCAGCAGTACCCCTGCCCCTTCGAGCAAGTCAAGTTCCTCCTCCAGATACGGCATCGCCACGCCGAGCTCCATCGACAGTTCCTCCGCTGTCATCGGAGCATAGTAGGCGGCAAGGACGATCGAGCCGGGCAAACGACGGTGAAACAGCTCGCCGTAATAGTTGCAGTCACCCCAGAAATCCACACGGAATGTACCGGGGTTATAGCTTTTCTCTCCGAGTTGTCTTGTCATACCGATCCCTTCTTTCAAAAGCTTGCGTGTTTTGAACAGGTGATATTTCACCATCTCCACGCTGATGTGTTGTTCACGGGCAATGTCGGAACAACACTTATGATCAATATAATAGCTCACGCACACCTCGCGGTGGTTTCTCGAAAGCAACGACAATTCACGTCGCAAGCGATAAAGCTCATCATTCGCTTCCGTTTGCTCGATAAACACCTGCTCTGCGGATGGTACCACGGCTTCTTCCACCGTTTCGCACAGCTCGTCCGTGTGCGTAGAACGCCGAATAAACGAGCGAAATGTGTTGTCGGCGATCCGCCACGCAAACCCATGAAACGCTTCGTCGTTTCGGCAATGCGGTGCCGAAGCCAGAATAGCGCAGACGATGTCCTGCGTCAGATCGTCCACCTCGCGTTTATCAAACAGCCGCGCAAAGGCATAGCCGTAAATGGCGGTTAAATTATCGGAAATCCACCGAGCAGCGTCTTTACTGGTCATAAGGCGTGTTCCTCTCTTTGAAAGCTTTCACCTATATAGTATCGGAAATCGGAAATGGTTAACGGTATTATACAATAATATTCGATTATTTTCATCTTTGCTTGAACCTTTTTGATCCATTTCATGTTAGGATATATGTGTATACACAAACAAGGGGACGGGAGGTGATCTGTATCAAACAGGCATTCGAAAGTGTTGTTGCCGAAAATACCGCATGGTTGTATCGGTATGTGCGACAGCGACTGCGCAATCCGACAATTGCCGAGGATCTGACACAGGAGATATGGATCAAAGCCTTTCGGGCGTATCCCTCCTATACCGAAAGTGGTCAGCTTCGAGGATGGTTGTTACGGATCGCCAAAAACACGATTAATTCCTATTATTCCGCATCGAAACATACCACGGTGTTATCTCTTGATGCGGAAAATGAGGAAGCCGATTCGCTATACGCTTACCTGCAAGTGAGCGACTCTCCCGAAGATGAAGTCATTCAAAAGGAACTAGTCGGCGAAGTCATGGATGTGATCCATCGGCTACCTGATCGACAACGGGATGTACTCACGATGCGGTTTTTGCAGGACATGACACTTGAACAAATCGCATCGGCGATACATATTCCCGTCGGCACGGTCAAAAGCACCACACACTATGCAATCAAAAATGTACAAAAGCAATTCGGTATTGTAAAACGACGAAAAGGAGAAATGGTTATGCTGTGTCAAGATGTGTACAAGGATATATTCAAAGATGCTCTCGGGGTACTTGCGAACGAACGACGCGAGCCGATGATGGCGCATCTCAAATCCTGTGATTCTTGCCGTAAAATTTGGAAAGCACTCAAAATTGTGGTTGCGCAAATGGTGTATCCGCTTGAGGATGAAACGATGCATTTTCTGATCTCGTTCCCCGATTTGAAGCTCACCTTTTGCGGCTCACGTTACGATATGGGGAACTATGAAGAACTCAATCAGCTACTTGATCAGACCAACCGTGTTATTCCCGAAGGGGAAGATTATCAGCTTTTTTCGTTTATGTTCAACAAGTCCGCGCTTCTTGGCTTGTTTGATAACAGCGGCACGGATTATGAATATGCGTTGGCGGAATGGAGTCCTACACACTATCGGGCACAGATCACGCGTATTCCGTATGTCTACCCTGCTATGTGGCATTATATGATCTGTTCGCATACGGGTCCGGATCGCTTTATTACGCGTGCCAAAGAAGCCCCGAATCTGTATTACGGACATCTCGGAAACGGTCTGGGTGCTGCCGCAAAATCCGCACTGTATCAAGCGATCCCCGCCGAAGCCGAAAATGTCCGCATCAAACGCGGTAACGGCGTGATTGATGCAGACACCTATAAATTCGCCTATGTCGACCGCTATGTGGATGCCGAGGAAAGTATTGTCCTCGATTATTCCTATTTGCTAAACTCATAATCGATCATAAACAACAGAAAAGCGGCAGGGAGTGATCCCTGCCGCTTTTCTGTACGGTTATTTCACTTTTTCAATTGGGAGCCAAATCTGTACATTGCGTTCGGTGCGCGGGTTCCAATGATACACCGCCAGTTCAGGTGCATCTTTCAACTGAAATCCCATTTCGGGCATCCATTCGGTGAGGATCTGAATACGTAGATTCAACAGATCAACATAATCACAGATCGGACTTTTAACATTGCGCGTTTCAAACACTGCATAGGTGGCTTGCGGAATAGTGAGCGTTTCAAATCCGAGTTGATCGATTCCGTCCATTCCGGTAACATCTTTGTTAAACAGATTTTCTCGCGTCCATTCGTCCAATATATGCGTGTAATAATAGTCATATCCATCATCGGTCACATTGGTAATGACACAATAGGCGTCATCGTCGTTTGCCGCTCCACTCAGCAACCACTGCTTGCCACGTGTAGTGATCATTAATTGCTCTTCTTGCCGCTCTCGATCTTCGCCGTAGGGAACTCCTGTGAAGTGCGTTTTGAAGCCTGTCAAAGTCATTGCAGGTTTGTTCTCAATTCGATACATCATATCATGACCGCCTTTCAACGATAAAGTCAGTACAAGGCGGGAAAAGGATTTGAGGTTTTGTCCACTCGTGCGCGCATCGCGCGGCAACACTCCGTGGAATTTCAGAAACGCACGCCCGAAGCCATCCGCGCTGTCATAGCCGTATTTCAGCGCAACATCCAACACTTTGGCATCCGTTGAGGCGAGTTCTGCCGCCGCGAGCGACAACCGTCGACAGCGGATGTATTCCCCAAGCGTATAACCGCAAAGAATGCTGAATACACGCTGAAAATGATAGCTTGAACAATAACACCGTTTCGCTACCTCATCGTAGTCGATCGGTTCTGTCAAATGCCCCTCGACATAATCAATCGCATTCTGAAGCCCCGTGATCCAATCCATGCAACTCCCTCCTTGTCTGTGTCTTTATATTATCAAAAGGCGACGTGGTTTTCTCGACCATCCGTGCGGTTATGTGTCGGATGCCAGCAAACAGTTTTCGATTTTTGCAAACCGTGTATCCTCACGGACAAAGTCATATACGCTATCGGACAGAATCTTTCTTACCTGTTCGCGCATCATTTCGATCGTAGGAATCGGACGGCCGTGTTCTACGCCGCGCACAGCAGGTGATGTGCATTGATCATCATCGCTATAATTATCAAACAAAACGGCATAACGCGACAATCCTTCGAGTACTTTCAAGGTGTTTTCCTCGTCTTGCAAAGCGGCATATACCTTTGCCAGTTCTGATAATGCCGATACTGCATGATGTGCGTAATAATTAGCATCACTGTCCGGATATACCGCATTGCAAATGTCAACAACACTGTGAAGCAACGTAATCTTATCGTTGATGGTGTATTCCGTCTTATGGCTGAGCATCGCAAGGCACATCATCAAGCGATCAGCACAGAATGAGACATATTCTTTGAGTGTGCTTGTCGGTGTGTCAGTCTCATAAACGGCAATTGTCATATCTTCTTTGGAATACGACACTGAGGATAATGGATTGACATACGTCATGGCTTTCTCGCGTTCGCCGACATTCTTCAAACGGAACACCAAGGTTTGCAATGCCTTGTCACACCATTCGTTTTCGGTACATTCGGCAATCACCGTTTCGCAGAGCGAGACGATTTCCTCGGTGGAACCGTCTTTGCCGATAGAACTTAGGTTTTCTGCCAGTTCAACCATCAGTGAGTACGCTCTCGGATACTTCGCAAGTCCTGCTCGCAGAATATCCACTGCGCCGTGAAAGTCGCCTTTAGAGGTACACTCGTTCGCTTTCTCCCGCACAGCGGCGATCGCTTCGTTGATGCGTGTGGTATCGATACCGAGAAGCGTGTCAGCCGATACATGAAATATATGGGCTAGTAACGGAATCTGCGAAACATCAGGATAGGTCGCACCCGTTTCCCAACGGCTGATCGCTTGCGGCGACACACCCATATACTCGGCAAGCTGTTCTTGCGTCAGTTCATTTGTCTTGCGTAATTGTTTTAATCGCGTATGGAAATTCGTCATAACTAATACCTCCTAAAGAAAGTGTGTAAGCTTACGACTGTATTGTAGCGTTATTTGTGACGCGTCACCACCACACACTTCGATAGAACAAGTAAACCAAAATGAGAGTTCTGTTTGTATTATACAGGATACGCTTATAAAACACCATACGCCGTTTGTTGAGAATTTCTCCCGCTTACCGTGAGAATAGGTCATAAAAAGAAAAGACAGCATAGCGTCTGCTATACTGTCTGATCCTTCATCCTACTCAGCTGTGCGCGCTTCTCCGTAAAGAAGACATATACATCAGCGGGAGGAGTTTTTTGTATGAGAGAATCTATAAGCCGAGTTCTGTCGTGGACAATCATCTATCTCGACTGTATGTTGCCATACAGCTCAAGCCACACTTTCGAAGCACATCGGGCCAATGTATTGCTTCACTTGGCGTTGCATCGGATAGGGTTTGCAGGGCCATGCGGTCTCCCGCATGCCGGTGAGCTCTTACCTCGCCTTTCCACCCTTACCGCGAAGACGCGGCGGTATATCTCTGTTGCACTTTCCCTAGGGTCACCCCCGGCGGCCGTTAGCCGTTATCCTGCCCTGTGATGCTCGGACTTTCCTCATACCGTTCGGCACGCGACTGCCCAATTCTCTCACGCTTTGCAGTATACCATTCCTGACACGATTTGTCAAAGAAAAAATTACACACACCCCAAATTTATCGCAAATAAGACTTGACAAACGCCGAGACATTGTATATAATAGTCAAGCGCGGTCAAGAGATTGCACACGATCCATTAGCTCAGCTGGCAGAGCACCTGACTTTTAATCAGGGTGTCCGGAGTTCGAATCTCCGATGGATCACCAAAAAAAAGACGGTTTAACCTATTCGGTTAAACCGTCTTTTTTACATTTCCAAGGATTTTGACTCACATATTCAGAACAATCGCGCAAATCTCCTCTGCCGAATCAAGCACCATGGTCGCTCCCGCCTCTTCCAGCTCTTCGCGTGTTCCGTAACCGTATGTAATGCCGATGCAAGGAATACCGACATCAGCGGCTCCGACAGCATCATACATACGATCGCCGACAAGCACCACATCGTCTGCGGTCAGATTCTGCTGTTCGAGACAGTACCTTAACACATCCGCCTTGTGCACGCGATCGCCGTTCAGCTCACTCCCGTAAATATCCGTGAAGAGAGTGTCGATGCCAAAATGAGCAAGAATACGCTTGGCAAACACTTCAGGCTTTGAGGTTGTGATAAAGCATTGTATGTTGTTTTCGGTGAGTGAATTCAGCACATCAGGGAGCCCCTCATAAATATATGCTTCAAACATTCCGCCGTTGTTATAGTACTCACGATAAAACTTTACCGCGTCATCCACCTGCTCTTCCGGAACATGACATACCTGCGAGAAACCTATTGTTAAAGGCGGTCCGAGAAAAGCAATAAGCTCACGTTCATCGGGCATTGGCAACGACAGCTTTTGTAGCGCATAAGCAATTGAACGATAAATGCCGGGTTGCGAAGCAAGAATCGTTCCGTCAAGGTCAAATAAAACCGCCTTTTTCATATTTCGTCCTCCGAAATGGCAATAAATGCCGCCAAGCTCCCCCGTTCCGGCCCTGTTACACGATGGGACCAAAACACATCTGAGTGACACTTTGTGCAAATATCCGTCACGGTAATATGCTCGGGCAACACGCCTGCAGACAATACAATACGACGGTTGACCTCCCACAAATCGATGTGGTATTTGCCGTTTTTATCATCATGAAGAATCGTTTCATCAGCAAAAGATAGCTTTGCAAATTCTTCATATACCGGGCTGTCCACTTCAAAACAGCACGGGCCGATCGAAGGGGCAATGCATACAACAATATCCTTAGGGTCACAACCGTATTCTTCGCGCATTCTTTCAATTGTCACTGCGCCGATTTGCGCAACAGTCCCCTTCCAACCGGAATGTGATGCCGCAACAACGCGACGAACGGGGTCTGCAAACAAAAGCGGCACACAATCGGCGTACTGTGTACAAAGCACCACTCCCGGGACATTTGTCATCAATCCGTCAACATCGGTATATCCACACTCCCGAACGATTCCGCGTCCGCAATCGGCTTTTGTGACCGCACGAACAACCGTGTGGTGCTCTTGCGCAGACACGACAACATTTCGATAATCAACCCCGATTGCTTGACAGAAGCGACGGAAATTCTCCGTCACATCGTCTTGGTTATCCCCTCTTGTGAAGCTGAGATTCATTGATTCATATATACCTTTGCTGACACCGCCGAGTTTTGTCGAAAAGCCATGTCTGACAAACCCCAACCCATCAAGCGAAGGAAAGGCATAATAAGGAACGCTCGCCGCCTGACGGGCGACGAGCGATTGAGATTGCGGTAAAACCATAAGTCATCTCTCCTCTAAATAAAACTTATTTTGTTTTATTCAGCTTATGTTGAAACGTGGGCACAATATACTCCAAATCCTTCACAACCAGATGAGACTGATTGTTAAGAGCGTGCTCTTTAAGAACAGACAGATCGACAAAGAATTTATCCGAGTCAACAGCGATCTGACTGCCGATAAAGATCTTTTCGTTGAACGTAGGCTTCAATCCTTCTTCGTTCATCAACAATTCTTCAAACAGTTTTTCGCCCGGACGCAAGCCTGTAAATTCGATCTTAATATCAATCCCGGGGCGATGACCGTAAAGACGGATCAGATTCTCTGCAAGCGTTGTAATCTTGACCGGTTTGCCCATATCAAGAACGAAGATTTCGCCGCCTTTTGCCATGGCGCCGGCCTGAAGCACAAGAGAAACCGCCTCGGGAATCGTCATGAAATAACGAATGATATCGGGATGGGTCACCGTCACAGGCCCCCCTGCCTCGATCTGGCGTCGGAAGAGCGGTATAACAGAACCGTTTGAGCCGAGAACATTACCAAAGCGAACAGCCACAAACTCCGTCTTCGTATTCTGCTGTGCCATCGATTGAACGATCATTTCGCAGCAACGTTTTGTCGCTCCCATAACATTGGTCGGATTAACTGCTTTATCGGTAGAAATCAAAACAAACTTTTCACTACGATAAAACTCCGCCAAGGTAGCGATGTTAAACGTACCGATCACGTTATTCTTAACAGCCTCTTCGGGAGACGTTTCCATCAACGGCACATGCTTATGCGCGGCAGCGTGGAAAACGAGCTCAGGACGAAACGTTTCAAAAAGCTTCGTCATTTTAGCGTAATCCCGCACAGATGCAATATACACATCCAGTTTAAGCGTTTCGCCGTATTTGCGAATCAATTCTTGTTGAATATCATAGGCATTGTTTTCATAGATATCCACAATCACCAGACGCTTAGGTTGATGCGAAGCAATCTGTCGGCAAAGCTCGGAGCCAATGGAGCCACCGCCGCCCGTAACCAAGCAAACTTTGTTGTGAACAAATGCCGTGATTTCTTGTTGATCAAACGTGATCGGATTGCGGCAGAGCAAGTCTTCGATTTTCAAAGGCTTCGCCTGATTGAGCATTTTGCCCGCGACAAGATCATGTAAATACGGCAACACGCGGATTTTACATTTGGTTTTGGAGCAATGATTTAAGATGATCTGTCGTTCTTCTTCCGTGCAGGAAGGGATCGCCACAATGATCGTCTCGATATTCAAGCGTTCACAAATCTCAGGCACATTTTCGATGGGACCTTCAATGTCCAGATCCTTGATTTTTCTACCGATCTTTGTAACATCGTCATCTACGGCAATAATGGGGGCATACAAGCTGTCTCCCATCTGCATCTCGGTGAGCAACACGCGACAGGTTGCACCGGCACCAACGATCATGGTACGGCTCTTGTTGGCATTTGTGGCTTTCTCTTCCTTGGCCATGGTATAATCGCGCAATGTTTTGTAAAGAATACGCAACGCCAAAATGACAATCAGCGTCAACATCATGTTCATAATAGAAAACTCGATGGAAATCGAGATATTCAGTACGCCCACGATCCACAGCATTTTCATCGTCAGATATGACAACGCCGCACCCGACACAACGCCTATAATGCAGCTCCACAGATCTCTCATCGTCGCATAACGCCACAACGGCTTGTAAGCACCCGATATCATCAACGCCGACAGCGTAAACAACACATAAAAACCGGTGTTGATGCACAGTGTCGAAAATGCAATGTCGTCAACACCCTCCTTCGGTAGTTGCAAAGCAAACCACACCAAAAGGCTCGATCCCACCATACAGCATACATCTGCCGCAAAAAACAGGAATCGTCTGTATTTGTTAAAATCAAATGCCCACTTCTTCATAAATTTCTTTCTCCCGTGCTTCTCGTTATTTCACATTATTCCAACAAAAATGCCATTGTTTGTAAAATATCCTCTACCGTTTCCTCAGAAACGTGTTTTTGCAACGCCGCAAAGCCTTCATTATACATCGGTTTTCTGGACGAAAGATTATGCGAATCTGTTCCGATGGCACCGATATACCCTTTTTTAGCGAGCGTAAATAACCGCCGTTTTCCGAAACATTGAAAAGAAGACACATTGATCTGACATATGCACCCCATATCGATCAGTTCTTCGATCGTTCGCGTAGATTTTAATATAGAGGGATATCGTTCGATGTGTGCAAGAACAATGTTCAACGAATATTCATTGATCATTCGTTCCAGGTTCAGAAACAGTTTTTCGTCAGCCTTTGCACCAAACGGCAGTTCCAGCAGCATGGTCTTGGTATGATCAATGCACAACGCTGACAGGTCGTGATTATTAAAAAGGTATTCCGAAAAATGAACTTCTGCCCCCAACCGCACCTCAAGAGGAAGCTTTCCATCTGTATCTACCAGCGTCTCATACGCTTGTTTTCGCCTTTCAAGGAACTGATCCAACGGTTCGCGATGAGAATAATAATGAGGTGTCAGAACAACCGTATCAACGCCTTGTTCTTTTAAAGCTTCGAGCATTTGAATTGACGTTTCTCTGTCCGTTGCACCGTCATCGATCGCCGGTAAAATGTGCGTATGAAAATCAATCTTTCGCATCTTTTTTCATCTTTCTTTTCGAACCGTTTCCGTAACCGTACCCATAACCATAGCCGTATGAATCCCCGTATTTCTTGCGTGTTTTCTTGGTGTTTTCCTGAACACCGTTTACAACAAAACCAAGGATTTTGCCATCGACCATTTCCAAACTTTTCAGCGTTTTGTCCAGTTCTTTATAATCAGAACGATTCTGATAAATAACCAACAAAACTCCGTCCGTTTTCTTAATAATGGGATATGCGTCAGAAACCACATTTAACGGTGCGGAATCGATAACAATATAATCAAACGCCGTTTTTAATTGCTCCAAAAGCAATTCCATCTGCGAGCTTGCCAACAATTCCGAAGGATTCGGGACGCGTGATCCCGCACAAAACACCATCAAATTGGGATAGGAGGTTTTATGTATCACTTCTTCGATGGTATTCATTCCGATCAAATAGTTGCTCAAACCGGGCGTATTGGGAATATCCAAGAAGCGATTGACCTTCGGACGACGCAAATCCGTGTCGATCAACAGCACCCGTGCATCGGTTTGAGAAAGTGCAATCGCCGTGTTAACGGCAATCGTCGACTTTCCTTCACTTGCCATAGAACTGGACACCACAAACGTTTTGCAACCGCTTTTGATGATCGAAAACATAATGTTCGCACGAAGAACTTTATACGATTCTACAACTTTGAACTTCAGCGAGTTATCCACGCCGTAGTCGGTCGAGATTGTTTTATCTTCATTGAGCGTTTCAACATTCTGAACAGCATTCCCATCTGTCGGTTGCTGAAGGATTTGCTTACTCATCGCCTTTTCCTCCGTTCAATAATCCATCGATGATCATCGTGATTTTTTATTAACCAAATTCTTAAAATCGGGAATTGTTCCCAAGATCGGGATATCGGGATATCTCTTGGAAAGCGATTCCTCATCTTTAATATGCGTATCGAAAAATGCAATTACGGCAATCACAGCAATCGCCAACAGCGCGCCGACCAACCCGCCTTTGATCGTGCTTGATTTCAGTGAATCATTGATCGGATAGTACGGTTTTACCGCCGGCTCAAGAACCGTCAGCATGGAAGATTCGCCGAGAAGGCTTTTAATATATTCCGGCATCACTTCGGCCACGGCCTGTCCCACCAGATATACCGCTTGTGTGTCGCCACCGGTAATCGTCACAGTAAAAATACCCATTTCCTCGATTTGTTGGAAATACAGCATGCTTTGTACCGCGCCTGCAGAATATTCCGTACCGCTCGCTTCAGCAACCTGCTGATAGAAACTGGAAGTCTTCACCAGCTCGATATAGGTTGCTACACGACGTTCAGCAAGGGTGATCAAATTGATATATGTGCCGACGGAAGATCCTTCGTTTTTATCGGGAATCATCGTTGACATCTTCATTGTTGTTTGGTAAACCGGAGCGACTTGATATTTTGTGTAAAAAAACGCCGCACCGAGACCAATAATCGCACAAAGAATGATAATCCATATGCGTCGCACCAAATCTTGTAATATCAGTCTGATTGTTGTATCCATATATGCTCCTCCTATGGCAAATTACACCTTCAAAACAGCCACGTCACAAAATGATTACATAACTCACCCAATATATATTATAAGTATATACCATGGTTCACCAAAATGCAATAGTATTCGGCGTGAATTTTGCCTATTTTCCAAACGCAAAAAGAGAAAGATCCCGTATTTACTACGAGATCTTTCTCTTTTACGGTATCATCCGGTTCAATCGGTAAAAATCCCCTTTTTAATGCGATATTCCGTCGGGGACATCTTCATCATACGCTTGAACGCTTTACTGAATGACTGGATACAATCATAATTCAGCATGGTGGCAATTTCGGTAATCGACAGCGTTTCATCAGACAGGAGTTCCACACTCTTTTGAATTTTCTTTTGACTGACGTACGCCTGGATCGTCATGCCGGTTTTACGACGAAACAAATGCGACAGGTAATTATAGCTGTATCCCAGCTCCTTGGCCATATCGGCAAGGTTATTCATCGAATACAAATGTTCATCAACATAACGAATAACCGCATACGCTGTATGCCCGACAACATGGATCGTCATGTCTCTCTCGGAGGTTTCCGTATCCGATATGGTGAAACTGCGATACGATAACACCATCAGCTGATATAGTAAATCACGGATCAGCAACGGTACGGTTTTCTTCACAACACAAAGTTCGGAAATCAAAGAGGAAACAATCATTTCTACTTGCGGAATACTTTGTGCGCACAGCGGCATGTCAGCATTCACATAAAACGCACACAGCTCCGACATGGTAGAAATCGGATAGTGCTTTTCGGAAATCTGCAGATGCAAGCACACATACCGAAACCCTTTATGTCGATCCGTCGGTTCAAGCGTATACACCTCATCAGCGGAACACAGCAAGATCGTCCCCTCTTGCAACACAAAAGATCGCGTCTTATTCTTCAGCTTTGCCGCACCCGCCACGCAATACACGAACACGTACCCCTGCGGAAGAACAGGAAGCTCAAGCGGCTTGACAGCGTGAATCTCGCGTTCATAGATCTGATAAAACTGAATCGGCTCAAAGCCTGAAAACTCACGAAAATAACCTTTTGGGAAAGACATATTCACTTCGCCGCGTTGTTTTTCCGACATAATGTCCCTCCTATTATCGGTCAATTCATTATTTTTCAATCGTCAGCCATGTGTAGGGAGTCTTCATCGCCTCAAGCGCCTTTGTTCGGATTTCAATAACAGCCACCGTCTCTTCATGAGCCACCTTTACGTCTCCGGTGCGGAAGAAATCAACAAGCTGCTCAAGGAAAGAATCAAAGAAGCGGTTGGTTTCGGGAATCACGACAACATCTCCGTCCTTTTTATGGACACGGAAATACCAGGAATGGGCATTTTGATACACGGCCATATTCACTTTTCTGCCGCCCTTGAATTCAACGACCCACGCGGGCGACGAATCCGTGCCGACAAACATAATGCGTTCCGCATCGGGACCCATCATCGAAACCATCGGCTCAATCGTATGAATAAGATAAATCTCTGTGTTACCGTTGCCGATCACGGTCATGTGATCGACTTCATCGGCAGAGAACGATTTTGCCATGACTTCGTCTGCAAAACGGAGAGCCGAGGAAGAAAACACCGGTGTATCGTTCGCTTCAGCAACAGCAAAAATGCGTTTCGCCGTAGCAGCATCAACGGCAAATGTCTTGTCGACATAGCAGCGCTTTCCCGATGCAAGAGGCACAGCACAAAGCTCCTCGTGATACTGCGGGTGATCGGGAGACAAAACGATAATGTAATCGCTCTTCTCAACAAGTTCCTCAATCGTGTCTACACGCTCAACATTGTTCTTAGCACACCACTCGTCCGTGGTCATACCGCCGGGCGCATCTTGTCTCGCGTAGGCATATGTAACGCGCATCTCATCTCCCGCCAGTTTATGAATCACAGCGGGATAATTATTGGCATGCCATTCATCAAGATAGTTGTCGATGAAACCGATTTTTTTCACAACAAATCTCTCCTTTTTACAGAAATCTACGGTAAATCCACTATATCACAGAACGATAAAAAAATCAAGGACGCACAACAAGTTTCCATGGTTAAAAGTTTGACATACACGTAAGAAAAAGGAGCACCCTTTGGTGCGGCTTTTTGGGGTCGATCATTGTGTGTTTGTAAACGTGAAGTTGTTGTCAATATAATCTACAACCACAGTGTCTTCCGGTTTGAATTCGCCTTCAAGCAATTTTTCCGCCAGCACGTCTTCGATCCGCGTTTGAATGGCTCTTCTTAACGGTCGCGCACCATAAACCGGGTCAAATCCAGCTTCGGCAATCGCGTCAATCGCCGCTTCCGTCGCTGATATATGCATTCCCATCTCTGTCATACGCGTATCCAACGTCGAGAGCATCCGACGCGAAATCTCCGCAATATCACTCTTATTCAACTTTTGAAAAACGATCACATCATCCACTCTGTTCAAAAACTCCGGTCTGAACAGCTGCTTCAAATCGGAAAGAACCTGTTCTCTCACGCGAACATCATCGCTCGACGTATTCTCCGAAACACCAAAACCAAAAGACACCGTTTGCTCCGTCATTCTTCTGGCGCCGACATTGGAGGTCATGATAATGATCGCATTTTTAAAGCTGACTCTTCTGCCTTGAGAATCCGTCAGAATGCCGTCATCAAGAATTTGGAGAAGCATATTAAACACATCGGGATGCGCTTTTTCGATTTCGTCAAACAGCACGACACAATACGGCTTTCTTCTGACTTTTTCCGTCAGCTGTCCGCCCTCATCATAACCGATATACCCCGGAGGCGAGCCCACCAAACGTGACACGGTGTGCTTTTCCATATACTCCGACATATCCAGACGAATCATGGCATTTTCATCGCCAAACATGACCTCTGCCAAGGCTTTACAGAGTTCGGTTTTACCGACACCCGTCGGTCCTAAAAAGATAAACGAACCAACAGGACGCTTCGGGTCCTTCAACCCGACTCGACCTCTGCGAATAGCACGTGACACAGCACTGACCGCGTCGTTTTGACCGACAATTCGGGAATGAAGCACGTCTTCCAAACGCAATAACCTGTCGCTTTCTTCTTCTGTCAGCTGCGTCACGGGAACACCTGCCCATTCGGAGACGATCTGAGCAATATCGTTCTCTGTTACTTCTCCGGTGATGCCTGCATTTTTCTGTGCAAATGCATTCTGACACTCCTTAAGCTTCTCTCGAACCGTTATTTCTTCATCACGAAGTCTGGCGGCACGCTCGAATTCCTGTTCGTTCACCGCCGCATTCTTTTCTTCTACCAAACGCTTCAATTCGTTTTCTAATTCCTTCATATCTGCGGGAGGTGTAAACGCACGCAACCGTACTTTTGATGCCGCTTCATCGATCAAATCAATCGCTTTATCCGGCAAATATCGATCCGTAATATATCGTGATGACATCAAAACCGCAGACTCAACGGCGCGGCTTGAAATTTTTACCTTGTGATGCGCTTCATATTTATCCCGAAGCCCCATCAAGATGCGGATCGCATCTTCTTCTGTCGGTTCCCCGACAATAATCGGTTGAAAACGTCTTTCCAAAGCCGCATCCTTTTCAATATACCGTCGATATTCTTCAAGTGTTGTCGCGCCGATCACTTGAATCTCACCGCGTGCGAGTCCGGGTTTCAGAATATTGGCGGCATCGACCGCCCCTTCTGCTGCTCCCGCACCGACGATGGTGTGTACTTCATCGATAAACAGAATGACATCTCCGGCATTTTTCACTTCTTCGAGAGCATTTTTGATCCGCTCTTCAAAATCTCCGCGATACTTAGCTCCCGCAACCATTCCCGTCAGATCAAGGGAAATAATGCGCTTACCGCGCAACAACTCAGGCACTTCATCAGACGCGATCTTTTGCGCAAGACCTTCCGCAACCGCCGTTTTACCAACACCGGGTTCGCCGATCAAGCAAGGGTTATTTTTCGTTCGTCGAGAAAGGATCTGCAATACACGATCAATTTCCGCTGTTCTGCCGATAACGGGATCGATCTTACCTTGTCGAGCCATATCCGTCAGATCGCGTCCAAATTGATCCAGCGTGGGCGTTTTCCCTGCTCCTCGCCTTTGTCCGCTTGCTCCTTTTCCCGCTTTATTTATCTCCGACTTTTCCGCACGAGTACCGCCAAGGCGCTGAGTAAGATCATTATAGATCTCATCGCACCGCATTCCCATAGATACCAGCAATCTCATAGCAACACTATCCGGATCACGCAACACCGCCAACAGGATATGTTCGGTGCCGATGTAGCCGTTTTGAAGATTTGCCGCCTCGATCACCGCCGATTCCATTGTTTTTTTGGAACGCGGTGTGAAATCTTCGGGCGACAATCGCGTCGGATGCCCGCCGGGTTCCCCCGACAGTATTAACTGCATATATTCCGGCGCCTCAATCCCCTTTTCGTTCAGAATCACCGCCGCAACACCCGTTCCTTCGCGCAACAAGCCAAGCACAATATGCTCTGTCCCGATATACGTATGACCGAGTTCCTGCGCCGATTCAATCGCCATATTCAACGCTCTGTTGGCTTTTTCCGTAAACCCCTTAAAACGATACACGATTCTCATCCACCTTTCTTAAACAAGGATCAATCGCCGTTTTTGATAGTCTCTCTGATCAGTTTAGCACGCAAACAATCGCGTTCCTCTGAGGTCAGATCGCATCCGTTCTCCGTCATAAGGCATCCGGGTTGACACTCGTTGATAAGACGCACAATTGTCCCCGCAGACACCTGATCAATCATGTGATTGTATACGCCGATGCGCAAATTCGAGAGCAAACGCATGGCTTCTTCATACGACATCACTCTTGCTGTTTGCAGAATGCCGTAAGAACGCCAAACGCGATCTTCCAGTTGAGGATCTTTGTCCCATTGCTCTCTGAGAGCGCCCTCCTGCTTCATGATTTGTTCTGCAATCCCCTGCAAATTTTCAATTGCGGCTTTTTCACCGATTCCAAGCGTGATCTGATTGGAAATCTGATACAAGGATCCATACGACGTCGAGCCTTCACCGTATGCCCCCCGAATGGTCAAACCCAGTTTAGAAACCGTACCGGACAACTGCTGAATCGAACCATTCTCATGAAGCGCGGGTAAATGAAGCATCAGCGACGCCCGCATTCCTGTTCCCAGATTAGTCGGGCACTGCGTCAAATATCCCAAACGATCATCAAACGCAAAATGCAAACGTTCGTTTAATGCCGTATCCACGTGATCGGCAAGCTCGTACGCTTCATTCAACGAGTTTCCCACTCCCATTACCTGGATTCGCACATGGTCTTCCTCATTGATCATAATGCTGATCCGCTCATCCTCCGACAACAGCAGTACACTGTCGTCGCGTCTGGCGAACTCGATACTTATCAAGTGTTTTTCAACCATCGATAAAATTTCACGTTGTTCACAGTCCTTCAAATCGATTCTTTTAAGTTGTAAACCACCGATCTGCAACGCCGCTTCATAGATTTCCTCGACCGTTTCGGCGCGCTGAGCGGCAGTCATCGACGAAGGAAAAGGACGATGAGCAAGGTTGCGTGCTAAACGCACACGCGTACTGATCACCATATCATCATCCGAAAGCTCACAATACCATTTTTCACTCATCGGTATTCTCTCCTTCCAATTGTTTGATACGATCTCGCAGTTCGACACATCGCTCATATTCCTGAGCGTCGATGGCACTTTGCAATTCCTGTTTCAAGCGCTCGACGGTATCTTGACTCTCTTCCATCACGATTGCAGGCGCTTCGACCGTCTTTCCGATGTGCGAAGTTTTTCCGTGAATACGTTGGATCGACGGTAACAATTGATGATAGAAGGTGATGTAACAATCGGCACATCCAACGCGGCCGTCGCTGACTATATCACGGTAGCTTTTCCCGCACGTTGTGCAACGTTCCACGCTTTCCGCATCGCGCCACATAGGCTCAAAAAACAATCCACCGAAAAGCGAGCCCATATTGATCCCCGGCATATGCATCGCATCCGCCTTCTGCTTGGATGCGCAATGATCACACACATACGCCTGCGCCGTTTTACCGTTAACGGTATATTTCAAATACGTGGTTGCATTACGTTGTTTGCATAATTGACAAAGCATAACATTTCCCCCTTATCCTCTTGACATTGCTGCTGCTGTAAGCATATTTTTCATGACTTTTGCGCGTAGGTGATCGCGATAAGCCATCGGGATATCAGCGTACGGGCGATCATTCACAGCGGCATACATGATCTGTGCTGTCGACTGATCGATCACACCGTGATCCCTGAGATTATGAAGAATCGCTTCCGCAGATGATGCCATCAACGAATCGCCGATAGCATTGACGACATGGGTAAGCATCGACACTTCCGACTGAAACGGAACACGACGAATGCGGATATACCCACCGCCGCCGCGCCTGCTTTCAACAATATACCCCTGTTCCGGCGTAAAACGAGAACTAAGCACATAATTGATCTGACTCGGTACGCATCCAATCTCGCCTGCTAACTCATTTCGGCGAAGTTCAATCGTTTCCGAAGCTTCCGATTCCATCATATGAAGAATATACGCCGCAATAGCATCACTCATACGCATACATCATCACATCTCCTTTCAAGAACAATTTGATTATAGCCCAAAAGTCAGGATTGGTCAAAGTCAGCAAAAGTCAAATAAGGCGATTAAATCACAAATATCTCTTGCATTCTCCGATTTTCGTCGTATATCTTCTATTTCCATCGATTGTTTAACTTTTATTGACCTTTCTGGGATAAAGAAAAGCCTCGGTGCACAGACCGAAGCTTTTCTGAAGGTTTTATTATTCAGCGGCATCTTCCGCGGTCTCTTCAACCGCTTCTTCTGCAACTTCTTCAACCACTTCCGGCTCGAGGAGAGCGCGAATGGACAGGCTGATGCGCTTGGTGTCATAATCGACATTGGTGATCTTCACAGTCACTTCCTGGCCGACCGACAGCTCGTCCTGCGGTTTCTCGACGCGATGGTTGGCAATCTGAGAAATATGGATAAGACCGTCAACACCGGGAATGATCTGAGCAAAAGCGCCAAAAGCGGTCATACCGACAATTTTCGCCGTCACATCAGAGCCAACCTCGTAGTTTGCTTTGAAGATCTCCCACGGATTCTCTTCAGCCTTGCGATAGCCGAGAGAAATCTTTTTCTTTTCAGCATCAAGATCGCGGATATAGACCTCGATCACGTCACCGATCGCAACGACCTCAGACGGATGCTTAACACGTTTCCAAGAAAGCTCGGAAATGTGAACCATACCATCGACGCCACCGATATCAACAAACGCACCGTAAGACGTAAGCGACTTGACAGTGCCGGTATACTTCTGACCGACTTCCGCCTGAGCCCAGAACGCCTCTTCCTGCTCCTTGCGGAGTTCACGGGAAACAGCGCGAACAGAACCGACCGCACGACGACGAGAGGTGTTCACCTCGATCACGCGGAACTTCACGGTAGTCTTGAGAAGAACGGAAAGATCATCAAGACGAGAGGTGCTCGCCTGAGAAGCGGGCACAAACACGCGAACGCCGTTGGAAACAACCAGCATACCGCCCTTGATAACATCCGAAACAGTGCCTTCGAGCACTTCGCCGCTTTGCTCAGCAGCAACAATGGTATCCCAGCCCTTAAGAGCATCGATACGCTTCTTAGAGAGCATGATGGTACCCTCTTGATCGTTGGTGCGCATGATCAACAGTTCGAGTTCGTCGCCGATCTTCACAAGGTCAGCAGGAACAGCGTTGGGGTCAGCGGAAAGTTCATCAGCGGGAATATAGCCGGTTTGTTTACGACCGACAACTTCGACTTGCACTTCGTTTTGCGAGACCGCCAGAACGATACCGCGCACTCTGCTGCTATCCTCTTTCAATTGAGATTCCGGGAAGGTGACGTTCAAAGCTTCTTCAAAGCTCATCTCATCAGAGACAGTAACCTCCACCGGTTTGTTTTCGTTGTTGACAATTTCAGACATGGTTGAAAGTACCTCCTTTATAATATCGTCGGGTGTTGAAGCACCTGCAGTTACACCGATGCGGTGAACCTGTGCAAAATCGGCGAAACTGAGCTCATCGGCCGTTTCGATAAGAATCGTACGGCAGGATTTCGCGCATACATCACGCAATTTTGCAGTATTGGAGCTTTGACGCCCTCCGACAATAACCATCATATCGCTTTCCGCAGAAAGCTGCGCCGCTTCGTTCTGTCTTTTCGAAGTAGCATTACATATTGTATCAAAAAGAAAAAGATTTGTATAGTGTTTTTTTGCAAATTTTACGCAATTTTCCCAAGTTTTCAGATGAAATGTGGTTTGAGACACCATAATTATGGGAAAATTTGAATAATTTTTGACGAAATCCGGTGATTCTGTCAGTTCTCGAAGTTCCTCCAGCGAAGAGAACACATACGACCGATTCACGCAATGACCGCGTATGCCGATAACTTCAGGATGAGTTTCATCGCCGGCAATGAGCGCAATCGCCCTGTTCTTCGTGTGCTGATGGACCAATCGATGAATCTTCGCAACAAACGGGCACGTAGCGTCATATACATCAACGCCGAGTGCTTTTGCGTGATCATACACCGAAGCAGAGACTCCGTGAGAACGAATAACCATCGTCTCGCCCGCTTTCACCTCGTCGGGGGAATTCACAATACGGACACCCTTCGCCGCAAGAGAATCCACCACCTGAGGATTATGAATGATCGGGCCAAGTGTACACACACGTTTTCCTTTGGAAACCAGATCTTCGACCGCTGTTATCGCCTGATTAACACCGAAGCAAAAACCGGCCGTTTTTGCCAGTTGAATGTGCGTCACTCTTTGTTCACCTCAATCATCTGAGCAATATTCGCCATAATGGCTCTCGACGCATAGCGGAGATCCGGACGTTCCTGAGCCAAATGAAGTTCCTCAGCAGTCAACGTTTTTCCGAACACAACCGTTGTTTTACGGAACATCTTCACTTGTCCGCATTTGGTAAACACCGCGCAAGGGAGCATCGGACACTGCGCTTTCGCCATAATCAAAGCGACGCCCGCTTTGGCAGGGCCCAACGTGCCGTCCTTCGAACGTGTTCCCTCAGGAAAAATGCCCAGTGCGCCGTTATTCTCAAGAACAGAAAATGCCGTATTGATGGCGGTTGTATCCCCTTTTCCTCTGCTGACGGGAAAAACGCCGAAAAAGGTACGCAACAGCCAACCGACAAATCGGTTGTGAAACAATTCCTCTTTGGCCATGAAATACACAGGGCGTTTCAAGGCGATCAACAAAAACACAGGATCCACCATCGAAATATGGTTACACGCCACAATAAGCGGTTCTTTTGACGTCGGAATGTTATCTTTCCCGATCATCTTATACGGAAACAGCAACCAGATAATCGGCCTGAGAATAAACAGAACTGCTCTGCCTATACGAATTGCAAAGGTCGTTTTCACGCTGTTGCCTCCTCTACAATGGATTGAAGGATCGCCACCGATTGTTCAAGTGTATTGCCGGTTGTATCCACCATTACCGCGTCATCTGCCGGTTTAAGAGGCGCAGCGGCACGTTCGCTGTCCCGTTTATCCCGCTCAATCATGTCGCTCAATACCGATTCAAACGTAACATTCATGCCTTTTTGAATAAGCTCATCAAAACGACGTTTTGCGCGATCTTCTGCCGATGCCGTCAAGAAAATCTTCACCTTCGCATCGGGAAGGACCACCGTGCCGATATCTCTGCCGTCCATGATACAGTTGTTTCTTGCGGCAATATCTCTCTGCAAATCAAAGAGAAAAGCTC
>JAZUOG010000071.1:0-4635 GCA_045604545.1 Acutalibacteraceae bacterium | reverse complement strand
CGCCGCGAGATCGGTGCGGTGTTGTGACATCGCTCCGACAACGTAGGGACCACCGTCCTCGGTGGTCCGCGGACCGTCAAGGATGACGGTCCCTACAACCCCTTTTAGCACCCATCAATGTAGGGGAGGCTAATAGCCTCCCGCGAGATTCGCTCAATGTTGTCACCCGCGAGGAGCGCAACGCGCGACGTGGCAATCTTTTGAAAGATTCTTGCGCTTTTCGCTTCGGAATGACAAGGGGAAAGATTCCTCGCTCCGCTCGGAATAACAACGCTCACTCTTCGATCGGGCGTTTGAGGGTGATGGTGACGATTTCGGGGAAATTATTGAAACGAAGGGGGAAACCGCTGTTGCCGAGGCCGCGGCTGACCACCATTTGGGTGTTGCCCATGGTGTGAACGCCTTTGGTGTAGGAGGGCAAAACGCCTTGCTCGGGCGCATACAATCCGCCGACGAGCGGCAGACGCACCTGTCCGCCGTGAGCGTGTCCGCACAACACCAGCGGCAACCCCTCCTTGGCATAGTCCGTGAGATATTGCGGCCGATGGGAAAGTGCCAGACGGAAGGACGAGGCATACGGCGCGCACACCATGTGCATACGGCGGCGCCAGGCGTCTTCGTCACAGCCCACACTGGCAGAGTCGGGAATGCCGATGATGACGATGTGGTCATCTCCCTTGCACACCTTAAGACCGCGACCGGTCACATTCTGGACGCGGGTCGTGTCGGCAAGCGCGCGAAACCGCGAGGCGACGGGAGATTTCACTTCGTGATTGCCGTCGACGCGAATGGTGGGGAAACGGTCGGCGAGTTCTTTGAGAAGAACCAGCGCCGGCTTCATATCCTTGTCGGTGTGGGTGCGCCGACGGTCGATCAGATCGCCCGTGATGACAACGAGATCGGGGGCAATACGTTCCAGTTTTTTGAGGACCTTTTTTTGATTTTTTCCGAAGGAGGCGGCATGAAGATCGGAAAGCTGAACGATTTTCAACTCATCAAATGCGGCGGGAAGCTCCTTGCACACAACGGTGTATGCGGACACGACCAGTCGTTTGTTGCCGCTGACCGCCGCGAATCCCGCGCCGCCGATCGCCGCCGCGCCGATGCCGGCTTTTACCCAGAATTTCATAGTCTCTGACCCTCCCGCTCGAAAAAAGGATATATATATGTTTATTTTACCGTATTTTACCATCTTTTACAAGGAACAAGAATGTAATATAAAGGAGGCTTAGGGGCAATGAAAAATGAATAATGAATAATGAATAATTTCGGAGTCGCGTTTCACGCGACGGATTGTATGAAGACCGCCGCCGCAAGAAAGGCGCAAATCCCGCGCCCGTGGCAATCGTAAAAGATTCTTTGCTTCGGAATGACAGAGGACCGATGTTTTCTCCCGGACGTTGGCGGTTGCATTGCGGCAAAATGTGTGGTATACTGACATTGTACCCCATATACCTTACAAGGAGGTTATTGATTATGAAAAAATGTATCGGTCTGGTGTTGGCCGTAGTACTGATGCTGTCGATGACGGTTGTCGGTGCGTCGGCGGCAAACGGTGACGGACAGATCGTCTTCACGCTGAGCGCGAACGATGCCGCTGTCGGTGAGACGGTCACGCTGTCGGTGTCTGTTCCCGAAAACTCCTATTTCACCAATGCCACGATGTATCTGCACTATGATGCGGACAAGCTCGCGTTTATCGAAGGCTCCGAGACGGTCGGTGAAGCCGCTCCTGCGGGCGCATGGTTCATGGTCGCGGATTATCCCGAAGAGGGCTATGTCAAGGGCGCGTATGTGACCATCAGCGGTGCGAAAAAAGGCGGTTCGCTGGTGGAGGTGTCCTTCACCGTTCTCAAGGAAGGCATCACCGCGTTCACCCTCGCTTTTGAAGAGTGCGTCGGTGTTGACCCGAACGGCGAGTCATTTGACGTTCTCTATTTCATCGACCCCTGTAACGTCACTCTCAGCAAGAAAGCCGTCTCCTATCCCGATGTTCCGAGGAGCGCGTGGTACTATGATGCGGTGATGTTTGTGTCCGAAAACGGCATCATGACGGGCTATAAGAGCGGCGCGTTCGGCGCTGTCAACCATCTTCAGCGTCAGGATTTCGTCGTCACCATCGCGCGTCTGGCGGGTGCGGATCTGACCGCTTATCAGGGTCAGACGGGCGGCATGAAGGACGTCAAGGCGAGTGCGTACTACGCTCCCGCTGTCGCGTGGGCGGTGGACAACGGCATCATCACCGGCTACAAGAACGGCAAGTTCGGTGTCGGCGAGGCCATCACCCGCGAGCAGGTTGCGACCATTCTGTATCGCGCCGCAGGCGAGCCTCCTGTCAATACGGCGATTCTCGGTCGTTTCCCCGACCGCGGCAAAATCAGCCCCTATGCGAAAAACGCGATGGCATGGGCGGTGGACAACGGGTTGATCTCGGGTCTCAAGAGCGGCAACATCTCGCCGTTGACGGGTGCCTCCCGTGCCCAGATCGCCACCATTCTGATGCGTATGATGAATGTCGATCCTGTGATGTAACGATACAAAAGAACCCCCCGCAGTTTTGGACTGCGGGGGTAGCTTTTTGTGTTTTATTCTTTAACGTATAGCTTGTCTAATTCCCATCGTTTCGGATTGTTGAGGATATATTCTGCGGAAGCATCGTAATCCTCGCGTCCGCGGATAACATGCTCAAAAAAAGAGGTTTGAAACAGTTTTCCGACAAACGGGCGAACCTTTTTGCATAGAATGGTTGTCAGCGATTTGTACGCGCAAAGAATATCTTCAATCGCACGAGACAGCAAGCAGCGTCTGTTTTGGGTGCAGATTGTGACAAAATAGGCGCCGGGAGCACTGTAATCGTGGTGCTTCAGACGAGGGTGTTTTCGTTGTGGAAATGGATCCTTCATGTATATCACCACCGAAAGTATAGAACTCCCCCGCAAATGCACATGACATCGCGGGGGAGTTATTACACGTTGAAGCGGAACAGGACCACATCGCCGTCCTGCATGACGTATTCCTTGCCTTCCGAGCGGACAAGACCTTTTTCCTTCGCGGCGGCGAGGGAGCCGATCTCGATGAGCTGGTCATAGGGAATGACCTCGGCGCGAATGAAGCCACGCTCGAAATCGGTGTGGATCTTGCCGGCCGCCTGCGGGGCTTTGGTGCCGCGGGTGATGGTCCAGGCGCGCACCTCGGGTTCGCCGGCGGTGAGATAGGAGATGAGACCCAGCAGGTGGTAGCTCTTCTGGATCAGACGGTCAAGACCGCCCTGCTCAAGACCGAGCTCGGAGAGGAACACCTCTTTTTCTTCGGCGTCCATGCCCGCGATATCCGCTTCGAGCTGAGCGCAGATGGGAAGCACCTCCGCGTTTTCCTCGGCGGCGAGATTGACGACCTTTTGGTAGTAGGGGTTATCGTCGAGCGAGCTGCCCGTGAAGTCCTCTTCGCTCAGGTTGGCGGCGTAAATGACGGGCTTTTTGGTGAGCAGTGCCACATCGGCGAGCATCGCGTTTTCTTCGTCGGTGCATTCGACGGTGCGGGCGGCTTTGCCTTCCTCGAGCGCTTCCATCACGCGTTTGAAGAAATCCAGCTCCGCCTGCAGAGAGCGGTCGCCCTTGAGGGCTTTCTGGGTGCGGTCGATGCGACGCTGGAGAAGCTCCATGTCCGAGAAGATCAGCTCGAGGTTGATCGTTTCGATGTCGCGAAGCGGATCGATACTGCCTTCGACGTGAATGATGTCGTCATTTTCAAAGCAACGCACCACGTGCACGATCGCGTCCACCTCGCGGATATTGGCGAGGAACTTGTTGCCGAGACCTTCGCCTTTGCTCGCACCCTTGACAAGACCCGCGATGTCGACAAATTCGATGACGGCGGGGGTGATTTTTTTAGGGTTATAGAGTTCAGCCAGCGCGTCGAGACGCTTGTCGGGGACGGCGACCACGCCCACGTTGGGGTCGATGGTGCAGAACGGGTAGTTCGCGCTTTGCGCGCCCGCATCGGTGATGGCGTTAAACAAAGTGGATTTGCCGACGTTGGGCAAACCGACGATTCCGAGTTTCATAGTGTGTAAAATCTCCTTTTTCGGTCATATACATCGCTCATTATAGCGCATTCCGATCGGTTTTTCAATAGCCGTGAAGAAAAAAGAAAATCACGGGATACCGAAAGCGGTATCCCGTGAGAGAAAGGGTATTTGTTGTTGTTTCTAAAGCCCTTGTCATTCTGAACGGAGCGAAGAATCTTTTTTCCCCCTGTCATTCCGAGCGAAGCGAGGAATCTATTTAAGATTGCCACGGGCGTGACCGCCCTCGCAATGACAACATGGGTGCGATGACGCAGGATTGTGCCATGCCATTCGTAGGGACAGGTACATTGGCGGACCGTCGAGGCCGTCCCCTACAATGACGGTGCGTAGCCGTGACAATATGCCAATCCTGCGGCGGGCGGCCTTCATGACCCCCTTGCCTAAAGGGGGTCGACGGCGGCTTCGCCGTCGGGGGGATATCGGTTTACGCAGGTTTTTTGGAAAAAGAATCCCTCCGTCACTCGCATACGCTCGTGCCACCTCCCTTTAGGCAAGGGAGGCAACGGTCGCCATGACATTGTGCAAACTTCGCTTTCTCCTGTCATTCC
>JAZUOG010000070.1:0-3740 GCA_045604545.1 Acutalibacteraceae bacterium | reverse complement strand
CCTTCCTGAACCTCATAGGGCTTTGTGGCCTTATCCTTTGTATCATCCCAGCCACCGTTGGGCGTAATGGTCATATCCGTTATCATTGTCTTGGAATACACGATAAGATGTTCATTATCGTGAAGATCCTTCCAAGTCAAGTCGAGAATATCTCTGCGCTCGGTGTCACCCGACCGATAAATGCCTATACAGTCTTCGCCAAGCATATCCGAAGCAGGACAGCTGTTCAGCATACCGTTACCGTTGGAATAGGTATATGTAAAGCCGGTAAAGCCCAAACCGCCGATAAAATTACCGCCGCGAATGGTGGGATAGTTGATATGATAGTAATCATTTTCCTGTGCGGACAAAAGTTGTCTTTCCTCAATGGAAAGCTCTTCAAAGGGTACGTCCAACTTGCTGTTGATAACGATATCTGCAAAGCTGAAATGGTGAATGGCGTAGCCGCCGCCCACTGCTCGGAAGGTGCCGCCGTTTATGACGGTGCGACCCGTTTCCACGTAAGGATAATACTCACCTTCGGGAGCCTTATCCAAATGCAGGCTTTCCTTGCTGATGACAGTCGCGAATGCGGTCAGCTCACGACCGGAATTTTCCTTGTTGTCAGTTCTGACCTCAAAGACGCCGTCGTTGATCTCCACGTTCACGTGGTCGGCAATTACGGTACCGCGGTAGAGGGTCTCACGGTATCGCCCGCTGTGTCCCAGCGTACCGCTGTTAACGCAGGAATCGGCGTTGCAGGTAAGGATATAGCTACCACCGTTGACGATGAACGTGGCAGGATAGGAAGCGCCTCGTCCGGCACGGGGATAATCGCTCATAACGCGAACAGCAGCGAAGGTGTCGTCGCCGCCCTGAAGGGCATTCAGTCTGATGCCGCCGGATTCCTCTGCCTCGAAGGTCAAAGTAGAATCCTTGCCCAAATAGAACAGAAGGAAATCATTGGGATAATAGTAATGGCGAGGGAAGTCACCCCTTTGAATTTCAATATCGCCGCCGATGGTATGGGTGCCAAAGTCGAACACCACGTCCAGTCCTGCGGGAATTTCCATTTTTGCAAAGTGATTCTCAACTATATACACCTCTTCGGTATAAAGATCCTTTGTGAGCTTTACACGCAGCTTGCCGAATCGCTCAACGGCTTCTTGGTTGAGATTGGTGAAAACATCTCTCAATCCTTTCCAGTCGCTGACGTATCGGGTATAGCCGTCGCCATTGATGACCTCATCGTAGGTAGGGATAGTAGTCACCACGTTAACGGGAACTTGGATCTTAATATGGGAGTTGTCGAATGCTTTTTCGATCACAACATCCGTTCTTCGCTTACCGTTGACCCAAAACTCTATATCATTCAGCTTATCGAGATCAAAGAAGATATTCTCACTGGCTTCGGAATAGACATGAATTTTCAAATGATAACTGAGTCCTGCTTCCAGCAGCTCGTCGCTTTGATCGACTTCAAGGCCAAGCTGGTAAAGATCATAAGCATCCGATACATAATAACCTTGACCATGAACGTAACTGAGCTTCAATGCTTTGCAGGCTTCCCGTCCGGTCATAGCATCGTTAAGAAAATCCTCCCTCGGAGTATCCCTATTATCCGTCAGTATAAGATCGATCTTGGTAACGTTCTGTTTCCATTTCGCATAGAGGGTAATAGCACTGTCGATGGGAGTATTGTAAAAATCAAAGGGTTTCGTTCTCTCGGCATCTGTATACCAACCGTCAAAAATCTTACCGTCGCATACAGGGTCTTCGGGTTTTTCCGCATAGCCACCATTCTTAACCTTCTGGGACGGTACGTCTGCAAGTCCTTCGGTATCAAAGGTGACATTCACGGTTGAACCGGTATATTCCTCCACGGCAAAAGGAAGCACCACATC
The DNA here is from genome assembly GCA_045604545.1 of Acutalibacteraceae bacterium. Classification (GTDB taxonomy): domain Bacteria; phylum Bacillota; class Clostridia; order Oscillospirales; family Acutalibacteraceae; genus RGIG1959. The sequence goes on along the minus strand of JAZUOG010000070.1, from coordinate 1,857 downwards.
AACATATTCCCACTGGTTACCGAGATAAATGTAGATATAGGCATCATCTCTTTTTACGCCATTGACCCAGATTTCCACATTCTCCGGATGCTCGGGGTCAAAGGCATAGGCGGTGTCCCCGGTTTTGGCGTTCAGTTGAATGTACATTTCAGCGGGAACGCCTGCCTCGAGTTTTTCGTAGGTAAGTAGCTTACCGTTTTGGTAAACATCCTTAGGCTTGTCGTTGTTTGTATAAAACGGACTATTATACAAATTGACCACTTTCGTTTCGTCACCGGCATCGTAGCCGCGCATCTGATCGTGGTATTTGGTGGGCATATCAATGGTAAGATCCACCTTTGTGATGACAGTCTTGCCCGCCAAGGTATCCGCCTCAACTGCTCCCGCAAGTACAGTCAAATTGAAGGTGGGAACAAATCCTATGATCATCACCACAGCCAATAGCATACTTAAAATTCGCTTCGAAACTTTTTGTTTCATCTTTTCCTTCCTCCTTTGGGAGATATTTTGCACTAATTAGAACACCTCTACCTGTGTTTGCAGTGAGATTATAGAGAGTATTTGCTCTCTCCAAAACGGCAAATATGGCTATTTGTCGCTTTGGAGAAAGGGCTATACCGGCTGCATAGCCACTTCCTTGGATATGGACGGTGACGGACGATGCCGTCACCGCCAACACCGATAAACATCACCGTTTCGAGGATGATTTTAGATGCAGGTCGGCTGTTCAGAGCGGAGTTACCGTCGCTATAGGTATAGGTAAGACCGGTGAAGCCCATCTGACCTTCAAAATATCCGCCGTTGATGGTGGGATAGTTCACATGAAAATGATTGTCGAGCGTCTGAACATTGCTGTCGATCGCGCGGGAGGAATAGAAGTGGATGCCGCCGCCTCCCACAGAGTCGGTAAAGGTCAATACGTTTTTGCCGCCTATATACAGTCCGATAAAGGATTCCAGCGGATACTCCGGATTGGTTGTTGTAAATATGTCGTCTGTAGCGCTCAGAGTGTGACCGTTGAAGTCGAATACGACATTGTTCAAGCCGTATTCAATGGAGTACTCTTTCATATTACGGGCACCATCGGCAACAACCTGTGCGGTCATGGACAGATCCGCCATCAGTTTAACGGTCACATAGCCGTAGCTGTTCATGGAGCTGCTGTCCAGCATCTCAAACACCTGATCCATATCGTCCCAGTCATAGACCTCGCGGATCCATGTGCCGCCTTCCCACTGGCCTATGCCGCCTAAGAAGTAGCCGTGCTCATAGTAAGGATCCTTGCCGTAGATATCCGACTCCTCTACCGCCAAGACGGGAAACGCCGCCGGCGGCAAGAGACTGATGAGCATCATCACAGCAAGCAAAATGCTTACGATACGTTTTGAAAGATGGTGTTTCATAGGTCCTTCCTCCTTTGGGGTGTTGCTGTGGGTGATGAAAAATACAATTACCCATTGAAACTATACCATATAAAAACAAAAATGTCCCCACACTTTTGCCGAAAAAGTGTGGGGAAGAAGCTGTTTTTTGATCAACAGGCAGTTTTTGGGCCGATTTTATGGTGTGTGCCTCCCGCAAATCCCGCACCCACCCTGCCAACTCGCGAGGGCACACAAGCGCTCATGGCAATCTTGTACAAAAAATCCCCTGCCGATTGACAGGGGATTTTCAACATATGGATCACGTGAGCGAATCGATCGCACCGCTGACAAATTGATAAAGCTTCATCACATCGCGCATATTCAGCGCCGTATTGCCGTCAACTTCGCCCGCCGCCTGCTGTTCTTCGGTAAGATCATCTTTCGCGCCGCTGACGAATTGGTACAGCACCATCGCGTCTCGCATATTCACCGT
>JAZUOG010000069.1:0-14660 GCA_045604545.1 Acutalibacteraceae bacterium | reverse complement strand
GGGTACACCCGTTCCCATACCGAACACGGAAGTTAAGCTCACTTGCGCCGACAATACTTGGCTGGAAGCGGCCCGGGAAGATAGGTAGATGCCAACACCAATCAAAAACCTCTGTCATTTCGACAGAGGTTTTTTCGTTGTCTGTATCTTGCGATGCCTTTGAAGATGTGCAGGCGCATAACGTGTATTACTGGCTGTTCTTTTATTGAATGGTCTGATCCAAATTTGAAAATTCCGAGGTATTGAAAAAATCGATCAGTGTGATTCCCAGTCCATCGCAGATCATTTTGATCGTGACCACACCCGGATTTTGGCTTTTGCCGTAGAGGATGTTTTTTATAGATGAGGGAGACACGCCGGATTCGGTTGCAAGACGGTTGATTGTCATTCTTTTTTCTTCGCATAATTGCAAAATACGATTCCTCACGGCATTATAGGTATCCATACTATCTCTCCTTAAAAATGATTTACTTGTATTGTACGCATATTTGCTTGACAAAGTAGGCTATATATGATACTATATAGACTATAAATAGACCAAATTGTATTGTTTAGGAGAGATTGTAATGAGTAAGTACACCCAAGAACAACAAACGGCTATTGTTGAAGATGCCATGCTGTTGACTTCTGCCATAGAAACTGAGGAGTGGGAGCTTGAACGCCTGCAGCTTGAAGACTATGAGGCACCGCCGTCACCGCCTGTACGGCAGGTGTTACCGCCCGTGCAAAAAGTATCTCCGTCTTATCCGCCTGCACCGCGTGCAGATTACGGATTTATCGACCACTGCAAGGCATGGCTGAAACGGGATATTCTGGCGTGGGTATTGTTGATCTGTCTGTCGTTGATCTTTATTATCAAGGCTTTTCTGGACTACTCAAACGAGCTGAGCAAATTAAACAACGAGTTAGCACAGGACCCGGACTATGTTAAAGCGCGTGAACAGGCTGAGGCAGAAGCGGAGGAACAGAATCTTCAACTTGAGGAACAGCACAGAGCGCATCAACAGGAGCTCGACGCTCGATATGCTGAGCAGCTTGATGAGTATAATACCGTTGTATTGCCGCGGTATGAGCGTGAAAGGGAACTGTGGCAGTTGAATCATGACAGAAAGATCGAGATCATTACGGAAGATCTGGAAATTAACAGAGCAACACTGCAAGAACTCTACGACACCACTCGTATACTTTCTGCAAACTACCGTCAATTGTACATTTTGAACTGGCTGTACACAGAAATGAGCACATCTGATCATGATATCGAACGCGCAACGGATCTTCTTGACCGTAATCGACAACTTGCCGCAACGGAAAGTGTACGTGCATCTGTAGAGAGCATGGCATCGGATATGCGTAGCGGATTTGCGGCAGTATATGGAGCGATTGAGGAAGGAAACGATATTCAACTTGAGACACTCGGTGTGCTGGAAAAGACGCAAAAACTAGTGAAAAAAACACGGCGTGATATGAATATTTCGGGCGCTGTTGCGGCATCACAGCGCCATCGCACCAATCAAATTTTGGCCGGTGATGATTGAATGAATTATGAAAATAGAGTCCCTGCCTTGTCCGCTTTGTATGACAAGGCAGGGACTTTATTTGCGTTACAAATCGACACCTCGACAAAAGACAATTGTGATATATCCGTGCAATACTCAAAAATATCTATCATTACTGTTTGCAAAGCGAGACAGAGTGTGGTAACATATATATATAAATTGCGAAGGAGTTGTTTTTGTGGATTTTGATGTGATCATTATCGGTGCCGGCCCGGGTGGCATTTTTTCAGCATATGAACTGGTACAAAAAGCACCGCATCTGAAAATCGCCGTGTTCGAGGCGGGACATGAATTGAAGAAACGCCGTTGCCCGATCGACGGCGATAAGGTCAAAACCTGCATCAATTGTCCGACCTGCTCGATCATGAGCGGCTTCGGCGGCGCGGGCGCTTTCTCTGACGGCAAGTATAATATCACCAACGACTTCGGCGGCACACTTCACGAACGCATCGGCAAGCGCGAAGCACTCGATCTGATGTACTATGTTGACGAGATCAATATGCGCTATGGCGGCGAAGGCACAAAGCTGTATTCCACGGCGGGAACCCGTTTCAAGAAGGAATGCATCCGTCACGACTTGCATCTTCTTGACGCATCGGTGCGTCATCTCGGTACAGACGTCAATTACATCGTCCTTGGCAACATCTATGATGATCTGAAAGATAAGGTCACCTTCTTCTTCGATACTCCCGTGGAGACGGTTTCCATCGACAACGGCTACCATGTGCACACAAAGGATCACGTATACACCTGCGAAACCTGCATCGTGTCTGTCGGTCGCATCGGCAGTAAATGGATGGAGCGCGTGTGCGGCGAGCTGGATATTCATACCGAATCCAACCGTGTCGATATCGGCGTGCGCGTGGAGCTTCCCGCGGAAGTGTTCTCGCACCTGACCGACGAACTGTATGAAAGCAAAATCGTCTACTGCACCGAAAAATACGGTGATAAGGTGCGCACCTTCTGTATGAATCCGCGCGGCGCTGTCGTTAACGAAAACACCAACGGCATCATCACCGTCAACGGTCACAGTTATGAAGATCCTGCGTTGCAGACGGAAAACACCAACTTTGCGTTGCTTGTGGAAAAACGCTTTTCCGAACCGTTCAAGGACTCCAACGGCTACGGCGAATCGATCGCGAGACTGAGCAATATGCTCGGCGGCGGTGTCATTGTCCAACGCTTCGGAGATCTGATCCGCGGCCGTCGCTCCACCCCCGGTCGTATCGCGGAAGGGTTTCTCACCCCGACGCTCAAAGCCACACCCGGTGATCTGAGTCTGGTGCTCCCCAAACGGATTCTTGACGGTATCATCGAAATGATCTATGCCCTTGATAAAGTCGCCCCCGGCACGGCCAACGACGACACCCTGCTTTACGGTGTCGAGGTCAAGTTCTACAACATGGAGGTCGACATTGACGAGCATCTGGAGACCTGCCACAAGGGTCTTTATGTCATCGGCGACGGCAGCGGCATCACCCATTCGCTGTCGCACGCTTCTGCGAGCGGCGTTCATGTAGCACGCTGCATTGTGTCAAATTTCAAAGAAAGCGAGTGATCCTCGGTGAAGGTGCTGATCACGACCGATCTGTTCACGACGGCGACCAACGGTGTGGTGACATCGCTGACCAACCTGTGGAAGGAACTGGAAAAGCTCGGTCATGAGGTGAGAATTCTGGCGGTATCGAACAATCGACACAGCCGAAAAGAGGAGAATGTCTATTTCATTCGCTCCATGCCGTTTCCCGTTTATCCGGATGTGCGCATGCCGCTTTCGTACCACCATCGTTTCGTTAAGGAATTGATCGCGTGGAAGCCGGACGTTATTCACAGTCAATGCGAATTTTTCAGCTACCAGTTCGCGCAGTACGTCTCTAAAAAAACAGGCGCTCCCATCGTCCACACCTACCATACGCTGTATGAGCAGTATGTGACGTATGTCATTCCCAGCAAGAGGCTCGGTGTCAAAGCGGTACGCACGCTGATGCGCTATCGTCTGAAGAAAGCGTCTAAAGTGATTGCACCGAGCTATAAGGTGAAAGAAGTGCTGGAAGGCTATCGCATGAAGAATGAACTCAGCGTTGTTCCCAGCGGCATTTCCATTGAACAGCATCAATTTCGCATGACGGCGGAGGAACGCTTTGAAAAGCGCCGCGAATGGGGCATCGCCGACGATGAGGTCTTGCTTCTCAATCTCGGACGCCTCGGCGAAGAGAAAAACCTCGAAGAGCTGGTGCGGTTTTATGCGTCGGCGGTGAAGTCGATCGACCGAATTCGGTTTATGATCGTCGGTGGCGGTCCTGCCAAGGGAGCGCTCGAAAAGCTGGCGGAGTCACTCGGCGTCAAGGATCGGGTTATCTTTACGGGCATGGTTCCTCCGACGCAGGTGCAGATGTACTACCAACTCGGCGATGTGTTTGTCAGTGCATCGACCAGTGAAACGCAGGGACTCACCTATGTGGAGGCGGCGGCAAACGGATTGCCGCTCCTGTGTCGTGAAGATCTGTGTCTCATCGGTGTGATCGAGGAAGGCGAGAACGGTTATCAATACCGCGATGAAGCCGAGTTCTTGGCGGCGCTGAACAAGATCATCGGCGATCCCGCATGGCGGGAAGCAGCATCGAAAAAGAGCGAACAAATCGCCGCGACCTACGATAAGGCGGCATTTGCCAAAGCGGTGGAAGAGCTCTACAAATCCGTCGTAAAATAACATTCAGAAAAAACACAAAGCGCGGCTCCCTTTTCAGGGAGTCGCGCTTTGGTTGCTTAGGATAGGGGGATAGCTATCCGATCTCTTGAAAGAACGGAGAGTGTCAGGGGTGAATCAGTCGATCTCGACGGAGACACGGAGATCCTGACGGGTCGCTGCGGCGCGCATAACCGTACGCATCGCCTTCGCAATTCGGCCTTGTTTGCCGATGACGCGGCCCATGTCGTCTTCAGCCACGTGCAGGTGGAGAACAATGGTGCCGTCCTCGGCCGGTTCGTCTTGTTCCACCGAAACAGCGTCGGGGTTCTCGACCAAACCTTGCGCAATGACTTTCAACAGGTCTTTCATATTGTGGTACATCCTTTCTTTCTAGGGCATCTGATAGCGTAAAATACTATCAGATACCGGCCTTCTTAAGCAGGGACTTCACCGTATCGGTGGGCTGAGCGCCGTTCGAGATCCACTTCTGGACCTTCTCGGTGTCAACTTTCAGGTCGACCGGATCGGTCAGGGGGTTGTAATAACCGATTTCATCGATGCAGCGGCCGTCACGGGGATAGCGGGAATCGGCGACAACAATGCGATAAAACGGAGCTTTCTTTGCGCCCATGCGGCGCAGGCGAATTTTGACTGCCATGGTAATGACCTCCATAAAATAGAATACCGTGCAAATATCTTCAAACCGTACGGCGTTTATTTGACCGTTCAGGTTGAATTCGGAACATTATCCCTTCGGGAAATTGCCGCCCATCGGGGGCATACCGCCGAGCCCGGGAAGCATCATTTTACGTTTGCCTTTTTTGCCCTTGCCGCCGGACAGCTGTTTCATCATCTGAGCCATCTGTTCGTGTTGCTTGAGCAGGCGGTTGACATCTTCCACCTTCATGCCGCATCCCGCCGCGATACGGCGCTTGCGGGACGGATTGATGAGGGAAGGCTTGGCGCGTTCGGCGGGCGTCATCGATAAGATGATCGCTTCGACGCGGTCGATCTGGCGTTCGTCAATGTCCACATCGCGGAGCTTGGAGCCCAGACCGGGGATCATGCCGAGCATACCCTTGAGATCGCCCATTTTTTTGATCTGTTGGAATTGCTGCAGCATATCGTTGAAATCGAAGGTGTTTTCGCGGATCTTCCGTTCCAACTCCATCGCTTCTTTTTCACTGATCTGTTGTTCGGCGCGTTCGATGAGGGAGAGCACGTCGCCCATACCGAGAATACGCGATGCCATACGTTCGGGGTGGAAGACCTCAAGGTTGTCGAGCTTTTCACCCGTACCGATAAACTTGATCGGCTGTCCGGTGACCGAACGAACCGACAGAGCCGCACCGCCGCGGGTGTCACCGTCGAGCTTTGTCAGCACAACGCCCGTGATGCCCAGCGCATCGTGGAACTCTTTGGCGACGCGAACCGCGTCCTGACCGATCATCGCGTCGATGACAAACAGGATCTCCTGCGGTTCGACCGAGGCTTTCACGCGCTTAAGCTCGTTCATCAGCTCTTCGTCGATATGCAGTCGACCGGCGGTATCGAGAATGACATAATCGTTGCCGTGATCGCGTGCGTGGCGGATCGCTTCATTGGCGATCTTCACGGGATCGATCTGACCCATTTCGAACACGGGGACACCTACTTGTTCGCCGACAACCTGCAACTGCTTGATAGCGGCAGGACGATACACGTCACAGGCGACCAGCAACGGGCGGTGGCCTTTGGATTTCAGCAATCGGCCGAGCTTGGCGGTGTGGGTGGTTTTACCCGAACCCTGCAGACCGCACATCATGATGATCGTGGGCGGTTTGGAGGAATGGGCGAGGGGAGCGGCTTCGCCGCCCATCAATGCCACAAGCTCCTCGTTGACGATCTTGATGACCATCTGGGCGGGAGTGAGGCTTTCCATCACCTGCTGGCCGACGGCGCGTTCGGTGACGGTAGCGGTGAAGTCTTTCGCAACTTTATAGTTAACGTCCGCTTCAAGAAGCGCCAGACGGACTTCGCGCATGGCTTCCTTAACATCGGACGCAGAGAGCTTACCTTTGGAACGCAGCTTTTTGAAAGCGGCGGCCAGTTTATCGGTCAATCCTTCAAATGCCATGGGGCCCTCCTCGTGGTGTTAAACGATGGTTTGTTTGAGATGCTCGACCAACAGAATGAGGTGATTCACGTCTTCCTCGATGTCTGCGCAGTCGGCGGCGATCGCTTTTTCGCGGATCGCGTCGCTGAATCGCGAGAGGGAGTCGAGGCAGGAACTCACCGTTTTCATCTTGGCAGCAAGTCCCAGGCGTTCCTCCATGTCAAACAGCTGGATTTCAGCACGCTTGATGGAATCGCGCACTCCTTGGCGGGAGATGCCGGCATTTTCGGCGATTTCCGAAAGAGAAAGGTCGTGCTGGTAGTATTGCTCGATCATGTCGCGTTGCTTTTCGGTGAGCATATCACCGTAAAAGTCGTAGAGCAACGGGATTTCCATGTTCTTGGCCAATTCCCGCGCCTCCTTTGCTGTAAATGTAAAACACTTTACAGTCGACTATTATATACTACCGCCTATCGTTTGTCAAGTGGAAATTTAATCTTTTTGTGAGCGACACTGTCGTCCCTCGTGGTTGATGGTGTAATGGTCTTTATAAATCATATCGGATACCTTGCAAAAGGAGAATCCGCGGGCTTTGAGGGTTTCGATGATTTCGGGCAGCGCTTCGGGGGTGTGCAGGGCGGCGTTGTGGAACAGCACGATACTCCCGCTCTGCACCTTGGACAACACGCGGTCGGTAATCTCTGCCGCCGACAGGTCCTTCCAGTCGAGACTGTCCACATCCCACTGAATGGTGTACATACCCAGTGATTCGGCGGCGGTGAGGACGGTGTCGGAATAATCTCCGTAGGGAACACGAAGCAGGGAAGGGCGCACCCCCGTGATAGTCTCAATTTTATCGTTACAGGCGTTCAGCTCCCGACGGATCTCATCGTGTGATAGTGCGGGAAGGTGGGGGTGAGTATCGGAGTGGTTCATCACCTCGTGTCCTGCCTCTGCCAGCGCTTTGACCGACTCCGGGCAACGATCCACCCATTCTCCCACCACAAAGAAGGTAGCTTTTACGTTATATCGTTCGAGAATCTCGATGAGGAGCGGTGTATCCTCATCGCCCCACGCGGCGTCGAAGGTCAGGGAAACGATGTTATCGCCGCGGTCGGTGCAATAAATCGGCAGAAGGCGCTCGGCACTTCCCGAGACAGCCGCCGTCCTCGGCACACACACCAGAACGGCTGTCAGTAATACGGTGGCGGCACAGAATACAGCAACAACGGCGATGCGACTGCGTCGCGGAATACTATACAATACGGTCATAATGCTCACTCCTTATATATAATAATGTATTTATATGAAAAGAGAGGCGGATTTACGCCGATTTTTGCATAAAATCACAATTTTGATACGACAATTGTGATTTTGCCTAAAATCTACCCATAATTTTCAGTTATAAAGTACTAAATGATGACTTTTTTGAAAAAATCGGGTTTTGAACGGTATAGAATTGTCTGAATTGTTGTTCAAATATGCCGAAACACTCGTTTTCACTGGAAACATTTTTGAAAATAAGGTATAGTTTATGGTAGCAAGATAGGCAGATTATCGTTTCAACCTATCAAAAGGAGGAAGAACTGTATGAAAAAATTGCTCAGTCTCGCTCTGGCAGTGACCATGCTGTTCACAACACTGTTCTCTGTTGTGATTGTTCCGGTCGCTTCCGCTGCGAGCGCACCGCAGTTCACAGTGAGCAATCCGACAGGTAACGTCGGCGACATCGTCACCGTCGATGTCACGATGTCGGATAACAGCTACATTGTGGACGGACAAATTAATGTCGTCTACGACCCGACGATGCTGGAAATTCAGCAGATCGGCACAAATGGCACTATGCCCATTTATGCGACCGTCGGCTCTATGTTCGATGACATTATGAACGGCCAGTCTCTCCCGGCTCCCGGTGAATTCCGCTTTGCTTTTGCAAGCATCAGCACCACCGGTATCACCGAGGGCGGCGTTGTGCTGTCTCTGCAATTCAAGATTCTGTCCAACCAGGGACTGAACACCAGCGTTTCGCTGGACATCCCCAACCTCAGTGTCGTCTCCGGCGGCACGGATGTTGACGTTGCCGCCTCGGTGGTCAGCACCGGTGGTACGGTGTGGATCGCTGACGGCGTGGCTCCTGCTGCGGATCCCTATAACTTCCTGCAGGAAGCGTACATTGCCGAGAACAGACAGAATGTTACCATCAATGCGGATGGTTCCTGGACTGTCACCGGCAACTTCGCTCTGGCCCCCCATCTGGCTTATGACTACAGCGTGTATCAGTATATTGCGCTGAAAATGAGCTCCGATGTCGGCGTTAAGATCACCTTCATGGATGATTCTGACGGCCAGCAGCGCTGGATCGGCCTCTATGACAACTGGGTTGGCCCGCAGTATTTCCCGGCTGGTTACTTCAACGAAGTTCACAGCATCAAGGGTATCTATGACTGGAGCATCGCCAATGCCGGTTGGGGTCATACCAACAACCAGGCTAAGGTGCGCGCCATTTACTTTGAGTTTGAGGGAACCGGTACGGTGACTCTGGCCGACTTCTACATGACGAAGGACGAGACCACCACCACCGTGACCACGAAAGTGACCTACGCTCCCGATAACACCACGGCTACGACGACCACCACCACTGTGGTTGATCCCGATCCGACTACGACTACCACCACTACTACTACGACTACCACTACCACTACGACCACCACAACTACGGTTGCGGGTGAGATCAACATGCTGGTGTATGCCAACATCGATTCCACCTCCAACGCGACGGTGACCGAGCTTGCGGACGGCGGTTGGCTCATCGATGCGACTGCGGCGGGCTCTGTGGCTGTTCGCGGCCCCGGCTCCTATGACGCGTCGAAGCTGCAGTGGACTCACCTGACGGTGACCTCCGAAGTGCCGTTTGTCATCGCTATGTACGACGCAGCCAACAACAAGTGGATGAACACCAACGGTGATTTCTATCCGCAGTTCGGCGGTGTGTGGAACGAGCCCGCCCCTGCCGGTAGCTATGCTGAAGTGATGTTCACTAAGAACTGCTACACTTGGGACGGCTCTGCGCTTCCCGCTGATGTGCAGATCAGCTCGATCTACATCGAGCCGCAGGCGGCCGGTAAGATGGTTGTTGGTCATCTGGTGCTGAGTGACAAAGAAACTTGCGATTATGTGGCTCCCACCATCCCTGTGGTGACCACTACTACTACCACCACCACCACTACTACTACCACCACTACCACTACCACCACTACCACTACCACCACTACCACCACTACTACCACTACTTCCACTACTACCACTACTACCACTACTACTACTACCACTACTACTACCACTACTACTACCACTACCACCACGAAGGCTCCTGTTGCCGGTGAGATCGACATGCTGGTGTATGCCAACATCGAGTCCACCTCCAATGCGACAGTGACCGAGCAGGCTGACGGCAGCTGGCTCATCGAGTCCACCGGTTCCGGTTCTGTGGCAGTCCGCGGCCCCGGCGTCTATGACGCTTCTCAGCTGCAGTGGACTCACCTTGCGGTGACCTCGGATGTTCCCTTTGTGATCGCGATGTATGATGCGACCAACAACAGATGGATGAACACCAACGGTGACTTCAGCCCGCAGTTCGGCAACCCCGCTCCTGCTGGTGCTTACAGCGAAGTGATGTGGACCAACGGTTGCTACACTTGGGACGGCTCCGCGCTGCCCGCAACGGTTGACATTGCCTCCATCTACATCGAGCCGCAGGCGGCCGGTACGATGGTCATCAGCCACATGGTGCTCTCCGACAAGAATACCTGTGATGTGGCGGCTCCCGAACTCCCCGTGGTGACCACCACTACTACTACGACTACTACCACCACGACTACTACCACGACTACTACCACGACTACTACTACGACTACTACTACGACTACTACTACGACTACTACCACTACCACCACAAAGGCTCCTGTTGCCGGTGAGATCGACATGCTGGTGTATGCCAACATTGAGTCCACCTCCAATGCGACAGTGACCGAGCAGGCTGACGGCAGTTGGCTCATCGAGTCCACCGGTTCCGGTTCTGTGGCGGTCCGCGGCCCCGGCGTCTATGACGCTTCTCAGCTGCAGTGGACTCACCTTGCTGTGACCTCGGATGTTCCCTTTGTGATCGCGATGTATGATGCGACCAACAACAGATGGATGAACACCAACGGTGACTTCAGCCCGCAGTTCGGCAACCCCGCTCCTGCCGGTGCTTACAGCGAAGTGATGTGGACCAACGGTTGCTACACTTGGGACGGCTCTGCGCTGCCCGCAACGGTTGACATCGCCTCCATCTACATCGAGCCGCAAGCGGCCGGTACGATGGTTATCAGCCATATGGTTCTTTCCGATAAGAATACCTGCGATGTGGCGGCTCCCGAACTCCCCGTGGTGATTACTACTACCACTACTACCACCACTAAGACGACAACCACCACCACGACCACGACGACCTCCACCGAGGCTCCGACCCGTGCGACCGGCGATGGCTACAACATCATCGTGAACCCCTATGCGAACGGCGATCCTTCTGTCGTGACTGTCAACTCCGACGGCTCCGTGAAGGCTACCGTTTCTGCCGGCTTTGATGCTGCCAGCGGTGCGGCATACGGCATTGCTCTCGAGCCGTTCTATGAGAACCTCGATCTGACGACCCGTCCGTATCTGCACATTAAGCTGACCTCCACTTCTCCGTTCCGTATCACCTCTCTTGATAACAACGGTAACCACTGGATCAGCTTCGGCAGCGAATTCTTCAACGACATGTATCCTGTCGGCGGCGTTTCGGCTGCTCCCGACGAGAACGGCTTCGTTGCTGCCGGTACGTATGACTGCTATGTGAACTATGCCGGCTATTACACCTGGCAGGCGAACAACGGCGGTACCGGCTTTGATCCGAAGAATGCGAACTTCACTGCGGCTTATGTCGAGCTGAAGAATGCGGGCACCATCACCATCAACGAGATGCGCCTGTATCAGTCCATTCCGACGGTTGATACCACCACGACGACCACTACCACCACGGTGACTACCCCTGCTGTTGAAGAGATCAACATGCTGGTGTATTCCAAGATCCTCAGCACCTCCAACGTGACGGTGACCGAGCAGGCTGACGGCAGCTGGCTCATCAAGTCCACCGGCGCCGGCTCTGTCGGTGTTGAAGGCCCCGGCATCTATGACGCTTCCAAACTGCAGTGGACTCACCTGTCGGTGTCCTCCGATGTCCCGTTTGTGATTGCCTTCTATGACGGCAGCAACAACAAGTGGATGAACACCAACGGTGACTTCAGCCCTGTGTTCGGTGATCCCGCTCCCGCAGGCGAGTACGGCTACAATGCCCTGTGGACCAACGGCTGCTACACTTGGGACGGCTCTGCGCTTCCCGCGACGGTTGATATCCAGTCCATCTACATTGAGCCGCAGGCGGCCGGTACGATGGTCATCAACCACATGGAGCTCTCCAGCAAGGATGTCTGCGATGTGGCGGCCCCGAAACTGCCCGCAGTTGTTACGACCACCACAACCACCTCTTCTAAAGTTACCACCACGACGACTGTGACCGTCTCCACTCCGAGCAGCGATGCTCCGACCCGTGCGACCGGCGACGGCTACAACCTCATCGTGAATCCCTATGCGAACGGTGATCCTTCCGTCGTGACTGTCAACTCTGACGGATCCGTGACGGCTACTGTCTCCACCGGTCATGATACTGCCACTGATGCGGCGTACGGCATCGCTCTCGAGCCGTTCTATACGAACCTCGATCTGACGACCCGTCGTTATGTCCATGTCAAGCTGACCTCCACCTCTCCGTTCCGTATCACCGCTCTCGATAACAACGGTAACCACTGGATCGGCTTCGGCCGTGAATTCTTCAACGATATGTATCCTGTCGGCGGCGTTTCGGCTGCTCCCGACGAATACGGCTTCGTTGCGGCCGGCACCTATGACTGCTATGTGAACTATGCCGGTTACTATGAGTGGCAGGCGAACAACGGCGGCACCGGCTTTGATCCGAAGAATGCCAATGTCACGGCTCTCTATGTTGAGCTGAAGAATGCGGGCACCATTACGATCAACGAGCTGCGTCTGACTCCGTCCACCGAGCCGACCGAGTCTACCACCAAGTCTACCACCACCACGACTACCACGACCTCCCGCTATGTGCAGGGTGAGCAGATCACTTACAGCGCGGCGGATGTGACCGTGTCTGTCGGTGAAACCTTTGATCTCCCGGTCATCGTTTCCGACAACCACTACATGGTCAACGGTCAGGTTCAGGTCCTCTATGATCCCTCCGCGTTCCAGCTTGTGGAAATCGGTGCGGATCCCGACTTCAAGTACTTTGTTGACGGCGTGTACGGCAACATGTTCCAAGGCATGATGTGCGCTTCCGCGCTGGCTACCGAAGGCAAGTTCAACTTCGCCTTTGCCGGTACCTCCGCGGTCGGTAAGACTGCCGGCGGCACCATGTTCACCCTCCGCTTCACCGTTCTCAATGAAAAAGCGAACGGCAGCGAGATCCAGATCGTTCTGCCCGAAATGATGTCTGCGAACGGCGTGATCAACGACGGCAAGGAGTACAACACCAACTTCGTTACTGACAACTGCCTCGTGACTCTTGACGGCATGACCGTGGCTACCACCACGACCACCAGCACCTCCAAGATCACCACCACGACCACCAGAGATCCGAACGCCAACGAGATCGACATGCTGGTGTATGCCAACATTGAGTCCACCACCAATGCGACCGTGACCGAGCTTGCTGACGGCAGCTGGCTCATCGAGTCCACCGGTGCAGGCTCTGTGGCTGTTCGCGGCCCCGGCGTCTATGACGCTTCCAAGCTGCAGTGGACGCACCTCTGCCTGACCTCCGAGGTTCCCTTCGTTGTGGCGTTCTATGACGCGACCAACAACAAGTGGATGAACACCAACGGCGACTATAGCCCGCAGTTCGGCGATCCCGCTCCCGCAGGCGAGTATGGCTACATTTCCCTGTGGTCCAACGGTTGCTACACCTGGGATGGCTCCGCGCTTCCCGCAACGGTTGATATTTCCTCCATCTACATCGAGCCGCAGGCTGCCGGTAAGATGGTCATCAACCACATGGTTCTGACCGATAAGGAAACCTGCGATGTCGCTGCTCCGAAGATCCCCACTGAGATCGTGACCACCACGACCACCACCACCTCCCGCGAGACGCAGGGTGAGCTGATCACCTACAGCGCGGCGGATGTGACCGTGTCTGTCGGTGAGACCTTCGATCTCCCGATCAACGTTTCTGCTAACCACTACATGGTCAACGGCCAGATTCAGGTTGTCTATGATCCCTCTGCGTTCCAGCTTGTGGAAATCGGCGCGGATCCTGACTTCAAGTACTTCGTTGACGGCGTGTACGGCAATATGTTCCAGGGCATGATGTGCGCGTCCGCACTGCCTGCGGCCGGCACCTTCAAGTTTGCCTTTGCCGGTACCTCCGCGGTCGGCAAGACCGCCGGCGGCACCATGTTCACGCTCCGCTTCATTGCTCTCAACGAGAACGCGAACGGCAGCGAGATCCAGATCATCCTGCCCGAAATGATGTCTGCGAACGGCGTGATCAACGGCGGCGACGAGTACAACACCAACTATGTCACTGACAACTGCGTCGTGACACTGACCGGTATGTCTGTTGCAACCACCACGACCACCACTACGACGACCACCACGACTTCCAAGAATACCGATGGCAACACTATCACCTACACCGTCGGTTCTGTGAGCGGCTCTGTCGGCGAGACGATCCTTGTTCCGATCTCCGTCACGGCTGATCACTACATGGTTAACGGTCAGCTCATCATTAAGTATGACCCGTCGCTCTTCGAACTCGTGAAGGTCTCTGACGATCCCGACTTCCCGTACTTCGTTGACGGTATGTACAACGCCAAGATCTTCAAGGGCACTTACATGTGCGCGGCGGCGATCCCGTCCAGCGGCCCCGGCGAATTCAAGTTTGCATTCGCTTCCACCTCTGCAGTGGGTACGACTGCCGGCGGCGAAATGTTCGCCCTGACCTTCAAGGTTCTCAGCGAGAACGCTGACGGCGCTCAGATCACTCTCGAAATTCCCGAGATGATGTCTGCTGACGGTGTGACCAACGGCGGCGATGAGTACAACACCGACGTTGTCATCGTGAATGGTACCGTGTCTCTGGGCGGTGTTACCGAGTCTACCACCACCACGACTACCACTACCACGACTACCACAACATCCGCACGGGTCAGCTGATCATCAGAGAGCG
>JAZUOG010000068.1:0-29661 GCA_045604545.1 Acutalibacteraceae bacterium | reverse complement strand
ACGTTATAACCCGTCGGTATTTCTCGCCTACAAAATCGCACGATGCTTTGACATGACCATTGAAGAGGTGTTCCTGTTTGAGGAACACGAATGAAAGGAGACTTTGTCATGAAACAGACCGTAAAACTGATTGTTTCTGTTGTTGAAATCGTGATCGGCGCAGGCTTGATCGTTGCCAATCTTCTCGGATGGCTCGACGAATTCTGGAGCGGCATGGGATCGGGACTGCTGGTTGTCGGCGTTCTCTTTCTGATCCGTCATATCCGCTATCGCACCAACGACACCTACCGCAAAGCGGTCGACACAGAACTCGACGACGAGCGCAACCGCTTCCTCAGCACCAAGGCATGGTCATGGGCGGGGTATCTGTTCGTCCTTATTGCCGCTGTTGCCTCCATTGTGTTCAGAATCATCGGCATGGAAGAATATGTTCCTTTTGCCAGCGGAAGCGTGTGTTTACTCATTGTCCTCTACTGGGTCTCGTATATGATCCTTAAAAGAAAATACTGATTCGACGATGTCACACGACAGACACTTGTTTTTTCGCTTTTCTCCCCTCTCCCGCATTTATCCAAACAATACGAAAAAATTTTCAACAAACCGCTTGACAACCCCCAAAAAGTATGGTATATTATACAGCGTCGCAACGATACGCGACGCGAATATGGGGGTATAGCTCAGCTGGGAGAGCGCTTGAATGGCATTCAAGAGGTCAGCGGTTCGATCCCGCTTATCTCCACCAAAAAAGCCTTGAAAACCTTGTGTTTCAAGGCTTTTTGCTATGTGCGGAACTTTTGCTTTCGCCTTGCGGAACTGTTTTGACCACTATTTGACCCATAACTCCCCGTGTCCAATAGGTCCAAGTAGTTTTTTAGCCCACGTTCGGAAATGGAATGATGTTGCCGACAGGCGGTGTCGGCTCGGGAGAATTCTCCGTTTGAAGCGGAAACGCCTCGGCAAATTTGCGGACGGCTTCTTGCCGGATCGCATCTTGCACATGGAGATAGTGCTGTGTCATATCCGTATCGGCATGACCAACAATGCTCTGGATGGTGCTAAGATCCACCCCCAACGCCTGCATTTGCGATACATAGGTGTGTCGGCAAGAATGTGGTGTCAGCACACGCACGCCTTTTATTTTCGAGATTGCTTTTTGGAAGTCGTCACGAAAGCTCGTCGGGTTGCAAGGGGTATTTGGCTTGCGCTTCTCGAAGATAAACTTTGTCTCTACCTTGCGAAGCTCCTTGGCACACCACCGCAAATTCGGTGGCACGGGGATATCCCGCACTGAGTCTCGACTTTTCGGTTTGCCCACATGTACGGTGCCTTTTACAAGATTCACGGCTTGTCGAATGTGGAGCACTGATCCACCTTTCTCGATATGATGCGGCTCTAAGGCAAGCAACTCTTGCGTGCGCATGCCGGTTCCAAGCATCAGTCGAATACTCATGCCGATTTTATCGTTCGGTAATTGTTCCATCAACAGGCGTACTTCTTCGGCGGTAAAGGCTTCTTTGCGTTTATTATCATCGCTTGCCCGCATTTTCTCGGCGTATTCGACCGGATTTTTGCGGACAAGATCGTTCGCCGCCGCCTTGCGAAAGATTTGATAGAGCAATCCGCGACAAGATGACAAATGCGAATCAGAATAGCCCTCTGCACGTTCTGCCTTGAGCAACAGTTCAATATCAAACGGTTTGATATCCATGATGTACCGCTCACCCAAATATAACTTCAACCGCTTGAGAATAAAGCGATAATTCTCTTGCGTGGTCGGCGTGATGTTGGATTTGTGATACTCAAACCACACCTCGCTCCATTCATCAAAAGTATATGAGCGCGACAAATCAATACCGTTGCGCTTGTCCTCTTGATACGCTTTGAGCTTGTCCTGTACCTCGCGGCGTGTTCTGCCGTAAAAGCTTTTGTATTTCGGATACCCGTTGTCTTTGTATCCTTCTGCTAAGCGAAGTTCCCAACGTCCGTCGGATCGTTTGCGGAGAGAGCCCTCGCCGTTTAGTCGTCGTTGTGCCATAGTACACTCCTTTCTTCCGACACAACAGGTGTTTCACACTTTGTATTATACCGTATGAAATCCTGCTTGTGGAACTCTATCAGAGAAAAATTCCGTTAAATCTTCGTAAACATAAACCGCACTGCCATTGGTTTTCACACCGCCGGCGGTGCGGTTTTGGCGTTTCGGTTAAATGGTTTGGGACAGATGAATTACTGTTTTATCTTGTTTTTCTGCGCGCGTAACAAATCGTGCCGCACCTCCGAAGGTGTGGGTAATGTATGCCACTACCATGTCGGCCTGTTGAAGCATCCACTTGTTTCGCCAAGCAATCGCATATCGCGGAGGAATGGATTCAAGTCCATCAGGAAGCATTGTGTCGGTATAGTCGTCGACTTCTGCCTTTTTACTCGGAATATATGCCAGAACCACCGAATAACGGACATGAGGATATTCATGCTGTAAATCCCTTAAGTTGCTACGGACATACGCATCGAATTGCCCTTGGTTCCCAACATAAAACGTATCCACATTGTGGTTCACGATCAGATCCACGATTACTTCGCGCAATCTTGATTTTATGGATATCGGGCAGTCTCGGTGTCCAAAGAACGTACATGTTGCCACAATTTCACCCTCTAACGCAAAATTGACCAATATCGCGGACAATATTTTGCATCAGTATAGCATACCATATTGTTAGTTTGCAACCAATACTGGTCAATCGTGCTATACGGGGTGTGAAATATGGAACAGAAAATTCGCAGAGATCGTAACATGGGAGATAATCTGAAACGACTTCGTGCCGCTGCCGAGTTGTCCCAAGAAAAGCTTTGCGCAGAACTTCAACGCCGCGGTTGTGATATCGGCCGCACAACGTACGCCAAATATGAAGCAGGCGAATTGAATATTCGCGCAAGTGTTATCATCGAGCTTCGCAAAATCTACAATTGCTCGTATGACGAGTTCTTTGTTGGACTCGATCAAACATCGAATGATTAACAGTTCCCGCACCGCCGTTGGTTTTTACACCGCCGGCGGTGCGGTTTTGTTTATTTATTTGTTACTTTCGACCCGCTCTCTCATCCACGCAAGAAGGTCTTGCTTTTGCACAGTGAGTCGCTTTCCCACTCTAAGTGTCGGAAATCCCTTGGAACGCATCACACAATATGCCTGCGCACGGGAAATCCCCAATACGGCAGCCACATCCTCGGCCGATAAAGCCAGCGGAAGTTCATCATAAGACGTGTAATGTGATTTGGTCATCTCTCACGCCTCCTGTGTTAATTTTGGGAAGAAAATTACCTGGATGCATTCGCCGATGTTGGGAACATAGGCAAACAAAATCGCATCATGATCTTCCAAAAAGCGGAGATGTTTTTTCAGGTCCTCTTCCGAGCAACCGACAAGGTCTTTGATAAGTCCCAGACATTCCGGCTTCAGATAACGATCCCCGTACCAATCGGTAACGCGGAATTCGTTATCGGTGGTATAGATGCACCACAACGCCGCGAATACCTGAACGAGCTCAATACATACCGTGTCTCGAAACCGCGGTTGTTGACGGAGCAATGCGGTGACTTCGCCTGTTCTAAGGGCAATCTCCTTTGCGTCTTTCATAACAATTCCTCCTTTTATTGGTCGCTGATGACTTGGTTGATGTAGTATGCATGGTGGCTACTGACGGCATTGTAAATGCACGATTGAAGGAACCCCTTGGGGTTCTTGATCTCGTCGGTACATTTGTAAAAATTCTTCACGATTCCCTCAATATGCTGGGGTGTGAGCATGTCTAAATGCGCTTTGATGTCCTCGCGAGTGCGCAGTTCGCCGGCAATGTGCACCTTATCGGAGCCGATGGTATACAACTCCGCGATGTTTGCCGCCACTTCGTAATAGAGGCCGGCTCTTGCCGGATCATTCCGGCAGAAGTGTCCGATTTCGAGTGCATCATACACATCGGCCAGCACCTGCACATAGGTTCGCGGAGCGGCTTTTTCGGGCGTGGTGTTGATCCAATCGCACGGATTAATATAAATCCTTGCAGCACCACCGCGCACCGGCACAACACGCGTTATCAAGTGCCTATCTTGGCACTCGAAAAAAGCTTTTCGGGCACGATATTCTTTGCAACCCAACTTTCTTCCGGCTTCCTTCACCGTCATGACCACATAAGGCACGCCGTGCTCATCGTGGAACTGCGGGTGGGATTCCGAAAGCGAGAGGAGATCGCGAAGCAAACAGTACAGCAGCGCCGCTTCTTGGGACATGCCATAGTCTTCGACCAGGCAGGGGTAGTACTTAACGAACTTTGTTGCCATGTTTAACAACCTTCCTTGTTGATAATTTCTCGGATTGCGCAATCCTCGGAGGAGGCGGTGTGAAGAACCTCCGTCCCCCTCCGGTGATTACAGAATAACATATCGATAAGCTTGCAAAATGATGATCCATCGAACATGTGTCATGTCAATAAATCGACGATATCGATTCCAAATTTATTCAAATGTTCAAGAAAGATTTCAATGGAATTTACTCCGTCTGTATAGTTACGGCTTGCTGTAGAACGCGAAAGACCACAGGCTTGTCCGTAATACTTCTGCACGCTTCCATCTGTCAACTCATCTAATTTGTTGCAGAAGCGTTTATGTAAATCCCTCATACAGAACACCGACGGGTTGAAAGGTCCGTCAAATCGATCGTCGAAAAAGTACCGCAGATCTTTATTCGTTGCGTGTGCCAACGGGATTAATGTAGTCCACTTTTTTGGATATTGATCACTAATGTAATGGGAAAGGGAATTTTCAGAACAGCCGATGTGATAGAGGCATACTTTTTTGAATGGACAATACTGGCAATGCTTGAGGTTTTCAATTCCAAAAGATTGAATGTCGTAGCAAATTTTGCTGTATTCTTTTTCGGATTCGACAACAACGTTGCTGATGCGCTCGGGGTAATAGGTGTTTTTAACTTCTTTTTTCATTGATGATTCCTCCGTTTTCGTTTCGTGAAACGGAGGAATCGACCTGTCAACTGCAAAACGGGTATACGAAATAAACCCGCAACGCGAAGACGGATCGCTCCGTTTCGTTGCAGCTGACATGGTTTGCGCAAGGCAGCTATGTATTAAGTTGGATTTTGCGAATCGCCGGCAAACCGCCTTGACGCGTTCAAGGCGCAATGATTCGCGAAATTGTTGAGGCGTTGCATCGCCCTCATATACATAATACGAGATTTAGCACGATTCTAAGAAATGAAGAGAATTTTTTTGTTTATTTGTCGGTTTTTAGATATGGATTAAATTTCTTGGTGGAAAATCCACCTTTTCGATGTCGATTTTCAGGTGTGCTACCATTGAAATCTCATGTCCCTAACCAAATATCAAAGATTCCTCTAACTTGAAAATCACGCAGTAATAAGACGGATACAGCAAGACGGAGATGTAGACGGAGTCTATCTATTCGGATGGAGGGATAGGTGCACTACAAAACGGATCCGATGGGTTTGTCGATTTGGTTTTTATCAAGGTTGTAAATACGATATTTTTGCGATTTTAACCCCCTTGAAATCCGTCCATGTTCCCGAACGACGGTTTGCAAACCGTCACCCTCTTATAAGAGGCAGTATTGAAATCCGTCGGATTCGGAAGGGAAACCGACGAAATCCGTCGATTTCCCTATGAAATCCGTCGTATAGGGCTGAAATCGGAGAAATACGAAAAAATACGCCGAAAACGCAAAAAAGTCCCTGCATCCGGCTACTAATGTGCCGAACGCAGGGACTTATTCTATTCGGTTTTCATTCATCATTTGCGAAGCGATGCTGTGCGTGATGTATGCGAGGCAAACACTCACGCCCCGTCACACGAATCGACAAAACGTCGTTTCCAGTTATCTTCGATGAATGTGCGATGCTTGCAGTTTCGATATGCTGTGGTATAATAGGAGGCATAGAGATGAATTGGATGTGAGTTGTATGACAAACGGTGAATTTGATGATTTGATCCTTGCGGAACTTACCGCTGAGGGATTATCGGGAGAAGCATTGCAGGCGGCGTTCGTGGAACGTAAATCACAAATCCGTTCTGCCACTGAATTGATGATCACCGATGCCGCTGCTGCCGCAAAAGGTGAAGGCGAGTACTACTTGCTGAAGGATGTGTTCACAGAGGAATGAGTGATCCGATTCCACGAAGCGTAGGTTGCGGCTTGATGTTGTTTGCGGTATACTGATGCTGTAAAGGAGATGTTGCCGATGAATACCTACATCACAGGTACCGTGATCAAACGCTTGCGCGAAGCCAAAGGCATCACGCAAACCGAACTCGCCGAGCAAATCGGCGTCAGCAGTAAAGCCGTATCCAAATGGGAAACCGCCAAAGGACTGCCCGATATCACGCTGATCGAGCCGTTAAGCACAGCGCTCGGCGTGTCGGTGATGGAGCTGATGTCGGGCGAACCGATCATCAATCAGAATCGCTCGGCAAACCTCTTGCGCTCAAAATTCTATGTTTGCCCCTTGTGCGGCAATATTCTCCACGCCACCGGCGATGCCGTCATCAGCTGTTGCGGCATCACACTCCCCCCGCTCGAAGCCGATGATGTTGACAATGAGCATACCGTCACGATTGAGCGCGCCGAGGATGAGCATTTCGTCACCGTGCATCACGAGATGACCAAAACGCATTATATCTCTTTCGCCGCCTATGTCACGGGAGACCGTATGCAGCTTGTCAAATTCTATCCCGAAGGCAACGCTGAAGCCCGCTTCCAGTTCCGCGGCAACGGCTACCTCTACCTCTACTGCAATAAGCACGGACTCATGAAACACTCCCTCAGAGGGAGAAAATAAAACATTCAGGCAATAATCGTGCGGATGTAGCATTTTTTCTTGCAATTTGTCGATTGCAGTAGTATAATAATATACAACGCTGTCAAGCGCTGTTGCGCTTGGCTGAACGCACAAGACACATCGTGCCCTGCCAAACGGCAGGGCACATTTTTTATGTATCGGAAGGAGAACTCTTATGGCAGTCAGTTATAAAAAGCTCTGGAAGCTCTTAATCGACAAAGATATGAAGAAGAAAGATCTCTGCGCCAAAGCAGGCATCAGCACCGCCTCCGTCACCAAAATGGGCAAAGGCGGCCACGTCACCACCGAAGTGCTTGCGAAAATTTGCAAAGCACTCGGTTGCACGGTGGATGATATTATGGAGATTGTGGAAGAAGACTAATTCGAAAATACAGCAAGGAGCTTTATGGATTATGATAAATATTCGAAAACTCGAAAAAGAATTATGGGATGCGGCGGATCTGCTCCGTGTCGATTCCAAAGTGACCTCGCAGGAGTATTGCATGCCCGTTTTGGGGTTGATTTTTCTGCGGTATGCATACAGCCGTTTTCTGTTCGTAGAAGCGGAAATTCTGAAAAACCGTCCTTCCCGTAACGGGCGCGTTCTGCCCGTAGAAGCGGATGATTTCAAAACCAAAAGCGCCATCTTCCTCCCCGAAGAAGCGCGGTATGACTATCTCCTCAACCTGCCTGACAACACCGATATGGGCGGGGCGATCAACCATGCTATGGAATTGATTGAGGAACAGTCAGCACAACTGAAGGGTATCTTACCGAAAAACTACACCATTCTGCAAAACGACCTTCTGCATGAACTGCTTCGCATTTTTAACAATAGCGCGTTGAATGAACTGAAAGACGACATCATCGGTCGTATCTACGAATACTTCCTCAACAAATTTGCCCCTGCTGTCGCCGCCGATGACGGTGTGTTCTTCACGCCCAAATCTCTGGTGCGTATGATCGTCAATATCATCGAACCTACTCACGGCACCGTGCTCGACCCTGCTTGCGGATCGGGCGGCATGTTCGTGTCCTCGGCGGATTTTATTGAGCAATACGGCGCCAGCGCCAACACCGCCATGACCTTTTACGGTCAGGAAAAGGTGGAGTATAACGCCAAGCTGTGCATCATGAATATGGCGGTGCACGGTCTAAACGCCAAGATCGTTTCGGGCAACGAAGCGAACAGCTTCTATCACGATGCGCATAATCTGGAAGGTGCTTGTGACTATGTAATGGCGAATCCGCCATTCAATGTGGATAAGGTCAAATCCGAAACGGCGCAAAACGCCGGACGGTTGCCGTTCGGTCTGCCGGGTGTGAACAAAAACAAGGAAATCGGCAACGCGAACTATCTGTGGATTTCCTATTTCCACGCCTATCTCAACGAAACGGGACGGGCGGGCTTTGTCATGGCTTCGTCGGCGACTGACAGCCAAGGTAAAGACAAAGATATCCGTGAAAAACTGGTCGGCACGGGCGATGTGGATGTGATGCTCTCGGTCGGCAACAACTTTTTCTATACCAAGAGCTTACCTTGCACCTTGTGGTTCTTCGACAAAGCGAAGCGCGAAGAAAACAAAGATCGCGTTCTCTTTATCGATGCGCGCAATTATTACACAGCTGTTGATCGCACACTCAACGAGTGGTCGGAATGGCAAATGGCGAATTTGAACGCTATCGTGTGGCTCTATCGTGGCGAGACGGAGAAATATCAAGCGTTGCTGAAGGAATATTACGAAGCAATTACAATGTTTTTGAATCGTTTTGTAGAAACTTTCAGAATTGCATACAACCCCGAAGATGTGATTTATAACGATATGATTGCTAAAGTGAATTCTTTTGAAAACAAAGTTAATAGCATTACATGCATTCAGGATAGTTATGATGCGAAAGCGTATATAGATGCAATTTATGTTGAGTGGAAAAAGGCAATTGCAAGAATTGTTGATGATACCAAACTTTTTGAGCGGGTCAACCAGTTTTATAGATTGAGACAAAACGGTTTTAAAAACGCAAAAGATTTTAAGAAGAAAATGACCGCTAACATCGAGGAGATTGAACAAAGAGCATCCGCGATAGTTAAAATCATAGATGAAGCACGTTGGCTGATTGAAAAATTCGGAGACGGAGAGTACAAAGATATTCTCGGTCTGTGTAAGTGCGCTTCGCGTGCGGATATTGCCGAAAAGGGTTATTCTCTCACGCCCGGTGCATATGTCGGTGTTGCCCCTGTCGAGGATGACGGCGTGGATTTTGCCGCGCGCATGGCAGAGATACATAGCGAACTCATTACCCTGCAAGCTGAGTCTAACGAATTGATGGATACCATCTCAAAGAACATGAAGGAGATGGGGTTATGAGCATTGTGCGATTAGGTGATATATGTCAGTTTATCAATGGTGGCGCATGGACTCACTCCGAATTTTCGGATTCCGGATATCCCGTTTTAAAAGTTTCGAATTGTAAACCTAGTGGATTTGTAATTGATGATGTAAGCTATATACCATTAGATATTGCTGAAAAATCTGAAATAAACAAATTACGTATTTATGATGTAATTATAGCAACAGTAGGATCTCATCCTAATTTGGTTGATTCAGCAGCGGGGAGATCATGCGTTGTTACAAATGAAGTGGACGGATATTATTTGAATCAAAATGCCGTTTGTTTGCGCACATTTGACAAAAATGTATTAAACCAAAGATATTTGGGCTTTTTAACCCAATATTTTCCCTTTCAACATTACATTCAAAACAGAGGAAAAGGCGCAGCAAATCAAATGCGAATTGCGATTTCAGCTATCAAAGAATATGCATTTGATTTACCTATCATAGAAATTCAAAAAAAAATTGCCGATATTCTCTCCGCTTACGACGATCTCATTGAAAACAACCAAAAGCAGATCAAGTTGTTGGAAGAAGCGGCACAGCGGCTCTATAAGGAATGGTTTGTCGACCTCCGCTTCCCCGGATACGAAAATACGCCTATCACCGATGGCGTGCCGCAGGGGTGGGAAAAAAGTTGTATTGGAGAAATTTGCAATTTTGTTAGAGGAAAAACTATTACCAAGAAACAAGCAGTATATGGGAATATTCCTGTTGTAGCTGGAGGAAAAGAACCAGCCTACTATCATAATATTGCGAATACCGAAGATCCTGTTATAACTGTTAGTGCTTCAGGTAATGCAGGTTTTGTTCGAATATATTATGAACGAGTTTGGGCGTCTGATTGCTCTTGGTTGGATTATTCAAACACAGAGTATCTGTATTTTGTCTATAACTTTTTGAAATTTAGACAAGACGATCTTTATTCTATGCAAAAAGGAGCATGTCAACAACATATTAGTGCAAAGGATATTAATGCATTGGATGTAATTATTCCCAGTGCAAACATTCTTGTGCTGTTTGAGAATAATGTTTCACCTTATTTTAAAAAAATCAAAGCCTTAAGCAAACAAATAGAGTTGAATAAAGAAGCTCGCGATCGTCTGTTACCGAAACTTATGAGCGGCGAATTGGAGGTGTGAAAATTGGAAGAGAATAATTACTTGGTTGAATCCTTCGGCAACTCAATTGGTGCTGATATTGCTGAATTTGCCGGAGAAGCAGTGGGATTTACTTTAGATGCTTGTGTTGGTGAAGATGGTATTCTTAAGGATATTCCTTTTGTTGGCGCTGCATTAAAGTTTTGTAATATAACAAGTAAAGTGCAGAAAAAGTACAGCTTCTACAAATTAAAAGCATTTATTCAAGAAATGAATTCAGGAACAGTAACTCCTGAAAAACTGGAGGAAAGAAAACAAAAGTTTCTTTCCAAAGCAAAGTTCCGCCAGAAAGAATTGGAATATATTCTGATTTTAATCGACCGTTACGTCAGCTTTGACAAACCTCAGATGTTGGCAAAATTATATTTGGCATATTTGGATGGTGAGATTATCTGGGAAGAATTTACTATGTACGCAGAAGTGGTTGATCGTTTTTTACTAGTAGATTGCAATACTCTCATTTCAGATGTTAGTACATATACAACTTATCGTAATATAGGAGTAGAATCTATTTTACGATTGGAAGCACTTGGACTAATTGTTGAGGACGCGGGCAACACATTATTTGTAAATGACGGCAGAGGCGGTTTAGCAATAACCAACACATCAATGACTCGAGCAATAAATAAACAACGCAACTATAAACGAACTGAATTTGGCGACAAACTAGCTGCTATATTGCGATAAAAGAAGGTGAAATCATTGGATAAGATTGATATTCTCAGCAGAGAAGAATTTGTGGACAATCTTGTGAATCTGGTCGAACATATCGCAAAGAATAAACGCTCAACGTCATTTGCAATCAACGGCACATGGGGTTCCGGGAAAAGCTTTGTTTTGGATATGCTCGAAGACCGTTTAAGTCGATATGAGTCGGATGATAATTCATGTGATAAGTATTTTGTCATCCATTACAATTGCTGGAAATACGATTATTACGAGGAGCCGTTGGTTGCTATTGTCGCGGCTATGATCGATATCATCAACGAACAAACAAGAATCATATCCAATGGGGAGACAAGAGCAAAAATTGTTGGAGTATTGAAATCCGTTGGTGCTACCTTATTATCTATGGCAAACAGCACAATTAAAGATAAGACGGGTGTGGATATAAGGGCGGCCTATGATCTTGTCAAAGAAGGCGCAGATAGCGGTGCGGCGGATTTTGAAAAAAGCAAAGAATACGATGTGTATTTTTCATTCAAACAAGCACTGAACAGTTTGCAAGGATTAATCGGTCAAATATCGGAAGAACAAGCGGTAGTGTTTGTTGTGGATGAACTTGACAGATGTTTGCCGGAGTATTCTATTAAGATTTTGGAAAGACTACATCATTTGTTTGAAGATATTCCGAATGTTCAGTTGATCATATCAATGGATAAAGAGCAATATGGACATGCCATACAACAAATTTTTGGACAGGATACACCTGTTGACAAATATCTTTCCAAATTTATTGATTTTGAACTCCAGTTGGATGAGGGGGATATAAACGAGGAGTACAAAAGAAAATTTCAGTATTATATGGATAATTTCGATTATTTATGTAAGAAGACAATTGAAGGTGATGTGGATTATTTTACTGAAAATGTCTTTAGAGGGATGGACATTCGTACCTGTATAAAAATCATTGATAAATGTAATCTTCGGCACCAGTTGTTAAATAAAACAGGTACTAAAAGTGATTATTCGGTTATGTGCCTTGAAATTGTGTTTGCTGTGATGAAACATTGGGGTGTAGATTTATCTGCGATACAACCGTCATTTAACATCCGTGATGTATTTAAATCAAAAAGGACCAGTCTTGGTTTATCGATGGTAAATCAAAAAATTGTGTCGCAAGGTGATAAAAGTATATATTATTCCGTCGGCAAAGACGATTATGGCCGAATTACAACCTCGGTAAAGATGTTGGATATATGGGGTGCGATTTTGGCGTGCTACAGGTATGTACTTCAATATCACGATTTTATTGATTATAGAGATCCGTACAATTCATTTTCGCTTTTCGAATATAGCGAGAAATATGTTCGTTTATTGAATGTTATCCAATAAGGAGGTCGCCCTATGAGTTGGGAGTTTTCCGAGAATATATTGGTGCAAAACAGTGCCGGTGATGTGCTGCGGGACAAGCTCGGGTGGGATGTAGTGTTTGCCTATGACAAAGAAGTATTGGGCGAACACGGCACACTCGGCAGAATGTCTCACAAAGAGATCGTCCTGACACGCTATCTTCGTGAAGCGCTGTTTGCCAATAACGACTGGATGACGGCAGAGTACTGCGATGCCGCCGTCAAGACCCTTTGCGCCTATACTGCCTCGGCAACTCTCATGCAGATCAACGAAGAAAAATACTCCCTGCTCCGTGACGGCATCCCCGTGCAAATCAAAAACAACGACGGCACATTTGAAACGCGTCTTGCCGCTGTGTTCAATTATGCTGAGCCTGAGAAAAACCACTTTTTAGCGGTCAAGGAAATGAAGATCAAGGGCGAACTCTATCGCCGTCGCACGGATATCGTTGGCTTTGTCAACGGTATTCCGCTTCTCTTTGTGGAGCTCAAGAAACAAAGTGTCGATGTGAAAGATGCGTATGACTGCAATTACACCGACTATCTGGATACCATTCCGCAGTTGTTCCATTTCAACGCCTTTTTGATGCTTTCGAACGGCTTGGAAGCCAAGGTCGGCACAATGGGTTCGAAATACGAATTCTTCCATGAATGGAAGCGTCTGAAAGAGGATGAAGTCGGCGCGGTTGATCTGGAAACCATGCTTCTCGGTATTTGTGACAAGCGCAATTTTATGGATTTGTTCGAAAACTTCATCCTCTTTGATCATTCGGGCGGACGGTGTGCCAAAATCTTTGCACGCAACCATCAATATCTCGGTGTGAACGAAGCGGTAGAATCCTACAGAGCCCGCAAGCTGAAAGACGGTAAGCTCGGCGTGTTCTGGCACACGCAAGGCAGCGGCAAGAGTTACTCGATGGTATTTCTCTCCCAAAAGATTCGCCGTCAATTTGAGGGCAGTCCCACCTTTGTGATCCTGACCGACCGCGAGGAACTCAACAAGCAGATCAGCGATACATTTGAAGCGTGTGGTTGCCTGTCGGGCAAAGCACGACAGTATATGCCGTCGAGCGGGCATCAACTGATTGAGATGTTGCAAGGCAACCCCAGTTTCATTTTCACGCTGATTCAGAAATTCAACGATCCTGCGGTGACTCCCATCACACCCGCTCATGATATTGTCATTTTGTCCGATGAGGCGCACCGCTCGCAAAACGGCATTTTTGCCGATAATATGTGCCGTTTGCTCCCGACCGCTTCGCGTATCGGGTTTACCGGCACGCCGCTTTTCAAGTATGACAATATCACCGAGCGTACCTTCGGTAGTTATGTGTCGATTTATGACTTCAAGCGTGCGGTGGATGACGGCGCCACGGTGCCGCTGTATTACGAAAACCGCAGCGATATGCTCGAAATCACCAACCCCGAAATCAACGATGCGCTGTTGAATGCCGTAGAAGCGGCCGACTTGGATGTGCATGAGCAAGCGAAACTCGAACTGGAACTCGCGAAAGATATTCATATTCTCACATCCGAACCGCGTCTGGATACGATTGCCCGCGATTTTGTGGAGCATTATTCCGAAATCTGGACAACGGGCAAAGCGATGTTCGTGTGCCTGAATAAAGTGACCTGTGTGCGGATGTACAATATGGCACAGGTATATTGGGCGCAGAAAATCGAGACACTCAAAAAAGAATTGAAAACCGCCACACAACAGGAAGCACAAGAGCTTCAGCGTAAAATCGACTGGATGCAAGAAACCGAAATGGCGGTGATCATCAGTCAGGAACAAAACGAGATTCAGATGTTTAAAAACTGGGGTCTTGACATCACACCGCATCGCGAGAAAATGGAAAAGCGGGAGATGGACAAAGATTTCAAAAATCCCAATCATCCGTTCCGCATCGTGTTTGTGTGCGCCATGTGGTTGACGGGATTTGATGTCAAATCGCTTGCGACGATCTATCTGGACAAACCACTGAAAGCGCATACTTTGATGCAAACCATCGCCCGCGCCAATCGTGTTTGCGACGGCAAAAGCAATGGCTTGATTGTCGATTACATCGGTGTCGTGAAAGCCCTTCGCGAAGCACTCGCGGATTATACGGCAGGCGGATCGGGCGGTCGCGGCGGTGATCCTGCACCCGATAAAACCGAATTGATCGCGAAAATATTGGATACGATCCAAGCAATCCGTACATATATGGCTGAGCAAGATTTCGATTTATCCTCCGTGCTGGAAGCGGACGGGTTTGAGAAGCTCGCTCGTATTCAGGCCGGTGCCAACGCTATGTGTGCGACGACGGAGATCAAGAAGCGTTTTGAGATTCAGGCGCGTGAACTGTTCCGTATGTTTAAGTACATCGAAAAAGGTGAAGTATCCGATGAAACGCATCGCTATAAGAATGTGATCAGCGAGATTTACGATCAGTTGCAAACCAAGCGCAAACATGCCGACAACTCGGCATTGATGGCACAAATCAATGAGATTGTCAGCGCGTATGTGACAGTTACACCGTCTTCCGGATCCACAGACAGCAAGACATTCGATATCAGCAAGATCGATTTTGACCGCCTGCGCAAGGAGTTTGAACGGGCAAAAAATAAGAATCTGATGCTCAAAGATTTGCAACAACTGATCGAAGAACGTCTCGCGAAAATGCTTCGTGACAACCCGCTCCGTATTGATTATTACGAACGTTATCAGGAGATTGTCAATGACTACAATCAGGACAACAAAAAAGATGAAATTGCGATTATCTTTGAAAACCTGATGAAGCTTGTGAGCGAACTGGACGAAGAACAAAAACGGTATGTACGCGAGGGGTTTGAAAGCGACGAAGAACTTACCATGTTTGATCTGCTTGTGCGAGATAAAGACTCGCTCTCAAAAGAGGATATCAAAAAAGTCAAGAAGCTCGCGCAACTTTTGCTTGCAAAAGTAAAAGCTCGCATCCACGAGCTCGACCACTGGCGTGACAAAGAGGAAACCCGCTCCATTGTCAGCGTGCTGATTCGTGATATTCTGTGGGTGGATCTTCCCGAAAGTTATGACGATGCGGCGGTTGAAAGCTACAGACAGCAGATTTATGAGTATGTATATAACGCCTATCCGGCGGCATAAAGGAGAAATGAAAACACAAGGAGTATTGTTAATGGCGAAGAAAAGCAAGAAGAATAAACGCGAATCAAATACCAATGTAAATATTGTATTACCAAACACATTGTCTTCTGACGAAATGCAACAAATTATTGCAAATGCAATTCTGTCCGCTGAAGAAGCATCCAAGCAAAGAGTTTTGGATCAAAAAGAAAAGGAACAGGATGCTTTTCGCAAAGCGATGGGATATAAAGACTATTCGAACGAAAAAGGGCTCAAAAAACATATTCTTGTTTTTTTCAATCGCACCATAATGCTCTTAAAGCTTCTCTTTGCTCCAAAGCATTATATACAAGGAGATGCTGCAACATTTGGGTTGTTAAAACTGTTTATAGAAGCGTTCTTTTGGCTGGCAAAAGCTTTTACCACACTATTTGCACTTCTTCTAATTGTGTATATGCCCTTACAATTCATTGTTGAAACGATACCCACATTGTCTTTTTCACAAAACTTTTTAATAGTTTCGATTGCGTTCATAGCCTTCGTTTTATCCCGTATGCTCCGAATGGCTTCTGTGGAGGTTGATAAATTGGAGGATAGAACATTGCTGTTTGGCATATTTGCATCCGTATCCTCTATCGTTTCTATTGTGTTGGCAATTATTGCTGTTGTGAAATAAGATTGAATAGTGATGCCAACCGCAATGTCATCACAACACATTCAGAGAGGAATACTTATGCCTACAATTGATCAAGCCCTTGCACGCTTGAAAAAATCCAATTTTCGGTCGCGGTTTCGGTTGAGTGAGAAGGACAAGCAGTATATTGCCGACAAAGGGATGGCGGTGATTCGGGAGCATGCGGCGGAGTTTGTACGCATGCGGCTCTCCCCTGCTGTTATTCCGAACGATGGCAAGCAAACGCCGATGCGCGGACATCCCGTATTCGTGGCGCAACACGCGTGCGCGTGTTGCTGTCGCGAGTGTCTGAACAAGTGGTACAACGTTCCGAAAGAGGTGCCGCTCACCGCCGTACAACAAGAAAAGATCGTCAACCTGCTGATGGCATGGGTTGAAAAGGAATATTCGTGATATTTACAAAAGAGGGATATATATGGATGATTTGATTTCCAGAACTATGGTTGAAAATCTCAGTGTTGGAATCAATCCGCTTACCGGAGAGCGTGTATCACCGGGAGATAGTTGCTATAGCGAAGAGGTACAAGAGGCGTTGCGGATTGTACTGGAACACTGTTCCTTAGAATCGTTCGGAACACAACGTGAGCGGGAATTCAGAGAGAAAAAAGAGCAAAAAGAAGAACGTGCACAATTCCGTGCAGAACACTATCCCAATCAAGGAAAACCGTGGGCGCGCGATGAAGAAGAACGGATGGTTCAATTATATCGTCAGGGTTACACAACGGCTGAAATTGCGGTCATTCTGAAACACTCCCCCGGTGCCATTGCATCACATATCAAAAAGAACAATATCTTTTCAAATCGTAAGAAGTCATCCAAAAAAACACTTATTAGCGCAATGTATCGAACAAAACACAAGTAACAAGATAAACTGCAAGGAGTTCCTATGTTAACTTACACCTACTTATCAAAAGGCACATTTGGCTTGGTTGAGAAGGCGAAGCCGGTGATTGAGCATGAGCGGGATGCGATTGTGAAGGTGACGCTGGCGAGTATTTGCTCGAGCGATCTGCACATCAAGCATGGCAGTGTGCCGCGTGCTGTCCCCGGCATCACGGTCGGTCACGAAATGGTCGGTGTTGTTGAGGAAGTCGGCGCATCGGTCACGCACGTGAAGCCCGGCGATCGGGTGACGGTGAACGTTGAAACCTTCTGCGGTGAATGCTTCTTCTGCAAGCGCGGTTTTGTCAACAACTGCACCGATCAAAACGGCGGTTGGGCGCTCGGCTGCCGCATCGACGGCGGGCAAGCGGAATATGTCCGTGTGCCGTTTGCCGATCAGGGGCTGAACAAGATTCCCGACACCGTCACTGACCGTCAGGCGTTGCTTGTCGGTGATGTGTTGGCGACTGGCTTTTGGGCGGCGAAGATTTCAGAGATCACCGAGGACGACACGGTGCTGATTATCGGCGCCGGTCCGACCGGCATCTGCACGCTTCTTTGCGTGATGCTGAGAACACCGAAGCGCATCATCGTATGCGAGACCGATGAAAACCGCATCCGTTTTGTCAACGAACACTACCCCGATGTGTTGACCGTCACGCCCGACAAGTGCCGCGATTTCGTCCTCGCGAACAGCGATCACGGTGGTGCAGATGTTGTGCTGGAAGTGGCGGGTGCGGATTCCACGTTCCGCCTCGCGTGGGAATGTGCGCGTCCGAATGCGATCGTCACGGTGGTAGCGCTTTATGATCAGCCGCAGATGTTGCCGCTCCCCGATATGTACGGCAAGAATCTGATCTTCAAAACGGGTGGCGTCGATGGTTGTGACTGCGAGGAAACCTTGCGGCTTATCGCCGAAGGCAAACTTAACACCGAACCGCTTATCACCCACACCTATCCCCTTGCTCGCATCGCCGAAGCGTATGAGCTGTTTGAAAATAAACGCGACAACGTGATCAAGGTTGCTGTGGAGTGTTGAGAAATCGAGGTGAATGATATGGAAGATATCCGCTTGGTGTATGAAAATCTGACGGGGGTCAATATCGACGAGCAGCGTCGGCTGTGGGATGAGCGCGGAAAGGGATATTACGGCGAATATTTAGTCTTTAATCAGCTGTATCAGTACGTTCAAGGCGATTGCAAGGTTTTGATGAACGTTAATATTCCGACTCATAGCGGCAAAACCACGGAAATCGATCTTTTGATGCTTCACGAAACAGGTATATATGTATTTGAAATAAAGCACCACAAAGGAACGATATACGGAGATAGCGAAGGTAAAGTGTGGACGCAGTATTTTCGCACATCACCTAACGCGACCTTCAATAACCCGTTGAAACAAAACGCCTATCATATCGCCGCATTGAAAACCATATTTCCGAATGCACCGTTAAAATCCATCATTGTCTTCACCAACGATAATGTTACACTTCGTGTGATCGGCAACAAGGATGCCGCAATGATCACCCGCCTTGGTAATCTGATGTGTCGTTTGGATGGGGAGATGCACGAAAAGCCGATCATCTACACGCGAGATCAGCTGAATGATATGTTTATGCAGTTGTTGCCGTATTCTCCGATGAAAGCGGTTACGGTAGAGGAGGGCGGTGTAGCTGTACCGTTTTATGATTACCTTGAAAATATACGTACAGAACTCATAAAGGCCAAGACACGTTTTGAGAACGATATAAAAAAACTAGAGCAAGAAAAAGAGGATTTTCGTCGACGAAAAAAGACTTTTTCGCCACTGCCTCCACTTTCTAAGAGCCCCTTACCTCCTGTCATAGAATCTGCACCTAAAAGCAATGATAGCACCGTGTTTCAAGGAGAGTATTCTGCTTCTCTCGCACGCGCAAAAGAGGCAGAATGCCGATATAAAGATGCATTGGAACACACCCAAAAGAAAGCACATAGCTTTCGTTGGAAGATGATAGCGGTAATTGTGTTGAGCCTTATCTTGACAGGATGTGCTTGCCTTGGAGTTTATCAGAAGTTTGAAAAGGATTACGCCGAAATGATCGCGGAATATGAAAAAACATTCCTGCGTATCGATGATATGAGTGACGATTTGATTGCATCGGTGAATTCTATGATTGATGTGTCAGATATCGTATTGGAATCGTCACCAGATATCGTTAATGCTGTGTCTTTTTCTGCAAAACTCACCAACACATCACAAACGTATGGAATCCAATTAACAAAGGATTCTACATATGTGGTTATATTGAAGGATGGTACAATACGTGAATATCCGGTGTTCGGGGAGCATTTGCAATATAACTCTTTTGCCAATCGTATAGGGCCGAACTACAATGGAATTTATACGTATTCCGGAGTATTAAAAACGGCTACCTTCACGAAGATAACCTCCGTGTATGATATCTCCTATATCAAGTTGACCGATATTTCCTTGTGGTCAAGAGAGTCTTACGGACGTTTTTTGGAAGAGGGCATTGATTTGGAGCTGTATGAGCGACCTGTGTAACGGAGAGGTTATATTCGTAAAAACAGCTATAACAACATCAAAACGGCTGAGGATTACTCCTCAGCCGTTTCGTTTTTATTCTTCTTTTGTCACAACCAACGCTTTTACGCGATCACACAGTGCTTCAAATTTGGGGTAGGTGCGGAGCGGGGCGAAATCGTCGTTTTGCAATGTGCGGTAATAATGACTCGGAAATATCATATAGCACACATTCAGATCATTCAATTGTGTGTGCAGATAGATACAGTGTTCTTTCGGGGCATCGGGATGATTGTTGAAGGTGCTCCAATATTCCTCAGCGTACCATTTCATCCCGTCAAGGAAATGACACGAGGTCGGCAGAAGAAATTCCTCTTTGATCGACATCACATTCTCAAGCAGAGTAACAACCGATGTGACATGTTGCATCGCTTCTTCCAATCGACCTGTTGCCACCATCTGTGAAGCGATGTCCAGCCCCAGTCCAAGGCGGCGTTGTACCCAAATATCTGTGCGATCATCCTCGGTGTCATTTCGAATCAGATTGAGCAATCCTCGCGTAAATTCGATTGCCGCCGTTTGGGCTTCGGGAGTGGGATTCAGCGGTAACACACTCCGTTCATCAAAAAGCTTGTCAAACGCTTGAAACATTCGATAGCGCCGCTCTTTTTCGAGCTTCTCGGCATCACCGCGTCGCCAATACCGCATAAACAGCAATTCGCGAGCAGAACAATCGAACGATGTCGTGTGCTTTTCTAAGAACTCCGCTATGTGCTCCTCATCTTCAACACTCGACATAGTCTGAATCGTTTCGGCAGCCATCGGATTTCGTTCAAGATACGCATTGGCAAACAATCGCACTTCGGGGAGAATGGCAGGATCACGGAATGCACGATCATTGCCGTCTGTCCACGGTCGCCATGCCCATTCACTGTCGAGGTAATTGCGACGGATATCGCGCAAAAGCTCGACGATGCGTTCGGTGTTATATTCTTGCTTCATACATTCACGGCGAAGTTCGTCAACGGTTTCCAGTGCGCGTTTTTCTTTCTCGATCTGCGGCATACCGATCAGCTCATCCACCGTCACCGAAAGCGTTTCGGAAATGGCGGGAAGGAGTTCCAGATCGGGATAAGTCGTGCCGTTTTCCCAACGGCTGACCGATTGATAGGTCACGCCCAACCGCTCGGCAAGCGCTTCCTGTGTCAGGTCGTGTTTCTTGCGAAAACGGCGAATATTCTCGCCAATGGTCAGTTTCATAACAGCCTCCTGTTGTTTTGCAAAACCGTTATTCTGTCGACATCTATATTGTATCGCAGGAAGTGGGCAATGTAAATAACGCATCGCGAGAGAAAGATTGTCGGTTTATGTTATGTTTGAAACAGCAACATGAGGGCTTAGCATTTCGGACAAATCCTTCCACTCAGCACAAAAGGTCAACCTCACGGTTGACCTTTTGCTGTTCTGACAGGGTAAACGATTGTTATCTCACGACGGAAGAATGGCTGTAAATATAAAATTCCTCCTGGCTTGGTGCCCATGCCTTTTCCTTTGCAGGGAAGGTGGCGTCGAAGGCTTCGACGGCGGCGGTGTCCTCACAGCAGTCGGCGGCGGTCGACGGGATATACATCCACTTTCTGCCGTCGAGCGCGTCCGGCACAAGCTCGCACACAAGCAGGGCTGTCGGGAAGTTGCCGTCCGCCACAAAGCTGACATTTTTCTTTTTACAGCTGACGAAGCCGCGGCTGA
Organism: Acutalibacteraceae bacterium; assembly: GCA_045604545.1. Classification (GTDB taxonomy): domain Bacteria; phylum Bacillota; class Clostridia; order Oscillospirales; family Acutalibacteraceae; genus RGIG1959. The sequence goes on along the minus strand of JAZUOG010000068.1, from coordinate 8,222 downwards.
CATAGTTACCGGGATTGCCGAAGTTGATGTTGACATCATAGCCCATGCGGCGTGCCGCCTCAAAAGAATGCTCAATGAGGAGCTTGCCGAGCTGTTGACGCTGATACTTCGGTGCTACACACAGCGGGCCGAAGGAGAGAATCTCCTTGCGCTCGCCGTGTTCATCTTCGAGCCACGCTTTGGTGTACATAATGTTGCCGATGATCTCGCCGTCCTTTTCATGGACAAAGGCAAGCTCAGGGATAAAGTCCGGATGGCTTCGCATCGTATGCACATAATAATGCTCATCGGCACCCGGTTTGTACACGTTCCAGAAGGCTTCGCGGGTCAGTTCCTCCACCACGCGATAGTCCCGTGCGGTTTCCAATCGAATACGCAAATGTTCCATTGTAAAAATCCTTTCTGTATTGAAAATGTCCGTACTCAGATTCTTACAATCTCCAAGGTGTTGTTTTTCAAACAGCATCCTCCAAAAAGTGAATTCAGGCGTGTGCCTGTAAAACTAGTATAGCATACGCGGAAGAAGCACGCAAGGTGTAAAAAGTAAAAGAAGCACCCGAGATCGGGTGCTTCTTTGTTTGCCGAAACATCGCTGTTGCATAAAAGCCACAGCCGTACGCCCGAAACGGTCGTCGGTCAAACAGTGGGCATAGCCTACACGGTCAATGCTGATTTCTCCCCCTGACCTTAACGTCCGAAACGCCTGTAGGGACTGCCCGCGAAACCAGCTGCATTGCTGCCGAAGATTACGGTGCTATCCGTTACTCCTACCAGTTCCTCTTTCAGTATACGCATCGCAAACGAAAAAGTCAACCCACGCAAATCGAGGTGTCGCAATTTCGCGACACCTCTGTGCTCTTTATCGGGTTTGTCTTGCATTTTCAAAAAGTACGATATACAATGAAATTGAACCAAAGTGAGGTGAAGACGATGACACTGAACAAACGCGATTGCGGAATGGAGTTAAAACTTGTGCCTTACGGTGCGGGATGGACGGATGTGTATTTTAATATCGGCGATGATAAACTCTATTTTATTATCACATCAGTCTGGAGCGATCAGTTCTCCAAATTGCTCGAGGTATTGTATTATCTTCATCCCGACCAAAAAGACCCGCACAGAAACGAAGAAATCGAATATTGGGACGGTGTTTGTGAGAAAGTGGACGGCAAATATCAAGTTGTCCGCATCGTGGAGCGATGTAAAGAGTGTCCGGCTACGATTCGTAATATTCCATACAGGGCATCGTTTTGCTGGGATGAAGAAGGATCATCCAGCAACTGGACACTCACGCGCGAACCAACCGAAAATCCCGATTTCGAATTACAGATTGACATTGCGATCAACCGCTCGGAAAAGAAACAGTATTCCTATAAAGTACGATATAAGGATTTTTGTTACGCCGTTGCCAAAACTTGCACGGACGTGTTAAAATCGCATGGCATCTACGGTTACCACCATTCGACATATGTGGATGATCTCAACCTGCGGCATCTGTTATTTGTCAAAGCGGTTGCACTTGATTGTCTAGAAGTGCGACAACTGACGGATAACGGCGACGGCTTGGGTGAAAGTACCTCCTTTGAAAAGGAAATGGAGCTACTGTTATTTGATATGTAAAACGCATAAGGCACTTGGCGTCAGCAATACGGTTGCGAACAACCTCCTGCGAACATGCCAAGTGCCTTATTTACAGAGAGTACCGCTTGAGGTGCCACCGGGAAGATACATCCAACATCGCTCGCGAATTTCTCTCTACCTTCAGTATACGCATCGTAAATGAAAAAGTCAACCCACGCAAACGCAGGTGTCGCGATTTTGCGACACCTCAAGGTATATCTATTGACAATGTGTATCGCGCGTCATATAATAAAGATGATCCTCGTTGGTGACCGCTTTGCGGTTGCTCACGGCGGCATGTAAAGTCCGTCGGGCGAGGATCGATATATGGGAGCTAGCGTTGTATATGGCGCGTTCGGTGGATACGAGACCACTTCCTCCCACACAAGCTCCGGTCTTTTGCGTTGCATGGGAGCTAGGACACGGTAGTCTGAACTCCGCCAAATTGCAAAAGATGGAAAACCACAAGAAAGAACCGCTTGGGAATGGATTGTGGCAGACGGAGCAAACTTTAATAATCGCAAAACGGCTGAGGATTGCTCCTCAGCCGTTTTTTATTCATTCCAGTATTGCGACTTCTTCGCCGCTTTGAACATCAACAATGTGCATAATCCAATCTTTCTCAAGAAATTCGATTTGATAATCGAACCGCTCATAATCCTTGAAAATTCCGACGGCGTAACCTTCTTTCATCTCGACAGGTAATGTCCCGTTTCTAAAGCGTCCACCATAACCCATTAGCACAAGCCATGTTCGAAACGTATTATCAAATAACATCTTATTACCTTGTTCGACTACACCGAACGTGACATCAAAATCCACTTCATCAAATACAGAATCGCCATCCACAACAAGGTTCGGATCGCCACCGCATTCCATCAAAATACGCATCACGGCAGGGGCAATACCTTCGTTTTGAATGAAGCGGAGATTGTACATCATATTTTCAAAATCGCGATCCTTTTTTATAATGGTATTGGGTTGCAATCCATATTTTGCAAATAATGTAAACAGCATCACCCACGAGTGTGTCGGCAATTCGTGTAAATCAGGCATACGCTCGTGATCGTAGGCGAAGTCGGCAACTTCACCTGTATTTGTTACCGTTAATATTGTGGCAACATACGTGATATCCTCGGGCGTCATTTGATGATCCGTAATATGCTTCTCAACGGCTTTCAAATCCACATCCGCTTGATTACACAAATCATATAATGTCGCAATCGATTGCCTGTTCCATTTCGGTCCCGCTATGCGCATCGCATACGGATAGGATTCTTCAATATGCTTCGCAAGGGAAAAATTATCGGAAGAATAGTGCAATTCGGTATAACGATGAAATGCTTCGCAACAAAGTATCTGCAATGACTCCGGTAATGTAACCCGATGAAGTCGGGGGCAAGTATCAAATGCCATCCCTCCTATAATTTCCAACCCTTCGTTGAGATTGACTCTGCACAGTTTCGGACAACCAGAAAACGCGGCTGTCCCTATTTCCCGAAGCGAAGACGGACAAATCAGTGTTCGAATCGTTTCATTTTCGCTGAACACCCGAAACCCGATTTCTACGATGCCTTCAGGAATCAAAACAATCTTGCTGTCGCCTTGATACTTCAGTAATTGTTTGTTGACAACCACAAACTCGTCGGTAAACGATTCGAACCACTTGGTGTTTTCAAATGCAGTCGGATTAATGCGTGTGTTGGGATTGGCGAACGTGACGGTTTCCAACGCAAAGCAGGTGCCAAACGCGAAAGAACCAATGCTTCTGAGCGAATACGGAAACTCAACACATCTAAGATGATCGTTCGGAGAAAATAAGCATTCGTTGATTTGTTCCACGCCTTCCTCAAAACGCAACGATTCTATATTAGGGCAATGCTCAAAGCAATGATCCCCAATAACTTCATAACTGCCTTCAATCGAGATATGACGCTCATTGGAATAATAACGATGAAGCACGCGAACAAGAACCGAATGGGAATGAAAAGAATCTTCAACCAGGACGGGAATGCCGCTCTTTTCAAATGCTTCTTTTACAGAATCGCGCAATACGTGCCGCTTGATAAATTCTTTATCAACAGTCTTTCCCTGCGCTTGCAAGTCGGCTTCCAACTCTTGAGTGCGCGACATATATTCCGAGATTCTTTCCGGATCAGCCAGTCGGACATATTCAAGATTCGATTCCGCATCCGATACAACAAACGGCGTTGTCTTCATGGCAGCGTCTCCTTTTGATTTGGATTTTTATATATTCAGTATACGCAACCATATATCAAAAGTCAATCCACGCACCCCGAGGTGTCGCAAAATCGCGACACCTCGGGGTGGGGAATTGTATCGCGAGTGAAAAACATATCTGTTTGTGTTATATTCGGAACAGCAAAACGACCCGTGAAACGGTTGCATTTCGGGGTGGAAAAGAGTATGATAAATTCGAAGAGATCGCGAATACTAGGAGATGAATAGGAATGGTTTATAATCTGTATTTCAGCCCCACGGGCGGGACAAAGCGCGTGGCAGAGATTCTCAGCTGTGCGATGGCGGATGACGTCGTCCACGTGGATCTGCTCAAAAAGAATGCGGTGATGCCTGATTTTACAGCCGAGGATGTGTGCATCCTTTCGGTGCCCGCTTTCGGCGGACGTGTGCCGCAAGCGGCGATTGAGAAGATCCGCACCGCTCATGCAAACGGCGCAAAAGCGGTGCTTGTCGCCGTGTTCGGCAACCGCGCCATTGATGATACGCTGGCGGAACTGCAAGATGTTACCGTTTCGGTTGGATTTGAAGTGATCGCCGCTATTGAAGCGGTGGCGGAGCATTCGCTGGTGCGAAAGTACGGTGCAGGTCGCCCGAACGAACAGGATCGGGCGGAGCTTCTAGACTTCGCAAAACGCATTGCCGCAAAACTTCAAAACGGCGACAGCACTACGCCCGTCATCCCCGGCAACCGTCCGTACAAGGAGTTTCATCCGTCGGCGATGACGCTTGTGGTAGAGGACGCGTGTGTCAACTGCAAACGATGTGCGCGCGAATGTCCTGTCGCGGCGATCCCGATGAATAACGTGAAAACGGTGGATACCAATCAATGTTTTTCGTGCATGCACTGTGTGGCCGTGTGCCCCGTGAATGCGCGACACAATGCGCCGACCGTGACGGCGGCACTGGAAGAACGTCTGCGCGACCGTTGTGCAGAGGTCAAGCCGAACAAGTTGTATATATAAGGAGAAAGCGATATGCTGACATTTGTTTGTTATCCGAAATGCACCACCTGTCAGAAGGCACAGAAGTGGCTGGATGAACACCATATCCCCTATACGTTTCGGGATATCAAAACAGACAATCCCACGCTTGACGAACTAACGGTGTGGCACGCGAAAAGCGGATTGCCGCTGAAGAAATTTTTCAACACAAGCGGGCTTTTATATAAGTCGATGGGGCTCAAAGACAAACTGCCTGCGATGAGCGAAGACGAGATGCTCGCGCTTCTCGCCACAGACGGAATGCTTGTCAAACGTCCGATTCTTGTCGGCGATGACTTCGTGCTGGTCGGCTTCAAGGAAGCGGCATGGGCAGAGGTATTGTACAAAGACTAATGCCATTTTTCTCATCAGATATTGCTTTTTCTCGTCATATATGCTATGATTGACGAGAAAGTGTTGGAGGTGACGAGATGCGTCGTTTTGATTATGCAGGATTGGAAAGGAAAACGTGGGATAACGAGATTGTCAACTATCTGGCTCTCATCCACGAATACAAGGGTAAACAAAGCGTTTTAGCGCAGCAGCAACCGGAGCTGGAGCGGTTAATTGAAATCGCAAAAGTACAAAGCACCGAAGCGTCCAACTCCATCGAGGGTATTCGCACCACGGAAACCCGTTTGCGTCAATTAATGAACGAACGCACCACACCCCGTAACCGCGATGAGAAAGAAATTGCCGGTTATCGTGATGCGTTAAACATCGTACACGAAAGCTTTGAATACATTCCGCTGACAGCGAATTATATTTTGCAATTGCATAAGATTTTGCTCAGTCATACCGATTCCGGATTCGGCGGCCATTTTAAAAATGTGCAAAATTATATCAGCGCCACGGATGATGCGGGCCATCGATTTACCCTGTTTACGCCTGTTGCGCCCTATGAAACAGCGGGGGCTATTCAAGCGATCTGCGACGAATATAACCGTGTGATCGGCGAAGGCAAGGTAGATCCGTTACTGGTTATTCCCGTGTTTATCCACGATTTCTTGTGCATTCACCCCTTCTTAGACGGTAACGGGCGCATGTCGCGATTGTTGACAACGCTGCTTCTTTATCGTGCCGGTTACGAAGTCGGCAAATACATTTCATTGGAAGCCAAAATTGCCAAAAATAAAGATGCCTATTATACGGCGTTGGAGGATTCTCAAAGCGGTTGGCACGAAGAGCAGGATGACCCGACGCCGTTTGTAAAATATTTACTCGGCACGATTGTTGCGGCTTACCGCGATTTTGATGATCGTCTTTGCATTGTCAGTCCTTCGTCCCTTGATACCGTAAAGAACGCCATCAACAGCACAATCGGAAAATTCACAAAGCGGGACATCCTTGCATTGTGCCCGAGCCTCAGTGCATCCACCGTGGAGCGACATCTGAAAAAACTGACGGCAGAACAGTATATTGTGAGGCTCGGTTCCGGCAAAAACACGTGCTATGTGAAGGTTGGATAATTCTGTCACTTCTTAATCGAAGCACCGCGAAAACCTTTTATAAACAAGAAAAGCGTCGAAAGTTTATCGGACTTTCGGCGCTTTTCTTTATTTCATTGCGGGATGTTATGCTTTTATAATGCGTTTCAAAACAAATCTTCCATCAGCGGAGGCCATTCCGTATCGGTCGGTTCGGGTTGGAGATCGGGCGAGAAATCCAATTCTTCCATTTCAATGTCTTCGGTGTTCCTTGCGGACAGGGCTGCAGGTGTTGTCACAAGCGGTTCCTCCTTATCAGACAGCGAGCGTTTTCGGATGACCATTCCGACGGATGCCTCGCCTTGTTCATACGCAAGCGCCTCGTGTAATCCGTCCATAATCCCTTCGAATACGTTTACATTTTCAATATTTTTGTCATTCTCATCGTTCAAAGTATCACACATTTTTCATACCTCCTGTGGGTGTCTCAATATCCTCTCATACTATTCGTTCCCTTTACGGTAATCTTCGGGCGATCGTGCATATTGCAACAGCCGACAAACTTCCATTTTGCCTTGAAAGCGTTTTTGGGCTTCGAGGGCAGTGGCGAGCAAGAGATCATGATTATCGTGCCATGCGGCGATGCCTCGGTTATAGGCGCCTCTGCGCTTGTCGTCGATGATAAACGGGTCGATGCCGTGGCGCAGACATTCCTTCATCATAATCAGCCGACCGACACGACCGTTGTAGTCCTCAAAGGGATGAATACGTTCAAAGCAAGCGTGAAAGTCAAGGATGCGTTCCATATCGACCGCACCTTTTTCGTAGTCCTTGATCAGCTCGGCGAGAGCGGCGGGGATCTCTTTGGGTGGCACACCAAGCTTGTCGGGCGCAGTACGGTATTCGCCGGTATGGACGGTTTCCTTACGGTCGGCGTAGGTGCTGTAGGTCAAAAACGTATGCATCAGCTTGATATAAGTCTGTGACAACGGTGAAGCGATATGATCCACCATATAGCGCACGGCGGCGAAGTGGTTGATGGTTTCGATGATGTCATCCACCTTGACAGGTTCAAAGGTGGTGCGGATCTTGTTGGTGCGGTAGATTTCCTGCACCTCGTTGCGTGTCAGGCGGTTGCTCGCCATACGGTTAGAACTATACGCCAGGTTGACTTGGATATACTCGTAGATGCCGTAGTGATTGTTCTTGCCACATTGATACACCACACGCTTGGCAAAGGCGGTGAGGGTTGGTTCCGGTTTAGTCCTCTTTTCGATAGTTTTTCGTTTCGGTTTAGAAGCTGTATTGGGGATCAACCAACCGCTGTCATTAGAAACGGCATCAGGAATACGTCCTTCCGTACACAGCCGACGCACAAGGCGTTCAGATACCTGCCAACGTTCGGCGGTTTCTTTTACAGTGCAAAGTTTCATAATGTTATCCAATCCTTTCTTGGTCAATGGGTGCGGAACAAATAAGGATTTCCGCGGAACAAATTTTGACCCATATTTGACCCCTATTACTGTGTGAAACACCCTGTACCGGATTGAATATAATAGAATTTTTATGCATTTTTGCGGTCTAATGTGTCTATATCGTGCATATTTGTCCATTCTGTTGCCTCGCGAGGCGAATGGCATTCAAGAGGTCAGCGGTTCGATCCCGCTTATCTCCACCAACGAAAAGGACACCTTTACGGTGTCCTTTTTTCGTTAGTGCAAAGCGGGATCGAAAGCCCCGTTAAGAAAACGTCACGGTGTGACGTTTTTAGGGGCGTTGGGAATGATCAAACTGCCGTTTTTACTTGTCCAAAAGGCGAGATAAAAACGGCCTTCTTGATATAACAACCGCTTTTCTCCACCAACGAAAAGGACACCTTTACGGTGTCCTTTTTTCGTTAGTGCAAAGCGGGATCGAAAGCCCCGTTAAGAAA
>JAZUOG010000067.1:0-1923 GCA_045604545.1 Acutalibacteraceae bacterium | reverse complement strand
ATCAGTTGGGAGATCAGCTGACTATCCCAGGGTATTCACCATTTGACAAAAAGAAGTAACTAAACACGCGGCTGGCAGACCGTATTACGCGTTCTACGCGTTGCGAGGAACAGAGGGCTATGCCCGCAAAAGAAAAACCACCCGTTTTACGGGTGGATTATTATTCGTCTTTTGTCGATTTGCCTTCGCGGATACCGCGGCGGGTGAACACGCACACGATGGTACCGAAAACGATTCGGACATCCATCCCAAAACCGATGCGTTTGGCGTAATAGGCGTCGTAGCGGGCTTTGTGCTTCATGTCAACAAGATCTCTGCCGTGGATTTGAGCGATACCTGTCAGTCCCGGCAGGATCCGATCGGCACCGTGTTTTTGTCGCTCACGGAGCAATTCCGCTTCGCCGAGGATCACAGGACGCGGGCCGATGAAGCTCATGTCGCCTTTGAGAATGTTCCACAGCTGCGGCAATTCATCGATGCTGGTGTTGCGCAGGAAATGACCGAATTTGGTGATGTAGCAGTTGGCATTGGTGAAATCCTTGGTGGGCATTTGCGGCGGCGCATCAACCTGCATGGTGCGAAATTTGTAAATGTAAAACGGACGGCTGTAACGCCCCGCACGTTGTTGCTTAAAAATCGGTTTTCCGCGGGTGGTGACAGCAAGTACCAGCATAACCGTCAGCAGAAGCGGTGACAATATCAGGAGAAGTAATAAGGAGAAAACGATATCCAGTGCGCGTTTGACGATTTTGTACATGGACACGATCCTCCTTTGTTAAAAATTAACAGTACAAAACGCAGATAGAACACACCTATACAGTATATAGTATAACCCGTTGACGGTGAAAACACAAGAGAAATCGACAGAAATTGCAAAATATTCGGTGTGTCAGAAGGGGGTGATGCCGAAAAACGGTAACATTCGTGTCATATGTGTCGTGAAATTGCACAAATCTGTCGTGTGCGAATCGTCGTTTATGGATAGATATCCGATTTATGTAAATTCTTTTTAAAGATGCTTGCAAAATGGAAAGAACAAGAGTATAATGCGTAGGAATCAAGAAAAACGGTATGTTTTTGTTGATAAACGATAAAAATCAAACGAAAAACACACAAACCAATGCCGCTCAAAGCGGTGCTGTGCACGATGTCACTTTTAAAAAGGAGGGTGTTTGTCGATGCAAAATGTTATTTCGATTCATGCGCGTTCTGCGGCGACCAAAACGCCCCGTCGCAGCTTTCTGTTTTTCAAGCGCATTATGGATATTCTGCTTTCTGCTGTTTTGCTGGTGGCGCTGTCTCCGCTGTTGCTTGTCGTGACATTGATTGCGACTTACGACACAAGCGGTTCTCCGTTTTTTGTCCAGACTCGAATGGGTCGCGGCGGCAAAACGTTTCGTATGATCAAATTCCGCACAATGAGCAAGAGTGCTCCCGAAAATGTGGCGACCTATGAGCTCAAGAATGCCGACAGCTTCATTTCCCCGATCGGTCACTTCCTCAGAAAATACAGCCTTGACGAGCTGCCTCAGCTGTGGAATGTGCTCAAGGGCGACATGAGTTTCATCGGTCCGCGGCCTGTTGTGCTGACGGAGGAGGAACTGCTGGCTCTTCGTATGTTGCACGGTGCGGATGAGGTGCGTCCGGGCATCACCGGCTTTGCGCAGGTGCGCGGTCGTGACAACCTGCCCATCACCCAGAAAGCATTTCTCGACGGCTATTACGCCCGTCACGCCACTCTCATGATGGATATCAAGGTGCTGTGGCGTACGGTGCTGTATGTGCTTCGCGCCGAAGGTATCAAGGAAGGTGCCGACGAGGCTGAGGAGCCTGCGCAGACCTCGCGCACGGCATAAACAATCCATCAACCGATAACTAAAGGACCCCAGCCATCTACTGAGGGTAGTTCCTGCGATCGCCGGT
>JAZUOG010000066.1:0-16958 GCA_045604545.1 Acutalibacteraceae bacterium | reverse complement strand
AGAAAACGTCACAGTGTGACGTTTTCTTAACGGGGCGTTGGGAATGATCAAACTGCCGTTTTTACTTGTACCAAAAGGCGAGATAAAAACGGCCTTCTTGATATAACAACCGCTTATCTCCACCAATCGCTGTAAAAAACCGATATCATATTATATTGACTTTCATGTCACGCTGATGTATTATATTGGTAGGATCGGTAACAGGAAGTGGCTGATCACGCTCAATCGGGCTGATACCTCACTTCCCATGACGCCGGTTCTTTTTCTTTTATCACAAACGCAACATATGAATTTCCGATAAATATATCTCTATTGGCAGAACAGCAAATTATCGTAAAATGTCGACTCGCGCAAAATGAGCTATTGCAGAGTTGCAATGCCTCATAAGCTTATTCCAAAACAAGATTGCATTCTTTTATTCTGTATGGTACGATAAAGGCAGAAAACCTCGGGAGGTACTTATGATCGATCGAAAACAAATCTCAGGCTTATACATCGGCAAGCGCGTAAACTCATCGCATTTTACTGCATTATTTCGTGCCAACGGATCATATATGGGAAATGATATGTACATTGCATACTGTCCTTCATACGATAAGGAAATGCGGGTAAAATTCGGAATAACAGATCTTTTGTATGCAAGCTGGGAATACCGTGGGATTGACTTCAGAGTGAACGTGTATACCAAGAACGGTATTGTTGCAGACTGCGATATATTGAAATACAAAGAAGGTGGCGGCGGTCACGGTCGCCCTTCAGGTCATTATCTCATCCCTACGCAACAGGAGCTACGGATCTTCAGAAGGGTCATGGATTATATAACAGAATAAGAAAAGAGGATTTTGATGCGTAGAATTGCTCGGTTTGTAATACTTGTGAGCATTTTGCTGTTATCGCTTACGCTTGTATGCTCCGCTCACTCGGGAAAAACTGACAGCAACGGCGGACATTACAATTACTCTACCGGAGATTATCACTACCACCACGGCTATTCCGCTCATGACCATTGTGATATGGACGGTGACGGCAATGTTGATTGTCCGTACAGCTTTGATAATAAAACAGAAGAAAACAGCGGCGACATAGTTGACTCTCCGTCTACAATAGTCACAACAACTACAGTCCCCGACAGTTGGATTCGGTTTCAAGAAATTAGGGAGAAGTACGATTTGACTGGCGGCAATGAAAGTTGTACCACCACTACTGCAACAATTACTACAACAACAATCTATACAACTATTGCCGCTGACATCGAGAATGACAAGCCGTTCGACTGGGGCATAATAGTAATAATAGTTGCGCTTGCGATTATTGGTGTTCCGCTTTCATATATGATGTTTTCTGAGATTATTTCATCTATAATAGGCTATATTGTCCAAAAAAGGAAGATTGATACCAGTAAATGCACAAAGCAATCCGATGACAGCAACGACAGTGTCTGCTCTAATGAGATTACGGAACGTGCTAGGAATATTGGCTACCCACACATATTACCACCACAAACAACGGAAGATGTTAAGGTGAATTATAGAGAACCATCGTACATAAAGTATTGCTTGAATGGTTCGGAGATTTATACCGATGAAGAGAAAATCTTTGTAAAAAAATATAACTCTCTAGTAAGGCGTTTGCAAGCCGAAGAAGATGCTCTTCGCAAACTTAATGCTTCTCTTGGTGATAGTAGTTTAAGAGTGTTCAGTAATTCTAAAATGATAGCGATAAAAAGTGCGGAAGACAGAATAGAAAAACTGACACAAGAGATAGAGGCCATGGAGAGCATTCCTTGCATGAAGGTCATATTTATAAACGAGCGTTATAACACCCTCGGTATGAACAAAAAAGACACATACTATATAATGGAGCGCAAAAGGAGATAATAAATGCTCTGTAGAAAATGTAAAAAAGAAATTGAGGAAGGTTCAAATTTTTGCAATCATTGCGGTGCCAAGCAAGAATACTCTCGCTCCGGCAAGAAGCGAGGCAACGGTGAAGGGACTGTATATAAGCGTAAAGATGGCACATGGATGGCAGAATACACTCTTGGTTAGGATATTGTTGACGGTAATCTAAGAAGAAAAAACGCAGAAAGTGTGGATTTCTCTCCAAAAAAGAGGCTCTTGAATATCTTCCCGATCTACGGCAAGAAATCACCGCTCAGGATCCAAATATCAAGTTTAAAGAACTATAGGTCGGTGCGTAGTCGCGGTCGGAGTGCTTGACAGAATCTGATTCTTGTGGTACACTATTATCAGTGCCAGCGGTTGTTGCACCTGTTTTAACGCCATTATTGGGGTCAGCAGGAGAACCGCTGGCATTTTTTATTGTCTCAAAACTATGTACCCAAAAATTGTTGTTCTGTTGACAGGATCGTTGTTCTGTGATGTACTACGGATGAATCCGAATTTGGTTTCACCTAACGGGACTTGTATCCCACAGGCTTGGAACCACTTTCGGGTTCTTTTTTTATCCTCATCAAGATATAGAACGGAGTCATCCCAATACTCTGAAGGGTCGTAGTCGCTTATTTTGCTAACAACCGCTTATCTCGATCAAAAAATACAACGAAATATGGCTGTTGCGTTGTGTTAACGCAACAGCCATATTGAAAGGGTTATTCGTCTCTGGCGGCTTCGATCTCTTCAAGAATCTCGTCCTTGAGATCTTCCAACTCATCCATTATCTCGGCGAGAGCTTCACCGAGCACTTCATCAAGCTCATGTTCCGAAAAGTACTCACGAATCTGCTCCTGCACTGCCTCTTGAATCATTTCCCCGGATAAGACGGGAGCTGTGGGGGTGGATGCCACGCAGTCCGTTTCCGGTAACCGATCATACAGCACATCGGAAAGCAAACCTGCCATCAGCGCCACACGACGCATATCTGCTGCAAGAAACCCTCCATCCACTCCTTCAGGAATATCCGTTACAAATACTCCATCTTCGATCCAGCCATTTTTTACCGCTGTGCGATATACACCCGAATAAGCGGTTTTGGATGCCCAGAACGCGGTTGGCTCATTGATATTGCGGCTTACGGTTGCAAGGATGCGCAAGGCAGTAGTAAGCGAGATGCTGCTGTTGTTGACAACAGATGTGACTTCTTCGGTTTGCTCCGAAAGGATATGTTCTTCCATGATTGGTTCCTCCGTTTCATAATACGGAGGGCACGCAAGGCAAATTGTGTGTTCATCCACAAAGCGTGCCCTGCCGTGTTTTACAAGACCTTTTGCCCGTTTCGGGTAGGTCGGTTCATAATCGTTTCCTTGTTCGTCAACCACCCTGATGTTTTTTTCGATGGGTATCATCCCCTTGGCTTATGACAAATATGTTTACGAATACCGTTTTTTGTGATGGGTGCCATCCCCGCTTCGCAATATCAGTATAGCATACACGACAGCTTTTTGCAACCGGATCTTCTCACTCCCCCGAGTTGAATTGCTCATGACAGTTTTTATCTTACAATGGCAGGGAGATGTTCCAATATCACCATTGCGTTTTCGGGTGAAAAAGAGTATGATAGGAGTATAAGAAACGACACGGAGATGAATGAGCATGGTATATAATCTGTATTTCAGTCCGACGGGCGGGACAAAGCGGGTGGCGGATAGTCTCGCATTTGCGATGGCGGATGAGGTCGTGAATATTGATCTTTTCAAAAAAGACCACACGGAGTATATGTTTACCCCTGATGATGTGTGTGTGCTTTCGGTCCCCGCCTTCGGCGGACGAGTGCCGCAGGCGGCAATCAACACGATCGGACACATTCACACAATCGGCGCAAAGGCGATACTTATCGCGGTGTTCGGCAACCGCGCCATTGACGATACGCTTGCGGAGTTGTATGACACGGCGGTTTCGGCTGGGTTTAAGGTGATCGCGGGTGTGGAAGCGGTGGCAGAGCATTCGCTGGTGCGTCAGTACGGTGCGAACCGTCCAAACAAGCAGGACAAAACAGAGCTTATGAGTTTCGCCGAGCGCATCACCCAAAAACTCCAAAGCGGTGACACCACCTCCCCCATTCTTCCCGGCAACCGTCCTTACAAAACCTTTCAACCGTCGGCAATGACACCCTTTGTGGAAGATAGTTGCATCAATTGCAAGCGGTGTGCGCACGAATGTCCTGTCAATGCGATTCCGACGGAGAACGTGAAAACGGTGGATGCCGAGGAATGCTTTTCGTGTATGCACTGCGTGGCGGTGTGTCCCGTCGGAGCACGAAAGAACGCGCCGAGTGTCACAGCGGCACTGGCTGAGCGGCTTCGTGAGCGATGTGCCGAAGTGAAACCGAACAAGCTCTATCTGTGAGAACCACGCGGTGTATTCCGAACGTTGCGAAAACAGGAAACGTGTGATATACTTGCTTTAGCAAATACGATTTTTGAAGGAGAGAGTCCCATGAAAATGCACCGTTTTTTGGCATTACTGTGCGCGCTGGCTATGCTACTGACGCTGGCGGCATGCGGCGAAGAACCGAATCCGCAAGAATCCCCCGCTCCCGACACGGAGGAGCCTTCTGTCACGGACGACGGCGTTTTCACCGTCGGCTGGGTGAGCGATCCGCAGTGGTACGCCTTTGCGTATCCCGATATTCTCACCAAGCAAAACGACTGGATTGCTGAAAACTATGACGATCTCGATATGCGCTACATTCTCCACACGGGCGACCTCGTGGGCGATCCGCACGACAGGAAACAATGGGATTTTGTCAGCGGTGAATACCGAAAATGGGACGATGCAGGACTGCGCTACGGTGTGCTGGCGGGTAATCACGATGTGGATGACGGCGATTACACCGAATACCATGAATACTTCGGCGAAGCGCGCTACAGCGGCAACGAATGGTACGGCGAAAGCTATGACAATAACCGCGGTCACTATGATCTCGTGACACTGGGTGGCGTGGAGTGTATGTTTGTATATCTCGGCTACGGCGAGCATTCCCCCGCTGACTACGCATGGCTGAACGATGTGCTGGCAGAGTATCCCACCCGCATTGCGATGCTGTGCTTCCACGACTATCTCAAGGAAGACGGCACACGCAGCGGCGCAGGCGAAAAGCTGTTCCAGAATGTGGTGCTGAAAAGCCCCAACGTACGCGCCGTGTTCTGCGGTCACAAC
The DNA here is from genome assembly GCA_045604545.1 of Acutalibacteraceae bacterium. Lineage (GTDB taxonomy): Bacteria > Bacillota > Clostridia > Oscillospirales > Acutalibacteraceae > RGIG1959. Next base: position 11,841 of record JAZUOG010000066.1, on the reverse strand, counting down.
TACAACGCGACACGTCGCGTTGACGACATCGATGACAACGGCGACAACACGCCCGACCGTTCGGTGTTCCAGATGATGGCAAACTATCAGGACCTCGAAAACGGCGGCAACGGCTTCTTCCGCATCATGGAATGGGACATTGCAAACGGCACCATCAGCTCCAAGACCTATTCCCCCTATCTCAACAAATACAACGCCTTTGACAACAGCGATGCAGTGCGCGATGAATACGGCTATCAGGATGAATTCGTCATTCCGTTCGATTTCACCGCACCTGTTGCCAAAGCGGACGGCGATCCTGCCGTTGGCACGGTGACCGTCAACAGCCGCGTGGTGTTTGTGGGCGATGAAAACGTGACGGTACCGATCAACTACCTCAACACCGTCGAAGAAGGCGACACCTATCAGACGGCGGGTATCTATGACAGCGCTTTTTCGCTGACAGCGACCGATGCTTTCGCGGCGTATGATACGCTGAACTTCGTGACGGTGACCTACACCGAAGAGGAGGGACACCGCATTTCCGCCATTGTCAAGGGTGACTCACTCAGTGACAACCGCATGGTGCCGATTCCGCAGACGGGTGTGGTGATCGCGCTCTCTGCCGATGCTGTCGATGTTGATGCGCTTGCAATCGGTCAGGTCGTCACCTTCAATCAAGTGTACGGTGTTGCTCCTCCTGTTATCATGATGAGTAAATACCTCACCTTCGAATGGGGTGTCGATTACCGCATTGCCTCCACCAACCGCAAGGTCGGCGGCGATCAATGGATCCTCCTCGACAGCACCATTGGTGACAGTGCCGGCGACAAGGGTGACACGCACGAATGGAACGTGCTGTTTGCATTCTCACCCACCGAAGAAGAAGGAACATATACGCTCACGGAAGCCTGCACCGAATCGGGTGCTGTGAAAGATCCCGCGATTCCCGAGGGCGGCTTTATCCTCGCCGTCAACACCGTGTCTTCGGGCAGTGAGTTGCCGGATTCCATGCGCGAATTCTTCGCCGTTGGTAAGAAAGTGACCCTCACGGGATATACACCGAAATAATCCTCATATACAACGAACCGCCCCATCCGCAATCGGATGGGGCGGTCATTTTCGTTTTACATCCAGTTCTTTAAAAAAGCAATACGGCGGGAAACCGCCTCTTTGGTGATGGCGGTTTTCGGCGCATTGTCAAAGCCATGCATCGTGCCGATAGTGTCGTTGCGGGTGACGGAGATGCCCGCCGCCTCCAGCGCATCGGCATAAGCTACCCCTTCATCATGCAGGCAGTCAAACTGTGCCGTTTCGACATACGCGGGCGGTAAGCCCTCAAAGCTTGTCGCCTCCATCGGCGAAGCATAGGCAATGTTGTTCACCGTCGTGTCGGGAAGATAGGCTTCCCACATCTTTTTGGACAGTCGTGCATGCCACATGGGAGTGTCGGTGAATCGTTCATAGGATGGGGTGTTCATGCGGCGATCGGCCACGGGATATACCAGCAACTGACAGCACGGCCGTGTGACACGACGGTCACGGCACATCTGCGCGGTTGCCGCCGCAAGACATCCGCCCGCACTGTCACCGCCGACGGCGATGCGGGTGTCATCGATCCCCCACTCTGCCGCTCGTTTTACCACCTCGCAGTAGGCGGAAAAACAATCCTCGGCGGGGATCGGAAACGGGTGTTTGGGAGCAAGGCGGTACTGCACAAACGCCACCTGACACGAGGCTTCAAGAGCATAACGTCGCGCAAGATCGTAATGATAGCCCGCCGCGCCGAAGAAGAACCCGCCGCCGTGGAAATACACAAGGCAGGGAGAGGGCTTTTGAAGAGCCTTCGGTGTCATCAGCAGGATCTCCACCGCTTCACCGTCAACGCTTTGTGCATATTGTTTGGTAACAACGATGTCCTGCCACTTGAAAATGCGGCGGGGCGGTCGCATGAGCGATCCCATAAAGCCCGCGAGCTTTGTCGGCATCACGGGTGTTTTCATGAAACGGTAGATGCCGAATTGTTTGTCAATGGCGTATTTCATAATCGGTTCCTTTATTCGATGGTGATTCTGCCTTCGGTGACGGCGTATTTTTCGCCGAGCTTGCCACCGAGCGTGTCGGTGATATACTCAAGCAAAATCTGATAATCGCTCATACCTTCGGCGATGACAAGCTCGTTGTCGGCAAACACGTTGATACCGCCGCCGCTTTCGCGAATGAGGTAGTTGTGAGACGCGACCGTGTATTCCGCGTTGGGGTCGATGGGGGCGTAGGTGCCGTCATCGCCGAGGATCATGACATCCTTCACACGGCGTGTGTCTCCGACCGACACCAGCATGCCGTTTTCGTCAAAGACAACGGAGGATTCGACCGCTGTGTCGATGGTCAGCTTCATTCCCGAGATATGCTGGAACGTGCCGTTTTCGCCGACCGCCTGCCCGTCAGCGACATACTCCGCCGCGGTATCACGGTAAGCAACCTCCAGATTGTCGAGGATCTCCTGTCCCGTTGCCTTGGCGACACACAGGGTGTTACCGAAGGGATGCACCGCCAGCACATCGGCATAGGTCACCTCTCCCGCAGGAAGATCATCACGGATGCCGCCACCGTTGATAAGTCCGATGTCTGCCCGGCCCATGATGCGATAGGCATCGGCACAGAAGTTACCGATGGTGGTCTCGCGGTTACGGACAAGGCGGATACCATCGTCATCGTAGCCGGAAAGGGAGATGTCGGTGGTCGCGACGATCTCGTTCATCTGTGTCTCATAAGACGCCTTGATGGACGCGATATATGCCTCCACGGCCGCATCCTTTTGTTCATAGCCGGACACAATACCGACCGTCACCGTGCCGTTTTCGGTGATGACCAGCTGACCGATATTGTCGAGCTTGGTGCCTGTTGACGAGAACGGTACATCCTCGCCGTTTTTGTTTTTCTCGATGCGGCAGGGAATCACATTGTGAGCATGACCGTCAAGCACCGCATCGATGCCGTTCGTGTTGCCGATCAGCTCCACGGATGTATACGGTGAGGATTCGAGCATATCACCCAGATGGGACAGCACCACCACATAGTCAGCACCTGCCGCTCTGCATTCATCAACCGTTGTCTGAACGGTCGCATACAGCCCTTCCCCGCTCGTGCCGAAGGAATAGACATATTCGCCGTTTTCCATAAAATAGACGGGCGTGGACTTGGTCAGGCTCTCGGGAGTGATAACACCGATAAAGCCAACCGATGTGTCGCCGTACTCGATGATCTCATACGGCTTCACCGCCGTCAGCGCATTGTCACCACTGCCGCTGTAGGTGATGTTACAGGCAACATACGGATACTCCGCCTCTTCGATCAGTGTATTTAGCTGTTGCATGCCATAGTCAAACTCATGATTGCCGAGCGTCGCCACATCGTAACCGACCTCGTTCATGATATCGATGATATACTCTCCATCGGAGATGGTGCCGATGAAGTCACCTTGAATCGCGTCACCGCAGTCAACCAGCGACACATACGGCGTTTTATCTTCCATCGCCGCTTTGTAAGCCGCCAGTCCCGCATAGCCGATATCGTCCTCGATGCCGCAGTGGACATCGTTGGTGAACAGGATCACGATGTCGTCTGCAGTGGACACGGGCGCGGGCATCTGCGTCGGTTTTTCGGCAGAACAGCCGACAAACAGCATCACAAGTACACACAGAACAGAAAGCATTTTTTTCATGTCTATTTCCTCCTCAACCGGCTTCTTCTTTCATTATATCACCTTTGTCAACAAAAGGAAAAGAAGGTTCGGCATCAGAGATACCGAACCTTCTTTTTTATTCATTCTGCCAATCCCTTTTTGAAGGCGGCGATCGTTTTCGTGAGGCTCTTGTCAAGAGCAAGGTAATTCGAGATGTAGCTCACATCATCGATATAGGCATAGTCGTTCACGCTGAACCACACGGCACCCTTGATGTTTTTGACAAACTCATAGCCCTTCTCATCGCGGTGAGAGAAGCACTCAAACATATCCTCGACCCACTGTGCCTGAGCGGCGTGGTTTCTGCCGAGGGTGGTGTCCACCCACTTGCCCGCGTTCCAGTCGTAGCTCTTTTCTCCGCCCGCGCCTGCGGCAAATTCGGAGATGATCCACGGATAGTCATCATAGTAAGGCGTGTTCTTCTGATAGAGCGTGCGATAGTGCTCTTCAAACGATTTGAGCATTGTGTCGTTGCCCATCTCATAGGAGGTCAGACCGAGCACCTGCACATACTCCTCATCGGGCATGAAGTTGAGATATTCACCCCATGCACAGTAGGGCGTTGTCGTGGCGATGGGATTGAATATCCAGATGCAGTTGTCGACCCCCTCATCGATGAAGATCTCATAGAGATATTCCCACGTTTCGATGAAAATATCGGGATCAAGCAGGGTGACGATGCCCGAATAGCTGGTCCAGTCGGTGTTCATCTCATTGTTGAGGCGGAACAACACGGGCTTGCCGTACGCCTTGATATCTCTCGCCAGACGGCGGAACTGCGCTTCGTAATCACCGCGCAGAATGTCAAACATCGGGGTATATCCGTTGAGACTCGTGTTGTTTGAGGTGGTGAACTGATAGGTCAGCTGGAGAACAGGCTTACCGTTGAAGCCGTTGCCGCCTGCAAAACGTTCGGCATGCTCAGCGGGGAATTCGTTCGCGTCACTGCCCCACGCGATATGCGTGTAGGTCGGCATGATCTCGTAGTCATAGTCCATCGCCGTTGACAAACGATCATATTCCGACTGGATCTTGTTGCCGTTGGTGGTGTAGCTCGAGTCGCCGCTGTCCACCATGCTGGCCGAGAAGAAGCCCCAATCGGTCGCACTCTGAGTCTGCAGCTTTTCGTAATACGCGATGGTTTCATCGTTCCAGAAATACGGCATCTCACACTCAAATTTACCGAGTGTGTTGACTGCTGTACCGACCGCGGTCAGCTGCTTAAAGGATTTGACAATCGTGTCCATTGCCGTTGAGCGGTTGGTCTTGGATTTCATGACAAGGAGATGGAATTTCACATATTCGCCCGTTTTACGGATGATGGCGATATGATAATAGGGCATCTCGATATTCGCGTTATCGTTGATGAGCAGATCGTAGGTCAGCACCGTGTAGCCCGACAGCTTGGAGGTGGATTCGCTGCTCGCTCTCACGCGGGAAATGTTGTTTCTCGAGAGGAAGCTGTCATCGGCGATAAAGCGGTTGAGCCATTCGGTGAGATAGGTGTTCCAGCTTCCCGCGGAGTTGCCGTAAGGGTTCTGATCCTCGGCGGAGATATTGAGCACAAAATCATCGTCCTCATAGCGCGAACGAAGTGCGGACAGCGAATAATCCGCTTTGAAATCCGTGAACGGCAGGGTGACGGCATAGCCATCGGCAAGATTGACGACGCGGGCGGCTTTGCTGTTATAGAAGATCTGCTTGCAGTCGCCCATGCTTGTCGGCGCGGAGAAATCCTTCTTTTGCTTGTTGTTGATGTAATAGTCCGCGTCGGTGACACTGCTCACGCCGGAGAAGCCGTTTGTTGTGTCGGCATAGGTCGATTTCCAGATGAGCGAGACATCCTTGTTGGTGTCGATATAGCTACGGTTACCCGCAACATACGCATACAGCCACATCAGGTCGCGCATGACGGTTTCACCTTCAAAATAGTGCACCTTGCCTGCCGCCATTTCCACGGCATTCAGCTGACGGTTACCGGACAGGCCGTCGTAAAGAACCATCACATCGCGCATATTGACGATTTTGTCGGGGTGGACATCGCCCGCGGAATACGCCATGTCGACACAGACGTCCTGCTTCTTTGTCACGGCGGGAATGGTGTAGACACCGTCAACAGCGGTGAGCGGCACATCGTTGGCGGTGACGGTGACGGTCGCATTCTGCGGCGCCATCGTCTCGGGAATATTCAGTGTAAACGAATAATCCTGTCCGTCGATGGCTTCAAAGGAGCCGTTTGCGGGCGTGACGGTGATAAGAGGATCGACTGTCTCGAACTCGACGGGGAACCGATCCGCCGTTTCGGCATACACCGTCACATCGTCAAGCTCAAACTGCCACGATCTCGAAGCCACATGATGGAACAGAATATACACCGTCTGTCCGCGGTAAGCATCAAGATTGGCTTCCACCGTCACAAGCTCGTAGGTGCCGCCGTAGTGCTTTTGGGAATAGATGCAATCATCGGCGGTCAGCGTCGTAGGATCGGTCACCGCTTCGGTGGACACATACACAGAGATCGTGTCACTGCCCCACGGATAGTTGTTGGCAATGCCGAAAGACAGCATGTAATTGGCTTCCACCGAGGACGGAATCGTCACCGCAGGAGTCATCAGATACTCGTTCGTTGAGAATTCACCCGTATTATTCGCCGAAGCAGAGATAAATCTCACGTTACCGTTGTAGTTCCTGTTGATGTACCAGCAGTAGTCATCACCATCGGTGTTGAACAATGTCCAACCGGGGACAGTGTCATTGTTGTTATAGCTTTGGAACGTTTCTTTAAAGATGATATCGGTCGCCGCCGTCACAGTCGCCGAAAACGGCACAGCGGTCGCCACAAGGGCGACCGCGCACACGACCGACAGAATGCGGTTGAATACTGCGTTCATATCGTTACTTCCTTTGTTTACTTTTTGGGAGCCAGACCACGTGCCAACGCGCCGATAGCAGGCATCACACCGTCGTCCAGTTCAAAATAGTTCATGATCTGGTCTCTGCCGTCAACATAGGCATAGTCATTCGCACCGAACCAAATCGCGCCCTTGATATTCTTGACAAATTCGTAGCCGGGCTCCGTGCGGCGTTCGAAGCACTTGAACATTTCGTCCACCCACTGCTCCTGCAGCTTCGCATGACGGCCGAGCGGACGATGCAACCACTTTCCGGCCTCGTAGTCGTAGTTGGCTTCACCGCCGGCACCGGCGCCGAATTCCGAAATGACCCACGGATAGTTATCGAAATAGGGTGAGTTTTTCTGGAACAGACGGCGGTAGTGCAGTTCGAAGGACACATACTCATCGATTTCATTGCCGCGCTCATAAGCGGTCAGACCGAGGATTTGCACACATTCGGGCTTGGGAATGTAGGTGTAGTATTCACCCCAGTTGGAATACGGCGTGGACACGGAGATGGGATTGAAGATCCACATGGTGTTGTCAACGCCCTCTTCCATGAAGATGCGATAAAGACGTTCCCATGTCATGATGAAGATGTCGGGATCGAGAAGATTGACGATGCCCGAATAGCTCGTCCAGTCGGTGTTCATCTCGTTGTTGAGGCGGAACAGCACCGGGTGACGATAGGCTTTGATATCACGGGCAAGCTGACGCAGTTGATCGTCAAATTTACCGCGCATAATGTCGAAGGTCGGGGTATATGCCGCAAGGTCGACGTTGTTGGATGCGGTGAACTGATAGGTATACTGCAGGACGGGCTTGCCGTCAAAGCCGTTGCCGCCGGCAAACTTGAGAGCCTGCTCCATCGGGAAGGCATTCGGACGAGTGCCGTACAGCAGGTGGGTGTACGTCGGCATGATCTCATAGTCATAGCCGCCGAGCAATTCCTTCATGCGATTGTAATCGGCGGCAATGCGACCGTCCTGATAATCAAACGCGGGATCGTCTTTATCGACCATACTGGCGCGGAAGAAGCCCCACTCGGTGTGGTCCTGCGTCTTGAGCTTTTCAAAATAGGCTTTCGTCTCGTCGTTCCAGTAGTCGGGGGTCGGGCAGTCAAACGCCACATCGGCATTCTTCGCCGTACCGATGCGCCAGATCTCCTTAAAGGACTTGATCATTGCATCAAACTTTTCCGTGTTGTCGTGAGCGGATTTCATCACGAACAGATGGAATACGATATTTTCATCGATCTTACGCACAACCGCGATGTTGTAATACGGCATCGCGATCTCGCGGGGATCGTTGATGTACAGATCATAGTTGCGCACCGTGTAGCCGGGAACCATGTCGTCCTTTTCCACCGTTACACGGGTGCGGGTGATGTCGTTATCTTTGAGGAAGTTATCATCGCCGATGTAACGCTCCAGCCACTCGGTAAGATAAATGTTCCAGCAGCCCTCCTTATTGGCATAAGGGTTTTTGTCCTCGCGGGACACATTCAAAATAAACTCATCGCTGACATAGCGCGAACGCTGAGCGCTGAGAAAATAATCGGGCTTGAAATCGGCAAACGGCAGGGTGAATACATATCCGTCAGGCATATTCACAACGCGGGCACTGTCTCCCGCAAAAAAGATCTGTTTGACATCGTTCTTCTCGGGTTTCACGGGAAGCGCATCCGCCAATGCGCCGTTGACATAGCACTCGGTGCGGGTGATGCCATCGTTGTCAAAAAGACCCGTTGTGTCAGCATAGTAGTATTTCCACATACCATAATCCCTCGTTTCTGTTTTTGATGATCAAGGCAGATTACCTTAATTTGAAGTATACCATAACTTTCCACCGCTTTCAAGCGTTTTGCCGCATTTTGCACACTATGAACCGTTTCTATGTCACAATAGTCCGTTTTGACACATACGCATGATGATTGTGGCAATTTGCGCACGGGAGGCGCTGCCGCCGGGGCTGAGCTTGCCGCTTCCCAGCCCTGCGATCACGTTGTTCTGTACTGCCCACGCAACGCCGCTCATTGCATAGGGGCTGACGCGGCTACCGTCGGGAAATGCGTCTAGCGTCTCCCCGGCATTCTCAACCGCAGGCTGTTCCTTGTAGCGATAGAGGATCGTCGCAACCTGTTCGCGTGTGACTGTGTCCCCCACACCGAACTTGCCGCTTTGATACCCCGTGACGATGCCGTTATCCACCGCCCACGCCACAGCAGGAGCATAATACGATCCGATCACAACGTCCGTCATGCCGCCGTCCGCTTGGGTATACGGCGTGAGGTCGGCATTCGCCAGACGCGCCAGCATCACCACAAAATCCTGTCGCTTGAGAGAATCGGTCGCACCGAAACAGCGACTTTTATAACCCATCATGATGCCGTTTTTGGAAACGAATGACACGGCATCATGATACCACGCCGCGCGCGGCACATCGGGATAGGTCACCGCACCGTTTGTCAGACCGTATCCCCGCTCATAAACGATATCGGCTGTGTAGATATTGGCGGAAGAATCGTATTTCGGGATCGACAGCGGCAGCTTGCCCGCTGCCTCAAAGGTGCCGAGTGCCACCTCCACGCCGGCAATGATATTGGGACCGTAAGCGGTATTGCTGCCCGTCGCGCCGCCGAGCAGTGCCTCGGTCGGATCGACCGTCGAACCTTTGCAGCCGTACACGGCGAGAATCGCATCGGCATTGGCATACATCTGCACATCGTACGGCTTATCCACCGAGAGCACCACCGAAATTTTGCCGTTTGTTTTACAATACGTGGTGATCTGCGAGGGGATTGATGACAGCCAGTGTTTGCCCGCCATTCTGCTTGCCGAAGACATCTCGGAATTGACGATCACGGCATCCGCCCGATCAAGCATAGGTTTGAGATCAGCAAGTGTGGTAGAAGAGGAAAAGCGCACGTACTCCACTTCTGCCCCCTTCGGCACAATTTCCGCTTTTACAGCGCGGTTCCAGCCCATGATCATCTGGGCGCGTTCGTTGTCGTAAGGCACCGCCATGAGGACGCGACTTTTTGAGGTGAGCGACAACGGCAGGACGCTGTGATTCTTAATAACCGTGACAGCCGCCGCGGCGATTTCACGCTCCGTCTCTCTGTTAGCAGTACTGCCGACGGTCGCTTTGGCGTTCGCAAGGGTATAGTCAGCGGCGTTATAGTCAAGAAGCCCCTTCTTTTCCTTCACGGTAAGAATGCGGGTGACCGCATCGTTGATGCGTGACATGGGGATCGTGCCGTTTTCGACCGCTTTGATCACGCCGCTGATGATGGTGTCAAAGTCAGCAAAGTCGGCTTCACAGTAAGTCGCGCACGGTCTGCAGATCATGTCCGCTCCCGCCTGAACAGCGATAACCGCCGCCTGAACCTCACTCCATTTGTCGGTGACTCCCGCCATGTTCATCGCGTCGGTGATGACAATGCCGTCAAAGCCCATGTCGTTTTTTAGCAGACCCGTCAGAACATCATCTGACATGGTGGCGGGAAGCGATTCTGCTTTGCCAGTTTTTTGGGACACGATCTTGTCGCTCTCAAGCTGAGGATAGAGAATATGGGCGGTCATGATCATGTCGATTCCCTGATCGATTGCCACTTCATAGGGCTTCAGTTCGTTCTCCTTCAATACAGACAGCGGTTTGTTGACAACAGGCAAACCGTAATGCGAATCCGTTGCGGTATCCCCGTGGCCGGGAAAATGCTTGGCGCAACCGATGACGTTATACTGCGACATGCCGTTGATCGTTGCCGACGCCAGTTCCCCCACCATCTGTGCATCATCACCGTAAGAACGCAGACCGATGACGGGGTTGTTCGGGTTATTGTTCACATCTACCACGGGTGCCAAATTGGTGTTGATGCCCAAAGAAGCAAGTTCACTGCCGATGATCTTGCCCGATTCATACGCATAGTGGGTACCGAATGCGGCATAGGTCGCGCCGACCGCCATGTTGCCTGGAAGCGCCGTCCCCCCCTGCAAGCGGTAAACAGAGCCGCCTTCCTGATCGGCGGCGATGAGCATCGCCGTACCGCCGTTTGCCGTGGCGGCAAGCTGCATCTCCTTCACAAGAGTAAAGGCTTGTTCGGTGTTTTGGAGATTGTCCGAGAACAGTACAACACCGCCGAAACGATACCGCTTGATCAGATTGCTGACAGCGGTGTTCATCACAGTGAGGTCGCGTCCGTCCCATTCGCGGAGCTCCACCATCATCATCTGTGTTACTTTATCATAAAGCGACATCTGTGACACCATCTGCGATACGCTGTCTGCCGTATCGGCAGAGACCGCAGGACAGACTCCTATTATCAGCACGACTGCCAGCAACAGGCTCATTATCCGTTTCATGCTGTTCCCTCCGTCTTATCGATATACCCCTACTATACCATACTTTGCCGTTCTTCGACAAGTGCCGCCGTGAAGATGTTTTGTGGCATATTTTCCCTTGCCGTCACATAGGGTTAAGTAATCACCGAAAACAAGGAGTGATCACGGCATGAAGGGCATAGATGAGGACCGTGTCAAACGACTGGCAGTGTACATACTGGAAAACAACGCGACCGTTCGCACAGCGGCAAAAGCATTTGCCGTGAGCAAAAGCACGGTGCACAAGGACGTGACCGATCGCTTGAAATATGTCGACCCATTGCTGTATAAGCAGGTGCGCAAGGTGTTGGAAACCAACAAAGCCGAACGGCATATCCGCGGCGGAATTGCCACTCGCGAAAAGTATTTAAAGAGAGCAAACAACGAGGTTTCTTCTTGACAGAACCGTAAAAATACGCTATGATATACATCGTGCTTAACGCACATGCCGCCGTGGTGGAACTGGCAGACACAAGGGACTTAAAATCCCTCGGTGGAAACACCGTACCGGTTCGATCCCGGTCGGCGGCACCAGAAAAGAGACTCCGATCCGCAAGGATTGGGGTCTCTTTTCTGCTTGTAACACCCCGGGATCGAAAGCGCGTCAAGAAAACAGTCCGGTGGACTGTTTTCTGCGCGTGGAGTTGATCAAACCCACGTTTTTACTTGCACCAATAGGCGAGATGACCCCTTCCCCCTTTCCCAATCGGTCGGCGGCACCAGAAAAGAGACTCCGATCCGCAAGGATTGGGGTCTCTTTTCTGCTTGTAACACCCCGGGATCGAAAGCGCGTCAAGAAAACAGTCCGGTGGACTGTTTTCAGCGCGTGGAGTTGATCAAA
>JAZUOG010000065.1:0-10705 GCA_045604545.1 Acutalibacteraceae bacterium | reverse complement strand
GCAACGGGTGTTATTGGCTCAGTAGTTGTCGAAAATGGAGCAGCAGTTTTTAAGCCGATGGGTGATTAGGTGCGTTGCCCCCCCTTCGGCGTAAAATGCCCCCCCTAAAATGACTTTGCCCCCTTAGTTCAGGGGATGCATTTGTATTAAAATTAGTTCCATTGCACAAAGATTGTTTTTATAGTACAATTAACAAGTGGAGGTGCTACTAATGAAAAGAGTAAATATCGTTTTTGATGATATTTTCGATGATGCCGATATTATTGCGATTCCTGACGAGATTTTCTCACATATAGAAGAGATCGGACAAAACTTCTTGCACTGGGTTCTGACCACAGAGGATCCTGACTACCGGAAAATAATCAACGGAAGAAAATGTATCATTGTCGAATCCGATGGGTTTATTAAGTGGATAAATGCCACGTATTGTAACAGCTTAGAAAAAAGCTATGTGTTGGCAAGGAATACGGACTATGATCCAACTCTCAAAATCATAGAGTTTTAGTCAAATTACGCATCAAAACACGTATACGTATCATTTATTTCTCGCGATGAGTGCTGCGTTTGAATTTATCTGTTGGTTCTTTTACAACGGATTGCATTTCATACAGTTTTATGCTATAATCAATATATCAAATCGTGCGGTGTGGTGATGTATCATGAGTGTGGTGTTCTGGGACTTTGACGGCACACTCGTTCACTCCAATTCACTGTGGTCAAAAAGCGTCCTTGCTTCTCTTCGCGAGGCCGATCCGAACACAACGGTCACATGGGAGATGATTCGCCCTCTCATGTGGGGAAGCTACACATGGGATACACCGTACGAGGATCATTCGTCGCTGATCGGCGACAAATGGTGGATACCGATGCTGGAACATATTCATCGTGTATACCGTTCTTGTGGTGTACCGGAAGATGTTGCCAATCGTGCCACAGCGGCGTTTAAAACCGTCTTAAAACGCACGGAGAACTATCAGCTATACGCAGACACGGTTGAGACGCTGACACACGTAAAAGCCAAAGGAATGCAAAATGTGCTGTTATCGAACAACTTTCCTGAGCTTGACGAGGTGGTAACCGCTCTCGGCCTTGACTCCCTTCTTGACGGCATAGTCATCTCCGCCAAAGAAGGATTTGATAAACCTCGCGAAGAGCTTTTTACCATTGCCAAAGCTCGATATCCGAGCGAACGCTACTACATGATCGGCGACAACCCCTTTGCCGACATTCTCGGCGGAAATCAAGCCGGTATGACCACCATACTGGTTCATCATTCCGCCGTCGAGAATGCCGATTATTGTTTTGATCATTTGACAGATATTCTGTCTGTCGTTATATAACAAATCACAAGCGGAGCTGAATGCATATGGAAAACAAACTGACCTATCCCAATCCCGAAAAGCAAGATATGTTTGACACGGTTTTGGAGCGTCTGCTCAAAGACGAAAAGTATCTCCACTTTGCATACGCCTTGACCGAACTTACGCCGGGACAATATCGTGCAACCTATAACCTTGTCACCTATCGTCCCACAGAAGAAGAACGTCAAAAGCAACGAGAAAGACAACAATCCAACGGCAAATATGCCGCCAAATTCTTCTGAATAAAAAAGTGCTTGGAATCCTCATCGGGCTCCAAGCACTTTTTATTATTTCACCAATTCAACCGTATAACCGCGTTCTCTGAGCAGATCGACCATCGCACCCTCGCCGACGATATGCGCCGCACCGACACAGATAAACACATCTTCCCCGTTCTTCAAGCAGTCTTCGGCAAAATCCGTCATGACGATATTGCGTTCGACGAGTATAGCGTTGTTATACTCTTCATAAAGAGCACGTTCCTCTTGCGAATCAATGCCGTCATCTTCTGACGCCAGATAGGTCTCAAACCGCTCCTCATCTCCCGCACGCCACAGATTAACCATGTCATCAAGAGAAGTGAACGCGTCCGGATCATCATAGGTTTTAACGCTTTGCTCAAGCAAATGTGCTTGAAGTTCCGGTGAAAACTGAAGCATCATATCGTTTTGAAATTCGGCCGACTCAATCTCAAGAATATCTTTTCCTTCCTCGTAAGCGCGAGCGAGGAAATGATTATCGATGCCGAGTTCGGAAGTATACTCCGTCCGCAGAATCATGCCACTGTCAATAAACGACCACCAAACAACGGGGTAATACCGGTCAAAAAGCTGCGTATAGATACCGAGATCCTTCAACACATCTTTAGCGTCTGTATACAATTCTTCGGAAATATAGTCGTAAATATGACCGCTCTTTTCACACAGCCACGACGACATCATTTTGCCGATCAAATCAAAGTTCGTTTCATATGCCACCGTGTCAAATTCCACCGCCAGAGCCTGCGCATTGGAATAGGCATCATAAATATAGGAAGGCAACGGATACATCTCTTCCTTGGCAACGTGAATCGTACCAAGCAACCACACCGTATCACCGTCATCATCCGTCGCTTTATAAAACAGCGGCGTTGAACCGGGCGTTTGCTCTTCTTCCCCATCTTGATCCACTTTTGTGGCCGTTGTGGTTGTCACAGCGACCGTCGTTGTTTTGGTGACCGTCGATGCTGTAGTGCTCACCATTTGCTCTTTTGAAGGTGTTGGCGCTTGTTGACACGACGAAAAGCTCAACAGCATTACAATACAGAGGCACAACGCCATCCATCTTTTCACAACAAACACTCCCTTATTTAACTATTCTGAAGATCAATCAGCTCATCGGCACTGTCAAGAACCGCTGTGCGGTGGGACACGAAAATGATCGTCCGATTATGAAGCGATTTTAAGTTTTCAATCAGCTGCTTTTCGGTGCGGATATCGAGCGCCGATGTACATTCATCAAGCAGTAAAATCGGCGACGGACTCAAAAGCGCACGAGCGACCGCGATACGCTGAATCTGACCTTCGGAGAGACCGATACCGCGCTCACCGATCATCGTATCCAGTCCGTCGGGAAGCTTGTCGATGGTTTTCGAAAGACACGCGAGTTCAATCGCCTTCATCATCTGATAACGGTTTACTCCGGGATTTCCGAAAGACAGATTCTCGGCGATCGTGCCGGACAACACCATATTCCCCTGCGGTACATAGGCAAAAAGACCTCTTGTCGACGCGTCCAGCGTTGTTTCGCCCGTGTCGGAACACAACACCACTTTTCCCTGCTGAGGTTCTATAAGCCCCAATAACAGTTTAATAAAGGTGGTCTTCCCGCAACCGGAAGCACCAACAAGCACCATCATGGACTCTTTGTTAAGCGTCATGTTGAAGTCACGGAAAATCGGCTCTTTTTCGGGATACGAAAAACTAACATGATCAAAGCGAATCGATTTACTGCGCTTGTATGCTTCTTGTACCCGGAACGAAGACGATGCACGCGTTTCATCGGGGAGTTGTTCGAAAACCTGCAATCGCTCGGCAGACGCCAACATCGAATAAAACTGCGGCATCAATCCCGAAGCCGAGCGGAAGGGAGATCGAATTTGCTCCATGATCTGAAGAAGCGTCACAAAAGTACCGATCTGCATCGCTTCTGCGGCAATTCGCAACACTCCCCACGCCAAAGCAGAATAATATCCCACCGTGAAAGCAGAGTATACCAACGTACTGCCGACGCTGGAATACGCGCTTCGACGTACCTGTTTGTGAAAGCTGTCCATCTGATAGGATTTCAGCTTGGAAATCACACCTTTTTCGTTGGAAAACGACTTCACAACAACGATGTTCTCCACACATTCCTGTAAGTAAGAACGCGTCTCGCCTTCGATCTCCTGACATTCCTTGTGCATTTTTTTATATCGACGACTCAGAAGATGTACAACCACCGTGACGGTAACACCGCCGACGATGATCACAGCAGCAAACAACGGATCGACAAAGAACATGAAGCCTAAACCGCCTAACAGCTTCGTCAGTAAGGACACAACCTGCGGAATTAGGGTGACGGCACTCTCAACAACGATCTGAATATCCGTCGTCAATCGGTTCAAAACATCACCGGAATGCATTTCCTGCAAAGACATATACTGTTTTGTGAGGATAACGGAAACGAGATCTTCCCGTATTTCGTTCTTCAGTTTTGCCACAATTCTCACACGCAATTGCGAATACGCCATATTGCATATACAAGTAACAATAAGCAATGAAAACAAAATCAAGAACCATTGCTTGAATCCTTGCATATCGCCGAGTGCTTTGTCAATGACGATACCCGAAGAAATGGCCATTCCCAGCATAGAAACCGCCATTACGCACGACAGCACACACAACAACACGATCAACGGAATATATTTTTTCAAATATCGCGATATAAATCCAAACGCCGTTGTGGGTTCATGAGAAATCGTTGTTTTTCTGTACCACCAAGAAATCATCGAACGGATACGACGGGTACGCAGGCGTTTCGTTCCCTGCTTACGAATGGTTTGCAAATCCGTGATCTCGCCGTTTTTTTCATAGGTGATCACTTGTCCGATCAACTGAGAAAAGGAAACCCCATGCTCAACGGCAACCTGATTATCGCCGCAAAAATCCACCGTGTCATTGTCGATTTTTACAACTCGATGAAGAACATACTGGCCGTTTTTACGACGATAAAAAACAATATCTCCGACTCGAAGCTTGCTTGGTTGTACTTCACAAAGTGTCACCGCATCTCCGACATAAAGGGTCGGTTGCATACTGGTTCCCGTTACCGGAATTGTAAACGTCTGCCCATTCGAAAAAGCTTCCCGCATCAGAGGTAAGACATCTTGCAGTCGTACCTTTTTCACGCAACCCCCACCTTTCTGTATTCTCGTTTATTACCTATTATTATACAAACGTTGCCGCACTATGTCAAGAAAGCGTTTGACAGTCGGAGGTAAATCTGCTACACTTTTGATATCCTATTTAAACGAGGTAAGGATTCATGGAAGAAAAAGCACGCGTCTCTCAAATCATTGAACAACTGAAAATCGTTTATCCTCACGTATCTTGCACCTTACATGCTGATAACGCCTATCAACTGCTTGTCGCTGTCAGTCTTTCAGCGCAATGCACCGATAAACGCGTGGACATGGTAACTCCCGACCTGTTTAAACGTTTCCCATCTCCCAAAGAGATGTCAAAAGCAAGCACGGACGAAGTGGAAGATTTGATCCGCACCTGCGGTCTGTATAAAACCAAGGCCAAAAATCTGATCAATGCCGCAAAAGTCTTGATGACTGATTTTAACGGCGAAGTTCCGCAAACGATCGAAGAATTGACAACCCTTCCGGGTGTCGGAAGAAAAACAGCTAATTTGATATGCGGCGATATTTACGGCATGCCGGGAACTGTCGTGGCTGACACCCACTGCATTCGCATTTCCAACAGGCTGGGGCTTTGCAATACCACCGACCCTAAAAAAGTCGAGTTTGCCTTGCGTGCAATCCTACCGCCTCATGAAAGCTGCGATTTTTGTCATCGTCTCGTTCGTTTTGGGCGCGATACATGCATCGCCAGATCTCCCCGATGCCAACAGTGTCCCTTGGCGAATATTTGTCCTTCCAAACAATAAAACAAAGCTGTAGTGTGAAAATCACACTACAGCTTTTTGTTTATACTGTTACTGAAACATAACCGGTGTTAGCACAAGAAACGCAATAGCGATATCCCGGAGAAAGCGTACACGCCGTACATGCACTGCCTACCGACACCATCTGAGAAGTCGTCTCATCGAGATACTCCTGTTTCACCAGAAGCGTCCCCTCACACACTTCACAGGGACTGAGCACACCGTTGCATTGCAGGCAAAGTTGTTGACCGTTTGGAATGACCGCTGTTTGTTCAATGTTACCGTTTTCCGTAGGAATTGATGTGGCTTCCGTAGCAGAAGGCTCTTTCCCATTTTCGGAAACGCAGAACAAATCCACCACCAGCTCCATAAGAGCTGCGTCATCCATATGGAATTGCATGTGCTTTTCACCGCCGTGCGTTACTTCCGAAAGCGTTCCTTCGGGAACAACGATTCCGTTGGAGTGATACGTGTCAATACAAGAAACGAACCGTTCCAACTCATAGATGTCGATATTGGAAACCATATAGTTCGAGATATCGTTGTACATCGACACTGTGATTTCGTCGTTTTTCTCACGAGCGGTAAAAAATGCATTTTTCCACGCCGACATATACTGTCTTTGACGCTCCATACGGGACGTGTTAGAACTGTCGTCCAGCAATCCTCTTTCGCGAATATAGCGAGTCGCCTGATCACCCATCAATCTGACAGTTTCACCCTTTTTCATGGAACTGTCAATCATGGTGAAGTCGTCAAGAAGTTCGACCTCAACGCCTCCGACAGCATCGTTCATAATCTCAACCGCATCAAGCTTTATAGAAGCATAATGTTCAATGTTGATATCATAGAACAGATATTCAACGGCACGGAGCGTGTTATAACAACTGTCACTGCCGCCGGTACCATATGCGTGTGACAACGCCAGTTGCCCTTCTATCTCGTAGGTGCCACCGGTAGCTCCAAGCGCATCGAAAGTCGTCATGGTATCACGGTTGATCTGAACAATCGTATACTCTTTTTGAGTATGATTAAGCACACACAGCAAAATCACGTCAGCTTGTTGATTATTCACGCTGACTCCTGTCTGGGCTTCACTGCTATACTTATCGATACCAAGCAACAAAATGGACTCGACGTTCTCATCTACAAGATGAGTATCACCGGCGGAATCTTCAATCTGTTGGTTCTGATGAGCATTGGCAGTCGGCGAAGAACCGGCATTCTGAATTGTTTTCGGAATGTCATAATACCGGATCAACATCAAAGCAATCGCCGCAATCAATACCACTACAAAAACAATAATGGCTTTTTTAGCAAACCCGGTTGAAATGTGGAATCTGTTTTTCATACGTCATTCCTACTCACTTGAAAGATTACGCCTTTTGCTTTTTGGACGCAACAAGCAGAGCACCGGCCATCATCGCAAACACAACTGCGCCGATCACATACACATAGGTGGTATCGCCGGTCGTCGGAGAATCCTGATCGGGGTTGTCGGGATCAACATCAACAGACGCCGCATTCTTGAGGAATGCAAAAATACCGTCACCATCAATGATCAAGGTGTAGGTGCCGTCGCCGTTATCAATGAAGTTATCACCAAACAACGTCTTGAATGCACCGTCTTTTTCGATCAACGCCGCAATCAGATCATCAGTAGCAGAAAGCGTGATATGAATTTTGCCACCCTCGTCGACATAATTCTCATATTCACCGGTAACATCAACATGGAACAGATCGGTGATCACCAAATCTTCAGCGTCGATATCGCCGAGAATCTCTTCGAGGTTTTCGATCAGGTCTTCCAAAGAATCGGCGCCGACAAGTTTGTCATACGCTTCTTTAAGAGCATTTTCGATCTCATCGGCAGCACTGTCGGCTTTGGCGATCGGCGTGATCACGATCGAGCCTTCGGGAAGCGGAATGACCGTGCCGTCAGGCATAACGATCTCACCGTAAGAAGGTGTGCCATCTTCCGTTGTACCGGGAACGATACCGGGGCCGGGTTTGAGTTCGATGCTGGGAACAAAGTCGTTCTCATCAGCAGAGACAGCGAGAACACACGTCGCCAACATCAGAACGGCGAGCAGAACAGAAAACAGTTTTTTCATCAGGAATCTTCCTTTCTGAATATAAAATACAAGGTTTATCTCGTTACTGATATGATATCAGCTAACTTCTTTACATACGCCCATCACCAAATAACGATAATCATTGTTACCGGACAAACAGGTTGATAAAACGACCACCTGATCGTCAAAGACGGGACGGAGTTCCTCAATCAATGTCATATTCAAATTTCTCGTTGAATAGATTTCATCGATCAGAAGATCAAACGCACTCTTTTTTTCCACTTGATAATAATGCAACAAATGCATACGGCTGAACTGCATCGCGGCAAAGACTTCAAAGTGAAGTTCTTTATGCGGAAGGTAAACCACAATTTCGTTAAACGTTTTTAGGTTATCGGAATTGCGATAAATCGGCTGAAGATCACCGAACATGGCACCGGATTTCATGTTGTGCCCGTAAAGCACGGTTACCTTATCATCAAACGTCGTATCATTATACACGTGCTCTGAGAAAATTGCGCCGTTTTCGCTTGAACGTTTATCACTGTCATGGTCCAAATAATACGAATCATCTGTGGCGCTTTGCACGATCGGATAACTGATATCCGTTCCGGGAATGTCGATCCACGCATAGATATCCGGATTCAGTTGTTTGAGCATATCAAAATCAACCGGACTTGTATATCCTTGCTGAGGATCAGGCGAATCCTGCCCATTCTGCGTTTGTAAGGTATCACCATGCTGTTTGATCGGCATGGTGATGTTCACCGTCGAATCGTTGTCTTGGGGACCATACTTTTCAGACTGCGTTTCCGGTGTCGGAATAATCAACTTGAAAACACAAACCCCGGAAACGATCAAGCAAAGGCACGCCAAAATGATCATTATGTGCTTTTTATTCATGAAAACACCTTAAATCAGCCATTCTCCTGCGTTGTTGGGGCATCTTGATCTTGTTTGGCGCGTTCACCGTAACCATAACCATAACCGTAACCATAGCCATAGCCGTAACCATAACCATAGCCGCTTTTATAGTACTTTTTCTTTCGATAATATGAACCACCGTGTTCATCGGAACTGGTGAAAACAAAGCCAAGAATCTTTTCTTTGACGACCTGCATCTGACGCATCGTCTCTGACAACGCATGTCTGGAGCAGACGTCCTGGCGAACGACAACGATCATGCCATCCGTCAGATTAGCGGCAACAAGTGCATCAGAAACAGCGGTTACAGGAGGCAGATCCAACAAAACAAAATCATATTCCGAAACAAGCGACTCAACAACAAGGCGCATACGTTCGGATCCCAGCAATTCAGACGGGTTCGGAGGAATATCGCCGGCAGGAATCACATGCAATTTGTCATGAAGCTCACACGTGCAAAGCACTTCCTCGGCAGATGACAAACCGACAATCAGATTGGACAACCCGGGAGATGCCTGAATCTGCAAACGTCTTGAAATCGTGGGGCGTCGCAAGTCACATTCAATCAATATTACCTTTCTGCCGGATTCGGCAAGAGCATAGGCAAGATTGATCGTAGTAGTACTTTTTCCCTCACCGCTGACAGAACTGGTGACACCGACAACACATCCGGAATCCTCATGGGTGAAGAACATCAGGTTGGTTCTCAGCAACTTATACGCTTCCGACGCAGCAAAGCTCAATTCTTTACCGAAGTGATTGGCTTCGGCACGAGCAGAGATGGCATTACGTTTAGATTTCGACATCATTTGTAATCCCCCTTTGCGCGACTGGTATAATAGGAATGATATCGACTCTTTGAAGAGGTAGCGTCGTCAAGATCGGGAATAACCGCCAAAACGGGAATATCCTTGAATGCCTGTCTGAGATACTCTTCAGAGCGAATGTATTGATCAAAAAGTTCCATAATAATCAGCACAATGACACTGATAACACCGCCGCACAGCAAACCGATGGCGGTATACTTGGTGACATTCGGGGCACTCTTGCCGGACGGCACAACCGCATAGTCAACAATGGTAGGCTTTGCACCATTCACGATTTCCTCGATTTTTTCGGGCAGAACAGCACAAATGGTATTGGCGATCTTTTCAGCTTCATTGGGATCAAACGAGACAACACTGACCTCAAAAACTTCCGTTTCTTTTACAGGTTGTGCCGAAATCATATTCGAAAGCGTCTCATAAGAATACGGCAAATCAGCCTCTTTAATGACTTCGTTGAGGACTTTCCGGCTGTTCAAAATGACAACATACGTGTCAACAAGGCTTTGAGCCGCGATCAAATCACCCGATTCAATGCTTAACGATCCTCCGACGGAAATAGACGAGTTGTTGACATACAGCATAGCACTGGCGGTATACTGCGGATTCAACACAAACGAAGCATAGGAAAACATCGCCGCACCGAAAACGATAGCAGCCAATACAATTACCCATGCACGTCTCCACAAAGCACGAAACAGTCGCATCGGATCAATTTCGATATAGTCTTTTTCCTGAGTGTCTTTTGCCATGGATATTAACTCCTTTTTGTTGGTAAAAACACGAACACATACGTATATACAGTATTATTTTATCATAAAAACACAATATGTCAAGGCTTGATGACGTAAATGTAAAAAATTCCAATTTTCTCTTGCAAATTTTAACTAAAGAAAGTATAATAATTACGATTTCAGTATCCGCCCGTGGCGAAGCTGGATATCGCAGTGGATTCCGATTCCAAAGGCCGGGGGTTCGAATCCCTCCGGGCGGGCCAAAAAGAGAGTGTCACCGACAGGTGATGCTCTCTTTTTACGTCCGGAGGGATTCGAAAGGAGCGTTAAGAAAACGTGCCGGTGGCACGTTTTTAGCTCCGTTGCGTTGATCATACTTGTGCTTTTACTTGCACAAAAAAGCGAGATCCCATTTCCCTATTCGACCGGGCGGGCCAAAAAGAGAGTGTCACCGACTGAACTGCCCCAATTTGTGCGGACAGTACAAAAAAGACCTTTATGGTAGTTTAATTAAATTAACCAACAAACTGACTTCGTTGTTCCAGCGGAGTCAGTTTTGTTTTTAGCTGAATCCGATCGTGATTATAGAAATGGAT
>JAZUOG010000064.1:0-60460 GCA_045604545.1 Acutalibacteraceae bacterium | reverse complement strand
CTCCCAATCATGAATAAGCGCGTAGTTGAGCTTGCAGTCACAGCAGGTCTCATGCTTAATTGCGACATTAACAGATACACCACATTTGATAAGAAGAATTATTATTATCCCGACCTTCCGTGCGCATATCAGATAACACAGCTTAACCACCCTATATGCACAAACGGTTGTGTGACCTTGAAAACCTCAAACGGTCCGCGTGATATCAGAATCAAGCAGATCCACATGGAAGAGGACGCGGGAAAGCTCGTCCACAGCGGCAATTCGTCGTTTGTCGATTTCAACCGCACCAGCGTGCCGCTCATCGAGATCGTCACCCAACCCGATTTCCGCAGTCCCGAAGAGGTCGTCGCTTACCTCAATAAGCTGAAATCCACCTTCCGCTCGAGCGGTATCTCCGAGTGCGAAGAGGGTGCGATGCGCTGTGACGTCAACATTTCTGTCCGTCCCGAGGGCAGTGAAGAATACGGCGTGCGTACCGAGATCAAGAATATGAGCTCCTTTGAAGCCCTCGACCGCGCGATCCGTTACGAAGCCCAGCGTCACATGAACGCCATTGAGTTCGAAACCGAAGAGCTCGTGCAGGAGACCCGCCGCTTTGACGATGTCAGCGGCAAGACCTTCGCCATGCGCAACAAGGAGACCGAGGCGGATTATCGCTATTTCCCCGATCCCAACCTCATGCCAATCGTTATCGACGATGAGTGGCTCGAGCAGATCAAGGCGAACAAGCCCGAAGCGGTCGACGAGAAAGCGGAAAATTACAGCGCGATGGGCATTTCCGACAAGGAGATCGCCGTGCTGATGTCCGAGCACACGATCAGCAAACTGCTTGATGATACCGTGGCACGCGGCGTGAACGGCAAAGATGCCGCCGCGTGGATCCTCACCGACTGCGCGGGCATTCTGCGCAAAAACGGTCAGCTTCTCAAGGATCTGACCATCACCGCCGATCAGCTTGCCGCCATCATCAAGATGGTGTCCGAAGGCAAGATCAACCGCGGCTCGGGCAAAAAAGTGCTCATCGCCGTGATCGAGGACGGCGTGGATCCCGTCGCATACTGCGAGGAGAACGGCTTCACCGTTCAGGCAGACGAAGGCCTTATCGCCTCTGTCATTGACAAAGCCATCGCCGCCAATCCTGCCGCTGTTGCCGACTATAAGAACGGCAAAGAAAAGGCGCTTCAGGCGATTTTCGGTGCTTGTATGAAGGAATTGCGCGGCAACGGTGATCCGCAGGTCATCAAAGCCCTGCTCGCCGAAAAGATTAAAAACTGCTAACATCAAAAGGAGAAGAGTCAAAACGGCTCTTCTCCTTTACATCATGAGAGGTGACGGACGTGACAATCAAACTGTATGAACAAGATGCCTATAGGATGGAGTTTGAAGCGACGGTGCTGTCCTGTGAACCGACCAAAAAAGGGTTCGCAGTGGTACTCGATCAGACGGCGTTTTTCCCCGAAGGCGGCGGTCAGCCTGCCGACAGCGGTGTCCTTATGAATAAGGCAAGTGACACAAAGGCGGTCGTCACCGATGTGCAGATCAAGGACGGCATCATCACCCATACCGTCGATACGGCACTGCCGGTCGGCGTGACGGTGTGGGGTGGTCTTGTGTGGGATGAGCGCTTTTCGCGTATGCAGAATCACACCGCCGAGCATCTGGTGTCGGGCATCATTCACCGTCGCTTCGGCTTTGACAATGTCGGCTTTCATCTGAACGATGCCTATGTGACACTCGATGTCAGCGGTGTCTTGTCCGAAGCGGAATGGCAGTCTGTCGAGGACGAGGCCAACCGCGCCGTATACCTGAACCGTGAGGTATACGCCACCTATCCGACCCCCGAAGAGATCCCGACCCTTGACTATCGCAGTAAACTCGATCTGACGGAGGGCGTGCGCCTGATCACCATCGACGGCTTTGATGTGTGCGCCTGCTGTGCGCCGCACGTCAGAACAACGGGGGAGATCGGTGTCATCAAATTCCTCGATGCGATCCCCTACAAAGGCGGTATGCGCATCACGATGCTCAGCGGCTATCCTGCTTTCCGTGACTATGCGGCACTGCATGACGCCAATCGTTCGATCATGCGATTGCTGTCTGCCCCGCGTGACAAGGTGGCGGAATTTGTCGTCCGCGATCACGATACCGTCGCCGCTCTGCGTGCGGAAAACGCGGTGCTTGCGGAGAAACTCGTGATGGCACAGCTGGAGAAAACGGTTGTCGGCGATGTCGTGTGCGGGTTCACAAGAGATGCCTCGTTTGACGCTCTGCGTGTCTGCACCGAAAGGCTTGCCGAGGACGGTAAGCTGTGTGCGGTGTTCTCGCTTGCCGATGACGGCAACGCTTCGTATATTTTGAGTCAGCAGGACGGCGATGTCCGCGAAACGGTCAAAGCGCTCAACGCGGCGTTTAACGGAAAAGGCGGCGGCAAGCCTGCCTATGCGCAGGGCAAACTCACCGCCACCCGCGAACAGCTGATCGCGTTTTTTGAAGGATAATGAAAAAGGGAGATGCATCGTGCATCTCCCTTTTAGCGTTATTATAATCTGTCGTCCATCACATCGCCGACGGTGAGATGAGTGGTGTCCCCGAAGCGAATGAGTCGCGGGCGGGTATAGCCGCTTTCATGGTTGCGCAGGGTGATAACGTTGTAGGACGTGGTGCTCATGAACATGGACAGGAACCCGAGTGCCGCGGGCATTCCCAGCAGATACGCCGTCAGTGCCGTGCCGAAGCCGCCGTGACAAAACAACGCGACCGTTTCCTCCTTGTCGGTCTCCACGCGGTAGTGAGCGCCCTCGCGGACATAGCCGAGCTCTTTGAGCCATGCGTCGGCACTTGTTGCCAGCAACGCGAGCGTCGAAGAACGGTCTTCGTCGTGAAAATCGACAAAGTCGGCAATTCCCTCCTGTGTTGTGAAGCGATAGGAGCAGTCCGCGTCGTGCGCGAAGGGGCGCATATACTCCATGCTTTCCTCCGCCCACGGCAATACGACGGGGGTGATGCCCTGTCGTTTGCAGGTATAGCTTGCGGTATCCCTGGCGCGTCCGAGCGGAGAGGTGTATATGCGGTCAAATGTCACCTTGTCGAAGTATTCCGACAGTGCTTTGGCTTCCTTGTGTCCGTAGGGCGTGATGGTGTTATGCTCATAGTCGGGATCGCCGTGACGGATAATATACAAAACCATGATGAGACCTCCCTTTGATTACCTCTTTACTATATCACCCGCCACATGCTTCGTCAAGGCGGGAATTTTTATCGTGACAAACGCATAAATGTATGCTAAACTGAAAACAAGAAAACCAATCGGAGGTATCTGTCCGTGTTGATAGAGATCAAGGGCGTTGCCAAACGCTATAAAAAACAACAAGTGCTCAAAAACATCACCCTGACGACCGAAAGCGGCCGCTGTATCGGCATTCTCGGCAGTAACGGCAGCGGTAAATCGACGTTGCTCACCATTCTGGCGGGTGTGCAGTCGCGCGATGCAGGAGAGTTTTTGTGTGACGGCAAGGATCTGTTTGCCGATCCCGCACTCAGAGCCAAAACGGTCGGTTATGTCCCGCAGGGGACGCCGCTCATTGAAGAACTGACCGCCAAAGACAACCTGCGCTTGTGGTATGATGATGCCTCGATGCGGCGGGAGCTGGAATCGGGAGTCCTTCGTATGCTCGGCGTGGACGAGTTTCTGAGGGTCCCCGTTTCCAAAATGTCGGGCGGCATGAAAAAACGCTTGTCGATCGGCTGTGCCATGGCGAAACGCCCGCCCGTGTTGCTCCTTGATGAACCGACAGCGGCGCTGGATCTTGCCTGCAAGGAGCGCATCGCCGACTATCTGCGACAGTATAAACGCCTTGGCGGCACGCTGTTTCTGACAACGCACGATGCGCCCGAACTCGCACTGTGCGACGAATGGTACATCATAAAAAACGGCACGCTTGTCCCGTTTGTGTATGACGGCAATGTATCGGAACTGGTGAAGAGATTGTGATATGAAAACATATATTCAAGTACAAACAAAGCGGATCCTTCGCTATCTGCCGGGTGCACTTGCGGTGATGGCGATACTGATCGTCGGCTTGCTGACGGCGTTTTTTGCGATGAACGACATGGCGGAAAACGGCGAGCATCAGCAAAAGGTCAGCGTCGGCATCGTGGGAGCGGGGGACGATCCTCTTGTGGAGCTGGCAATGTCCGCGATGACGGCACTGGACTCCTCTCAATATACGCTCGATGTGTCGCTGATGGAAGAAGAGGACGCCATGGCGGCACTGAATAACCGTACACTGAGCGCGTATATCGAAGCCCCCGAGGGCTTTGTCGACAACGCCATGAACGGGCATATCACGTCGCTTCGGTTCGTGACGAGAGCGGGAGCAACAGGACTCATCACGGTGTTTCGTGACGAGGTCACCACCGTGATTTCCGATATGGTCATCGCCGCTCAAAAAGGTGTCTACGGTCTGAATAACGCCCTTAAAGAACTCGGCAATTATACCGTCGGCGATCGCAACGTTCACATGACAAACGTGAATCTCAAGCTGATCGACTGCATTCTGACGCGCGACGGCGTGGTGGAATTGACCGAGCTTGGCATCGGTGACGGCTTGCAGATGGGCGATTACTTGCTGTGCGGATTGTTTGTGTTGCTGATGATGCTTTCGGTGTTGCCGTTTGCACCGCTGTTTATCCGTCGTGACCATTCTCTTGCGCGCATGCTTGCCGCCAAAGGTCGCTCAGCCACCATGCAGGCGGGGTGTGATCTTCTGTGCTGGTTTGTGTGGTTGTCGCTGTCGTTGCTGTTGCTGATCGCTGTCTCTTTGGCGGCAGTGGAGGCGGTGAGCGGACAGTCGCTCGTGCCGCTGTCTTTTGCGAATCTGGCGGCGGTGCTTCCCGTGCTGATGCTGGTGTCTTCGTTCAGCTTCATGCTGTATGCCGTCAGTACCGATCTGGTCAGCGGTGTGCTGTTGCAGTTTTTCACGACCCTGGCATTGTGCTTTGTGTCGGGGTGTATGTATCCCGTGTTTTTCTTTCCCGAAACGGTACAAAAAGCGGTGGCATTTTTGCCTACGGGTGCGGCGCGGACGGTGCTGTCGTACTGCGTCACCGGCAATCTTGACATGAGCGCGCTGACAGTGGTGTTCGGCTACACGGCCGTGTTTGCCGTTGTGGGCATTCTGCTTCGCGTGAGATATGTGAAATGGGGGCGGGTGTGACATGAAACAGACATGGAAAACCGCTCTTATGTGGTGCCTGCTTCTCACCAAACGATTGTATAAAAAAGCCACCTTTCTCGCGATCCTGGCGCTCATTCCGCTTGTGGCGTTCGGTTACAGTCGCATCGACATCGGTGACAGCGGCGTCATCACCGTTGCTCTTTCGAAGGAGCAACCGCAGGACGCGCTTGCCGATCGGCTGATCGAGGAGCTTCAAAAGGAAGGACAGCTGATCCGCTATGCGGTGTACGATGTTCCGCAACGTGCCGTTGATGCCGTCCGTGCGGGACACTGCGATGCCGCGTGGGTGTTTGTTGCCGACCTGCAGTCGGCGGTGTATCGCTACAGCCAAAACCCGGGAAACGATATCCCGCTTGTGAAGGTGTATGAACGGGAGGAAAACGTGGCGTTGATGCTGTCCCGTGAACAACTGGAGGGAAAGCTGTTCGAACAGTATGCCCCCTATGTGTATATGCATCATGCGCGCAAGTCGATCCCCGAAATGGCCGATCAAAGCGATGAGGAGATACTCGCTTTCTACCATGCGACCACCATGGACAACGAAGCGCTGTTTGAATTTGCACAGGTGGATATCGGCGGTCTGAAGGAGGGGACACGCTCCCTTCATTATCTGATGACACCCGTTCGCGGACTGCTCGGCATCATCATCATGCTGTGCGGACTTTCGACCGCGATGTATTATATCACCGATTCCCGCCGCGGCACGTTTTCGTGGATACCCGAATCCCGCCGACCGCTTGCCGAATGCGGCTGTCAGATGGTGGCGGTCATGCAGGTGTCGGTCGTATCGATGCTCTCGCTTGCTCTTATCGGAATGGGTACTTCCTGGTGGCGCGAACTGCTTGTGACGATCCTGTACGCCTTATGCACGGCGGTGTTCGGTATGCTGCTCAGACGGCTGTGCGGCTCGCTCAGAGTACTCGGCACGTTGTTGCCGTTGCTTATCGTGGTGACACTGCTGGTGTGTCCGGTGTTTTTTGATTTGAAAGAACTGGGTATGCTTCAATACCTGTTTCCGCCGTCCTATTACATCAACGCAGTATACAACGATTTCTGGCTGCTGATCACACCGCTGTATATCGCGGTTTGTGCGGCGGTGTATTGGCTCTTCGGAAGACTGTTTAACCGAACGTAAAAAAGGAGGAATCAGCATGAAAATAGCGTTTTACGGTGCGGCTCATGAGGTAACGGGCTCCTGTACGGTCGTGTATGCCCGCGGCAAAACGATCATGATCGACTGCGGCATGGAGCAAGGCCCCGATCTGTACGAAAACGGCGCATTGCCGTTTGCCCCGTCTCAGATCGACTATCTGTTGCTCACCCATGCCCACATTGACCATTCGGGAAAGATCCCCGCCCTCACATCGGGCGGCTTTCGCGGTCATATTTTCACCACTGTCCCGACAAAGCGGCTGTGCGAGATCATGCTGATGGATTCTGCCCATATTCAGGAGTTTGAGGCAAAATGGCGCAACCGCAAAGCCAAACGCTCGGGAGCGGATATGTATGTTCCGCTGTACACGACCGAGGATGCCAAAAAAGCCATCAGACAGTTTGTGCCGTGTGAATATGACGAGCCCTATGAGCTTTGCAAAGGGATTACCGTTTCCTTCACCGATGCAGGACATCTGCTCGGTTCTGCAAGCATCAGCCTTACCGTCAACGAAAACGGGCACGAGCAGACGCTTGTGTTCTCGGGTGATCTCGGAAACAAGGACCGCCCGCTGATCTGCGATCCCGGTCAGCCGAAGCAGGCGGATTATGTGATTGTGGAATCGACCTACGGCACCCGCCTTCACGGCGAGCGCCCCGACTACGTATCACAGCTGACGCGCATTCTGCAGGAAACGTTTGATCGCGGCGGCAATGTGGTCATTCCGTCCTTTGCCATCGGCAGAACACAGGAACTGCTGTATCTGTTGCGCATCATCAAGGAAAAAGGTCTCGTTGTTGGACACGATCATTTCCCTGTGTACGTTGACAGCCCGCTTGCCGTGGAGGCAACAGGCATCTACAGCAGTAATCTGCAAAAATACTTTGACGACGAAACCAATCGCCTCATCGACAGCGGCATCGACCCCATCAAATTCCCCGGCCTGATGCTGTCCGTCACCAGTGACGATTCGGTGCAGATCAATCTGGATAAAGCGCCCAAGGTCATCCTGTCCGCTTCGGGTATGTGTGAGGCAGGACGCATCCGTCACCACCTCAAGCACAATCTGTGGCGCAAAGAGAGCACGGTGCTGTTTGTCGGCTATCAGGCTGTCGGCACGCTCGGCCGTATCATCACCGAGGGCGCAGAAGAGGTGCGGCTGTTCGGCGATATCGTGCGCGTCAATGCGCATATTGAACAGCTCGACGGCATCAGCGGTCACGCCGACCGCGATATGTTGCTTGCTTGGCTTGACGGCTTTGAGAAAAAGCCGCGCAAGGTGTTTGTCAATCACGGCAACGACACGGTTTGCGATGACTTCGCCAAAGCCGTGCAGGATACGCTCGGCATCTCTGCCGAAGCACCCTACAACGGTGCAGAATATGACCTCACCTCAGGGGCATGTCTCATCCGCGGTAACGATAAACGCATTGTTAAAAAAGAAGCGGAGTCACAGAAGAGGCGCGAATCTTCTGCGTTTGGTCGTCTGATGGCGGCGCTTAAACGCCTGAGCGGCATTGTCCCTCGCTACCGCGAGGGGGCGAACAAGGATATCAACCGCTTTGCCGATGACATTGACGCTGTTTCCGACAAGTGGGAACAATAAGAAACAGCCGTTCACTCCCTTACAAGGAGCGAACGGCTGTTTCTGGTTTATTTGCTGAAAAATTCTTTTTCCAGGATTTCTGCGGCGGCTTTGACATATTCCACACACGGGCGTTTTTGGTAGTATTGTTCGGTGCGGGCTTCGGGTGTGCCGCCCACCTCCGCCGTGCCGCCGAGCAGCTCGCGGCAGATGATGGAGCCGTTGTCTTTTTTGAAACTGTCAGCAAGTTCGCGGATACGCTGATAATGCGCCGCCTTGACGCTTCCCGTTTCGGGCGCGCTGTAGCCGTCAAGCAGTCCCGCCACCATGAACATACCGCTCACCGCACCGCACACCTCGCGCATACGACCCATACCGCCGCCGAAGGAGGAGGACAGCTTCATTGCCACGTCAAAGGGCAAACCGAGCTCGTCGCAAAACGCGCCAAGCACCGCCTGTGAACAGTTATATCCTTCCAAAAACAGCGCCGCCGCTTTTTCCTTATGTGTCATGTCGTATTCCTCCTGTTTTGGTGATGATATTACTATACACCGCTTCTTTGAAAAAATCAACGATCTTGTGAAAACGGTCAAAATCACACAAGTTTTTCTCGCAAAAAACAGAAAGTCGGCAGATTTGAACAAAAAGATTTTTTTTGCCGAAAACGCTTGATTTTAGGGCGCAAAAAAGGTAAAATATCTGTAAGATTTGCCGTGAGGAGCGTGAGCTGTGATGTCTTGTTGTTTTATGCGCAAACATACAGTCAAGGTGCGCGGTTTTCTGCCGCAAATCTCATCTTGCGGCATCGTTGCGACCCTCTCTCAGGGTCGAAGTGCCACAACAGCGTAGTGCGCCCGAGCGCACTGCGCTTTTTCATTTTTGTATTCTCAGAAGGAGGCTTCATTTATGTCTAAGAAAGTGGCTGTCATCATGGGCTCCGACAGCGATCGCCCCATTGTCCAAAAGGCGATGGATAAACTCGCATCGTTCGGGATCCCCTACGAAACGCACATTTTCTCCGCCCACCGTACTCCCGTTCAGGCGGCGGAGTTTGCTAAAAATGCCAAAGCGAACGGCTTTGGCGTATTGATTGCCGCCGCCGGCAAAGCGGCGCACCTTGCGGGCGCACTTGCCGCCCAGTCCACCTTGCCGATCATCGGCATTCCCGTCAAGTCCAGCACGCTCGACGGCCTCGACGCGTTGCTGTCCACCGTGCAGATGCCTTCGGGTATGCCGGTTGCGACCGTTGCCATTGACGGTGCGGAAAACGCCGCTATTCTCGCGGCACAGATCCTGGCGGTGTCCGATGACGCGCTTGCCGACAAGCTGGCCGCCATGCGCGAGGATATGACCGCCGCCGTGCTGAAAAAAGAGAAGGCACTGCAGGAAGAGCTCTCTGCAAACTGATCGGACGGAGGTAGGATACATGTCAGATTCGATCCATGAAGAATGCGGTGTGTTCGGTATATTTGATCATGAAGAACCGAACATTGCCGGCGTTGTCTACACCGCGCTTTACGCCCTGCAGCATCGCGGACAGGAAAGCTGCGGTATCGCCGTCAACGATGACGGTGTGATCACTCACCATAAAAACCTCGGACTTGTCAACGAGGTGTTTGATGCGAAAACGCTCGGCGCTCTGCCTGCGGGACAGATGGCGATCGGCCACGTGTTCTACGGCACGGCCGGCAACAAAAGCCGCTCCAATGCGCAACCGCTTCGTGTCAACCACTGCAAAGGTACGATGGCAATCGCCAACAACGGCAGTTTGACCAACGCCGCTGTTCTGCGTCGCAGAATGGAACTCAACGGCTCGATTTTCCACACCACGACCGATGTGGAAGTGATCGCCTATTCCATCGTGCATGAGCGACTGATCGCCCCTTCCATTGAACAAGCCATCGAACGAGCGATGTATCAGCTTGAGGGCGCTTACACGCTGTGCGTGATGTCGCCGAAAAAGCTGATTGCCGCGCGCGATCCTCACGGTTTCCGTCCGCTGTGTATCGGTCGTACCGATTCGGGCGGCTATGTGATCGCTTCGGAATCCTGTGCGATCGACTCCATCGGTGCGACGTTTGTGCGCGATGTGGAGCCGGGTGAGATCGTGATCGTCGACAAAGACGGTCTGCGCTCCATCACCACTCACTGCGGCAAGGACACCTCGCTGTGCGTGTTTGAGTACGTTTACATCGCCCGTCCCGACTCGGTCGTGGACGGCACGAGCGTCCATGTGGCGCGCAAACGCGCGGGCGAATACCTTGCAAAGGAAAGCCCCGTCGAAGCAGATGTCATTGTCGGTGTTCCCGACTCGGGTCTTGATGCCGCACTCGGTTATGCGCAGGCATCGGGTATTCCTTACGGCATCGGCTTCCTCAAAAACAAATACATCGGCAGAACCTTTATTCAGCCGAATCAGAAACAGCGCGAGCGCTCTGTGCGCATCAAACTGAATCCCATCGCCGACACGGTGAGAGGCAAACGCGTGGTGCTCATCGACGACTCCATCGTGCGCGGTACGACCTGTGCGCCCATCATCAAACTGCTCCGCGAAGCGGGCGCTACGGAGGTACATATGCGCATCGCTTCGCCGCCTGTTACCTGCCCGTGTTATTACGGCGTGGATACGTCGGCGGACGAGCTGGTTGCCCGCACCCATACCGTGGAAGAGATCGCGGCCATTTCCGGTGCCGACTCGCTGGCGTATCTGTCGGTGGAGGCGGTCAAGGATCTCGCCAAGGAAACCAAGACGCATTTCTGTACCGCTTGCTTCACGGGAGACTATCCCGTTGAGGTGAAAGAAGAAAATATGCTTATCAGCAAATATCAGCGTAAGTTCAGCGAAAGCAAAAACGAAGCATAAAGGAGAATGTGACAAATGGAAAAGAGTTTCAGCGAAAGCTATAAAAACGCCGGCGTAGATATTACCGCCGGTTATGAAGCTGTCCGCCTGATGAAGGAACACGTTGCCCGCACCCAGACGAGCGGTGTGATGTCCGGTATCGGCGGCTTCGGCGGTCTGTTTGCTCCCGATCTGGCGGGCATGCAAAAGCCCGTTCTTGTCAGCGGTACCGACGGCGTCGGCACCAAACTGAAGATCGCGTTCCTGATGGACAAGCACGATACCGTCGGTATCGACTGCGTTGCCATGTGCGTCAACGACGTGGTGTGCTGCGGTGCTCAGCCGCTGTTCTTCCTTGACTATGTCGCGGTCGGCAAGAACGTGCCCGAGCGCGTCGCCGCCATCGTCAGCGGTGTGGCGGACGGCTGTGTTCAGGCCGGCTGTGCGCTCATCGGCGGTGAAACCGCGGAGATGCCCGGCTTCTATCCCGAGGATGAATACGACCTTGCCGGCTTTACGGTGGGCGTTGTGGACGAGCCGAAGATCTTTGACAACACGAAGGTGTGCGAAGGCGACGTCATCATCGCGCTTCCTTCGAGCGGTGTCCATTCCAACGGCTTCTCGCTGGTGCGCAAGGTGTTCGACATTGAGAACGCCGACCTGAAAATGTACAGCAACGAGCTCGGCATGACGCTGGGCGAAGCCCTGCTGACCCCGACCCGTATTTATGTCAAACCGATGCTCGCTCTCGCCAAAGAGGTCACCGTCAAAGCGGTGTCTCACATCACCGGCGGCGGCTTCTATGAAAACATTCCGCGCAGTCTCCCGAAGGGCTTTGATGCCAAGATCGACGGCGCGGCACTGCAGATCCTGCCCATCTTCCACCTCCTGCAGAAAACCGGCAACATTCCCGAGCGCGATATGTTTAACACCTACAACATGGGTGTCGGCATGAGCATCGTCGTTGCCAAGGAGCAGGCGGACAAGGCGCTTGAGATCCTGCGTGCAAACGGCGAGAAAGCCTACATCTGCGGCGAGATCGTCAAGGGTGACGGCGGCGTCGTGATCGCGTAAGGCGGAGGAGACGTCCATGAAACCTGTAAAAACAGCCATTCTTTGCA
The DNA here is from genome assembly GCA_045604545.1 of Acutalibacteraceae bacterium. Classification (GTDB taxonomy): domain Bacteria; phylum Bacillota; class Clostridia; order Oscillospirales; family Acutalibacteraceae; genus RGIG1959. Next base: position 48,519 of record JAZUOG010000064.1, on the reverse strand, counting down.
GCGGCGGCGGCACCAATCTGCAGGCGATCATCGATCGCGCGGCGGCGGGCGAGCTTCCTCATGCGGAGCTGGCACTTGTCGTCGGCAGTAAAGACGGCATTTATGCGCTGGAGCGTGCCGATAACGCGGGCATTTCCCGTGCGGTGGTGGCGCGTCGCGCATACGATACCCAGGAAGCCTATGAAGAAGCCCTTGTTGCGCTTCTTGAGGCAAACGGCATTGAGGTGATCGTGCTGGCGGGCTTTTTGACGGTGCTGTCCGAAGCGTTCGTCAAACGCTATCCCGAACGTATCATCAACGTCCACCCGTCGCTTATTCCGTCCTTCTGCGGTGACGGATTTTACGGACTGCGTGTCCACGAGGCGGCCCTCGCCAAGGGTGTCAAGGTGACGGGGGCGACGGTGCATTTCGTCAACGAGATCACCGACGGCGGCCGCATCATCGCCCAAAAAGCGGTGGCCGTCCTTGACGGAGATACCCCCGAAACCCTGCAACGCCGCGTGATGGAGGAAGCGGAATGGCATCTGCTTCCCGCGGCGCTGGAATCAGTTTGTAAGGCACTGTCCGAGTGCTGAAAGGAGATAAACGAATATGATCGCATTTGATAAAGAACTCGCCGGCAACACCTATCCCGGTCGCGGCATCATGATCGGCAAATCCGCCGACGGCGAAAACGCCGTGATCGCCTATTTCATCATGGGTCGCAGTGTCAACAGCCGCAACCGCGTGTTTGTGCCGTTTGAGCAGGGCATTCGTACCCAGGCTCACGATCCTGCACTGCTGTCCGACCCCTCGCTCATCATTTACGCTCCCGTGCGTGTTGTGAACGGTCAGACCATCGTCACCAACGGCGACCAGACCGACACGATCTACGATTTCCTCAAGGACGGCAAGACCTTCGAGGAAGCCCTTCGCACCCGTGAGTTTGAGCCCGATGCGCCCAACTTCACGCCCCGCATCAGCGGTATCGTCTGTCCCGCAAACGGCGATTTCTCCGCGAAGATGAGTATCCTCAAGAGCGACGACGGACGCGATTCCTCCTGCGTGCGCTATACCTTCGATTATGACAATATCAAGGCGGGCGAGGGGCGTTTCATTCACACCTACATCGGTGACGGCAACCCCATTCCGTCCTTTGCGGGCGAGCCCACCAAGGTGGCCATCGACGGCGATATCGACGCTTTCGCCGACATGGTGTGGACCAATCTCAACGAGGACAACAAGGTGTCGCTCTTTGTGCGTTATATCAACCTGAAAAACGGCGGGGAAGAGACCCGCATCATCAATAAATTCAACTGAGAAAGGATGGCTGTCATGGCAACCGAACTGGAACTGAAATACGGCTGTAACCCCAACCAAAAACCGTCCCGCATTTTCATGGCGGATGGCAGTGAGCTGCCCATCACCGTGCTGTGCGGCAAGCCCGGCTTTATCAATTTTCTCGATGCATTCAACAGCTACCAGCTGGTGCGTGAGCTGAAGGCGGCAACGGGTCTTCCCGCGGCAACCTCCTTCAAGCACGTCAGTCCCGCAGGCGCCGCGGTCGGCATGCCGCTGGACGAGACACTGCGCCAGATTTATTTTGTCGGCGATGCCGAGCTGTCTCCGCTTGCGTGTGCCTATGCCCGCGCCCGCGGTACCGACCGTATGTCCTCCTTCGGCGACTGGATCGCCCTGTCGGACGTGTGCGATGTGCCCACCGCGAAACTCATTCAGCATGAGGTGTCCGACGGCGTGATCGCTCCCGGCTATGAGCCCGAGGCTCTTGAGATCCTCAAATCGAAGCGCAAGGGCAACTACAACATCGTGCAGATGGACGAGAATTATGTTCCCGCCCCCATCGAACACAAGCAGGTTTACGGCATCACCTTCGAGCAAGGTCGCAACGAACTGAAGATCGACGACAGCTCTTTTGACAACATCGTCACCGCAACAAAGGATCTTCCCGAAGATGCCAAGCGCGACCTCATCATTGCGCTCATCACCCTGAAATACACCCAGAGCAACTCGGTTTGCTATGCCAAGGGCGGTCAGACCATCGGTGTCGGTGCGGGTCAGCAATCCCGTATCCACTGCGTGCGTCTGGCAGGCAACAAGGCGGATATCTGGCATCTGCGCCAGCATCCGAAAGTCCTCGCCCTGCCCTTCCGTGACGACATTCCGCGTCCTAACCGCGACAACGCGATCGACGTGTACATCTCCGATGAATATGAGGACGTGATCGGCGACGACGTGTGGGCAAACACCTTCACCGAGCAGCCCGCGCCCCTCACCCGTGAGGAGAAGAAGGCGTTCCTTGCCACCTTCAACGATGTGGCGCTCGGCAGTGATGCGTTCTTCCCGTTCGACGACAACATTGAGCGTGCGCGTCGCAGCGGCGTGAAATACATTGTGCAGCCCGGCGGCTCCATTCGCGATGACATCGTCATCGAGGCGTGCAACCGTTACGGTCTGACGATGGCGTTTACCGGTATTCGCCTGTTCCACCACTAATTGAAAGGAGCGATCAAGCTCATGAAGCTGATGGTAGTCGGCGGTGGCGGCAGAGAGCACGCCATTATCAAAAAACTTAAAGAAAACCCGGCTGTTGACACGATCTATGCCCTTCCCGGCAACGGCGGCATCGCCGCGGACGCGACCTGCGTTCCGGTTGCCGCGACCGATATTGACGGCATTGTCAGCTTTGCCGGGGAGAACACCATCGACTTTGCGGTCGTTGCACCCGACGATCCGCTCGTTCTCGGCTGTGTGGATCGTCTTGCCGAAATCGGTATTCCCGCGTTCGGTCCGAAGGCGAACGCCGCCATCATCGAGGGCAGTAAGGTGTTTTCCAAGAACCTCATGAAAAAGTATCATATTCCGACCGCCGCTTACGAGGTGTTTGACGATGCCGCCGCGGCGCTCGAGTATGTCAAAACCGCCGCGTTGCCGCTCGTTGTCAAGGCGGACGGTCTGGCGCTCGGCAAGGGCGTTCTCATCTGCGAGACCCGCGAGCAGGCGGTTGATGCGGTCGATTCCATCATGAACGACCGCAAGTTCGGCAAGAGCGGCGATCAGATCGTCATCGAGGAATTCCTCACCGGTCCCGAGGTATCGGTGCTGGCTTTCACCGACGGCAAGACGCTCGTTCCCATGGTCAGCTCCATGGATCACAAGCGCGCTCACGACGGTGACCAAGGTCTTAACACCGGCGGTATGGGCACGGTCGCCCCGAATCCCTATTACACCGCCGATGTGGCGAAGGTGTGCATGGACACCATTTTCCTGCCTACCATCGAGGCGATGAACGCGGAGGGGCGTCCCTTTGCGGGCTGTCTCTATTTCGGTCTGATGCTCACCCCGAACGGTCCGAAGGTGATCGAATACAACTGCCGTTTCGGCGACCCCGAAACGCAGGTGGTTCTCCCGCTTCTCGAGTCGGATCTGCTCACGGTCATGCAGGCGTGCGCAAACGGCACACTTGCCGATGTGGAGGTTCGTTTCGCTGGCGGAGCCGCCGCGTGTGTGATCATCGCATCGGGCGGGTATCCCGAAAGCTATCAGAAGGGCTTTGCCCTTTCCGGTCTTGATGAAAACGGCGGGGCAGAGGGCGTCATCGTCTATCATGCCGGCACCGCGCTCAAGGACGGCGTACTCGTCAACAACGGCGGACGCGTCCTCGGTGTCACGGCAACCGCCGATACCCTCAAGGAAGCTCTTGACACCGCCTATGCGGCTGTTGATACCATTTCGTTTGACGGCTGCTTCTGCCGTCGTGACATCGGCGCCCGCGCATTGGCCGCCAAAGCATAAATGAAAAGGAGGCACACGACGTGTCTGTTTACCGTTTGTTTGTAGAAAAGAAACCGCCTTATGCCGTTGAAGCAGGCAAACTGCTCGGCGAGATCAAGTCGCAGTTGCTTATCGACTCCGTGAAAAGCCTGCGTTTGTTCAACCGCTATGACGTGGAGGGCATTGACGAACAGCTTCTCAAGGCCACTGAAAAAACGGTGTTCTCCGAGCCTCAGCTCGACGACGTGTACACCGTTCTTCCCGAAAGCGACGGCATCGTGTTTGCGGTGGAATACCTTCCCGGTCAGTTTGATCAGCGCGCCGATTCCTGCGCGCAGTGCATTCAGATCGTGTCGCAGGGCGACCGCCCGCTGGTGCGCACCGCCCGTGTGTACATTCTCGAGGGCGATGTGAGCGATGCTGAGCTTGCCGCCATCAAGAAGCACGTCATCAACCCTGTTGAAAGCCGCGAAGCGTCTCTCGACACTGTGGATACGCTCAATGTGACCTATGACGTTCCCACGGCTGTGGAAACACTGCACGGTTTTATTGAGCTCAACAAAGACCAGCTTGCCGCATTTGTCAAGCAGTACGGTCTCGCCATGGACGCGGACGACATCGCGTTCTGTCAGGAATACTTCAAGAGCGAGCATCGCGATCCCACCATCACCGAGATCCGCATGATCGACACCTACTGGTCGGATCACTGCCGTCACACCACCTTCCTCACCACCATCGATGATGTGACCTTTGAGGACGACAAGGTGAAAGCGGCCTATGACGACTATCTTGCGATCCGCAAGGAGCTCGGTCGCACCAAGCCCGTCAACCTGATGGATCTTGCCACCATGGGCATGCGCTATCTCAAGGCGAAGGGGTTGCTCCCGAAGCTCGACGAATCCGAAGAAATCAACGCCTGCACCGTCAAGGTGGACGTTGACGTGGAAGGACAGACCGAAAAATGGCTGTTCCTCTTTAAAAACGAAACTCACAACCACCCGACCGAGATCGAACCGTTCGGTGGTGCGGCGACCTGCATCGGCGGCGCGATCCGCGATCCGCTGTCGGGACGCAGCTATGTGTATCAGGCGATGCGCGTGACGGGTGCGGCGGATCCGCTTCTTCCCGTTGCCGAAACCATGAGCGGCAAGCTGCCCCAGCGCACCATCGTGACGACGGCGGCGGCGGGCTACAGCTCCTACGGTAACCAGATCGGTCTGGCGACCGGTCAGGTCGATGAGATCTACCATCCCGGTTATGTCGCCAAACGCATGGAGATCGGTGCCGTTGTCGGTGCCGCCCCCGAAGCGAATGTCCGCCGCGAGGTTCCCTGCGACGGTGATATTGTCGTTCTCCTCGGCGGTCGTACCGGTCGTGACGGCTGCGGCGGTGCCACCGGCTCCTCCAAGTCTCACACCCTCGGCTCGCTGGAAACCTGCGGCGCAGAGGTGCAAAAGGGCAACGCTCCCGAGGAGCGCAAGCTCCAGCGTCTGTTCCGCAATCCTGATGCTACCCGTCTTATCAAGCGTTGCAATGACTTCGGTGCGGGCGGTGTGTCGGTCGCCATCGGTGAGCTTGCCGACGGTCTGACCATCAACCTGAACGCCGTTCCCAAAAAATACGAAGGTCTCGACGGCACCGAACTTGCCATCTCCGAATCGCAGGAGCGTATGGCGGTCGTGCTCGATCCCAAGGATGTCGACGCCTTTGTCGCCCTTGCACATGCCGAAAACCTTGAAGCGACCATCGTCGCGACGGTGACCGAAAACCCGCGTCTGGTGATGCACTGGAACGACAAAGCGATCGTGGATCTTTCGAGAGAATTCCTCAACTCCAACGGCGCTGAAAAACATGTCAAGGTGCACGTCAGCGCGCCGAAGGCGATCGCCCGCGAGGTGAAGGGCAGCTTTGCCGACAATGCCGACGCGCTGGCCACCGACCTCAACGTCTGCTCCAAACGCGGCTTGTCCGAGCGTTTTGACTCCACCATCGGTGCTTCCACCGTTCTCATGCCGTTCGGCGGCAAATATCAGATGACCCCTGCTCAGATCATGGCGGCAAAACTGCCTGTCGAGGGCAAGGAGACCACCACCTGCTCGGCGATGGCGTACGGCTACAACCCGTTCATCACCGAAAAGGATCCCTTCGTCGGCGCCTATCTTGCGGTTGTCGAGTCGGTGTCCAAGCTGGTGGCGGGCGGTACCGGTCTTGCCAACGCCTATCTCACGTTCCAGGAATACTTCGAGCGTGTCAACTTTGAGCCTGCTCGTTGGGGCAAGCCGTTCGCGGCGCTGCTCGGTGCGATGAAGGCACAGACCGATCTCGGTCTTGCGTCCATCGGCGGTAAGGACTCCATGAGCGGTACGTTTGAGAATATCGATGTACCTCCGACGTTGGTATCCTTTGCGGTGTCGGTGTGCTCCACCAAAACCATCACCTCTCCCGAATTCAAAGCGGCGGGTCACACGGTCTGCCTGCTGGAGCCGACCTACCTTGCGGACGGCCGTCCCGATGTCGCCTCTCTCAAGACACTTTATGAGACCGTGTCCAAACGGATTGCCGATGGTAAAGTGATTTCCGCGGCGACCCCGACCTACGGTGGTGTGGCAGAGGCGATCTTCAAGATGACCCTCGGCAACCGCGTCGGTCTGGCGGTTGACGGTAACATCGACATGGATACCCTCTTCGGTTACCGCTACGGCGCATTCGTCGTGGAACTCGCCGACGGTGTCGAAGCGGTCGGCAAGGTGCTCGGCACCACCACCGCTGATTATGCGGTGACCTACGGCGGTGAGACGGTTGACATGACCGCGTGGCAGGCGGCTTACGAGAACAAACTCGAGCCTGTGTATGCTTGCAACATCGCGACCGAAGAAGCGACCATTCCCGCCTATTCCCATGCGGCAAGCGAACGCGTTGCTCCCGCCATCAAGGTGGCAAAGCCCCGCGTGCTGATTCCCGTGTTCCCCGGAACCAACTGTGAATACGATACTGCCAAGGCGTTTGCCCGTGCAGGCGCTGAGCCCGAAATTCTGGTTGTCCGCAACCTTTCTGCCGCTGACGTGACCGAATCGGTCGAAGCGATGGTGGCGGCTGTGAAGAAGAGCCAGATCATCGCCATTCCCGGCGGCTTCTCCGGCGGCGATGAGCCCGACGGCTCCGGCAAGTTCATCACGGCGTTCTTCCGCAACCCCGCTGTTAAGGATGCGGTGCATGATCTGCTGAACAATCAGGACGGTCTGATGTGCGGTATCTGCAACGGCTTCCAGGCACTGATCAAGCTCGGTCTGGTGCCTTACGGCAAGATCGTTGACGGCGATGAGAATGCGCCGACTCTGACCTTCAACCTCATCGGCCGTCACCAGTCCCGTCTGGTGAACACCCGTGTGTGCTCCAATAAGTCTCCGTGGCTGATGTTCAGCGAACCGGGCGATATCCACACGGTGGCGATCTCTCACGGCGAGGGACGCTTTGTGGCGAGTGAGGAGGAGATCCGCCAAATGGCGGCGAACGGCCAGATCGCGACACAGTATGTGGATGAATTCGGTAATCCGACGATGGATATCCGTTATAACCCCAACGGCTCGATCATGGCCATCGAGGGCATCACCTCTCCCGACGGTCGCGTCTTCGGCAAGATGGGTCACTCCGAGCGCTACGGCGACAGCGTCTACAAGAACGTGGACGGTGTCAAGGACAACAAAATGTTTGCCGGCGCTGTGGCATACTTCAAGTAATCAACAAAAGACCGCCTTACCCGAAAGGGATAAGGCGGTCTTTTTTATACAATGTGTTGTTCAGGCGGCGATGCCCATTTGCAAGGCTGTGTTGATGATCAGGATCGATGAAAAGATCAGCACAAACAGCGAGCAGGCGATCATAAACAGCACGCGTGTTTTTTTCTTCTTTGAGACGGTCGTGGAAGCAAGGCCGATCAGCATACATGCAACAAGCGCGGCGATCAGATCGAGGACGATGCGGATCTGCACAGAAGAAGCGGCGACGATGGTCGGATTGATCCATCGCGCGATCATGCCGCTGAATATATACATCACAGCGGGGAGTGTGAGGGGGAGAACACCGAGCGCATAGTGACGACGCTTGCTTCTGAGAAACACCAGCGACATCGCCAGCAAAACACCAACAGTTGCCCAACAGGCGATGATCAGCTTCGGGTTACTTTCAACATAGGTCATGGAAATACTCCTTTTGGGTTGAAATGCGGGAAAGTGTAGGTCTATTGTATCGTGAGTTGACCGCTTTGTCAACCAAAGAAAGGAAAAAAGCCTCCGACCCAAGCAGGTCGGAGGCTTTTGATTGTGAAATCAGTCGCTGATGAAAGGCATCAGGGCGATCTGGCGAGCACGCTTGATCGCGATGGTCAGCTCGCGCTGATGACGGGCACAGGTGCCGGTCACGCGGCGGGGCAGGATCTTCGCACGCTCGGAAACATAGTTACGCAGACGAGCAACGTCCTTGTAGTCGATGACTTCGACTTTATCGGCGCAGAAACGGCAAACCTTGCGGCGGCCTTTACGACCGTTGCGCGGACGCTCGGGGCGTTCGGTTCTTTCAGCCATGGCTTGACAGCCTCCTTTTCAAAAATTAGAACGGAAGCTCATCGTCACCGACGATTTCCTCAAAGTCGCTCGGAGCGGCAGTGGCAAACGCGGTGGGAGCTTCATTGTATTGCGGGACCTGAGAGTCAAACGCGGGGGCGGATTGGTAGCCGGATTGATAACCCTGCTGGAAACCACCGTTTTGCGATTTCGACTCAGCGAAGAAAACGTTGTCAGCCACGACTTCGTACGCGGTACGATTGTTGCCGTCTTTGTCAACGTAGCGGCGGGACTGCAGCGTGCCGGTAAGGGCGAGACGCTGACCCTTGCGGAAATAACGGGTGACGAATTCCGCGGTTTGACGCCATGCAACGATGTTGATGAAATCGGCTTGGCGCTCTTGTCCCTTCGGAGCGTAGGCGCGGTCGACAGCCAGCGTGAAGCTGGTGACGGGCACCTGGCTTTGCGTGTGGCGCAGTTCGGGATCAGCCGTCAGACGGCCGAGCAGACAAATCATGTTCATAAATCATTGTCCTCCTTACGCGTCCTTGCGGATGATCATGGTACGCAGAACACCGTCGGTGATCTTCGCAACACGGTCCAGCTCAGCGGGGAACTCGGGGGTAGAAGCAAAGTTGTAGAGAACATAGACGCCCTCGGCCTCATCATTGATGAGATACGCCAGACGACGCTTGCCCCACTCTTCGACTTCACCGATTTCCGCATTTTGCTCGATCAGCGTTTGGAACTTCTCCTTGAGCGCGGTCAGCTCTTCCTCGGCAACAGCGGCAGAGTAAATGAAGACGGCCTCATAGGAACCTTTAACTGTGGGCATATTGGCACCTCCTCTTGGTCTGATGGCCACACCGCTTTCGGATGTGGCAAGGATGCTTGTACGGCTTTTGCACAAGTACAATAAGTATATCAGCCTTTTCTCCGTTCGTCAAGGACTATTTTGTATTTTTCGAGAGGAATTTTCAAAACCCCGACTTCCCGATTGACAAAGTGACCGCATAGCGGTATAATAACGAGGTACACTTATTGTATTGAAAGGATGAATTTGCCATGACGATTACCAAAGATTCAATTATCGGCGATGTGCTCGATTTTGACCGCGACACGGCCCCCTATTTCTTCGAAATGGGCATGCACTGTCTCGGTTGCCCGTCCGCCCGCGGCGAGACGATCGCGGAGGCTTGCGCTGTCCACGGCGTTGACCCCGATGAGCTGGTTGCCAAGCTCAACGCCCATCTTTCGAAATAAGAAGAAAGAGACTGTCTTGGCGCGGCACACCGCCGACCAATGACGGTCTTCTTTTTTTGTGAAGGACGTGAAACCATGACCGATAAACGTTTATTATGTGTCGCATCGATGGTGCGAAAGGGCGCGCGCCTTGCCGACATCGGCACCGACCACGCCTATTTACCGACCTACCTGATGAAACAAGGACACATTCAAAGCGCCGTTGCCGCGGATATCGGTGAAGGCCCTGCGGCATCTGCCCGACGCACGGTGCAGGAAGCGGGACTCTCCGACAGTATCGATGTGCGTGTGTGCGACGGACTTTCCGACATTCGTTCCGACGAGGTGTCCGATATTGTGATCGCCGGTATGGGCGGCGAAACCATCATGCATATTCTGAGCGACGCACCGTGGGTGAAATCGGCGGATATTCGTCTGGTGCTTCAGCCGATGACCAAGACGGTCGAACTTCGTCGCTTTTTGTATGACAACGGCTTTTCCATTGACGAGGAGCGCGTGATCACCGACGACAATCACATCTACAACGTGATGACCGCTCATTTTACCGATGCCGATCCCGTGTCCGATCTGCTTTGTCATTATGTCGGTGCGCTGAAAGCGGACGACGAATCCCGCCCGTATATCCTGGCGCAATGTGCCTATCTGCGTCAGAGAATCGGCGGCTTGCGCAAGGCGGAAAAGAACGACGAAGCCGATCGCCTGACGACGGTGCTCGAGGAATTGCTCTCCTTTATGAAGCCCGGGGATCCCGTCACAGTCGGGAGCGTTGCCGAAGAAATGGAGCAGATCGCGCCTGCCGCACTTGCGGAGGAGTGGGATAATGTCGGATTGCTTGCGGGAAATCCCGCCGACACGGTCGATACGATCGTTGTGGCGCTCGATATTACTGAGGAAACAATTCGCTTTGCGAAAGAACACGGCGCACAGATGATCGTTTCGCATCACCCCGTGCTGTTCCATTCCGTCAACCGCATTGTCGGGCCGGGCGTGTTGCATCAGCTTCTCACAAGCGGCATCGCCGCATTTGCCGCGCACACCAACTTGGACGCGGCAAAGGGTGGTGTCAACGACACCCTCGCTGACTGCCTTGGACTTGTCGAGGTGGAAGAGGCGTTCGGCGGCATCGGTCGTGTCGGCAAGCTCAAAAAGCCGGTGTCTCCTGCGGCATTTGCGGCTCTTGTGAAGGACGCGCTCGGCACTCCCGTTCAACTCCGCGCAGGGGCGAAACCGATTGAGACGGTGTCCATGATCGGTGGCGGCGGCGGAGAGTTTGCGACGGAGGCGCCGTCGGACGCATATGTCACGGGAGAGATGAAGCATCACGAATGGCTCGGACTTCCCGAGCATCTGACGGTGGTCGTTGCGGGTCATTATGCGACAGAAAATGTGGTTGTGTATCCGCTTGCCACCCGCCTGCAAAAGGCTTTTCCCACGGTGACGGTCATTCCCTTCAACGGCACGGCACCGTACACGACGGTATAATATTATCCAAAGGAGGTGTCGCTTGATGGCACTGGATGGCGGCTTTTTGTATTGCCTTGCCACGGAACTGCGCGAGACACTGCGTGATGCCCGCATCGACAAGATCCACCAGCCGTCCCGTGAGGAACTGGTGATGGCGTTGCGCAGTAAAAGCGGCACATACAAACTGTATTTTTCCGCCCGGGTGCAGTCACCTCGTGTGCATCTGGTGGAAAAAACGCCCGAGAATCCTGCCGCACCGCCGATGTTCTGTATGCTTCTTCGCAAACGCCTCGGTGGCGGCAAGCTCCTTTCGATCCGTCAGGACGGACTCGAAAGGGTGCTGTATTTCGATTTTGACTGTGTCAACGAGCTTGGTGACCATGTCACACTGACAGTGGCGGCGGAGATGACGGGCCGTCACAGCAATATCCTGCTCATTGAAGGCGACAAAATTATTGACGCGATCAAACGTGTGGATTTTGCGATGTCGGAGGTGCGACCGCTTCTGCCGGGTGTAGCTTACACACCGCCCGCGCCGTTTGCCGACCGCCTGTCGCCGCTCGATCACGACGGTAAAGCGATTGCCGATGCTGTCAAAAACGGCAGAGGCGGTGAGCTGTCTGCGGCGCTGGCGGCGGTGACACAAGGCTTTTCTCCGCTTATTTGTCGCGAGATCGCCTCGTTGACACTGCGCCGTGGGCAGAAATCCTGCGATGAGATGACCGAGGACGAGTGGGAACGGCTGGCGTTCTACATCGACCGCGTTCGTTCGACATTGCTTGACGGTGAACGCCGTGTGCCGTACATTCTCAAAAAGGACGGTACACCGCTTGAGTTTTCCTATACCCTCATCACGCAGTACGGGCTTTCTGCCGTGGGGGCGGAAATGGCGAGCCTCAGCGCGCTTCTCGAAGCATTTTACAGCGACAAGGACCATGCCGAACGACTGCGTGCGCGGTCGCATGATACGCTCAAGGTGCTTGTCAATGCCTCCTCCCGCATTGAGCGCAAGCTGTCCCGCCAACGCGAAGAGCTGGCGCGCTCCACGGAACGTGAACAAAAACGGTTGTACGGCGACATGCTGATGTCACAGACCTACGCCGTTCCTGTGGGCGCGACTTCGGCGGAACTGATCAATTATTACGACGAAAACGGCGGCACGATCACCGTTCCGCTCGATCCCGCGCTCAGTGCCGCGCAAAACGCCCAACGGTATTATAAAGAATACCGTAAGGCGCAAACCGCCGAGCGGGTGCTTGCCGAACAAATCGCGGCAGGTGAGCGGGAGCTTCGCTATATCGACTCGGTGCTCGATGCGCTGTCCCGCGTGACCTCTGCCGCGGAGGTGGAGGAGGTGCGTGCGGAGTTGATCGACGGCGGCTATCTGCGCCGTACCGACAAACGCAAAAAAGCCCCGGTCGCTCAGAAGCCGTTGCTGTTCACCTCGTCCGACGGATTTACCATCGCTGTCGGTCGCAACAATATTCAGAACGATCAGCTGACGCTCAAAACCGCCCGCGGCAGAGACGTGTGGTTTCATGTCAAGGACATGCCCGGGTCTCACACGGTGGTGTTCACCGAAGGCGTCGAGCCGCCCGAACAGACTCTGCGTGAGGCGGCGATTCTGGCGGCGACCCATTCCAAAGCCGCGCAGTCCTCGGGCGTTCCCGTGGATTACACGCTCATCAAGCACGTTCACAAACCCTCGGGAGCCAAGCCCGGCATGGTGATCTACGAACACCAGCAAACGGTGTATGTCACCCCCGATGCGACGCTTGTCGCCCGACTTAAACAATCTTAATGGAGATGATATTATGAAACTGGCAGTAACGTACGACAACGGCATGATTTTCCAGCACTTCGGTCACACCGCCCAGTTCAAGGTGTATGATATCGAGGACAACACGGTCGTGTCCGCCTCGATCCTTGATGCGGGCGGCAGCGGTCACGGTGCTCTTGCGACCCTTCTTGCCGACAACGGCATCAAGGTGCTCATCTGCGGCGGCATCGGCGGCGGCGCACAAACCGCGCTGACCAACGCCGGCATTCAGCTGTTCGGCGGCGTGACGGGCGAAGCCGACGCGGCGGTTGACGCTCTGCTCGGCGGCAAGCTGCGCTGGAATCCCGATGTGAAATGCAATCACCATCACGATCACGGTGAAGGCGGTCACACCTGTGGCAATCACACCTGCGGTAATCATTGAAAAAAACGCCGACGAACAATTCGTCGGTGTTTTTTTTCGACGATATGTAACCAATATCCGTTTTTACCGTCTTGATAGGTGAAGGGAGGTGACGGTATGAAGGATCGGGATATCATTGCCTTGTATGAATCGCGCTCGGAATCGGCAATCGAGCATACGCAACGAAAGTACGACAAGTACTGTCATGCTGTCGCCATGCACATTCTACAAAATGCGGAAGATGCCAAGGAATGCGTCAATGATGCGTATCACCGTTTGTGGAACGCGATCCCGCCAAACCGTCCGCGCGATCTGAAAGCGTATCTTGCTTGTGTTGTTCGTCGGCTGGCGCTTGACCGCTGCAACCGTCAACGTGCCGCAAAGCGGGGAAACGGTGACATACAGGTGGTGCTGTCGGAACTCGAAGAATGTCTTCCTTCCGCAACCGCAACCGAAGATACGGTGCTGACACACGAATTGACTGCGCGGATCAATGCGCTCCTTACGCAAATGCCGCCGCTTGAAAAATGGGTGTTCATGCGGCGTTACTGGAACATGGATTCCGTAAAAGATATCGCAAGTGCCGCACACATGACCGAATCCCATGTGAAGGTGATGCTTCATCGTACCCGAAAAAAGCTGAAGACACAACTGGAAAAGGAGGCGCTGTTATGACGGCTTACGATATGCTGATTGCCATCGGCGATGTCGATTCTGCTCATGTTGATACCACCCCGATCACCAAAGCCAAACCGCCCCTGTATTATCGTCCGCGATGGCGGATGTACGCGGCGGTTGCCGCATGTGTGGTGTTGGTGCTGGGACTCGGTGCCGTGGGGTATTTTATCCTCTCGGTCCCCGATCCCGTGTATCTGCCGCCGCATCCCTTTCCTTCCGTATCGGATTCGATGGCGCGTTGTGTATCTATGGTGAGCTACGACGGGCGGGTGTACCGCTGTGATTATATCTCCCAGAACGATCGGTTTGTCGGTGAGATGCTTGAAGGCGCGGCGGTTTTTCCGCATACAGAAGGGAAAACGGTGCATACCGTCAGCGGTCTTGACCCGTCCTTTGCCGTATGCACGGTCACAAACGGGGGACACGGTGCCGGAGTGTATATCTGTGACAACGATATCACGTTGCAATACGGCGAGGAACTGTATAAGGATCGCCTGCATCTTTCGGAGCAATATGACACCGTGCAATATATTATCCCCAAGGAACGGAATTTTTCGGGAGAAAAACAGCTGTTCAACGCAGTGAAGCATCGCGATACAGTGAACGCCTTCATAGAGGCGCTTTGTGAAGGGACTTGCCAAAAACGCGAGGATTATTCTTCGCTCACGGTGCGTTGCCGCTTGTTTTTTATCTGTCACAGCGGTGTTCAGGTCGAATTGTGGTTGTATGAGGACGGAACGGTGGTGTACACCGGCGTGAGTGATATCGCTGTGGAGATCGACAAGACCGCTCTTGAGAATATGCTGACGCTTTTAACATGAAAAAGGCACCGAGGAACATGGTTTCCTCGGTGCCTTTTGTGATTGGTATGTTACGCCGCTTCGGTGTAACCGGGCAGGGGATAGGAGAGGATGACGATCGTGTGAAGCAATTCTCCAAGCTCGTCATAGGTGAAGTTATAGCAGTCATAGTCAACAGAGTTGCCGCCCTCGTCGTCCCATGTGACATCGGTCATGCGCCATTCACCGTTCACCAGATGCAGGTTCCAGATGTGAGTGATGGAGTCGTCACCCTTTGAGTTGCCGTATACCTGCAGGCACTGGATACCGCAACGATACAGCAGATACTGATAGGCGCGGGAGTAGCTTTCGCACACACCCGAACCGCGCATGATGATGCCCAGCAGATCGTGCGTGTTAAGGGCTTCAAGAGACTTGTCATAATCACCCGCAAGCACCAACCGCTCATGAATGAGATACAAACGGGCGTTTTCGGACATATCCGGCGTGATGCCGTCAAGAAGTTCGGCGGTGCGGATATCGAGCTGCTTTTGCCATTCCTCGCGCTCCTCGGCAGTGCAATTGTAAGTAGGAGTCAGGCTCGTGACGATCCCGTATTGGATATTGTAACTGCAGGAATCCAGCCAGAACGCTTCGGGATGATCGTCGAAATAGTAGCGGTATACCTGACGCCATTTGCTGTAACTCAGACTGATGCTTTGGGGGACCGTAATGGTTTGAGCCATAAGAGCGACCTGCTCCGCGAACAGATCATACGCCTCCACCATCATGGGCTCGGCGGTTGTGACCAGCAGTTGCCGTCCGTAGTAGTTTTCGGGAGAGATCGCTGTCCAGGTGGTGACAACACCCTCGTTTTGACGGGTGGTTGTGGTGGTGATATTGGGATGAGCGGGTGCGGTGACATCACAGGTGTCGTTTCCTGTGAGTGTGAAATGGTTGATGATGATGGTGCCTGCCTCTTTCGGCCAGACGGAGATGTGGGAAAACACAAAGGATTCGGGAACAGCACCAAGCTCTCGGATATAGTATTCATCGAGATGAATGGTGATACCGTTGTAAGCCCCCTCCGCAAAGCCGTTGCCGTGCACGCGATAGTCGAAGTCGGCGATCAGATCTTCCATGGCATAGATATATGTACGGCTTTTGTTGTCGTAAAACCGGATATCAAACGGCACGTCGGTGGAAAGGGAGAGATGAATCGTGTCAAACGACGGGTCGAAGGTATACGATCCGTTCAGCGAGTATGCGCCCCATCCGTCGGCATCGATTCTCAGAGAACCGTCCTCCTGCATCGTACCGACGACCGTGCTTGAACCGTTGTTGTTGCTGCCGGTATAGCAGAGAAAATCGACAGCGGTGGTGCGGGTCGTCGTTGTCGTGGTGGTTGTTGTGGTCGTCGTAGTAGTGGATGTTGTTGAGGTCGTTGTTGTCATCGAATCGGCGGACACGAAATACATCAGCAGGCTTCTGGCATCAGAACTGGTGATTTTTCCGTCTTTGTTATGGTCTGCGGCGAGCATCTGCTGTTCGTCGAAGGTGATATCGCCGACGAGATACTGAATGATACGGCGCGCATCGGTCGTTGTCAGCTTACCGTTACCGTCAGCGTCGCCTACAAGCACATCAACGGTCATCATGGTATCCGCCGCAGCAGAGACGGGCATCATGACGGAAAACAGAGCGGTCATCAGTAACACCGCCGTCAGAAAGAAGGCGGTGGCGCGATGCAGGGATTTAACAAGCATGATCTCACTTCCGTTTCTGTTAGACACTATTCTCGTTTTCAATATACCATCCGAAACTGCTGTTGTCAAGAAAGCGGCACCGAACTCATGTGGTTCGGTGCCGCTTTTCATAGGGCGAAATTATGCCGCTTCGGTGTAACCGGGCAGGGGATAGGAGAGATGCATCACGGTGTGCGACAGATCGGCACATTCATCGTACGTAAAGTTGTAGAAGGTGTAGTCGATGGCATCGCCGCCGCCGTCATTCCAGGTGACGTCGGACATGAGCCACTCACCGTCCACGTTGATCAAGTTCCAGATGTGATTCATTTTGCCGCTGTCATCGCCGCAGCCGTATACCTGCAGGCACTGGATGCCGCAACGGTACAGCAGATACTGATACGCTCTGGAATAGCTCTCGCACACGCCGGTGCCGTTGAGGAGTATTCCTAGCAGATCGTGGGTGTTTTCGGCGGCGAGGGTGTCGTCATAATCGCCGCTCAGCACCAGGCGGTTGTGAATGATATACTGCCTTTCGTTTGCCGACATATCCTGCGTGATGCCATCGAGTAATTCTGCCGTGCGGACATCCAGCTGCGCCTGAATGGTTGCTTTTTCTGCGGAAGAATAGGCATACACCGGTCTGAGATCTCCTATGATTCCCATGGTATCGTAGCCATAAGAAAATTGACCGGAAAACCAAAAAGCTTCGGGGTGATCATCGATGTAATAGCGGATGATACGATCCCATTCGTCATAGACCAGATTCAGATCATAAACATAGATTTCGGACTTCATGGAAGCCATGTTTTCTGCAAAACGGTCATAGCCTTCAACCAGTGCCTTGTTGTCGTCGGCGGCAAGAATCTGGCGACCGTAGTAGTTCTGAGGATCTACCGCTGTCCACGTGGTGACAACACCGTCAGGCTTGGTGGTCGTGGTGATGTTGGGGTGAGCGGGTGCGACAGCCGTGCAGACGGTATCCTTGCTGAGCACAAAATGGTTGATGATGATGGTGCCCGCACCACGTGTCTGGATATAAATATGGTTGAGCGAAAGCGTTGTAGGAATGGTTCCCGATTCCTCAAGGTAATATTCGGACAACTCCAACGTGACGCTGTCGTAGGCGCCTGATGCGATGGCGTAGCCATCGAGACGATAGTCAAAGTCGTCAAGGAATATATCGGTGGCATAGATCCATTTGCTGTTTTCATTATCATAGAGCGCGATATCGAACGGCACATCGGCGGTGATGGCGAGATGCAGGGTCGTCAGTGACGGATCATACACACGCGGCCCATTGAATGTGAAGAAGCCCGCTTGAGTGGCTTCCACCTTGAGACTGCCATCGGCTTGTTTGGTGCCGGTCACGCCTTCGGAATTTCCGCTGCTAAAATAGTTCAGCAGCTGAATATCCGTCGGCTTCGTTGTGGTCGTAGTTGTGGTAGTTGTGGTCGTTGTGGTAGTGGTGGTAGTTGTGGTGGTAGTCGTGGTGGTAGTCGTAGTGGTGGTTGTGGTCGTAGTTGTGGTCGTTGTGGTAGTGGTCGCTGTTGTGGGATTAACAAGATACATCAGCAGACTTCTCGCATCGGCACTGGAAATTTTGCCGTCGCCGTTGTGGTCGGCGAGTGTCAGTTGTTGCTCGTCAAATGCGACGCTACCGACAAGATATTGAATGATGCGACGCACATCGACTGTCGACAGCTGACCGTCGCCGGTGACATCGCCGATCAATGCGCCGTTCGCCTCGGCTTCGTCGGCAGATACAACTGCTACAGGCATCATAACGGAAAACAGCGTAGTCATCAGCAATGCCATCGTCAGGATCGTGGCGACCAAGCGACGCGGACATTTCAAAACAGCGGACATGGTTTTCACTTTCTTTCATTACATAATAGCGTGGTACTATATCAGTATATCACCATGTTCCGTGATTTTCAAGCGGAAGAAACGGGGGTGATCACAGCCCCCACGATATGTTGAAGATCAATGAGCGTTCCGTCCCGGAAAATCACTCGTCCTTCGATCTCGTCAATGCGCTTGATATACCCGCTGACGGTGACATATCGTCCGCCGTCCTTGAAAGGATCCGCCTCAAAGCAGGTGAGGGTGATGCCGAGTGTACGATCCGCGGCGGCGCGGCACAACACATCGTTGATCTGCTCTTTTTGGGTGTCGTCGAGCTCGATTTTTCTGTCGGTGAGACGGGCGGTTTCGCCGATGGCTTCTTCGTGCCCGTGAAGTGCCGCGAAGGGGGCAAACTGAGCGGCGCGGTTCTCTCGTGACATGGGGGTGTGGGAAGAGGTCGGTCGCGGCAGATGCCACATATCGCCGTAGCGCGTATCAATCATGGTGAACACCTCGTGTTATGCTTTATGTCCGCCGATCTGACGGTTGCGATCGCGGGCGGTGGCGCCTTCCTCCAGGCTGGTGCCCTTGAGAATGGCGTTCTTTCCGAATTTTTTCTTGATGTGAATGACCGCTTCCTGCATATGCCGTTCCTGCTCAAGAGCTTGGCGTTTTTTGTCGAGTTCCTCGGCATCTTCGAACAAGGTGATCTGTTCGGGCGGCTCGTTGGCTTTGACGGTTTCTTCTTTAAGAAGATGTCCCGCCGTCAAATTGAGTCGTCGAACGAGAAGTCCTTTGTTGACGATGCGGTCGAACAGCCCGATCACCGCGTCGGTGATGACGCTTGTCGAGGAAGTGTGGCGGGGAAGTCTTACCGTACCGTGGGCGGCTTTGGGAACCCGCCTGCCGTAACGGTCGACGGTGACCTCTCCGCGGTAGTACTGTGCTCTGACAGGGTCGGTGAGATTATCGATGTCGTATCCCACGTCCAGCACCATGTGATCGGTGAGCAGGCGTTTATCCACAAGATCCAGTACCATGGCGTCCACCATTTCGCGAAGCACCTTTTTGGTGTCGGTGACGGTGTAGGGACAAAGAAGCACCTGTCCCGAACTGACGCTTTCGGTGGTCGGACGGTAGGCTTTGATGTCGGCGATGGTGCAGGGCTCCCAGCCCCATGCGTGATCGATGAGCAATTCCGCATTGACACCGAACAGACGGTACAGCAAGTCTTCGTTGCGCATCGAGCAACGCGCCACATCACCCATCGTGAACAGGCGATGCTCGCGAAGTCTGCGGGCGATACCGCCGCCGATCCGCCAGAAATCGGTGAGCGGCTGGTGATCCCACAGCTCTCTGCGATAGGACAACTCGTCAAGTTCGGCAATGCGCACGCCGTCCCGATCGGCGGGGATTTTTTTGGCGACAATATCCATGGCGATCTTCGCCAGATACAGATTGGTGCCGAGTCCTGCGGTGGCGGTGATGCCCACTTCCGCGACGACTTGTTTTAAGATGCGTTTGACAAATTCCCTGGCCGTCAGCTTGGCGGCGGGCAGATAGTCGGTGATGTCGATGAACACTTCGTCGATGGAATACACGTGAATGTCCTCGGGGGCTACGTGTTGCAGATAAATATGATAAATACGCGTACTGTAATCGATATAATATGCCATACGTGGCGGTGCGACAATGTACGACAACTCCAGCGACGGGTCGTTCTGTAAGGCGATCGCGTCGTAGGATTCACCGCTGAAGGCGTGGGAGGGAGCGGCGTGTCGCCGTGAGACATTGACGCCCTTGACCGCTTGCACCACCTCAAACAACCGCGCCCGTCCGGAGATACCGTAGGCTTTGAGAGAAGGCGTGACGGCGAGACAAATGGTTTTGTCGGTGCGCTCAGCGTCCGCCACAACGAGATTGGTCGTCAGCGGATCGAGTCCGCGCTCCACACATTCCACCGATGCAAAAAACGACTTCAGATCAATGCACGCGTATTGTCTCATGCTACCACCTCCAATAAAGAACAAACGTTCGTTTTCTATAGTATACGCTCGTTTTTCGGTTTCGTCAAGAGGAAAATGGTGTGTGATATTACTGTTGCAGGATCGGAATGTCGGCGTTTTTGAAAAAGTTAATTTTTTTTAAAATTACCTATTGACTTTTCGCTCAAAGTCTGTTATGATATCACTCGTTCCCACGAAAACTGCATATGGACGATTAGCTCAGCTGGTAGAGCATCCGCTTGACGTGCGGAGGGTCAGCGGTTCAAGTCCGTTATCGTCCACCAAAGAAAAAAGCAAGCCGAAAGGCTTGCTTTTTTCTTTGGTGGAAATGAAGCGCACCTGACGGTGCACGAAAAATGAAGTCGCCTTGCGGCTATGAAGCGTGCCTGCGGCACATGAAAAGACAATGTGCGCTTCGCTTCATGCGAACGTAAGTGAGTGCTTCACGGCGGCAAAGCCGCCGCTTCATATCGGCGAAGCCGATGCTTCATTTACAAAACCAATTCCTTGTGCTATACTGAATAGCAAAGGTAGGTGCTAAATGGTGCGTGATGATAAACTGTCTGTGCAATCGATGGATTTTGCGGTTTCGATTATCAATCTTGTGAAATATCTGAAAGAGAATAAGGAACATATTATTGCTAACCAAATCGGCAGAAGCGGAACGAGTATCGGCGCCAATATCCGTGAAGCACAATACGCTCACGGTAAAGCGGATTTTATTGCAAAATTGCAGATTGCGTTAAAAGAAGCAAATGAAACAGGGTACTGGCTGGAATTATTGATTAAGACAGGGTATATTACAGAAGATCAATATAAATCATTAGATACCGTATGCACGGGACTTCGCGCAATGCTTATCTCCTCCATCAACACCACCAAGAAAAACACTTCCAAATAAAGTAACAGCCCCGAATTTGAAGAGTTTATCTCTTCGAATTCGGGGCTGTTTTGTTATGTACCGAAAACCACGCGTTAAACGCGTGGTTCAGTGAAGGCTATGCCGATGAGTAAAACAAAAAAACTCCTTTGTTGTATAATGAAAATGCGGTCTGCCAACTGCACCAAGAACAACAAAGGAGGACATTCACCATGGGGATGAATGACATACATAGTTTATCACACACGAAATGGAATTGCAAATATCATATAGTATTTGCACCGAAATATAGGAGAAAAGTATTTTATAAAGAAAAACGCGTAGCAGTGGGAAAGATATTGAGACAACTATGTGAATGGAAAGGTGTAAATATTATAGAAGCCGAAGTATGCCCGGATCATATCCATATGCTAGTAGAGATACCGCCAAAATTGGCAATATCTACATTCATGGGATATCTAAAAGGAAAAAGCAGTACGATGCTATATGAGCAATTCGGCGAATTGAAATATAAGTACCGAAGTCGAGAGTTTTGGTGCAAAGGGTATTACGTAGATACAGCAGGAAAGAACACGAGCCGAATTGCGGAGTACATAAAGAAGCAACTGCAAGAGGATCAGTTGGGAGATCAGCTGACTATCCCAGGGTATTCACCATTTGACAAAAAGAAGTAACTAAACACGCGGCTGGCAGACCGTATTACGCGTTCTACGCGTTGCGAGGAACAGAGGGCTATGCCCGCAAAAGAAAAATCAGCCGTTTTACGGGTGGGTTATTATTATTGTCGTCTGTATGGTAACTCTTGTTCCGCCAAAAGTCAAGGCCTTTCGCGAAACAAATTCTGCCCCGCAGTAGACAAAGAAAAAGCAACCGTAGGTTGACGACTATATCTCATATCTGGTCATTGACGTATGAGCGCGTTGACAATATAATGATTGTATGAATGAACGAACGGAGGAAAATGATTATGTTTAATTTCAATTTTAAAAATATCCGAATGAAAAAAGGTCTTTCTCAACGGCAAGTTGCTGATTATTTACATGTCTCTCCCCAATCAGTTTCGAAATGGGAGAAGGGAGAAGCCTTGCCTTCGATTGAGTTTTTACCTAAAATGGCCGAGTGCTTAAGTTGTGAAATCAATGATTTCTTTGTACCGATTACAGAAAGCCTATACGATACAGAAATGCTCAAAGAATTCTTTGCCTATATTACTGAGCATGTGTACCACGAAACAAAGAAGACGGAAGATTTTGTGCCTTTCATCAAGAGATATCCGAATATACTTGAAGTTCTGCAAGATTTAGGTGAGAATGTGAAGCAACATCAAACTCTGAAGACCAAAACTATGCAAGGGATCATAGGATGCTCAGAAGAAGATGCCATTCTCTTCACCAATCACTTCGTGAACAATGAACTGATAGAAAAGATTGATAACAGCGATTCGTATTTCGTTGTAAAACACGCTGTTGATGGATTGATAGTGTTGGTAAGAGTAATGATAGAAGCTTGTAGTTTGATCGAAAAGTCAAACCAATAAGTGTTGATTATAATATATGTCAAGCCGCTGAGGAACAAACTCCTCAGCGTTTTTTTGCTATCACTCAAAAGAAACAGGCTTGGTATCACCCGTCGCGAATGCGTTGGGGCCGGGATCCGACATGTAGAAATACATTTTTGCGGCTTTGGTGGTGCCGAAATCGCGGTTAGAGCCGGAGTTTTGCACCTTGTTAAAGGCATCGCGGAACATCTGGTTGTGAGCTTCCTCGCGATTTAGGAGAAAATCAATGGTCTCGCGCACCTTCTTGTCGTCAATCTGGCGGTAAAGGTATTCGTAAACCATCTTTGCGCGCTGTTCGGATGCGATAATACTGAGCAGATCGGCGCACAGGTCTCCCGTTACCGTACTTGACAATGTAAAAATGGTCAAAAACTGTGGTCAAAAAATCGCAAGTATTCTCAAAGTGGAAATAAAACACCTAAATAGTAATAAAAAATGACCTAAAGTGGAGAACAAATCTCTGCTTTAGGTCATTTTTGTGGTCCGAGTGACAGGGATCGAACCTGCGGCCTGATGGTCCCAAACCACCCGCGCTCCCAGCTGCGCCACACCCGGATATCTATTCAATTTTTCTCGATTTTGCGTGGAAGTGGGACAAACTGTGGTCAAACGCAAATTCCACGCATTTTTGAGTTTTTATAAAACCCCGAAAGTCCGCACTGTTAAAGGCTTTTCTTCCGAGTTTGCAAGGGGTTTGAAGGATTTGCTTTTGGTGCGAAGCACCGTTTTGCCCGCGGGGGCTCCCCGCCTAGGCACGCTCCCAAAGCAAGCGTGCATCCTGTTGCAACAGCGGTTCTGACTTCGCGCTTTTCAACCGCTCGTCATCACCTTGTTGCCGCCACTCCTTATCCCTCGCTAAATCCGCCCCCCGGCGGCGCTCGGGAACGTCCCCAATTGCGCCACACCTCGATTGCGAGTTATAGTATACCGAAAAAATGCAGTGGTGTCAAGTGAGACATTTTGTCGGTTTGTCATATAGTGGTAAGAGAAGGGAGGTGAAAGATATGCACGCGTACTATCGGGTGGGATCGATCACGAACGCCATCCGAGCAAAAAGAATTCTTGAGAGTCACGGCGTTCACGCATATATCAGACGGCGCACCGACAACGAGGGCTGTGGCTATATAATCATGGTGACAAACGATTCCCCTGCCGTTGTGATGTGGCTGAAAAATGCCGACGTGGCAATTTACAGACAAGAAAGGGGAGAGTGAGATGATATATCTGGATCATGCGGCAACCGGCTATCCGAAACCGCCTCAGGTTCATCGGGCAATGGCGCAGGCGTTGCATCGCTTCGGAGCAAATCCCGGGCGCGGCGGTTATCCCATGTCAATGGCAACGGCCGACATGATTGAGCGTTGCCGCGTATCGGCGGCATCATTGTTTGGCGTTGAGGACGAACGCCGGGTGATTTTTACAGCAAGCTGTACCCATGCGCTGAACATTGCCATCAACAGCTTCACAAGCGGCGGCGGACGGATCGTCGTTTCCGATATGGAACACAATGCGGTGATGCGACCGCTTTACGCAGTCTCTTTGCGATATCCTGTTTATGACACGGCGGTTGTTGTTCCGGGGGATACCGAAGCGACTCTTACGGCGTTCCGTCGTGCCATTACGCCGCGCACACGGGCGATCCTATGCACCCACGCATCCAATGTGACGGGAGATGTGATGCCCATAGCGGCGCTTGCCGTTCTTGCTCATGAACACGGCATACCTCTTATTGTGGACGCGGCACAATCTGCCGGCCATTTGTCGCTGGATATGAAACGCGATGACATCGACTACCTGTGTGTGGCAGGTCACAAGGGTCTCGGCGGACCGATGGGAACGGGAATGCTCATCTGCAGAGGAGAGGCAAAGTTACGGCCGTTTGTGAGAGGCGGGACGGGCAGTCGGTCGTCTTCGTTTGAGCAACCGCCGGATCTTCCCGAACGTCTTGAAAGCGGCACGCCGAATGTGCCGGGGATCGCGGGATTGTTGGCGGGGATCGAGCATATTCGCAGAGTCGGCATTTCAAACATTGAAGCACATGAACACGCGCTTATCTCGATGATGTATGATATGCTGTCGGCAATTCGCGGTGTGAAGTTGTATACCGACCGTCCGCAGGAGAACACACACACGGGAGTGCTATCGGTTACTGTTGAAGGCAGAGACCCGAACGATATTGCCCACGCGCTCGCAACACAGGGCGTAGCCGTACGGGCGGGCTTGCATTGTGCTCCCGCCGCTCACAGAAAAATCGGCACGTTTCCGCTCGGCACGGTACGGTTTTCCGTGGGAGAAACAACAAGTCGCCAGCAGGTGGAAAAAAGTGTGGAAATCTTCGAAAAAATCATAAGAAATCCATTGCAATTTGTGGGCAGAATATGATAAAATAAACAAAATAGGGTGTAAAAAGGAGGTGACGTGCGTGTTTGAAGCCATCGGCAACTTTTTTGTGGATTTGTTTGAACAGATCGTGGTATTTTTCTCGACGATCAATGTGCTTGCCGCGGCGGTCGATATTGCGGTCGTTGCGTTTGTGTTGTATCAGCTTGTCAAGCTTGTCCGCGACACCAGTGCCGAGCAGTTGATCAAAGGTCTTCTGTTGCTTGTCGTTGCCAACATTGCGGCCGACATTTTCAGCCTTCAGATGCTTGGTTATCTCATCAGCATCATTTTCGACAACGCACTGATCGTCCTTGTGGTGGTGTTTCAGCCGGAAATTCGCCGAATTCTTGAAGAACTCGGCCATGTCAGAATCGGCACCAACACCAACAGCGATCCCGATCATACGCAAAAGGCCATCGTTGCTGTGTGCGAAGCGATGGAACAGCTTCAACGACAGAGAATGGGCGCACTTGTCGTGTTTGAACGCGACACGAACCTCGGCAACGTCATCGAAACGGGTACGACCGTTGATGCCGATCCGACAGCGGAACTGATCGGCAACATCTTCTTTAACAAAGCGCCTCTCCACGACGGAGCCATGATCATTCGCGGCGGTCGTGTCTGTGCGGCAGGTTGCATTCTGACATTGACCAACAGCCTGCGCATCAGCAGCTCCCTCGGCACTCGCCATCGTGCCGCTATCGGTATGAGTGAAAAGTCCGACGCGGTCGTTGTGGTGGTGTCGGAAGAGACCGGCACCATTTCGCTCGCCATCGGCGGCAACCTGACGCGCGAGTATACCGCGACGACATTGCGTGTGGAGCTCGAGAAACAGTTGCTCCCCGAAAATACCGACGATGATAACACAAGCGGCTTTAAGAAGCTTCTTAACTGGTTCTCTTCCCGCAAGAATCGCGGTCAGCGAGGAGGGAACAGACGATGAAAAAACGCGTATCCTCCATCAAGAATTTTTTCTCTTTCAGCCGATTGCTTCGCAACGACAAGCTGATGGTGATCGTGTCACTGATCATCGCGGCATTTGTGTGGTTTAACATCATTTCGGGTCCCGCCAATATCACCGATCGTTCGATTGAACTCGATGTGTCGGTGGATCTGACAGGAAGCTATGCCTACCAAAGCGGTCTTCGTATCATCGGAGACAGTGAGTTTTCTGTGAAGGTGAAAGTTTCCGGCCCGTGGGCAACGCTCGTGAAACTTGATGAAAACGATCTGCGCGTGCGCGCGGATATGACGGCTATCACCCGCGACGGCGTTAACGACGTACCGCTTAACGTATCGCGCAACAGCACTGTTACCGACTACGATATCTTGTCTGTATCGCCGTCGACGGTACAGATCGCTTGCGAATATTGGAAACAAGGTGCTCTCTTCCAGGTGGAGGTGGATACCTCCGGCGTGATGGTGGAGAATGCTCAAACGCAGGTTGTCGGGGAGGCGGTTCTTGACACCGCCGATTTCCAGAACGGTGCGGTGACTATTGACGGTCCCGAAAACGTGGTGGAATCGATCGAACGGCTTGTGGCGGTCATTGAAACAAAACAACCGCTCAAAAAACAACAGCAATTTGAGGTTCCGTTGTTGGCGTTTGACAGAACCGGACGCGAAGTGGATATCTCCGCTTGCGAAATTCGTGAAATTCCCGACGGTAAGGTATTGGTAACGGTACCGCTGTGGGAACGTCGTGAGTTGAACGTGAATTTCACGTTTGATAATCTGCCTTCCAATGTGGTGGATCCTCAGACATTTATGGAGGAGTATGTTACCGTTGAGCCGCGCTCTGTCTTGGCGTGCGGAACGGAGAAGGCACTGGATTCTGCACAAAAGCAACTGGATCTCGGCACGGTTGATTTCGAAAAACTGATCAATGCGGAATCCATGAAACTGGAATACGAGGTCAGCGTTCCCGATGAATCGGGAACAGAAGTGCCGCTCACCGTTTCGATCCGCTTTAACGGCGACTCGATGCAGACAATGACATTGACGGTTTCGCCGACGGAGGACACGGTTCGGTTTGTGGATGACAGCGGTCAGGATATTACCGCGCGTGTCATGGGGCTGTATCGTGTTTCGGTTCCTTACGGACAAAAGTCGCTCAACCTGTCTTTGATCGGCAAGGCCGAATCTATCGCAGGTATTACGGTTAATGATTTTGTATGGAAGGTAAAGCTTGGCTCGCCTATCGATCCCGATGCATCGGATTATCCTGCGTCGGTGACGGTCGACGGTTACGATGATGTGTGGATCCTCGGTGAAAATCAACTGGGCGAATATCGCATGACACTCGGTCTGATCGCCGCGCGCACCGTGTCCCAGCCCGTTACAGAATAACGTTGCACGACCGATGCGCCCGGCATCGGTCGTGTTGTTATCTGTGCAAAGAAACACTTGCTATTTTCATAAAAGTAGGGTATAATAGGAAAAGTTTTGAAAGGGGGCGGCTTTGACATGGATAAACCGCGTATTGAAGCGGCAGTTCGCGAACTGTTGCTTGCCATCGGTGAAGATCCCGACCGCGCGGGACTCAAGGAAACGCCGCGCCGTGTGGCGGATATGTATGAAGAGGTCTTTTCGGGTTTGACCGATGACCCCACCGAGCATCTGAAACTGTTTTCGGAGGAGCCGTCCGATGATACCGTGACGGTGCGTGACATTCCGCTTCACTCCATGTGCGAACATCATTTGTTGCCGTTCGTCGGTGTGGCGCACATTGCGTATATTCCTGACAACGGTCGTGTGATCGGCTTATCAAAGCTCGCCCGTATTGTGAATGTGTTTGCACGGCGACCCCAATTGCAGGAACGTCTGACGGCGCAGATTGCCGATTTTCTTGAAAAGGAGCTGCAACCGAAAGGGGTTGCGGTGGTGATCGAGGCAGAGCATATGTGCATGACGATGCGCGGTGTGAGGGCAACAGGCGCTAAAACGCAGTCCTCGGCCTTGCGCGGCGTGATGAAAACACAGCCGAATGCAGCTGTTGCGGCGATGCTGGGCGGTCGTGCTTTGTGAACCCGTTCACCGTTCCCCATGCTATGTCATATATTGATGAATGAACACTCTCGCAGGATTGTCAAAAACGACATCCTGCGAGTTTTTTATTGTGGGGTGATCAATATATGAATGGAGATTCTCGTCATGCGCTGTACATCGCCGCTGTGAACGGTGCTGTGAACGCGGTGCTGGCGATTTTGAAAATAACCGTGGGGACATTGAGCTGCTCAAAAGCTCTTATTTCCGACGGACTGCACTCCGTAACCGATGTCGTTGCAACGATCGTGGTGATGATCGGCATCGGTTTATCACGATGTCGCGCCGATGACAAGTATCCTTACGGTTGCGAACGACTGGAATGTGTGGCGGCGGTGCTTGTGAGCGTTGTTATCGCCGTGACTGGGGGCGGTATTGCCATAGCAGGGGTATCGGCGATCCGTCAACCGATATCGGAAACAGCGGCGATCGGTACGGCGGCATTATGGACAGCCGTTTTATCTGTCGTTGTTAAGGAAATCATGTTTCGTTACACCAAACGATGGGCAAAGCGTGCGGGCTCATCGGCTCTTGAGGCAGACGCCTGGCATCAACGCACAGATGCATTGTCATCGGTGGGGAGTCTGGTTGGTATTATAGGTGCACAAAACGGTTTGACGTTCCTTGACCCGTTGGCATCGATCGTGATCGGTGCGCTGATCGTAAAGTCGGCGGTGATGATTTTCGCCGAGGCGATGCGGAATATGACCGATCGGGCTTGCGACGACAAGCTGAAACAGGCAATCTGTCGGTTGACGGCGGAATGTGATGGCGTGATGGCGGTCGAGAAGCTGAAAACCCGTCTGTTTGCGGATCGTGTTTGCGCGGAGATCACCGTGAGTGTTGACAGATCGCTGTCCTGCGAACAAGCATACGCTATCGCACAAGCAATCGGAAGACGTGTGACGGAAAACCTGCATCGCGTGAAGCTGTGTTCGGTGCACATTCAGCCGATGTGATTTTTTCGTCTTTGCGTTGCAAAACAAGGAATGACGTGGTATAATAGACGAAGAATTCATTTGCAGGGAGGTACTAAGCGTGGTTTTTGAGACTCACAGTGTCAGTGAAACCGAAGCACTCGGTGCGCGATTGGCAAAGATGCTTGATCGCGGCGGCGTTGTGGCGATGTTCGGCGGGCTCGGCATGGGAAAAACTGCGTTTGTACGCGGCATGGCGCAGGGAAGAGGCCTCGATGCTGAGGTGTCCAGTCCGACCTTCGCGCTTGTACAGGATTACGGCGGAAAACCGCCCCTTGTCCATTTTGATATGTATCGTATTGAAACATGGGACGATCTGTATGCCACCGGCTTTTTTGACTATATTGACATGGGCGCCATCTTGGCGGTGGAATGGAGCGAACAAATTGAAGGTGCGCTTCCCGAGGATAGCGTTCGTGTTACGTTTGAGCGGTTGTCCGATGAGGAACGCCGCATCACCATCGAGGGGGTGGCACTGTGAAAGTATTGACGATCGATACATCGTCGGTAACCGCGTGCAGCGGTGTGATCGACATAACGAATGACACGGTGTTGTCCGAAAGCTTCATTGATGTGCCGCTTACGCACAGCCAGACGGTGCTCCCGATGACCGAACGTGTACTTTCTCACGCGGAAATGGCGTTTGAGGAGATCGATCTGTTGGCGGTGTGCAACGGTCCCGGCTCGTTTACGGGCGTGAGGATCGGCGTGGCGGCTGTGAAGGGACTCGGCTTTGAACGCGATCTTCCCACAGCCCCTGTGTCCACGTTGCAAGCACTGGCTTTGAACTTTCACGGCATTCCGATGAATGCGGTGATTTGCGCGGTGATGGACGCACGCTGTCGCCAGGTTTACACCGCGACGTTCCGTGTGAGCGGCGGCGTTGTTGAACGGCTGACTTTCGATGAAGCCATGGCGATCGACGACTGTAAGGAGCGCTTGAAGGCGCTTCACGAGACGGTCGTGTTTGTCGGCGATGGCGCGATGTTGTGTTACGACGCGTGCAAGGAGGAACTGGATTGCTGTGCGGCACCGCCTCATCTTCGCTATGTGCGTCCTCGCGGCATCGCACTTGCCGCAAAGGCGCTTGTCGAGAACGACGGACTTGTTCCCGCGTCTCTGCTCCAACCCTCGTATTTACGCTTGCCTCAGGCCGAGCGCGAGCTGAAAGCCAAACAATCACTCAAGAAATCATAAAAGGAGGATGTTTCCATGATGCAACCCTTTATTTCCGATCATCCGCTCATTCAGCACAAGGTCACGTTTTTGCGTGACGAAAACACCGGCGCCAAGCAATTTCGTGAGCTTGTCGAAGAGATCACACAGCTGTTGATTTATGAGGCGACCCGCGATCTGCCGATGTGTGAGGTGGAGGTCAAGACCCCCGTCACGGTGACCAAGAGCCGCGTGATCGCGGGCAGAAAGATGGCGTTTGTGCCGATTTTGCGTGCCGGACTCGGTATGGTGGACGGTGCGTTGGCGCTGGTCCCTGCCGCGAAGGTCGGTCACATCGGTCTTTACCGCGATCCCCAAACGCACACTCCCGTGGAGTACTATAATAAGCTCCCTGCCGACATTGCCGAACGCGATGTATTTGTTCTCGATCCGATGCTGGCGACAGGCGGATCGGCGGTGGATGCGGTGTCGATCATCAAGGAACAGCATCCCCGCAGCATTAAGTTTTTGTGCATCATTGCCGCTCCCGAAGGTCTCAAAGCCCTCACCGAAGCACACCCCGATGTAAAAGTGTTTTGCGCGGCTCTTGACGAAAAGCTCAATGAAAACTGCTATATCGTTCCCGGCCTCGGTGATGCCGGTGATCGTATTTTCGGTACAAAATAAAGAAAAAAGCGGCCGCGAAATGACTTCGCGGCTCTTTTTTTGCAGAAAGATTGCATTTTCAGCAGTAATGTGCTAATATAAATATAATTCTGAAAAGGAGGAATTGTTTTATGAATTGTAAAGTTTGCGGAACTCCGCTGGAAGAGAACGTCGCGTTCTGCGGCAACTGCGGTACAGCGGTAGAGGCAGCTCCTGTTGAAGCTCCTGCTGAGACACCCGCTGAGACTCCTGCTGAGACTCCTGCTGAGACGCCTGCTGAGACTCCTGCTGAAAACTTCTTTGCAGAGCAGCCCGAGGCTCCCAAGAAAAAGAGCAAGGCTCCCATCATTATTGCCATTGTGGCGTTGATCGCGGTTGTGGTCGGCGTTCTCGGCTTTGTGTTCTGGGACGACCTGTTCGGTGACAAAACGGTTGATGTTGATGACAAAGCACAGCTTGCTTATGCGCTGACGCATTACAGTGAAAACGATGACATGTTCACCGACAAAATTCTTGCCAATATGAAGGACAGCACGGCGGCACAGGGTACGATGACGGTGAAAGTCTCCGAGCTGTTGACGGCTTCGCTTGGCATTTCTGCTTCCGAAATCACCGTCAAGTATGATGTTGACTACATTCTCGACGAAAAAGTGGCGCTCCTTCTGGATGCGTACATCGGAGAAACGGAGATTGCCGGTGCGGATCTGTATCTTGACCTTAAGGCAAACAAACTGGTGTTCGATCTTCCCGACTTGATTGAAAAGCCCATCGAAGTGAATGTGGACAACGGCGGCGAGGAAGTCGCACAGTTCTTTGCGGGACTTGCCGTAACGGATACCAAGAAAACCACCAAAGAAAGTGTTGAAGCGATCGAAGTGGTGATCAAGGCGTTGTACGATGCACTGCTTGACTTTGAGTTCACCTCTTCCAAGCAGCCTCTCACGGCGAACGGGGTGTCGGAGGACATGACCTGCTTTGACGTGCCTCTCAACGAAGTAACGCTCAAAGGCTTTGCTGTGAAACTTCTCGAGAATCTGAAGAACAGCACAGAATTCAAGGCCATCATCACGGCCAGTGCTCAGAACGTTCCGGGTACGGACGCAGAGGAAGTCTATGCTCAATTCATGGAGGGCATTGATGAAACCATCGCTTCCGTCAAGGAGGAATCCGTCGAAGATAAGGTCGTCGGAACGGTGAAGGTGTGGGTCGATGACGAACTGGATGTTCACGGTGTTAAGCTTACCGATATGGGCGAAGGCCAAATTGATGTGTTCTTCGGCTTTGCGCAGGCGAACGGTCAGGTCGGTCTTGAGATGTACGTGAAAACGGAAGGCACCGAGCAGATCAAAGTGATCGGCGGCGGTACGGTCGAAAACGATATCTACAATGTGGATGTTGAGCTGTTCGGCGAAGGTCAATCGCTTGCCACGGTGAAGGTGTCCGATTTCACCTGTGACGGCACAACGACCGCCAAGGGCAAGGTGAAGATCGAACTCGACAGCTCGGTCCTTGAACAAGCCAATGATCAACTCGGCGGTATTCTGGCGAATGCGGCTGTGATTGTCGAATTTGATGTCACGCCCAACGCCTACAACTACTCGCTCGCGGTCAACATGGGCGGTGCGATGGAACTCTTCAAGATCACAATGGATTCTCAGCTGTCCGATGATGCCTCTGTCACGTTCCCGACAGATGTGTCCACCGATCTGAGCACCATTTATACGGTGGATTTCCTCACCATCATGTCCCGTCTTGAGGAAGCCGGCGTTCCTGTTGCCGATCTGATGGACATGGTCGGCGGTATGGTATCCGACAGTATTGCATTCTGATAATAAACGAAAAACACGTTGTTTCCGATTGGAAACAACGTGTTTTTTGTGTGAATGATGTTACTTTTTGAAGCTGTCCTTGAGGGACACGGAACGGTTGAATACGAGTGCTCCCGGTTTGCTGTCCTTGCTGTCGGCACAGAAGTAGCCAAGACGCATGAACTGGAACGGGGTGGAGGCATCCACATCGGCAAAGGCCGCTTCCATTTTACAACCCTTGAGCACTTCAAGAGACTGCGGATCGAGGCAGGACATGAAGTCTTTGTCGGCGGCGTCGGGATCGGGATCGCTGAACAACGAACCGTAAAGGCGAACCTCAGCGTCCACAGCGGTGCGGGCATCTGCCCAGTGAATGGTACCGCGAACCTTGCGACCGTCGGCGGTATTGCCGCCGCGGCTCTCGGGATCATATTCGCAAAGCACTTCGACGACCTTGCCGTTTTCGTCCTTTACACAGCCTGTGCATTTGACGATATACGCCGATTTGATGCGCACCTCGTTGCCGGGGAACAGGCGGCGATAACCTTTGACCGGTTCTTCCATGAAGTCATCTTCTTCGATGTACAGATCGCGGGAGAAGGTGAGGGTATGGGTACCGGCTTCGGGATCAAGCGGATTGTTTTCCGTCTCGAACGTCTCGGTCATATCTTCGGGATAGTTGGTGATGGTCAGCTTCAGCGGACGAAGCACCGCCATCGCGCGGGTGGCGTGTGCGTTGAGATCGTCGCGCAGGCACGCTTCAAGTAGGGCGTATTCCACCGTGTTCGGCACTTTCGCGACGCCGACGCGATCGATGAAATCACGCACAGCTGCGGGGGTGTAGCCGCGACGACGCAGACCGCAAAGGGTCGGCATACGGGGATCGTCCCAGCCGCTCACAACACCGTCTTCCACAAGCTTGCGGAGCTTTCTTTTGGACATGACGGTGTAGTTGATGCCGAGTCGCGCAAATTCGATCTGGCGCGGATCGGCGTCGAGATCCACATTTTCCTTGACCCAGTCGTAAAGCGGACGATGGTTTTCGAACTCCAGCGAGCACAGCGAATGGGTGATGTTTTCCATCATATCTTCGATGGGGTGCGCAAAGTCATACATCGGATAGATGCACCACTTGTCGCCCTGACGATGGTGATGGGCGTGGTTGATGCGATAGATGGCCGGATCGCGCATGTTGAAGTTGCCGCTGGCAAGATCGATTTTTGCGCGCAGTGTCATACTGCCGTCGGGGAATTCGCCCGCTTTCATGCGAGCAAACAGATCAAGGCTTTCTTCCATCGGACGATCGCGGTAGGGGCTGACAGCAGGGTGCGTCAGGTCGCCGCGGTTTTCTTTCATCTGCTCGGGGGTCAGCTCACAGACGTAAGCAAGCCCCTTTTTGATCAGACCGACCGCAAGCTCGTACATCGTGTCGAAGTAATCGGAGGCGTAGTAGAAATGCTCGCCCCAGTCGTAGCCGAGCCAGTGGATATCCTCCTTGATGGCCTCGACATACTCCACGTCTTCCTTGGTCGGGTTGGTATCGTCCATACGCAGATGGCACACACCGCCGTATTTTTCGGCAGTGCCGAAGTCGATGCACAGGGCCTTGACGTGACCGATGTGCAGATAACCGTTGGGCTCCGGGGGAAAACGGGTGTGCACGGTTTTACCGTAGCAACGACCGCCTTCCTTGAGTTCATCGTCAATAATATCATGAATAAAGTTTGACGGGCGGGAAGCCTCGGTGATGATTTTTTCTTCCATATTCATGTTCCTCCTTCAGGAAAGCTTTTCGATGGCGTTGTCGAGACGTTCGGCAACACGGTCATTGCCGAGCAGTTGCATGATCGAGCAAAGATCGGGAGTGTTGCGACGGGAGGTGATTGCCAGACGAATGATGGTACTGACATCGCCGACGTGTCCTTTGTAAGCATCGGGATCTTTTTTGTACACCTTTACCTCGGGGCAGAAGCCGAGAGGCTCGCACAGCGATTTGACGGTGTCAAACCATGCCTGCTTGTCCGCTGTGGGATCATAGGCGGTCTTGTATGCTTTCAGCACGGCAACCGCGTCCTCGGCGTTGATGGTTTCGGGAAGCTCCCAGTGGTTATCAAAGCCGTCATCGAAGAAATACGCGGCATATTCGGGAGCATCGCTCCATTTGGCCATATCCTTGCGAGGCTTGGCGCCGCCGCGGTCAATGGCGAAAATACCGTTGGCAAATACGGGGTCAGCGGCGAGCTTCTGATAGAAAGCATCGTCATATTCCTTGGCCCATGCCATGACGGCGGCGGTAACCGCATCGGCGTCCATGGCGGCAATGACATTCTTGCTGACATCGTTGAGCTTGTTCATGTCAAAGAGCGCACCTGACACACTCATTTTCTTGAGATTGAACGGGAACTTAGCACGCGGCACGCCGGCATTGGCGCGGCGCCAGTCTTCGAAATCGCTGTTGGCGATGGTGTGCAGATATTCCAGAACGCTGTCCGCGGGATAACCCTGCTGAGCGTAGAAATGCATCGCCGCTTCCGGGTCCTTGCGTTTGGAGAGCTTGCGCTTGCCGCCGTTGTCTTCCTTCATGATGGGGCTGACGTGGGCGTATTTCGGCGGCTTGAAGCCGAGAACGCGGAACAGCTGCAGGTGCTTCGGAACGGAGGAGATCCATTCGTCGCCGCGAATGACGTGGGTCGTGCGCATCAGGTGATCGTCCACCGCGTGAGCGAAGTGGTAGGTCGGCACGCCGTCGGATTTCAAAAGGACGATGTCTTCGTCGTTTTCGGGCATCTCGATTTTGCCTTTGATCAGATCATCAAAGGTGATGCGGCGGCTCTCGTCGCCGGGGGAGCGCAGTCTCACGACGTAGCTGTCGCCGTTTTGAATGCGGGTGAGAGCGTCTTCAACGGACAATGCGCGGCATTTCGCGAATTCACCGTAGTAGCCGGTGCGGCATTTTTGTGCCTCTTGTTTTTCTCTTGCGGCAAGGCGCTCTTCTTCCGAGCAGAAGCAGGGATAGGCAAGACCTTGCTCGACGAGCCACTTGACATACACATGGTAAATATCCACGCGTTGCGATTGCTGATAAGGACCGTAATTGCCGACAACCGTGTTCGGGGCGACAAAGCCTTCGTCCAGCGTCAGTCCGTAAGTGTTGAAACCGGTGAGAATGTCGTCCGCACCGCCTTCGACTTCACGTTTCTTGTCGGTGTCTTCCAGTCGGAAGTAAAACACACCGTCGGTGGCGCCGGCGGTCAGACGGTTGATCATGGCGGTGAAAAAGACACCCAGATGCAAATAGCCCGTCGGGCTGGGGGCGATGCGTGTGACACGTGCACCTTCTTTGAGGTCGCGTTTCGGATATCGTTCTTCAAGCTGCTCGGGAGTCGCGGTGACGTTCGGGAACATCGCCTGACTAAGCTGCTGTAACGTGTTCATAGGATATTACCTCCAAATTTCGGTTTCACCCTATAATTTTATATTTTTATATTGAAAAAGTCAATCGTCAATGGTAAAATACAAGGGTAATTCTGTAATTTTTTCGAATTTGGAGGCGTTTTTGTCGTGAATTATACCTTTTCTGACGGACTGCGTGACCTGCAACCGTCCGCGATCCGTGAAATTTTGAAATATGCGAGTGTGCCCGGTGTTGTCGCGCTGTCGGCGGGCAATCCCGCACCCGAAGCGTTCCCTGTCAAGGAGATCGCCGAGATCTCCGCCCGTCTGCTTGCTGAGCGTCCTATTGACGTGTTGCAGTACGGTGCTACCGAAGGTTATCAGCCGCTTCGCAATCATCTCAAAGACTATCTTGCTTCGAAGTATGCCTGCGGCACTGACAACGACGAGATTCTCATCACCTCGGGCGCTCAGCAGGTGATGGAGCTTGTCACCAAAACGGTGTGCAACCAGGGTGACGAGATCATCTGTGAAAGCCCCAGCTTCATCGGTTCGCTCAACTCCTTCCGTGCGCTCGGTGCGAAGCTGATCGGTGTTCCCGTGGATGCGGATGGCATGAATATGGAAGCCCTCGAGGAAGCACTCAAATCTCACGACCGCGTTCGTTTTATTTACACCATTCCGAATTTCCAGAATCCCGCCGGCGTGACGATGAGCTTCGAAAAGCGTCAGCGTCTGTATGCCCTTGCCAAGCAGTACAATGTGCTCGTTGTAGAAGATAATCCTTACGGCGATCTGCGCTTTGCGGGTGAGAATGTGCCGTCCATCAAAACGCTTGACGAGGACGGACTTGTCGTGTATGCGGGCAGCTTCTCGAAGGTGCTGTCGTCGGGTATGCGCGTCGGTTATGCGCTTGCGCCGAAAACGCTTCTTGCCAAGATGATCGTTGCCAAGCAGGGCGAAGATGTACACACCACCCAGTGGGCACAAATGGTGTGCCACGAGTTCATGACGACCTACGATTTTGAAGCCCATCTCGAGCGCCTTCGCGCCATCTACAAGCAAAAGGCACAGCTGATGATGGATCTCATTGACGAGCACCTGCTTCCTGCCGGTATTACTTACAACCGTCCCGAAGGCGGCTTGTTCATTTGGTGCAAGCTCCCCGAGGGCGTTGACATGGCGGAGTTCTGCACCAAAGCCGTCAAGGAGCATAAGGTCGCGGTCGTTCCCGGCTCGGCGTTCAATGTCAGCGGCGAGCATCTGCAGTATTTCCGCTTGAACTTCTCGACACCCACCGATGAGGCGATGCGCGAGGGCGTGGCGCGTCTGGGTGCGTTTGCCAAAGAGTATATCAAATAAAGGAGACTATCGATATGTCCGAACAAATCGAGCGCAGAAAACGCGCATTAAGCTGTATCCAGCCGACCGGCATTCCCACCCTCGGCAACTACCTCGGTGCCATGCGTAACTGGGTGTCGATGCAGGAGGAAATGGACTGCTGTTTTGCGGTGGCTGACCTTCACGCCATCACCGTGCGTCAGGATCCCCAAAAACTGCGCCAGCAGATCAAAGAGATGTTCGCCCTTCTCATTGCGATCGGTCTTGACCCCGAAAAGAATGTGGTATTTGTGCAGTCGCAGGTGTCCGCTCACGCGGAGCTGGCGTGGCTTCTTGCCTGCAACACCCAGTTCGGTGAACTGTCCCGCATGACCCAGTTCAAGGATAAGTCTCAAAAACACGCCGACAACATCAACCTCGGTCTGTTTGCTTATCCGACGCTGATGGCGGCGGACATTCTGCTGTATCAGCCCGACTATGTTCCCGTCGGTGCTGATCAGAAACAGCACTGTGAGCTGACCCGTGATATCGCTACCCGCTTCAACTCGGTTTACGGCAACACCTTCATCGTTCCCGAACCGTACATCATGAAGGCGGGCGCGCGTGTGCGTTCCTTGCAGGACCCCACGAAGAAAATGTCCAAATCCGATGAAAATCAGAATTCCTTCATCTCCATGAAGGACGACAAGGATACCATCGTCCGCAAGTTCAAGCGTGCCGTCACCGACAGCGAAGCGTGTGTGCGCTATGCTGACGGCAAGGATGGCATCAACAACCTCATGGAGATCTACGGTGCCGTGACCGGCAAGACCTATGAAGAGATCGAGAAAGAGTTCGAAGGACGCGGCTACGGCGACTTTAAGCTGGCTGTCGGCGAGGCGGTCGCCGCCGAACTGCAGCCCATTCAGGCACGTTTTGATGAGCTGATGAAGGATAAAGCGTATCTCGAGGAGATGATGAAAAAAGGTGCGGATACCGCTTCGCGTATCGCCGCCCGCACTCTCCAGAAAGCTAAGAAAAAAATGGGCTATGTCCTGCTGTAAAAGGAATACGACAAAGCGAACCATCTGCAAAAAAAGCGGGTGGTTTTCTTTTTTGCTGAGAAACCTTCCGTTCGTTGACGGTTGACATAGGCAATGATATAATAAAATCGATCGAAAATATTTTATAAACCGCGAATCTGCCCGCAAGACCGGCGACTAAAAGGGTGAACGGACATCAAAGGAGGTGAACGCAATGCTGTCGGAAAAACGCTGGGAAGAGCTGCTGAACTATACATACGAAACAGCATGTCATCTTTACGGTGACGATCCCGATGTGGATATGCTCGTGCAGGAAACGCTGCTGGCACTCATCAAGAAGGAGCAGGCGGGTGAGCACATAGAGCATCCGAAGGGATTTCTTGCCACCGTGCTTCGCAATAAACACAATGATCAGTTGCGATGCAAATACCGCGACAGCATTGTGACCTACGACTTTCCTCAGAATCTGGCGGCCGAAGAACCCGAGGAAGACCTGTCCGACGAATACGAAGCGGTGCGGCGGGAGATCAGCCGTTTGCTGAAGATCTACCGCGAGGTGACGGTGCGACACTATATGCACGGTCAACCCGTGGAGCAGCTCGCGCGCGAACTCGGTATCCCGAAAGGAACGGTGCTGTCGCGCTTGTCCGCTGCCCGCCGTCAGATCAAAGGAGGGCTGACTGCTATGAAAGCATATTCCGAATATAGTTATGAACCGAAAACATTACAGCTCGGTATTCACGGAGGAACGGGGTTACGCGGTGAACCGTTTATACTTATGTCTTCTCCGATTGAACAAAATGTGTTGATTCTGGCATACGAGCGACCGATTTCCATGCAAGTACTTGCGGATACCATGGGTATGCCGTGTGCGTATTTGGAACCCATTGTTGACAAGTTGGTAAACGGCGAACTGATGGGACGAACAAGCGGAGGTCTTGTGTATACGCGTTGCTTTCTTCAACACAAGCGTGATCGGTTCGGCAACATTGCCGTTCAAGAAACGTTTGCGCAAACGCATGCTCAGGACGTGTGGGAAACGGTATGGACGCATATGGAACCGTTGATGACCCATAGTGAAGTGCAAACCATGTCCGATAAGCAAAAAGCGACGCTCGTGTTGTTCGTTTTACAAATGTCCCTCAACAAACTGCTAATGGACATCGAACCCGATATGACCTATCCGGAACGTCCGAACGGCGGTCGTTGGTTGGCGATCGGCACCTATGGCGAGTCAAACGATGTCACGCAGTCGATGTATGATGCGTCCGGACCGTGTACCCACCAACAATGGGATTTTCCGCGTTATCGTGTGTTTGATTTTCAGTCTTGCTTCGGTGACACGCACTGGAGATACAACTCCTTCCGTTATCGTGTGGATCCGAATCAAATCGCCCGCTTTTTGGCATCGTTTTTTATTAAAGAATTGGATGTACATCAGACCATATATGAGTTGATTCCCGATTTTGAAAATCTGCACATCCTGACGCGTGACGAAGACAACAAAGCCGCACCCGATTTTCCCGCATTGACGTGGACGGCGTATGAGCAATACGTGGAACCGGCGGTGAATACGATTGCACAAGATTTGATGAAGATTTTAGGAAGCGAACTTGAAAAAATCCGCATCAGCACAAAACACCGCGTTCCTGCACATGTTGATCAAGCCGACTCTTTTGTGTATTATTCGGCGTTTGGAGCTTATGTTGTGGCACAAATGTTAGCCATCGTCAAGCAAGGA
Organism: Acutalibacteraceae bacterium; assembly: GCA_045604545.1. Lineage (GTDB taxonomy): Bacteria > Bacillota > Clostridia > Oscillospirales > Acutalibacteraceae > RGIG1959. Next base: position 8,255 of record JAZUOG010000064.1, on the reverse strand, counting down.
TTGCTCCCGTATCCTGTGGAAGTCGGAAAAACACCCATTATTTTTGTAGCATACGAAGATAAGGAGTGATCACAATGCTGTTTATCCTATATGTTGTTTTGGCCCTTGCGGTGTTGATTGCTTTGCCGTATATCGTGTTTGCGGGAAAACGCTGGTGCCTTGCTGCGCGGCTGAAATCCGTTTGTCACGAAAAGGGTTACACCTTGACACCGCTCAAACGTTTTTGGTGGCTCGATACTGTTAAAAGCGGTTCCCCCGCGTGCAAGATCGAGACCGCCGACACCTGCTATGCCGTCAAAATCGTCGGCACGGTGTTCAGAAAACAACACCTGCGTTTTTATGATGATTCACATTATGCCGTGCGCTCTCTTTTGTTCGAAACACACTCGACGGCAAAAGCAGCAGGTTACACCTACAAGGAAAAAGAACCCTATCGCTTTACGGAAGTCGACACCGAGAAAACAGTGCATCCCGTGATCCTGCTTCACCCTGCGCCGACCACAATCTCGGCAAAGCGTACGGACTCAAACGGCGAAAAAGCGGCGACCTCGTCGTATCTCACGCCGAAAACCGATGCACCGCGTCGCGACGAACTGCTCCAAAACGACGATTTCACCGGCGAGGGCTATGCGTATACCCTAAAAGCCTTTTTGAACAAGCTATTATAAACCAACCCCCGCGTATCTGTTTGTGAACAGGCACGCGGGGGTTGTTGTCTTTCGGACGGCGACAACCATCTGTTGATTGACGGTTATCAGATGCGGTGGTATAATCGTGGTAAAGGCGGTGATATGTATGCACAGTTGGAACGCAACGACCTATTTACAATTTGAAAACGAGCGTACGCGCCCTGCTGTGGATCTGGCAAGCCGTATCCCACTCGATGATGCCAAAACGGTGCTGGATATCGGTTGCGGTCCGGGCAACAGCACAGCGGTTTTGCGAGAGCGTTTCCCAAACGCAAACATCCTCGGTATCGACAGCGCCCCCGACATGATCGCCAAAGCTACAGCATCCTATCCCGATATGACCTTTCTTTGTATGAATGCAGACGCGTATACCGCCGCCAACAGCGATACCTTCGATGTCGTGTTTTCCAATGCATGTTTGCAATGGTTGCCCGATCACAAGGCGGTGTTGCCCAAATGGATGGGACTTGTGAAGACGGGCGGCGTGCTTGCCGTGCAAATGCCGAACAATTACGCCGAGCCGATTCATCAGATCATCGAAGAGCTGACAACGAGTGACGCTTGGCGACCGCATTTTCACGTGATGCGTGAGAGAACAGTGTTGTCGGTCGCGGAGTATTACGACTGCTTAGTGGAAAACGCCGCCCACGTGGATTTATGGGAAACCGCGTATTATCACACGTTATCGTCGCATCAGGATTTGCTCGAATGGTACCGTGGCACAGGGCTTCGCCCGTATCTGGAGCAGTTGAACAACGACGCAAAAGCCGCTTTTGAAAACGACTTCCTTGCCGCTGTTAATGAAGCCTATCCGATGCAAGCGGATGGAACGATACTGTTCCGTTTCCCGAGATTGTTTTTTGTGGCTACAAAATAAACGAAAGGAGCACAAAATATGAACGTCACCATTCGTAAGACCGTTCCCGAAGAAGCGGAAATATTAGCAAGTATTCAGCAAGCGGCATTTAAACCGCTGTATGAAGCGTATCGCGATGAAGGAAATCCGTATTTACGCGGCTCGGAAGATATTTTGTGCCGTTTCAATGAGAAAAATCGCTATTTCACGATCCTCTGTGACAATGAAATTGTCGGGGGTGTACTCTATCGCGTCAGCGGTAAACGCAGTCCGTGGGAAGTTCTTGCCAAGGGAGAGTATTATCTCGCCCGCGTGTATGTCAAACCCGAGTTACAGGGACAACACATTGCCCGCACAGCGATCTGCTTGTGTGAAAAGGAATTTTCCGATGCGGTGGCATTTTATGTCGATTTCCCTGAAGAGCTTGAGAAAAACAGACGGTGTTATGAGAGTGTAGGATATCGCGACACAGGTAAGCGCATCTGTATGGAAGGCGCACCGCCGCTTGCCATGTTTGAGAAACGAATACAAAAGGATTGAATACTATGCAAATATCAAACGATACAGCACGTGCGTTTTTCGAACAGTACATCGACCGCTATTATGTACAATACAGCGACCTGCTGTCGCGTGAGCAATACGACGACAGCGAACAGGTGTATTTCGCCGAAGATGAGAACGCTTTTCGGCAGGGGCAATGGGTGGTTGTAACCGTTACGGACGATGCCGCGGTGATTGAGCCCGAGGGTGATCTGTCGGTTCTCGACGAAGCGATTGATTTTGCAAATCAAACAGAAAAGCCACTGTTTTGGCGTATGGGTGAAAACACGGCGGCTGAACTTACATCAAAGCACCCGCTTTGCAAGGTTGAAAACGGCGAGTGGGAGCACCAAGGCGTGTTCGGCGCTTGCAAAGGCACTCCCGAAAAGCATGAAACCGACATCACCGTGCGTACCGCAACGGCCGAGGATGCCGCGTATATTCAAACGCTTCTGTTGTCTGAGTGGGGCAACCTGCCCGTTGTCATTCGCTTTTCGAGAAATCTCGATCAGATCCTGCTTGCCGAAAAGGACGGCGAGCTTGTCGGTTATCTGGTGTATGCCTCGTCCTACGAAAGCTACAACGATATTGTCAATGTACTGACACACCCCGACAAACGCGGGCAAGGCATCGGCAAAGCGTTGGTGACAGCGTTGATTCGCTTATCCTCGGAAAGCGGTAAAATTGCGTATTACGGCGAAGCGAAAACCGCCGCCTCTGCTGCCCTTGCCACGTCCATGGGATTCGAACAACTGATGCCGCCCAAAGCGGTGTATACTTTTGAGCCGAGGTGAGTGTTGTGCAAACAATCTTGATTGCCGGTGGCAGTGCGAGCGGCAAAAGCACGCTTGCGGAGCTTCTTTCCGAGCGGTTATCCGCCGATCGTCGCGTGGCGATGATCGCGATGGACTCATTTTATAAGTCGGAAGCCGATCTGCCGCTTGTCACCGTGGCAAACGGCAACACCTACCGCGACTACAATGCGCCCGCATCGTTCGACCTTGTGCGAATGCACGAGACGATCGCCGCCGCCAAAGACGATCACGACATCGTGATCGTCGAGGGGCTGCTCACGCTTGATAAAACCGTGGTATGCTGTGAAGCGGATCTGCGCGTTTTCGTCGATTGCCCTGCCGATGTGCGGTTTGCCCGTCGCATCAAGCGCAATCTCTCGTGGGGACTTTCCGCCGAGGACATCATCAATGTGTATGTCGATCTGGTGCGATATCGTCACGAGAAATATGTTGAACCGACCAAAGCAAACGCCGATCTTGTGGTGGATACCACGCACGGCACAGACGAAGCTTTGACGGTTATTTTAAGGGGTTTACATAAGTACTGATGCATCAACGGAGTGATTTCAATGAAATTTGTGTTTTTGATCGGTAATGCGGCGGTCGGAAAAATGACCGTCGGGCAGGAGCTGATGAAGATCACCGACCTGCGCCTGTTTCACAACCACATGACGATCGAACCGATTTTGGAAATTTTCGGGTACTTCCACAACGACGCCAAAAAGCGCCTGCGTGAGGTGATCTTTGAAGAGTTCGCCAAAAGCGATAATTATGGTATGATCTTTACCTATGTATGGGCGTTTGACCAGCCGTCATGCTGGGAATTCGTTGAACACGTTAAAAGCATCTTTGCGCCGTACGGCACGGAGTTTTACTATGTCGAACTGATCGCATCGCGTGAAGTACGACTGGAACGCAACAAAACCGAGCATCGCTTGATGCATAAGCCTTCGAAACGCGATACTGTGCGTTCCGATGAGCGCCTTATCCACGATGATACGCATTATCGCTTGGAAAGCTACGAAGGCGAGATTCCGTTTGATAACTACCTGCGGATCGATAACACCGACCTCGCCCCCGAAGTGGTGGCAAAGATGATTAAAGAGACATTTGATTTGTAATTGAGGTAAGACAATGACACAGCAAGAACGCGAACAATTGGTGACATCCTATCTGGGAAAAACTGTTACGATCGAAATTGACCGTCCGATCGGAACGGTTCATCCGAAGCACCCCGATTTGATTTATCCGATCAATTACGGTTATATCCCCGGTGTGCTCGGCGGCGACGGCGAAGAACTGGACGTATATTTGCTTGGCGTAGATACGCCACAGGAAACCTATACCGCTCAAATCATCGGCATTGTGTATCGGCGTAATGATGTGGAAGATAAGCTTGTCGCCGCTCCCATCGGCGTGAAGCATACGAAAGAAGAAATTGCTGATGCGGTGCATTTTCAAGAGAAGTATTACGATAGCTGTATCGTTACAGAAGAATAAGAGGTATCACTAATGACAACGATAGAGTATTTACAATCCTATATTCGCTCCAAGGATCATCACCCCGAGCAAGCCAAGGAGTATTTCCTCAAGCTGTCCGAAGAGGTCGGTGAGCTTGCCGAAGCTCTCCGTAAAAACCATATACGTACAGACGGCGCTCCGCTCAAAGGCACAATTGACGAGGAGCTTTGGGATGTCATCTATTATGTGATCACGCTCGCCAATTGCTACGACATTGACCTCGAAGCCGTGATCAAGGAAAAAGAAGCGATCAACAACATGAAATACAACACAAGTATTGTGTTTGAAGAAAATAAGTAAATATAAGGAGGTGCACTCTGATGGCTTCGTGGATGGTTCATTTGCGTGTGGCGGACAAGCTGTTGTCGGCGTTGCCGATGTTGAATCCCACCGAGTTTGTTGTCGGTAATATTGCTCCCGACAGCGGTCTGCCGAATGAGGATGGAACGGCGTATACCCCCAACAAGGACGAATCCCATTTTCGCACGAGGGGAGAGGACGGTCACCGTCACCCCGATCCTGCGCTGTTTGCCTCGCTGTACTTAAGCCCTGCACAGTTGGCAGATTATACGGCAAAAGAGCGATCCTTCTATCTCGGTTATTATGTACATCTGCTGACGGATGTTGCGTGGACAGGCAACATCCTTATGCCGACTGTCGAGAGGTTTCGCAAGAACTACGTGTCCGACCCGATCAGGTTTATCAACGGCCCGTTGAAACGCGATTGGTACGATCTGGACTATCTGTATCTGAGAGAACATCCGAACTTCCGCGCTTGGGAGATCTACAAAGCCGCCGAAGGATTCGATAACATCTATATCGATCGGTTTGCACGACACGCGTTTGCGGATCGGCAACAGTTTATTGTATGGTTCTATTCGCAAGAAAAGGACAACCTTGACCGGGTGTACCCGTATCTGACAAAGGAACGCGCCGAAGAATTTGTCGAGGAAACAGCGGCAGGGATTGTAACGGTATTGAAACGGTTTGTTAGCGAACAACATCTGTTTCTCGAAATCCCCAACGAAACCCACGAAAAAGCGTATTCGGAAATGATGGATCGGTGGGAAGCTTCGGGCGAAACGATCGCCCCGCAGTTGTTGAGCTGATACAGCAGTAAATTAAACGGCAACGTGCCGTATTCCCGCTGGCTCGAATGGTGCGAGGAGGATCGTACCACAGGTGGTGCTTTGTCAACCGGTGTGCCGTGTACGCTGTATTTTCTGGTGAACGATCGCGGTGATATTTTAGGAAGCATCGTGATCAATCACGGCAATACGCAAAGAGGTCATCTGCACGCAGGTATTGCACCGTGGTGCAGAGGCAAAGGATACGGAACGGCGATGCTGGAACTGGCGCTTGTCAAATGCCGCGAAATGGGCATAACCAAAGTGGATATCGTTCCTTATGACGGTAACCACGGTGCTGTTAAAGTGATCGAAAAGAACGGCGGCGTATTGGTGGACGAGTTCTTTGAGGACGGAAAGAAAAGCTTGCGTTACCGGATTATATTAAAGTGAAAACACCCCCTAAAAACGCGACGAACTGCTCCAAAACGGCGATTTCACCGGCGAGGGTTATGTGTATACAATGAAAGCCTTTTTGAACAAGACATAATGAAAGCTCTCGTTCTTTTGAGTAAAAAAGAGCGAGAGCTTTCATTTATTGAAACTTTTGACGCCATATCACCGTCTTGATGGGTGAAAGGAGGTGGACGCGATGCGTGACAGTGAACGTGATGCGGAGTGGGTGACGGGAATCAAACACCGCGATGAAGCGGCGCTTGAAGCCGTGGTGAGACACTATACAGGATATGTGCTGACGGTGATCCGTAAGGTTTCTGTGCCGCCGCTCAGTGAGGAGGATGCCGAAGAGCTTGCTTCCGATGTGTTTGTGACATTATGGAAAAAAGCACATAGCCTTCGCAATCCGCTTGCGCTGAAAAGCTGGCTTTCCCAAGTGGCGCGCAGGGTTGCTGTTGATCGCCTGCGACAGCGTCACGAGCAGTTGCCGCTTGATGATGAAGTGTTGATCCTCGACAACGATCAGCCCGACAATGTGGCGGTTCTGCGAGAACAAACACAGATCGTGACGGCAACGCTTGAAACAATGGAAAAAACGCGGCGCGTGTGCATGATCTACCGCTATTTTTACGGTGAGGAGCTGACAACGATTGCTAAGCGCTTGAATCTGCCGCTGTCGACCGTAAAATCTCATGTGTATCGCGGACGGCAAATGTTGATTGCCGCATTAAAAGAATGGGGGTATTGTGATGAAGAAAACAACAACGATGCAAGCACTATTTGATGTTCTGCCGACAGAAATGCTTGCGGAATGTCCGATCGAAGCGGACGAAGCCGACGAGGCCACCGTTGATCGTGTGTGGCAAAAAACCGCGAATGAGTGCGGGGTGAAGAAGGCGGGAGGCGGACAACGCCGCCGTGTCCGATGGTTGATCCCTGCTGTAGCCGTGTTGCTTGTGATCACCATCGTGACGGCGAGTGCGATGGTACGGCATTGGTTCGAGCCGACCTACAGTTTTCAACCGCCGGTGATTTCGGTTGAACCGATTGTTCCGCTTGTGGAGCGGTATGAGCATGCGGTGGATGTGGATGTGGTGACCGAGCATGACGGCGTGCGCGTCACACTGGATAAATATGTGCTGGACACGGTGGATGGCGCGATGCGTCTGCTCATTCATGTTGAAACAACCGATGGCACACCGCTCACGGAGTTGTCTGCCGAGCGTATGTCTCAGATTGTACGTTCTCACTTTAAAAAGGTAACGTTGTCCTGTGAAGACCTTGAAGACGAGGCAATAACCATTGTCAACAACGTGAATCCCGGTTTCGGAAACGGCTTCGTGACGCGCCGTTCCGATGCGGGGAATGAGCCGACACGTGCTACCTTTGAGTGCCGTTATTATTATAACGAAGGTGATGGGAAAGATCTTGTCGGTAAGACCTTTACGCTTGCCATGACCGATTTTCGCGATGAGGTGGAAGTGACAAAGGATATTGGTTTTACCTATGAATCGATGAAAGCATTGTATGAGGACATGACCCCTGCCGAGCGGGAGGAGTATGTAAAGGGATCTGTACGCATCTCATGGGCAGACGGAACTTGCGATTATTATCATTCGCTGTGCGAAACCGATCAGATGATTCGGTTCAGTACCGCGTTTGATGAAGCTTATATTGATAACATCGGCTTTAACACCGAGCTGAGCCGTGATTACGATTCGGAATTGTATGTGTCGTTTGTCGGTTTGGATTTAAAGGAAAAGATGCCCGTTCTTCTGGATACGCGAAACGGTGGGGTGCATTACGGCGTGCGAGATCCTGAATGTAACGGGGAGCGGGTTACCATGATCTATCACAATATCACCCCTGATATGCTGCCGTTTCTGTTTATGATGCAGGAACAAGGATTTGAACACATTACCCGCGCAAAGGGTGAATGGGAGCTGTCCTTTACCGCCGAACAACCCATGGCGGTTCGCGGGTTTGATATCGATGCCGATCTGCATTTTCACGAATATGCGTATCATGTTACGCGGGTGGAAATGACCGATTGCTCCTTGTATTTTGACGGCGAGTATGCTGTCACGCCGCCGTCTGAGGGCGAGACGACCTATGCCTCGATCTACGGTACGATCGATCTGGTTCTGGCAGACGGAACGGTTTTGGAAAATCCGTTCTATCAAGGTCCGTCTGCTGATATCCACGAAGTCTGCGAGGGAAGCGGAACGACTCGTTGGGGCGGAGAATTTCTGCAGTTTATCGATACCTCACAGGTAGTGGCTGTCACAGCACTGGGCGAGACGATTCCTCTTGTGTAACCGCAAAAAAGGCC
>JAZUOG010000063.1:0-8641 GCA_045604545.1 Acutalibacteraceae bacterium | reverse complement strand
GACTTCAGACCGTGCAGAGAGCGAGCCTCCTTCTCATCGTTGGGACGAGTCACGTTGATCTCGTTGCCATTGATCTCGACGGAGATGATGGGGTTGATCTTCTGGGACAGGGTGCCTTTGGGACCCTTCACCGTGATCAGACCGTTGTCGTTCTTAACCTCGACACCGGCGGGGATAGCGATGGGTTTACGACCAATTCTAGACATATTCTTCTACCCCCTTACCAAATGAACGCCAGGACTTCGCCGCCCACATTCGCTGCACGGGCGGCCTTGTCGGTCATAACGCCCTTGGACGTGGAAACGATCGCGGTGCCGATGCCCTTCATGACCTTCGGCATATCCTCGCTGCTGGAATAGATGCGCAGGCCGGGCTTAGACACACGACGCAGACCCATCAGGACGGGCGTACGGGACGCACCCTGATATTTCAGCGTGATGCGGATAACACCCTGCTTGCCATCTTCGATGACTTTGAACTCTTTGACATATCCCTCGTCAACAAGAATCTGGGCAATAGCCTTCTTCATGTTGGAAGCGGGGATGTCCACCGACTCATGCTTCGCGCTGTTCGCGTTGCGAATGCGGGTGAGCATATCGGCGATAGTATCGGTAATTTGCATTCCGTCAACCTCCTTAATATCGCTATTGCTGCTTACCAGCTTGCTTTCTTAACACCGGGGATTTCGCCCTTATAGGCAAGCTCTCTGAAACAGATACGGCAGATACCATAGCGACGCAGGTATGCGTGCGGACGGCCGCAGATCTTGCAGCGGTTGTAAGCACGGGTGGAAAATTTCGGCTCGCGCTGTTGCTTGAGCTTCATAGATGTTTTCGCCACAGTAATCCCTCCTTATCGTGCGAACGGAGCGCCCATCAGGGTGAGCAGCTCGCGCGCTTCTTCATCGGTGTTCGCTGTGGTGACAAAGCACAAGTCCATGCCGCGCACCGCGTCAATCTTATCATACTCAATCTCCGGGAAGATGAGCTGTTCCTTGAGGCCCATGTTGTAGTTGCCGCGACCGTCGAACGAGTTCGGGTTGATACCGCGGAAGTCGCGGACACGGGGCAGCGCCACATTGAAGAGGCGATCGAGGAATTCGTACATACGATCGCCGCGCAGGGTAACCTTCGCGCCGATGTTCATGCCTTCGCGAAGCTTGAAGTTCGCGACGGACTTACGAGCCTTACAGACGATCGGCTTCTGGCCGGTGATGGCTGCAAGGTCGAGCAGGATCGCGTCGATGACTTTGGAGTTGTCACGCGCCTCGCCGCAACCGACGTTGATGACGATCTTATCCAGCTTCGGAATCTGCATCACGCTCTTGTAGCCGAACTTCTTCATGAGCTCGGGAGCGACAGACTTCTGATAGAATTCTTTCATTCTGGCCATTCGCGTTTACCTCCTTTACAGTACTTCGCCGCAGCGATTGCAGACGCGCACAGAGCGCTTCTTGCCGTTGTCATCCGTGATCTGCTTGTAGTTCACACGGGATGCCTTTTTGCAGCTCGGGCAGACAACCTGCACCTTGCTGGCGTACATCGGAGCCGGAGCCTCGATGATACCGCTCGGATCGCCCATCTTGCGGGCTTTCACGTGCTTCTTGATGATGTTGCGGCCTTCGACGATGACCTTACCCTCTTTGGGGCTGACTTCCAGGACTTTGCCCTTCTTGCCCTTATCGTCGCCGCTGATGATCAGGACGGTATCGTCCTTTTTCACATGCAGTTTGTTACTCAATTCCGACACCTCCTCAAAGTACTTCGGGAGCGAGGCTCAGGATTTTCATGTAATCCTTTTCGCGGAGCTCTCTCGCAACCGGACCAAAAATACGAGTTCCCTTCGGGTTTTTATCCTCACGGATAATGACCGCGGCGTTCTCGTCGAAGCGGATGTAGGTACCGTCGTCGCGGCGCACGCCACGCACGCTACGGACCACAACAGCCTTCACGACATCGCCCTTTTTCACAACGCCGCCGGGTGCTGCTTTCTTAACAGACGCCACAACGACATCGCCGATATTGGCATACCTCCGGCCGGAACCACCGAGGACGCGAATCGTCATAAGCTCTTTCGCGCCGGTGTTGTCGGCAACTTTGAGGTAGGATTGTTGTTGAATCACAGGGTGTTCCTCCTTTCAAGCAGAACCGACTTATTTCGCCTTTTCGATGATTTCCACGAGGCGCCAGTGTTTGTCTTTCGACAGCGGACGGGTCTCCATGACGGAAACGCGGTCGCCGATGCGGCACTCGTTCTTCTCGTCATGCGCCTTCAGCTTCACAGTGCGCTTCACGATCTTTTTGTACAACGGATGGCGGACATTATCCTCAATCGCCACAACGATGGTTTTGTCCATCTTGTCGCTGACGACAGTGCCGACACGCGTCTTTCTCAAATTACGTTCCACAGTAACATCCTCCTTCCGTTACGCCTGTGCCTTGAGCTCGTTCTCACGGATGATCGTCTTGATGACGGCGATCTCCTTCTTAACGGCCTTCAGACGCATCGGATTATCGAGTTGGTTGATCGCATGCTGGAAACGCAGGTTGAACAGTTCCTTTTTGAGGTCTGCCAGGCGGGCTTCCAGTTCAGACGCGCTCAGCTCACGGATCTTTTCGAGTTCAGTCTTCTTCATTACTGCTCACCATCCTCTTCCTTGCAAACGAACTTGCACTTGATGGGCAGCTTGTTTGCTGCAAGTCTCATAGCCTCGCGGGCGGTCTCTTCGGGAACGCCGGCGATCTCGAACATAACACGGCCGGGCTTCACGACCGCCACCCAGTACTCGGGCGAACCTTTACCGGAGCCCATGCGGGTCTCGGCGGGTTTCTCGGTGATCGGCTTATCCGGGAAGATCTTGATCCAGACCTGGCCGCCACGCTTGATGTAACGGGTCATAGCGATACGAGCAGCCTCGATCTGTCTGGAGGTGATCCATGCGGGCTCCTGAGCCTGGAGACCGAATTGACCGTGGCTGACTTTGTTGCCGCGGAGCGCTTTACCGGTCAGACGGCCGCGCTGTACACGACGATACTTTACTCTCTTGGGCAGCAGCATTATTTGCGGCCTCCTTCCCGACGGGGCTTAGCGGCGCCGGACAGAACCTCACCGCGATAGATCCACGTTTTCACGCCGATGCGACCGTAGGTGGTGTTCGCCTCAGCGAAACCGTAGTCGATGTCCGCACGCAGGGTCTGCAGCGGAATCGTGCCCTCATGATATTGTTCAGTACGAGCGATTTCCGCACCGCCCAGACGGCCGGAAACTTGGGTTTTGATACCTCTGGCGCCGAGCTTCATGGCACGGCCGATCACTTGCTTCATAGCACGACGGAACGACGTACGTTTCTCGAGCTGAAGAGCGATGTTCTCAGCGACAAGCTGAGCGTTGAGGTCGGGTTGACGAACCTCGACGATGTTGATGCTGGTGGGCTTGCCGATCATCTTTTCGCAAGTCTCGCGAAGCTTCTCGATGTCAGCGCCGCCCTTACCGATCACGATGCCGGGCTTCGCGCAGTGAATGTGCACGCGAACCTTCGAAGCATCACGCTCGATTTCAATCTTCGGGACACCGGCCGCATACAGCGTTTTCTTGAGGTAGCGGCGCAGGTTGTAGTCGGACACGAGCACGTCGCCGAACTCGCTGTCTTTCACAAACCAGCGGGAATCCCAGTCTTTAATAATGCCCACACGCATACCGTGGGGATTTACTTTTTGACCCATAACTGTCCTCCTCCTTCGCTTATTCGGCTTCCTTAAGCACTACGGTGATGTGTGACGTTCTCTTTTCGATGCGGTACGCACGACCCTGCGCTCTCGGACGGATACGCTTCATGATCGGACCGGGGCAAACATAGCACTCGGCAACATAAAGGTTGTTCTTGTCCATGTTGTGGTTGTTTTCCGCGTTCGCTGCAGCAGACTTGAGCAGCTTTTCGATCGGCTCAGCAGCCGATTTGGTGGTAAAGTGTGCAATCGCGATTGCCTCATCAAGCGGTTTATTGCGAATGAGGTCGAGAACGATTTTCACTTTACGGGGCGAGATGCGAACATATGTCGCTTGAGCTCTTGCTTCCATGGTGAATTCTCTCCTTTCAAACCGCTTATTTCGAACTCTTGGAGCCGGTGTGGCCCTTAAAAGTACGAGTGGGGGCAAATTCGCCCAGCTTGTGACCGACCATGTCCTCGGTGACATACACCGGCACATGCTTGCGGCCGTCGTGGACGGCGATCGTGTGGCCGACGAAATCCGGGAAGATCGTGGAGCTACGGCTCCAGGTCTTCAGGATGCGCTTCTCGCCGGCGGCGTTCATTTCTTGGATCCTCTTAAGCAGCACAGGTTGTACGAAAGGACCCTTCTTTACGCTTCTTCCCATAAATCTGAATCTCCTTTCGCTTATTTGCCGTTGCGGCGCTTAACGATGAATTTGTCCGAGCGGTTATGCGGCTTGCGGGTCTTGTAACCCAGAGCCGGCTTGCCCCAGGGAGTGACAGGGCCGGGACGACCGATGGGGGAGCGACCCTCACCACCGCCGTGCGGGTGATCACAGGGGTTCATAACGGAACCGCGGACAGTCGGACGCCAACCCATGTGGCGTTTACGACCGGCTTTACCGATCTGGACGTTGGCATACTCAACGTTACCAACCTGACCGATGGTAGCCATGCAGTTCAGCGGGACATAACGCATCTCGCCGGAAGGCAAGCGAACGAGAGCCATGTTGCTCTCTTTACCCATCAGCTGAGCCATGACGCCGGCGCTGCGGGCAAGCTGAGCACCCTTACCGGGATACAGCTCCACGTTGTGGATGAAGGTACCGGTCGGGATATTGGCAAGCGGCAGAGCGTTGCCGGGCTTGATATCGGCGTTGGCACCGGATTCGATGGTGTCGCCGACCTTCAGGCCGACCGGAGCGATGATGTAGCGCTTCTCGCCGTCCTCGTACTGCACGAGAGCGATGTGAGCGGAACGGTTGGGATCGTACTCGAGAGTCAGCACAGTGGCGGCCATGTCGACCTTGTTGCGCTTGAAGTCGATGATACGATACTTCTGACGGTTTCCGCCGCCGCGATGGCGGACGGTGATGCGACCGTAGCTGTTACGGCCGGCCTTCTTGTTCTTGGGAGCAAGCAGGCTCTTCTCGGGACCCGTTTTCGACAGACCGCTGTAATCCAGAACGGACATACCGCGGCGGCCGGGCGTAGTCGGCTTATAGTTAATGGTAGGCATAACTTATTTCCTCCTGTTCTTACGGCTTTGCGAGGCGTTGCCTTCGCCCCATACGTTGCCTGTCATCGATTGTCTTCGTGCATTACGCCATGCCGTCGAAGAATTCGATGGTCTTGGAGTCGGCGGTCAGGGTGACGATCGCCTTTTTCCAGTCGGGACGGTAGCCTTCAAAGCGGCCCATGCGGCGCTTCGCGCCTTTCATGCTGATGGTGTTGACCTTGGCGACTTTGACGCCGAAGATCTCTTCAACAGCCTTCGCGATCTGGATCTTGTTGGCATTTTTTTCCACTTTGAAAGTGTACTTCTTGTCCGCCATCAGGGTCACAGATTTCTCCGTAACGACCGGGGCGAGAATGATATCGCGAGGATCCATTATGCGTACACCTCCTCAATCTTGGCAACGGCATCCTTCACAACGATGAACTTGTCAGCATTGAGGATGTCATAAACGTTCAGCGTGTTCACCAGCGCCGTCTTGACGCCGGGAATGTTGCGGGCGGAGCGAATGACTTTGTCGTCTTTCTCGCCCATCACGAGCAGGACCTTCTTGTTCGCGCCCAGTGCATTGAGCATGGCAGCGACCGTCTTGGTCTTGATCTCTTCGAGCGTGAGCTCATCGAGGATCATCATGTCTTCAGACGCCACCTTAGAGGAGAGCGCCGACTTCATAGCGAGGCGGCGAACCTTCTTCGGGAGAGCGTAGCTGTAATCGCGGGGCTTCGGGCCGAGCGCGATACCACCGTGAGTCCACTGGGGAGCGCGGGTGGAACCTTGGCGAGCGTGGCCGGTGCCCTATTGTCTCCAGGGCTTTCTGCCTCCGCCGCTGACTTCGGAACGGGTGAGCGTGGACTGGGTGCCCTGACGCTGATTAGCGAGATAGTTCACGACCATGCTGTGAAGAACCGTAGCGTTGGGCTCGATTCCGAAAACAGCTTCGCTCACTTCCATAGTACCGGTTTGCTTACCGGTCATATCAAACGTATTGATATTCGGCATGTTTGTTTCCTCCTTCCTTACGCCTTCTTGACGGTGTCGGAAAGAACCACGATGCCTTTGCGGGGGCCGGGAACAGCGCCGCGCACAGCGATCAGGTTATTCTCAACATCCACTTTGACGACTTCCAGGTTCTGGACGGTCACACGCTCACAGCCGAGATGGCCGGCAGCCTTCGTGCCCTTGAAGACACGGGAGGGCGAGGAGCAAGCACCGAGGGAACCTGCGTGACGAGCGACGGGGCCGGTACCGTGAGACTCTCTCAGGCGACCGAAGTTCCAGCGCTTGATGGCGCCGGCATAGCCCTTACCCTTGCTGGTGCCGACCGCATCGATGTGGTCGCCTGCAGCGAAGGTGTCAACCTTCACGATGTCGCCGATGTTAAGCGAATCGCAATCTTCAAAGCGGAACTCTCTGAGCGTCTTCTTGGGCGCGACGTCCGCTTTATCAAAGTGCCCTTTCATGGGCTTGTTGACGTGTTTCGGAGAAACATCGCCATAGCCGAGCTGAACAGCGGCATAGCCGTCATTCTCGACCGTTTTCTTCTGGACAACGACGCACGGACCCGCCTCGATGACGGTGACCGGGACAACTTTGCCCTTCTCGTCGAAGATCTGCGTCATGCCGATCTTCTTGCCGATGATGCCTTTTTGCATTTGTCTATACCTCCTTGGTTATTGGTTGACGCCTTTTCGGCGGCAACATGACCTCGCGGGAGAAATCCTGCAAGCCGTTTGGCTGTCTACGGGTGTTGCGTAGCACGCTACGCCCTGCCCGGATAGGTGACAGTGAATTACAGCTTGATCTCGATTTCCACGCCGGCGGGGAGTTCAAGACCCATCAGGGCCTCGACTGTCTTGTTGGACGGACGAAGGATGTCGATCAGACGCTTGTGCGTACGAGTCTCGAACTGCTCACGGGAGTCCTTGTACTTGTGAACAGCGCGGAGAATCGTGACGATCTCCTTCTCGGTGGGCAGCGGCACGGGACCGGAAACGCGAGCGCCGGTGCGGCGAGCGGTCTCAACGATCTTCTCGGATGCCTGATCGACCAGACGGTGATCATAGCCCTTCACACGAATGCGGATTTTTTCTTTGACTGCCATTTGAAAAACGCCTCCTTAAAAATTTTGAGTTGGCGGGCGACGCCGATTGTGCACACCCTGCCGGGTGTTTCTTCCGTTTCTCTGAAAAAAACCGGAAATGTTTGACTGTTTCCGGCGCAAATCGATCGTCCTGCGTAGTACTCGCACCTCCGCGGCAACTCTCCGCACCCCGGCATCGGGACGCGGTACGGCGTGTAGACAGTACTGTAGTGCAGCAAATTGTTTCGCCCGGTTTAAAATCGGACATACTCCACGGAAAAACCGACCGTTTCGGTCGCAACCTCCCGCTTCAACGCATATCTTGCAGTCGACGCTTACAGACGGGCAGACTCCACCCCTCTATACGCGTGCTCAAGTATGATACCATACTCTTTCTCAAAAATCAAGCGTTTTTTTGCATTTTTTCAAAAAAAATTTGGCCCAAAACCGCCGGTTTCATGCCGTTTTGGGCCATTCCACAAGATGTTGTGAACTCGGTCTTTTTTGTCCACAAGCGCTTTGCCTGTTGTGAAATATTTTTCGGATTTATATATAATAAAGTAATATATTATATATCCGCCTTGTCATTCCGAGTACATCGGCGGACCGTCGAGGGCCGCCCCTATGTTATCGGTGCGTCGCCGCGATGTTGTGCAAATCCCACGGAACGCCACATAGGGCGTTCCCTACAGTGTCGGTGCGTTGCCACGGCATTTGCGGGAACAACAAGACCCCCTTGCCTAAAGGGGGTCGATGGCGCAGAATGCGACATCGGGGGGATACCGTTCCCGCACGGTTTTTCGGAAAAAGAATCCCTCCGTCACTCGCATTCGCTCGTGCCACCTCCCTTTAGGCAAGGGAGGCAACGGTTGCCCCATATTGGTGCAGAATTTGCGAGAGGCAGATTGCCTCCCCTACGGTGTCGCGGCATTTTCCGAAATCTCGCGGCGGGTGGTTGTCATATAATCCGTCGCGTGTAACGCCACCCCGAAATTATTCATTATTCATTATTCATAATTCATTTTTCATTGCCCTTTTACAACCCGCCCGCGCCAGCGCACACCTTCCCATCGCCGATAGGCGATATATCACTTGCCCGCAGGGCAAATATCACTCGCACGTAGGGCGAATATCACCCGCGACAGATGTCGCGGATATCACCGCCCTTAAAACACCGCGTCATAGGCCGCTTGTTTGAGGGCGGTCACCGTTGCCTCATCAAGCTCCGCGGTGAAGGTCGTTTCCCGCGGATCGGCACCCGTGATCGTCGCAAAATGACACAGTGCCGACAAATACGAACCCGCGAGCGACGGGTGGGTCGTGTCGGGGTCGTAC
>JAZUOG010000062.1:0-9471 GCA_045604545.1 Acutalibacteraceae bacterium | reverse complement strand
ACCACCAGGACCGAAGCCCCGACCACCACCCCGACGGTGCCGACCACGACCGAGGCGCCGACCACCGTGACCGAGGCTCCCACCGAAGCCACAACGGCGGCAACCGAAGCGAATACAGAGCCGACGGAACCGATCGCGTCTCCCGAAGGGTGAGATCGCTTTGAAAAGGAGGCAACGCCATGACCTGTCCCCACTGCGGAGGGACGGTTTCCCGATCTTTGAAACTGTCGCCTCGTGCCAAGAAACGAGGACTTGTCGTGACAGCGGCGATCGCGATCGTTGCTGTGATGCTGACGGCGGTGCGGCTGTTTTCGCCGTCCGTGCCGAAAGAGGCGATTGTCGGAACATGGCGCATGTCAATGCCCGTCGGCGACGTGCTCGATCGGTTTGTGCAGACGACCGAAGACAACACCCTTGCCGAAAGTATGCTGGCGATGCTTCGGGAGCAGGAGACCGTCACGGTGTATTGTCGCTTTTTTGACGACGACACCTATCGGGTGTATGTCGACCCCGAAGAGGTGATCGCGGTTGCCGACAAGGCGCTGGATACCGCTGTCGCGTATGTGTGCGAGGAAGGGATCGACAAAGCACTCGGATCGGGTGAACTGCCCGGTGTGATGACCGCGTTGCTTCTCGGCGTGGCGAATGCTTCCTCAGATGAACTCGTTGCCATGCTGGGCGGAACGGTCGACAAGGTCATGACCCCGCTGTATGACCGACTCCGCGAGGAGATGACCGTGTCCGAAGAAACCGGCGCGTTTCGCTGGCTGTTCGAGGACGGACAGCTGTGCATGGCGTTACAAAAGAACACCGCCGTCGAAGACGGCGCGTTTGTGATCTGGCAATATGACGACGGCACACTGCGACTGGTCTCGGGAACATTTCTCGACACCTATCTGGAGGGGTTGGTATGGGAAAAGCTCGCCGGATCCTGACGGGCGGTGTGATGCTGTTGTCGGCGGCATTGTTGCAGATCGGGATGCTGTGTCCGCTGCTGACGATATCGCTCGTGTCGCGGCGTGAGCAGACCGTTTCGTGGTATACGTTGCTGAAAACCGCTCAGGGCGTCAGCTCGGTGGTCGGCGGCGTTGATGCCGCCGAAAACGGTCGCTTTTGGGTTACTGCTGCGGTGGTGATCCTTCAGGCGGGCATCGTGAGTCTTGCCGTGTGCGGCGTGAAGGTTGTCGCGTCCCCGACCCGATCGGTGTGTGTGTTCGGCGCGTGCGCAAGCGGCATCGTGTTCGTCGTGACGGCAATTGCCGCTTACCGTATATATGATACCCTGCACTCCTTTCCGTTTCGCCTGTATCGCTCGTCGGTCGACATGGAGATGACCCCATGGGTCATGCTTGCCGTGTCGGCACTCGGTGCGGTGATGGGGATATGGGGAGCAAGATGTTTCAAAATAAAGGAGAGAGCAACATGAAGAAAACCATGATCGCGAGACGGGTGATGTCCTGTCTGCTGACGGTGGCGATGCTCATGAGTCTGTGTGCCATGGACATCACCGCCTCTGCGTTGACCTATCGTTGCGGCGATATCAACGGCGACGGCATCATCACCACCTCAGATGCCCGCGATATCCTCACGGCGATCGTCAAGGGTACGGTGTTGTCCGATGCGTCTGCGGATGCGGCGGACTATGACGGCAACGCCGTCATGAACACCACCGATGCCAAGGGGATCCTCAAAGCGATCATCGAAAACGATCCCAACGTGGAAACGACGATCGATCTGCTCGCGCCGACCGCGGATGCGTGGTTGTCTCCCGTTCAGCTGACAAGCGGCGTGAAGAGCATCGTGTCGGTCACGGACAACGCCGCGGGCGGACAGGTCTTCACAAACATCGGCGGCACATGGCCCTATGCGGCGTATGTGTACGACCGTCAGTTGCTCATTCCCTCGAATGCCTATATCGAATACGACCTGACGGTGCGTTGCTCCGCCACCAGCATCAACTTCTACATCGGCGGCAGTGAGCCCGATCTCGAAGGCGACAAGGTGATGGACGATGTCGCGGGTCGCGATTATTTCAAGCTCAATTCCTACATTTCCACCACCAACATCGATGCCGGCTCGGGCGACCTGACGGCGGGCACCTATTCGGGTCGCGTGAAGGTGTCGAACCTCAACCTGCCTGCCGACTGCTGCATCGACGGCATGGTGTGGCTGAGCGGTCTGAAGATCTATGCCGTCGGTGCGGACAAGCAGGCGGTCGTCATCCGCAAGCTGTGCGTGACGGGTTATGAAGACCCGCTTCGCGTACCTGCGCCGACCGATCCGCTTGAAGCGGTGCGCTCGAAACTGATCGACAACACCGAAACCGAAGGCTTGTCCAAGCTCACCGGAATGGAGCTGTATGTCAACGGCGAGCGTTCCGACGTGTCGGTCATGACCGACACCGACGATAACAAAAAGATCTACAACACGCGTCTGCACCGCCGTGTGGTCAACTATGCCGACGGCTACCGTATGGACGTGCCGTTTGACTGGCAGGAGGAGTATGCCCTCGCGGCACTGCGCACCCGCTACGCGAACGATCATTACACGCTGACCGTGACGAAGGAAACCAAAAATCCCTACACGGGAGCCGATGGCTGGAACACCTATCTCACCGAATGGCTCAACCGCTATATCGCCAGCAACAGCTTCCTTTCCGCCAACAACCTTTCCTACACCCGCAATCCTGTCACCTCCACAACGCTGGTGGACGGCTATGAGGTGATGATGTACGATATCGTCATCAACGACAATGCCAATATCGCCTTGCCCTATTACAGCATCGCCATCGTGCGTCAGCCGACCAACTATCGCTTGTTCTATCTGCTTGTACTCAAATCCGACACCCGCACCTCCACGGTGATGGAAAAGATCCTCCGTTCGTTTGTGCCGTTCACCTCGAAGGGCAGGGCGGTCAACGCGCAGGGACAGTATGAGGTGACCGTCCCGTCGAACTGGAACGCCGAAACCAAGGCGTACTATGAAAAGCTGCAGACGCAGGATACCACCGATTTCGGCTTCTTCTCCGCGTCCATGGTGCCGAAAAGCGACGGATCCTATTCGACGCAGAACGACAAGATCCGGTCGGAGTACAATCGTCTGTCGACGGCGACGGGCTATGACTACGGCATCATGCCGACCTACACCCACCTGCAGTACGGCTCAAGCTACAACCAGTTCCCGACCGACATGGCGAAGACCTACGCGGGCGGCAACGGCTTCAACGGCAAGCCCGTGTTGCAGTTCACCTATCAGTTCACCTTGAACAACAACGGCGATCTGTATGCGCAGACCCCGATGTACGATATCCTGCGCGGCAAGCACGATGCGCAGTTCCGCCGTCTGGCGAAGGATATCAAAGCCTACGGCAAGCCGGTGCTGTTCCGTCTCAACAACGAGATGAACACCGACTGGACGAGCTACTGCGGCATGGTGACCCTGCTTGATCCCGACATCTTTGTCGAGACATGGGAGCGCCTGTATACCATCTTCGAGGAAGAGGGCGTCAACAACTGCATCTGGATCTTCAATCCTATCGCCGCGACCACGCCGTACTGCGCGTGGGGCGAGGATCTGTGCTACATGCCCGATGCGAAGTATGTCCATGCGTTGGGTCTGACCAACTACGAAATGGGCAACGGCACATCGCTTTCCTCCTTCAAAACGTTGTACACCAAGGTGTACAACAAGAGCAAGGATTATTTCATCAACCATCCGTGGATCATCTCGGAGTTCGCGGCCGGCGCGGGCGGCGAAATGACCTTTGACTGGAACATCGACCAGTGGGTCGCAACCGAGCTCGGCCGCAACGCCGA
Source organism: Acutalibacteraceae bacterium (assembly GCA_045604545.1). Lineage (GTDB taxonomy): Bacteria > Bacillota > Clostridia > Oscillospirales > Acutalibacteraceae > RGIG1959. Next base: position 5,656 of record JAZUOG010000062.1, on the reverse strand, counting down.
CCAGCAGGCGGCATGGGTGACGGCGATGTTCGACTGCCTGAACAACAAGGATGCAGAGGAGAATGCCTTCTGCCGCAACATCAAGGGCGCGGTGTGGTTCAGCACCAACGACTCCACCAAGATCGACGGCACCAAATATGTCATCAACTATCTGGAGCTGGACGCCTCTCTGAAAGCAACACTTGATGCCTTCAAAGCGGGCTTTGCCGCAGGAAAGGATTGATGTAAACACCAAAGTCCCCTCGAATTCGATCGAGGGGACTTCGCTTTTTTGTGTTGTTTGAGCAGTTGAGAGCGGACGAATCCGCGCCGCGCGGGTGGTATACATTCTGTTATCCGCGGTTATGCGGGCGCCTGATAGGCGCCCCTACATTGGCTTTGTCGCAACGCACCGACAATGTGGGGGACGGCAATCTGCCTCTCACAAATTCTGCACCAATATGGGGGCAACCGTTGCCTCCCTTGCCTAAAGGGAGGTGGCACGAGCGAATGCGAGTGACGGAGGGATTCTTTTCCCGAAAATATGCGGGAACGGTATCCCCCCGATGTCGCATTCTGCGCCATCGACCCCCTTTAGGCAAGGGGGTCAGAAAGAACACCCGCCGCGGGATTTCGGAAAATGCCGCGACAACGCACCGACACTGTAGGGACCACCGTCCTCGGTGGTCCGCGGACCGTCAAAGGATGACGGTCCCTACAATCTCTTTTAGCACCGACAATGCACGGGAGGCTATCAGTCTCCCGTGAGAATACCCTCTCCGCTCAGAACGACATCGTAGGGTGCGGACGAATCCGCGCTGTGAGAGGGCAAAACCTCACGGTAACCCATTCACAGCGCAATATACAGCAGTGCCAGCAGGAGCGGGAGAGAGGCGCCGCTTTGCATCAGCAACACCGCGATGGCGAGAACAAGCAGTTGTTCGCTGTCAAAGTCGCGCTTTGCGGGGCGGGACATGGTTTTTGTCATGCGCGGCGGTCGTAACAGGGTCATGTGTGCTCCTCTCCTTTCAGCTCTTTGATGAGCGGCAGGAGTCTCGCGATTTTGAGCCACTGTCCCGCTTCGTCGAGTTTTTTCTGCCGTTCGCCGCTCAGGTGCGGACGAAGCGCCTTGAGCAACGCGGCGTTGTCGTCTTCCTTGGACAGCGTGCCGATAAGCGGCAACAGCCTTAAAAGCTGTGACAGGTCGGGCAGTCCGTCATCGGCGGGAGCGGGTGGAGCAGACGGCTCATTGTCCGCTGTGAGCGCCGACATCAGTTCTCCGATGCGCGCGAGACTGTCGGGAGAGGAGAGCAAGCTGTCAAGTTTTTCGGAAAGATCGTCCATCACTCTCGCCTCCTTTTTGTCGATTGGCACTTGTGCATCGGCGCATGTTCCTGTATACTGTCAAGTGGAATACCGTTTGAGAAGGGCTCTTACCTGCTCGTTTTGCAAAAGGGCGTCGAGTTGCTTACGGTCGGCAAGCAGGGCGTTCAGCTTCGCTTTGTTGCTGTCCGAAAGAGTAGACGCCAACGCCTGCGCCCCGCCCGATGACACCGTGGCGGCAAGCTGTTCCACCGGCATATTCAGTTTGGCGGCGGCAAATTTCAACAGGGCTTCCAGCTTTTCGGGGTTGAGTTGATTCATGGCGATCACGCTCCGTTATTCTATAGTATATAAAAGGAGAACAAACGATGAAAATGGTCGTTATGTCAGACAGCCACGGCGATGCGGCGGCGGTCGAGCAGGTGCTCAAAAACGAGCCGACCGCGTCGGTCGTCATTCATCTCGGAGACGGCGCGCGAGAAGCCTCCCGCCTGATGGCACAGTATCCGTCGCGGCAGTGGCACATTGTGTGCGGCAACTGCGACATCGGGGTCGATGTTCCCGAAAGAAAAATCGTCACCCTCGGCGGCAAGCGGTTTTATCTCACCCACGGTCATGCCGAACGCGTGAAATCGGGGCTCTTAAACCTCAGCTTCTCCGCCCGTGCCGCCGAAGCGGACGCGGCGTTTTACGGTCACACCCACTGTGCCGACACCGACTATGACGGCGGCGTGATGCTCCTCAACCCCGGCAGTGTCGGCAAGGGCGGCACCTATGCGGTGGTGACGGTGGAGGACGGCGTGATCCGCTCGAGAATGTGCCGTTTGTAACACTGTATGCGGGAAAATGCGGCTTTGTGCATTGTGCCACAAAATTTTCAAGGAAAAAATCATAAATTTTCCGATATATTTTTGCTTGGAGTCGTTGCATTGTCTGTCGAAAAATGCTATAATGCATACATCTTGTTAATGCTTTAGTGGGAGGAATGTTATCATGTCCGGAGCCAAAGTTGCAGAATTACTGTTCAAACACGAGAGACCTGTTGCCCCCCTGCGCATCATCGCGCTCAGCTCGGCGAAAGAACTCGGCGACGAGATCGACCGCTATCTGACCGATTGGTCGAAAGGTACTCACTGGGAGCAGGGCTCTTATCTTGTGCCGTCGGAATGCCCGCGTTTTTCGTCGGGTGATGCGAAGGGTCTCATCAAAGACAGCATTCGCGGCGACGACCTTTATATTTTGGTGGATGTCGGCAACTACGCCTGCACCTACAACCTGTTCGGTTACGAAAACCGTATGTCCCCCGATGATCACTATCAGGATCTCAAGCGTATCATTCAGGCGGCAAGCGGCAAGGCGCATCGCATCAACGTCGTGATGCCCATTCTCTACGGCGGTCGTCAGCATCGCCGCAACTATCGCGAGTCTCTCGACTGCGCGGCGGCTCTGCAGGAGCTGACCGCGATGGGCGTGTCCAACATCGTCACCTTCGACGCTCACGACCCCCGCGTTCATAACGCGATCCCGCTGACCGGCTTTGACAACATCATGCCGTCTTATCAGGTTCTCAAGACCCTGTTCCATGCCGTTCCCGACATTCATCCCGACCGCGATCACCTGATGATCATCTCTCCCGACGAGGGCGCGATGAACCGCAATATGTTCTATGCGTCGGTGATGGGCGTCGACCTCGGTATGTTCTACAAGCGCCGCGACTTCTCCCGCGTTGTCAACGGTCGCAACCCCATCGTCGCTCACGAGTATCTGGGCAACTCCGTTGAAGGCAAGGATATCTTCATCGCCGACGACATCATCAGCTCGGGCGAATCGATGCTCGACATCGCGTATGAGCTCAAGAAGCGCAACGCCGGCCGCATCTACTGCTATGCGACCTATGCGCTGTTCGTCAACGGTCTCGAGGTGTTCGACAAAGCGGTTGCCGACGGCGTTCTTGACGGCGTGTTCGGCACCAACCTGACCTATCGCCGTCCCGAGCTTGCGGACCGCGCCTGGTTCCACGAGGTGGACGTGGCGAAGTATGTGGCGTACTTCATCGCGGCGCTCAACTGCGACGTGTCGGTGTCGACTATTGTCGATCCCCACGCCAAGATCAAAGATCTGCTTGCGGAATATCGCGGCGAGTAATTTCCATAACCACAAAGGCTGTCGTTTCGGCGACAGCCTTATTCTGTATAAAGAGGAATGTCTATGAAACGATTGACGGCGTTGCTCCTTGCGGCGTGTCTCCTGTTCGGCGGTTGCGGTGACGCGGCGAACCCCCTCAAAAAAACCACCTTCGCGCTGGACACGGTGTGTACGATCACGCTGTACGACGGCGAAAGTGCCACCCTTGACGACGGTATCGCGCATCTTGCCGCCCGCGAACAGCTGTGGTCGAAAACGATCGACACGAGCGATGTGGCGCGGCTCAATGCCGACGGCACGGCGGCGGTGAATGAAGATACGGTCGCGCTTCTGCAAACGGCGCTGGAGATGAAGGCTCTCACCGACGGCGCGTTTGACATCACGACAGCCTCGCTGACCGAGGTGTGGAAGGCGGCAGAAGCGGCAAACGCATTGCCGCGTGACGAGGCGATCGCACAGGCGGTTGCCCTTGTCGGCGGTGAGATGACCGTAGACGGCTGTGAGGTGACCTTGCCGCGCGGTGCGGCGATCGACCTCGGCGGCATTGCGAAGGGACACATTGCCGACGAGCTTGCCGATCTCATCCGCGAAAACGGCACGACAAGCGCCATCATCGACCTCGGCGGCAACATTGTCGCTGTCGGCGGTCGTCCCGACGGCACGCCGTTTGACATCGGCATCGCTCACCCTCAAAAAGAGAACGCGCTTGCCGCCACGGTTGCCGTGACGGACATGGCGGTCGTCACCTCGGGTTCTTATGAACGCGGCTTTACCATCGGCGGCACGCGGTATTCCCACATCATCGACCCCGAAACGGGGCGTCCCGTTGACAACGACCTTGCCTCGGTGACGATCATCGCTCCGAAAGCGGCGATGGCTGACGCGCTGGCGACTGCTTGCTTTGTGAGCGGCTACGACAAGGCGCAGACGATGTTGTCGCGCTTTGAAGAGGCAGAGGCGGTGTTTGTGCTTCGTGACGGCACGGTAAAAACCACCGACGGTGTCGATTTGGCGGGATAATCGCAAATTTTTTCGCAAAAATGCAAAAATTCGGTCCGTTAGGACTTGCTGTTTTCGGGAAAATTTGCTATGATGAGTAATAGCAAGTAATATGCCCGCGAGGGGCGGGCCATTTTAAAAGGAGGCTTTCCGAAATGAACGTATTTGGTCTTGAAGTCAATGTCAAAAACCTGCCGATCCTCGACAAGGGGTATATCCCGATGGCGGCATTCTGCAAGGCTTTTGAAGCGTCTGCGGCAAACGGCAAGGAAATCGCTGTTGCTGTCGAGCGCAATCAGGGCTACACCGCTGTGAAAAAGTTTAAGATCCACGGCACCGAGGCGATGGCAGAAGCCGATCGCGTCTATGTCGAGCGTACCGTCAAAATGCTCCTGTGGGCTTACGGCGGCTGGAAAGTGTATATCTGCGGCGATGACGCCATGGGCGCTTACATTGCCGACACCTACAAAGTCGGCGGCGCGCGTGAGTTCGATGCCGATTTCATGGGCAACGTTTACGAGAAGGAATTCACCGTTGTGTCTGTCGCTCTTGACGAGACTCCCGCCGAGAAATCCGGCGCGAAGCCCGTCGGTCGTCACCTTGACGGCTGCCGCATCGGCTTTGACGCGGGCGGACCCGACCGCAAGGTCTCCGCTGTCATCGACGGCGAATCGGTCTATTCCGAAGAAGTCGTGTGGTTCCCGAAAACCAACAGCGATCCCGATTACCACTTCGAGGGCATCGTGGCGGCCATGAAGACGGCCGCTTCCAAAATGCCGCGCGTTGACGGCATCGGCGTGTCCTCTGCCGGCATCTATGTCGACAACCGTGCGATGGTCGCCTCCCTGTTTATCAAGGTGCCGCGCGACGAGTTCGACAAGAAGGTCAAAGACATCTATATCCGTGCCGCCAAAGAGATCGGCGATGTGCCGCTCGAGGTCGTCAATGACGGCGACGTGACCGCGCTTGCGGGTGCGATGAGCCTCGGCGAGAACGAGATCCTCGGTATCGCGATGGGTACTTCCGAAGCGGTCGGCTATGTCGACAAGGACGGCAACATCACCGGCTGGCTCAATGAGCTCGCGTTTGCTCCCGTTGACCTGCAGGACGATGCGATGGTCGACGAGTGGTCGGGCGATAAGGGCTGCGGCGTGAAATATTTCTCGCAGGACAGCGTGATCAAACTTGCTCCCCGCGCCGGCATCGAGCT
>JAZUOG010000061.1:0-85188 GCA_045604545.1 Acutalibacteraceae bacterium | reverse complement strand
TATTTAATAACAAAGTTTTTTCAAAAGGCCCCGCGGCTTCCCGCGAGCTGCTTTTTGTGTGCAACGCCGAACAAGGGGTATTTTGCGTTCATCTGCCCCCGTTTTTCTTCCAAAAAGCGGTTGTTTGGCTCTTTTATTGTTTCAAAACTGTAAAAGTTACGAAAACGAGATGTTTTTTTGCGCAAAATTCGGCAATTTTACTTGAAATTTTCCTCTTTATTGTGTACAATGATAACTAGGAGTATCGCGGGTAATCCGCTTTTCCGTGTCTTGAATTCCGAAAACGAGAAGAGATGACACTTTACAAGGTAAAGGAGACCAGAAGCTATGTCGAACAGATTATTCCAGGGCGTCGTCCATCAGATGCGCGACGCGATCGATCGCACGATCGGTGTGATTGATGAGACTTCCGCCGTCATCGCCTGCAGTGACCTCGGCCGTATCGGCGAGATCAACAACGCGATCACCTCGGAGGCGTTCACCGCAACCGAATCCTTTGTCGTTGACGGCAACACCTATAAGCCCTTCGGTTCCCGCCCCCACAGCGAGTACGTCCTGTTTGTCAGCGGTGCCGACGAGCAAGCGGAAAAATTTGCCGCCCTTCTGGCCGTGTCTCTTTCCAGCATCAAACAATACTACGATGAAAAGTATGACCGCGGTAACTTCGTCAAGAACATCATTCTCGACAACATTCTGCCGGGCGATATCTATCTGAAGGCGCGCGAACTGCATTTCAACAACGATGTCAGCCGCGTGGTGCTGCTCATTCGCGTCACCAACCATACCGATATCTCCACCTTCGATATCGTGCAAAACCTCTTCCCCGACAAAGCGAAAGATTTCGTCATTAACATCAGCGAAAACGACATTGCGCTTGTCAAGGAAGTGAAATCGGGTATCGACTCCTCCAACCTCGAGAAACTCGCCCGTTCCATTGTCGACACCCTCGGCAGTGAGTTCTACACGCCCGCTACCGTCGGTATCGGTACGGTCGTCGAAGGTATCAAGGATCTCGCCCGTTCCTTCAAGGAAGCACAGGTTGCCCTTGAAGTCGGCAAGGTGTTTGACACCGAGAAAACCATTTGCAGCTATGACAACCTCGGTATTGCCCGTCTGATCTATCAGCTGCCGACGCCGCTGTGCGAAATGTTCCTGCGCGAGATCTTCAAAAAGAGCTCCATCGACGCGCTCGATCAGGAGACCCTTTTCACGATCCAACGCTTCTTCGAAAACAACCTGAACGTTTCCGAAACTTCCCGCAAGCTGTTCGTCCACCGCAACACGCTGGTGTATCGTCTCGAAAAGATCAAGCGCCTCACCGGTCTCGATCTGCGCGAGTTCGACGATGCCATCGTCTTCAAAGTGGCACTGATGGTCAAGAAGTATCTGCAGGCAAACCCTGTTAAGTATTGATAACACCGCGAGGCGATGGGCGAACCCGTCGCTTCGCCGTTGTTTTTTAACGGCAGATGTCAAAACTGTAACCGTCCCAAATCCCAAAGGAGGTGTATCCCTTTGATTGAATTCAGAGGCGTGCATAAAACGTACGATAACGGTACGAAAGCACTGCGCGACATCAACATCAACATCGAAAAAGGCGAGTTTGTGTTTATTGTCGGTGCTTCGGGTGCCGGTAAATCCACTTTTCTGAAACTGATCATGCGCGAAGAGGTCGCCAATGCCGGCGAGGTCATCGTCAACGGCTACAAGCTGTCGAAGCTCAAACGCCGCGAGATCCCCTATCTTCGTCGTACCATGGGCATCGTGTTTCAGGACTTCCGTCTGATCCCCACCATGACGGTGTTTGATAACGTCGCGTTTGCCATGCGTGCCACCGGCGCCGGTCGCCGCGAGATCCGCAAACGCGTACCGTATATTCTCGGACTGGTCGGCCTGCAAAACAAAGCGCGCAACTATCCGCAGGAGCTTTCCGGCGGTGAACAGCAACGCGTCAGCCTGGCGCGTGCGCTTGTCAACAACCCGTCCCTCATCATCGCGGACGAGCCCACGGGTAACATTGACCCCGAAATGTCCTATGAGATCATGGAACTGCTTACCGAGATCAACCGCCGCGGCACCACCATTCTGGTCGTCACGCACGAACACGATCTTGTTCAGGCGTTCCGTCGCCGCGTCATTGTCATCGACGACGGTTCCGTCGTCTCCGACGTGCCGCAAGCGGAGGAGTATGCCGCCCCCGTTCCCGACGAGAACAATGTGGTGGCGGATGTCCTCGATACCATCGCCGACGAGCCCGAAGCCGTCCCCGCGGCAGACCCCGTGGAGGCCGTTCTCGCCGATATCATCGGCGACCAGCAAGCGAACGGAGGTGACGAAGCATGAAACTGAGCAGTGTCGGTTACCTGATCAAGGAAGGCTTCCGTAACATCAAACAAAACAGCTTCATGTCGGTTGCCTCTGTATTGGTGCTTGTGTCCTGCTTGTTGCTGACGGGTGCCGCCTATCTGGTGTTCGTCAACGTGGAGCAAGCCTTCAACTGGGCTTACAGCCAGAATACCGTCGTTGTCTGGGCGGTGGACACCGCCGACGACGCACAAGTCGATATCCTCGGCGAACGTCTGAAAACCATGAACAACATCAGCACCGTCGAAAAGATCACCAAAGAAGAAATTCTTCAGAATTTCTCCGACGAGATCCCCGAAGCGACCTTCGAGACCCTGCAGGGTGAAGACAACCCGATGCTTGACGCTTTCGTTGTGACGTTTGTTGATCTCGAAGAAAGCATCTTTGTGAGCACTCTTGCCGACATCGAGGCGCTCGAAAACGTCGACAGTGTTTCTCACTATCAGGACGTGGCGAGCGTGCTGACCAACATTCGCAGTGCGGTGTTCTCCATCGGCGCATGGATCATCGGTATGCTGCTGTTTGTCTCGCTCTTCATCATCTCCAACACCATCAAGCTCACCGTCTACAGCCGCCGTCTGGAGATCAACATCATGAAATCCGTCGGTGCGACCAAAGCCTTTATCCGTCTGCCCTTTGTGGTGGAAGGCATGGTTCTCGGTCTGATGTCCGGACTGTTGAGCTTCGGTGTCATCTACTTCGTCTATACTCGCTTAGTATCCACCGTGTCGATGGGCATGATCAAGTTCAGTGATCTCGGGATCACGGGCATGCTCGGCTTCCTCCCCGTTTGGGCAGAGCTGCTCCTCGGCTTCATCATCATCGGTACACTGACCGGTATGCTCGGCAGTGCCATTTCCATCGGCCGCTACCTGAAAGAAGAAAGCGGTGTTACCATTGACTGAGAACAACCGTACACGCCCATTCTCTATGCGTGTGCTGTCCTTTGTCCTCTGCCTTATTCTCGTATGGACATTTGCTTCTCCGGCAGATTCTCCGCACGACCGTTCCACAGCATACGCCCAAACCGTTGAAGGCATTGAACAGGAAATCAGCGATCTCGACCAAGAGATCGCCGAACTTGAGCAACAAGCCAACAACTATAAAGAGCAGGTTGACAACTTCGAGCAGGAAAAGGACGCTCTTGCCGATGAGCAAGCGGCGTTAGAGGCTCAGCGTCAGGAAACCGCTCAGTCTCTTGAAGAGCAGCAGGCGCAGTCCGCTCTTTTACAGCAACAAATCGAGAAAAAGGGTGAAGAGATCGCCCTGAACCTCGAGATGATCGGCAGTCTTGAGCAACAGATCGCCGAAAAGAATGCCGCGATCGAACTGCAAACCGCTACCATCACAACGCTTGAACAGCAGCACGCGGATCAGTTCAAGCTGTTGAAAAAGCGCCTTCGCAGCATTGCGCAGAGCAACTCCTCGGTGTCGGTCATTCAACTGCTGTTCAACAGCGAATCCTACACCGACTACCTTCTCAGCTTCAAGCTGACCGAGCGTATTTCCGAAAACGATCAACGCATCATGGATTCGCTCGAAGAGATCGCCGCTCGCACCGCCCTGCTGAAGGCACAGAACGAAGCCGATGTTCATCTTCGCGAACAAGAGCTTGTCGACCTCGAACGCATTCAGGCGGACAACGAAGCCGCCAGAGCAGAGCTTCAGGGATTCTATGCCGAGTCCGAAGCGCTCGCGCTCCAGATGGAACAGGATATGTCCTATCTGAGCGAGCAGATCAGCGAGATCGATCAAAAGCAAAGCACGCTTGACAGCGAAATCGCCAAGGCCATCGAGGCTCAACGCCAGCGCGAAGAAGAGCAACGTCTGCGCGAGGAGGAGCAACAACGTCTTGAAGACGAGCAACAGCGTCTCGAAGACGAACAGCAACGCCTTGAGGAAGAGCAAAACCGTCAGGAGCAAGAGTCTCAGCAACCCGATTCCGGCGATAACTCCTCCGACAACGGTGACACCTCTTCCGACAACAGCGATGACTCCTCCGACGAAAGCGACTCCTCTGACAATGAGGACAACGATTCCGGCAGTTCCTACATTCAAGGGGTCGACGGCGGTATGTACTGGCCTACGCCGACCTGTACCGTCATCACCAGCAGCTACAAATACCGTCCGCAATTCGGTCGTTGGCACTACGGTGTCGATCTCGCCTGTTACGGTTCCGCCATGGGCAGACTGATCGTCCCTGCCGCCTCCGGCACGGTCATCTACTCCGGTTGGATGAGCGGCTATGGGTACTGCCTCATGATCGATCACGGCTACGACTCGAACGGTAATCACATTTTAACACTTTACGGTCACTGCAATGCACTGTATGCCGAGGTCGGCGACTATGTCACCGGCGGACAGACACACATTGCGGACGTCGGTAATTCCGGCGTTTCCTACGGCGCTCATCTCCACTTTGAGGTCCGCGTCAACAACAGCCCCGTCGATCCCGTCGGCAACGGCTACCTTTCCACCGCCGGCATTGACATTCTCGGATGACCGTCGTCTTGATCAGAAAGAAGGTTCCCATCACAATGACACAACGACTTCGCCGCAAGAGCAGTTCGCTGTATATACGGCTTGCCGCTCTGGTGTGTGCTATCGCTTTGCTTGTCAACGGTATGGCACTCTTTGATATCGACCCCGTTAAAGCTCCCGCGCTCATCACGGTCAGCGCCGCCACATCTGCCGAGCTTGAACAGCAAAAGCAGGATATCCTCGACAAGCAAAAAGAGCTGGAGGCAAAGCGCAACGCCGCCGCCGCAACGCTTGAGGAGCTGGAAGCGGAAAAAGCTACCATCGAAGCACAAATTCAGTTACAGCTCGACGAGATCGCGCTTCTGGAAGCCGAAAAAGCCGACCTTGAGTCTCAGGTTCAAGGAAAGCAGGCGCAGATGGACGCCAAGCAAACCGAGCTTGACACCCAAAACGCACAGATCACCGCTAAGCAAGCGGAAATCGTCGCCGAATACGAGGCGCTCAAGACCCGCTTGCGCGAGCTGTCCAAAACCAACACGCTCACCTCCTATATGCAATTGCTGATTGCGGGCGATGAATTCACCGATTACCTCATCATGAACAAAATGAGCGAGCTGATCGCCCAAAACACCGCCAGACTCATGGAGCAGATGGAAGCGGAGCTTCAGACGCTCAACGCCGAAAAAGACAAGCTGGAGGCGGAATACGAAGCGCTTGAAAAACAAAAAGCCGCTTTTGAACTGCAATGCAAGCCCTATTATGACAAAATTGCCGAGCTGGACGCCAAAAAGCAGGAGCTCGACCGATTGTACAGTGAGCGCGTCACCACCACCGACAAGCTCAACCAGAACATCGACAAATACAACGCCGACATCGCCGCCGCTGAGAAGGAAGCCGAAAAGCTCGAAGATCTCATCAATCAGGCGATCGCCAAGGAAAACGGCTACAGCGGCAGTTACAACGGCAGCGGCTCCGGCTCGATGGGCTGGCCTGCCTACGACTGCAACTATATCTCCTCTACCTTCAAGTTCCGTTGGGGACGCTGGCACCGCGGTATTGACATCTGCGGCAGCGGTTGCTACGGCACACGTATCAACGCCGCCGCCAAAGGCAGGGTCATCTATGCCGACTGGATGAGCGGCTACGGTCTGTGCATCATGATCGACCACGGCTACGACAACCAGGGACGCAACATCGTCACGCTGTACGCCCACGCATCGGCACTCCACGTGTCCTACGGTCAGACCGTCACCAAGGGACAGCACATTTCCAACATCGGCACCACCGGTAATGTCACCGGTCCTCATCTCCATTTTGAGGTGCGCGTCAACGGCACCGCCGTTGACCCCATCGCCAACGGCTATATTTCCACCTCCGGCATTATTGTCGACGAATCACTGTAACAGCCCGAAAGGATCCGATCACGTTATGCGTTTAAACAAACGATTTTCTGTGTGGATCATGATGCAGACCATCGCTCTGGTGGTCTGCATTGCCTTGTCACCCGTTGCCAATGCAACCGAGACGATTCCCACCGAAACCACCGCAACCGAGGTCACGACCGCTCCCCCCACCGACCCGCCGACGGTCATCACCACCACCGTCACTACGGCAAAGCCCACGACGACCACCGTCGCGACAACGGTGCAGACAAAACCGAATACGACGACCGCGACCACGACCACCACGCAGGTACCGCTCCCCGATACCATGACCGATGAGGAACGCGAGCACGTCAACAACCTGCATGAACAGCGCGTGGAACTGCAATCTCAGGCAAATGCCCTTGAGGAATCCCGTTCTTATTACGCCGACACCCTCGAAGGTCTCCTGCTTCAACAGGACAGCATCGAAAAAGAGATCGCTCTCAAGCAACAAGAGATCGACCTCAACGCCGAGATCAAAGACGCCCTTCAGCGACAGATCTCCCTCAACGACGAGGAGATCATGCAACAGGAGCAGTCCTACCTTGTCCGTCGCCAGAGTATCCTCAAACGGTACGATCATCTGCGGCAAAAGCTCCGTGCGTTCTCGAAGATCAGCGATATGCCGGTGTACCTCAAGATGCTGGACGTCAAAACCTACACCGAATTCCTGGTTACCCATAAAGCGATCAGCCTGCTGTCCGAGGCGGACAACGCCGTTTTTCTGAAACTGCAGGAAGAGATCAAAAACATACAAAAAGAGAAGGCCACGCTCGAGACCAGACGCCGCCTGCTCGACGAGCAGATCGCCCCGTATGTCAGCGCGGAATATGCGCTTGAGAATTCCCGCCGCGAACTGCTGTCTCTGCTGAGCGAGTCCAACAAGATTGCCGACGAGCTGAGCACCTACATCAACTATTACCGCGATGAATATGCCAAGCTGATCGTCGAACAAGGTGAGCTCCGCGCACAGATCACCGACATCGTCAAAGACTATCACACGACCGATATGTACATCGTCGCACAGATGGAATGGCCCGCTCCCACCTGCAACGTCATCACCAGCAGCTTTAAGTCCCGCTGGGGACGCTGGCACTACGGTCTGGATATCGCGGGCTGGGGCGACTCCACGGGCGAACCCATTGTCGCCGCCGCCGACGGCACCGTCATCTTTGCGGGCGGCAACGACAACAGCGGCTACGGAAAATACATCATGATCGACCACGGCTACGACTTTGAAGGCAACCGCATCATCACGCTGTACGGTCACTGCAGTGAACTGCTTGTTTCCGAGGGCGACATTGTGCTGGGAGGCAGCTCGCAGATCGCCCGTGTGGGCAACACCGGCAACTCCACAGGCCCGCACCTCCACTTTGAAGTGCGTGTCAACGGCAGAGCCGTCGACCCCGTCGGGCAGGGCTATATCCTCACCGGCGGCATCAACGTGATCGGCTGATAGCATCCTGCAAACGGGACACACCGACCGGTGTGTCCCGTTTCGTGTTGGTTCGACAAAACCCGCTTTTTCTTGACACGCCCTTTGTCTCGATGTATACTGATAATGATGTATGTGACCGCATACAAATTATCCAAAGAGGTGTTGTTTATGACAGAATTGTTGATTGGTCTTGCCGCTGTTATTGTCGTGATCCTCATCACCTGCATCAAGATCGTTCCTCAGGCACACGAATTTGTCATCGAGTTTCTCGGAAAATACAAAAAGACGTGGGGCGCCGGTATCCACTTTAAGATCCCGCTTCTCGAACGCATTTCCAAAAAAGTGACGCTTAAAGAACAAGTCCTCGATTCTCCGCCTCAGCCCGTCATCACCAAGGATAACGTGACGATGCAGATCGACACCGTGATTTACTACGCCATCTACGACGCGAAGCTGTATGCCTACGGCGCGGTCAACCCCATCTCCGCGCTCGCCAACCTCGCCGCCACAACCCTGCGTAACCTTGTCGGCGAGCTGGAGCTTGACGGCACACTGACCTCCCGCGATACCATTAACGCCAAAATGACCTCTATTCTTGACGAAGCCACCGACAAATGGGGCATCAAGGTTCACCGTGTGGAGCTTCGCAACATCATTCCGCCCACCGAAATCCAAAACGCGATGGAGAAGCAGATGAAGGCAGAACGTGACCGTCGTGAGACACTTCTTCAGGCAGAAGGTCACAAAGCCGCCGCCATCACCCGCGCCGAAGGCGAAAAACAAGCGATGATCCTCGAAGCCGAGGGTGAGCGCGATGCTCAGATCGCCCGCGCCGAAGGTGAAGCCCGCGCCATCTATCTGGCCAAAAAAGCGGAAGCCGACGGTCTGCGCGAACTGCGCGAAGCCGCCGCCAACGCCGCGGTTCTGGAACTCAAGCGTTATGAAGCCCTTGTGGCGCTTGCCAACGGCAAGGCCTCCAAGATCATCGTTCCCACCGATGTCGTGGATATGTCCAAGCATAACGTGCTGTTTTCCGAAATCACGGGTCTGGGTGACACCACCGCCCCCGCCCCCACACCCGCACCTGTCAAAAAACCCGACCCCTGCTGCGACTGATAACAAGGAAGAGATCTTCGCTCCGGCGAAGATCTCTTTTTTTACGCCTATTGACAAACATACGTTCTTTATTGTATAGTATAAATATATAGATAAAAGGAGGAAGGCGCATGGATACCGACAGTTTGATCAGTTTGATCAGTCAGATCACAAAAAAACTTTCGAACAAACGTACTTTTCTCCCGAAATTCTACACCGATGAACCGATCCTGCGTCCCGCTTCCTCCCTGCAGAATTACCTGCCGCCCGACATCGTCGCTCTTAAAGCTTACGGACGACAGCTGTATTTTGAAAAATACCGAAGCGAAGAAGAGATCTTTGTCAGACAAGCCGAGCGTGCTGTCGACATCATCGACAACGTCGATCACATCGAACCGTTTTTTATCTACAAACCCACCTATCGCTCGCTGACGGATAATCAACTGCGCGCCTATTTCTCGTGGCGGCACCGCTTGCGTCAGGGACAGTTTTCGGAGCATCCCGCCTTTGTGCTGTTGCACATGAACGAGCTTGTCCATCTCATCGGTGTCGACAGCGCCGAAGACGCCTTTGACCGTCTTTGTCAGCTTTACGAACACAGCCGTGACAAGTATGTCGTTGACGCCCTTTGCATGACGCTGACCGACTTTTATGTGTATTATCAGCCCGACAGAAGCCCCGACCTTCTGCCCGTTGACCTCACCGACAACAAACGGCTTTGTGTACTGAATCAGGCACAGACGGTCGATGATGAAAGCCTCTACACCGCGCTTGCCGCCGTGTGTGCCTATCGGTTTGATAAATCCCGTTTTTTCAAAGCACACCCCGCATTGTCACGCACCGCCGTGTGCCATACCTATCGGGCGGTGGATGCCTATTATCAAAAAAACGAGCCGTTTCCTTTATTTGCCTGTTTATTCGGAAAACCCATCAGCGTTTTCCATGCGCTGTTCCGCAGCGCCGTCTTTTTCGAAAGGACACCCCACCCCGAAGCGATGATCGACCTCACCCCGCTCCTGCGATATACCTATCAGGACGGTGCATGGTGGCGACATGTCGGGTATTATTTGCCGAAACCCGAAGCACTGCTCACCCACCTGATGCGAAATGTCGACGTGGCACTGCGCAAAGCCTGCCGCGATCCGCATCGTATCAAAGAGGCCTGTCTCCCCGATGATCTGCAAGCGCTTGTCGATGAAGCGGTGAGGGCGGCACTTGCCCCCAAACCGAAGGTGATCGACATCGACCTGACAAAGCTCGATGCCATTCGTCGCGCCGCCGATGACACCTGTGAAAAGCTACTCGTCGAGGAAGCCGACGACGCACCGACGGCGCCGCCCGTGCCACCACCCGCCAATCACCATACCACCCCGCTCGACGACGCGGAATATGCCGTTTTGTGCGGTATGCTGGAAGGCGGCGATGCCGCCGCGATCGCCAAAAACCACCGTCGTATGCTGTCGGTCATCTGCGACAGCATCAACGATAAGCTGTTCGACACGATCGGCGACAGTGTCATCGACTTTACCGGTGATACCCCCTGCCTGATCGACGATTACGTCGATGACCTGAAAGGAATGATCTCATCATGAATGTACCCAGACGCATTGCCCAGACCCTCATCAATTCTCTCAAAGGCGGTGTTGTGCCACGCGTGGGACTGCCGTATATCGCTGTCGGACGCGAAGCCCCCATCAACGCTCTGCTTCACGACGTGGACATCATCGCACAGGGAGGCGCCTCCTTTCGCTTCATCGTCGGACGCTACGGCAGCGGCAAAAGCTTTCTGCTCCAGACCATACGCAACTACGCGATGGATAAAAACTTTGTGGTGTGTGATGCTGACCTGTCTCCCGAACGCCGTCTCCACGGCACCAAAGGGCAGGGGCTTGCCACCTATCGGGAGCTGATACGCAATCTGTCCACCAAAACCCGCCCCGACGGCGGCGCTCTCACGCTGATTCTCGATCGCTGGATCAGTCAGGTTCAGACCGAGGTCATCACCGAAGAGGGACTCGATCCCGCTTGTGACGCGTTCCGCAAAGCCGTCGACCGCCGCATCTTCGCGGTGGTGGGTGCGATCAACGATATGGTGCATGGATTCGATTTTGCGAAGATCCTCACCGTATATTATCACGCCTATCTGGACGGTGATGATGAGCGCAAAAACGCCGTCATCAAATGGTTCCGCGGAGAATACGCCACCAAGACCGACGCTGCAAAGGAGCTTCACGTCAACGTCATCGTCACCGACGACAACTGGTATGACTATATCAAGCTGTTCGCCGTATTTCTCAGAAAGGCGGGCTACGACGGTCTGCTGGTGCTTGTCGACGAGCTGGTCAACATTTACAAAATTCCCCACACCATCACCCGTCAATACAACTACGAAAAACTGCTCACCATGTACAACGATACCCTGCAAGGGCGCGCCTCCCATCTGGGCATCATTATGTGCGGCACACCGCAATGCATCGAAGACCCCCGCCGCGGCGTGTTCAGCTACGAAGCCCTTCGTTCACGACTGGCAGAGGGCAAGTTTGCGGACGACACGCTGTGCGACCTGCTCGCCCCCATCATCAAACTGCAACCGCTCACCTATGAGGAACTGCTGGTGCTGACCGAAAAGCTCGCCGACATACACGCCGGACTGTTCGACTACGCCCTCACGATCAGCGAACAGGATCGCATCGATTTCATTCGCATTGAATTCGGACGCATCGGCGCAGACAATCACATCACCCCGCGCGAGGTGATCCGCGATTTCATCGAGCTTCTCAACATCGTTTATCAGCACCCGGAGGTAAAGGTGCCCGATCTGCTCGGCTCGGGACAATTCGCGTTTTCCAAAACCGCTCTCGAGGACGCCGACGACAGCGGCCGTTTCGCGGAATTCACTCTGTAACACAAGGAGCGTCACCGTATGTCTGTATTTGACCGCTATGCCCCGTTTGTGCAGGATTTCATCTATCGGCACGGCTGGGAACAACTTCGCGCCGTGCAGGTGGCGGCGGCAGATGTCCTGTTCCACACGGACGATCATCTGTTGCTTTGCGCATCCACCGCATCGGGAAAAACCGAAGCGGCGTTCTTTCCGATCCTGTCTCTGTTCAGCGAAGATCCGCCGCGCTCGGTCGGCGCCTTGTATATCAGTCCTCTCAAAGCCCTCATCAACGACCAGTTTATCCGTCTGAATGAGCTGTGCGAGGAGGCGCATATCCCTGTATGGCATTGGCACGGCGATGTGTCGCAGTCCCACAAAAAGAAACTGCTTGACCGACCGTCGGGTATTCTGCAGATCACGCCCGAATCGCTCGAAGCCTTGCTGATGCACAAGCACGCCGCTGTTTCCAAGCTGTTTTGCGATCTGCGGTTTATCGTCATCGACGAGATCCATTCGCTTATTCGCGGCGATCGCGGCGGACAGACCATGTGTCTGATCGAACGGTTATGCGCCGCCGCAGATGTTCAGCCGCGGCGCATCGGACTGTCCGCCACGCTCGGCGATCCCGAGGCGGTCGGACGCTTTTTGAGCCACGGCACCTCCCGTCGCACCGCCATTCCGCAGATCGAGGTCAAGGGTGCCACATGGCGGCTGTCCATGGAACATTTTTATGTGAGCGGTCCCGAAGCGTCCGCCGAGGTGACCGTCAACGACGCGCTCCCCGTTCTTGAGGAAGCGACCGACCGCGCCCCCGCCAATGCCGATCCCGGCATCGGCTATATTTATGACCATACCCGCGGTAAAAAATGCCTCGTCTTTGTCAACTCCCGCGAAGAATGTGAGACCGTCACCGCCTCTTTGCGACAATACTGTGACATTCAGCACGAACGCGACCGTTTCCTCATTCATCACGGCAATCTGTCGGCCGCATACCGCGAAACGGCCGAACACGCCATGCGCGATGAGCAACAAACAGCGACGACCGTCACCACCGCCACCTTGGAACTCGGTATCGACATCGGCAGACTGGAGCGCGCCTTTCAGATCGACGCTCCCGCCACCGTTTCCTCCTTTTTGCAACGTATGGGACGAACGGGACGCCGTGACCTGCCGCCGGAAATGTGGTTTGTGATGCGCGAGGAGCAACAAGAAGCGCGCGCCATGCTGCCCGCCACCGTTCCGTGGTCACTTCTTCAAGGCATCGCCCTTGTACAGTTGTACCTTGAGGAACGTTTTGTCGAGCCGCCGCGACTCGACCGCCTGCCGTACAGCTTGCTGTACCATCAGACCATGAGCACCCTCGCCTCCTGCGGCGAGATGACACCCGCCCAGCTGGCTTCCCGTATACTGACGCTGACGATGTTCCGCCGCATCACAACCGACGATTTCCGTCAGCTTCTTCACCATCTCCTCGCCATCGATCACATTCAGCGCACCGAACGCGGCGGACTGATCGTGGGACTCAGCGGTGAACGACAAACCAATTCCTTTAAATTCTATGCCGTGTTCAAAGAAAATGAGGAATACACCGTTCGCTCTCATTCGGAGGAAATCGGCACCATCGTCAGACCACCGCCTCCCGGTCAGAAAATCGCCATCGCCGGTCATGTCTGGATCGTCGAAGACGTCGATCACAAACGCCACACCGTCTACTGCGAACAAGTCAAGGGCGTTATTCCCGCCTTTTTCGGTTTGTGCCCCGGGGACATTCACACGCGCGTTTTAGAGCGCATGAGAGGCGTTTTGAGCGAAGGTAACTCCTATCCTTATTTAATGAAAAACGCCGCCGCACGGCTCATTTCCGCCAGAGAAACGGCATCTCACGCCGACCTCTGCGCAAAACCGCTCATTTCGCTCGGTGGAACGGCATGGTGCCTGCTTCCGTGGCTCGGTACCTATGCGTTTTTCGCTCTCGAACGGTTTTTAAAATTGCATTGTGCCAAAGAGCTCGGCATTCGCGGTCTGGAAGCCTCCCGCCCCTATTTTCTGTGCTTCTCGATGGACGCCTCACCGCACGACTTCTTTCGCGTCGTCAAAGAAAAGGCCGCCATGCCGCTCGACCCGCTGTCGCTCATCTACCCGAATGAAATCCCCGTTTTTGAAAAATACGATGAATTTCTGCCGCCGGAGCTGATCAAAAAAGGCTTTGCCGAAGGTGTTCTCGATATCGACGGCATGAAAACGCGTATCGCGCAGTGGTAATAAAACAAGGCTGTCTGTCACCCTTATCGATGACAGACAGCCTTGTTTCTCGTTATAGCAGTTCCGAAGCCAACGGAATGGAAACGGACGCGCCTTTTCGCGACACCGCCACCGCCGAGGCTTTTGCGGCAAACGCCACCGCCTGTGAAACGGACGCGCCTTCTGACAGCTTTGTCACAAACGCGCCGATAAAACAATCGCCCGCCGAAGTGGTGTCCACCACGTTCGTCCGGTCCGCCGCACGGTGACACACACTCTCGCCGTCGGTGTAGACACAGCCTTTATCGCCAAGCGTGATCACCACGCCGTGCGCACCCATGGCTTTGAGGCGGTTGACCGCCGCGACCGCTGACGACACATCGGCGATCGTCATGTCGACAAGAGCGCCCGCTTCATGTTCATTCGGAATGAGCCAGTCGACCGCGCCCACGATGCTCGCGGGAAGCTCCTTGAACGGCGCGGGATTGAGCACCACCTTGGTGCCGTGTTCAGCGGCAAGCTCACACACCGTCTCCACTGTCTTGATCGGGATCTCCAGTTGAAGCATCACATAGTCGCTTTGCGCGATCAGACGCTCATGTTTTCGGACAACATCGTCCGTCAGCAGGTCATTGGCTCCCGCGTGGAGAATGATCGCGTTGTCGCCGTTCACCACGGTGATCATCGCCACGCCCGTGTGGGCATCGCTTACGCGCTCCCCCTCAAATCGGACACCGTGCCGTGACAGCGTCCGCTCCAGCATCGCACCGCCTTCGTCGTCGCCAAGCATCGCCAAAAACACCGCATCTCCGCCCAGCTTCGACACAGCTACCGCCTGATTGAGGCCCTTGCCGCCGGCATTTGTCTGATATTCCCCGCCGACAATGGTTTCTCCCAGCTTGGGCATACGCTCTGCGCGGATCACATAGTCCACATTCGCACTGCCGATTATCGTGATCATTCCCTGTCCATTCCTTCCGTAAAAAAATACAGCTGTCACCGACAAAGACGGTGACAGCTGTTGTGATACATACGATTGTTGATCAGCGCTTGTTGCCGAACAGGTTCATGATTTCGCCGAAGCCGTCTTCCTCGTCGTCTTCCATGGCACTGCTCATGGCAGAGAAGCCGTTGATGCTTTCCATGGAGGTGGCGGGAGCGTCGGAGCTGCCGGGTTTGTGATCAAAACCGGTGGCGACGACCGTGACGATCATCTCGTCATCCAGCGTATCGTCGAACGCCATACCCCAGATGATGTTCGCATCGGGGTGAGCGGCCTTCTGAATGATGGAAGCGGCGACATCGACATCTTCGAGGTCGACATCGGGAGACGCGGTGATGTTGATGATCACGCCGCGCGCGCCCTTGATGGAAGAGTCGAGCAGGGGGCTCGCCACAGCACGCTCGGCAGCCTCGGTCGCCTTCTCTTTGCCGGAAGCACAGCCATAGCCCATGTGAGCGTAGCCGGCGTCCTTCATGATCGCGGTGACGTCCGCGAAGTCAAGGTTAACCATTGCCTGGTTGGTGATGAGGTCGGAGATGGACTGCACGCCCTGACGAAGCACGTCGTCCGCCATGCCGAACGCATTGGCGAGGGTGATGCGCTGTTCGCTGATGAGCTTCAGACGCTCGTTGGGAATAACCAGCAAGCTGTCGACCTGCTCATAGAGGTTGGCAATACCTTTTTCGGCCTGCTCCAGACGGCGACGGCCTTCAAAGCCGAAGGGCTTGGTGACCACGCCGATGGTGAGGATACCGAGGTCACGCGCAATGCCTGCCACAACAGGAGCCGCACCCGTACCGGTGCCGCCGCCCATACCGGCGGTGATGAACACCATATCGGTGCCTTTGAGTGCCGCTTCGATCTCGTCACGGCTCTCTTCGGCGGCACGCTGACCCTTGTCGGGGTTGGCGCCTGCGCCCATGCCGTGAGTCAGCTTCTCGCCGATCTGCAGCTTCAGCGTTGCCTGAGAGCGAGCGATCGCCTGACGATCGGTGTTGATCGCGACGAATTCGACGCCCTGCAAACCGGAGCGCACCATGCGGTCAACAGCGTTGCCGCCGCCGCCGCCGACACCGACGATCTTTATCTGTACGCCGCCTGCGTAATCGTTTTCAATTTGAAATCCCATGAAAAACTTCCTCCCTGTTTTATGTTTTGTCGTTCTTTGTAAAACGCCATGTATTTAAAATCGCTCCTATTCTAATGATACCACGAACTTTTCGCAATATCAACAGAAAATTTGCGATTTCGCGCCTTCGTTACAAAAATTTTATTTTTCCGCCATTACGGCTCACTGTCGTCATCGCCCGATGACACGACGGGACCGCTGATGAGCGAAGACGGTGTAAACACCGCCTGATCGTCCAGGTCCTTGTTGGAATAGGACGTCAGATCCAGAATACCCGATACCTTTTGCCCGCGAAGGGTGACCAGCTGCGGAATACACTCGGCAACCATGTCGATCTCATGATCCAGATTGGACGTGTTGCCCAGCCGAATTTCCACCTGTCCGCGCCAGTTCATGCGGATATTGCTCAGATTGCCGATGTTGATCTCGATGATATCCGTGAGGCCCACACGCTCGATCGCGTTGACCAGCGTCTGCACGATTTCCAGTGACTCCGCGTGCATGGCGTTACCGCCCACCGTCACACCGCCGTCGGGCGGAAGCGTACCTTTGAGATACAGTTGACCCTTTGGGGTGTTGGAGGTCATCGGCTCGCGGTCAAGTGCCTTGCCGTTTTTGCCGACCGTCACCCAACTACCGTTGGAGGGAATCACACCGATCGCGGTGGTTTCGGTCACCGCAATGTGTACCTCGCTCATGCCGACTGTCTGCACCTGCGCCGAGGTGAAGTACGGGAAGGTGTCAAGCAGTGTCTCTTCCACATCATCGGTGTTCACCGTGAAGATGCTCTGCCCGACCACCACGTTGCTTTCGTAAATCACCGTCTCCTCATCGTAGCGGGTGTTGCCGCTGAGAACGACCTTTTCCACCGAGAAGGGACCGTCGGTGGCAAGCGGACGACCGTCCTCACCGACACGCGGCATGGTGATCCAGATGTACAGCGAGCCAAACGCAAACAGGACGATGAGCACCAGCATGGCGACCAGAAAATAAAATCGTTTTGTTGCGAGCGCCTGGCGCTCCTTTAATTGTTGTTCTTCCGTCTTTTGGTTTTGTTGACGGGTTTCCTTCGCCATGGGTATCACCTGCCTTTGTGAATTCTGTCATTTATACTGTCACGCGGACAACCTGCCCGCCGAGGGTTTGCAAAGTAGTATCCAGTGCCGTGTATCCGCGGTCAAGATGTGACAACGTTCGGATGCGGGTCTGCCCCTCAGCACCGAGAGCCGCCACCACAAGCGCCGCTCCGCCGCGCAAATCGGTGCAACACACCGTCGCGCCTGTCAATCGCGGTACGCCGTCGACCACCGCCACACGGCCGTTGGTCTTGATGTGGGCACCCATGCGTTGCAATTCTCCCACATGCTTGAAGCGACTGTCAAAAATATTTTCCACGATCATGCTTGTTCCCGCCGCCTTGCAAAGCGCCGCCATGATGGGGGCTTGCGCATCGGTGGGAAATCCGGGATAGGGCATCGTGCGCACAAGTCGCACCGCTCTGAGACGCGGCGGCGCTTTGATGTACACGCCACCCGCCGGAGTCGCCACACGGCACCCTGCCTCCTGCAAGAGCGATGTCACCGCCGTCAGATGCGACGCCTGTGCTTCTTTGAGCATCAGTTCTCCGCCCGTGATCGCCGCCGCCGACAAATAGGTCGCCGCTTCGATGCGATCGGACATCACACGGAAGCAACAGCCATCCAGCGACTTCACGCCTCTGACACGGATCACACTGTCTCCGATGCCGTCAATATGCGCTCCGCAGGAAACCAAAAAGCGGCACAGCTCGTGAATTTCCGGCTCCGTCGCCGCGTTGCAGATCACCGTATCGCCTTTGGCAAGCACCGCCGCCAGCAACACATTCTGCGTAGCACCGACACTCGGAAAAGACAGCGTGATCGACGCACCGCACAGTCCTTTGGGAGCATAGCAGTGAAGCGTTCCGCCGTCCTCTCGGACGATCACACCCATCTGACGAAATGCCGCCAGATGCAGATCAATGGGGCGCGGGCCGAGTTCACAGCCACCGGGAAAGCATAGATGCGCCTCTCCTGTTGAGGCAAGCATCGATCCCAAAAACACGATCGAGCTGCGCATACCGCGCATCCACCGCTCGGGGATCGTCGTGACTCTTGTGTTTGTCGGTGTCACCGTCACACGGTCACCGACACGCTCCACACAGCACCCGAGATGCCGCAAAATCGCCGTCGACACCGCCACATCGGACAGCGGCGGACAATTGTCAAGCGTCGTCGGCGTTCGCATCAGCAGCGTTGCCGCAAGCAACGGCAACGCACTGTTTTTGGCTCCGTGAAGCGTCAACTCTCCTTTGAGCGATCGCATACCGTCGATCCGTAATTCCTCCACAATCAACACCTCGCATCACATTCGGTCTGACCCATCTATGATGCCATGGTATGCAAAACGAGAAAAAACGGTGAAAATCCAATCAAACAAGGAAAAAAGCGGGTTATTTCAAAACATCGCGCACAACCTGCAAAATGCGGTCACGCGCATCACGCACAGCACCCTTCGCGGCATTCTCGCCCATGCGATGCAGTGTCGCGGCATCGGAGGTAATGCGGTTGACAGCCTCCCACAAAGCGGCAGCCGTCAGGTCCTTCTCCTCGATGCAGATCGCCGCCTCACGACGGACAAGCACCTGTGCATTATGGAATTGGTGGTTTTCCGCCACATACGGCGACGGAATGAGAATGGACGGTTTACCGCACGCCTGCAGTTCCGTCAGCGTCATGGCACCGCACCGACAAATCACCAGATCGGCGGCCGCCATGCATTCCTTCATATTGTGGATATATTCGCGCACATCCATGCCGTCTGCGTCAAGAGGAACGCCCGACGCTTTCAGCAAATCGCACATCGCCGCGTAGCCGTTCGAGCCGGCGGCGTGAATATGTTGCAGTTTACCTTCACGAACGCTCTTTTCGAGCATACCCGCCACAGCGCAGTTGATCGCCGCGGCGCCCAGACTGCCGCCGAAAGACAGCACCACGGGACGTTCATCAAGACCCAGCTTTTGCCGCGCCTGCTGTTTGTTGAAGGCGGTGAAATCGTCGGGAAGAGGATTGCCCGTCACCACCGTCTTCGCATCAACCGGAAGATGTGCTTTTGCCGATTCATCGGGCAGGCAGATCGTCGCCCACTTGGCAAGCATCTTGACCGTCACACCGGGAAGAGCGTTGGACTCATGCACCACGACCGGCACACCTTCCTTGGCGGCGGCTCGCAAAATCGGGCCGCAGACATAGCCACCCGTTCCGATGGCGATGTCCGGCTTGAAATCGCGAATGATCTTTTTGGCCGTGCCGCTTGCCGTCAGCGTGCGCCAGACGGTTTGGATGTTATGACCGATCGCCTTGGGCGTCAGCTTACGCTGAAAACCGCTGACCTTCATGGTCTTGATGGCATACCCTGCGGCAGGCACCAGTTTGGTTTCCATGCGACCCTCGGCACCGACAAACAGCACCTCGGAATCGGGATATTCATTTTCAAGGGCTTTGGCAATGGTCAGCGCGGGATTGATATGCCCGGCTGTACCGCCGCCCGTCATCAATATTCTCATACGGTAATTCTCCCTTTGGCACTCAGTCGCTCTTTGTCACCCAATGGCGGGATATCGACAGCAGAATTCCCATCTGTGCAAGGAGCATGATCAACGATGTGCCGCCGTAGCTGAAGAACGGCAGGCTGATGCCGGTGTTCGGCAACAGGTTGGTCACGACCGCGATGTTGATGGCGACCTGAATGGCGATCTGCGCCGTCAGACCGATGGCGAGCATAAAGCCGAATTTATCGGGGGCGTGCATGGCAATGGTAAAGCCGCGCCACACAAGCACAATAAACAAAATGATGATCAGCACCGCGCCGATGAAGCCCATCTCCTCGCACACAATGGAGAACACGAAGTCGTTTTGCGGCTCCGGCAGGAAGAGATGCTTCTGACGCGAGTTGCCGAAGCCCTGACCCATCAGTCCGCCCGAGCCGATGGCATACAGCGACTGCATCGTCTGCCATGCCTGGTCGCGGTTACGCTCATACGTCTCCGTCAGATCCAGCCACACCTCGATGCGGTCCTGCTCGTAACCGAGCACCATGACCATGAACACCACAACAGACAGTCCGAAGAGCACCGTCAGCACCAGGTACATCGGGCGGGTGCCGCCGATAAACATCATCACAAAACCGAGCGCAAAGATCAGCATGGTACCCGACAGGTGAGGCTCTAAAAGCGTCAGTCCGCAGATGACGGCAAGAATGCCCATGAACGGTAAGAAGCCGCCTTTGAAGGTTTTCATGTTGTTGTGGTTGAGCGATATCATGTGTGCGAACATCACGATCAGCGCAAATTTCGCTATTTCCGAAGGCTGGAAGCTGGGAAGTCCCGGCACCGACAGCCAGCGTTGAACGCCCGAAGAGGACGGGATAAGCAACACGACGATCAGCAACAGCACCGCCACGCCCATGATGATCAATGACAGCTTGTGCCATTTGTGGTAGTCGATCATGGACATGACCACCATCGCTACGACGCCGATCACCGCAAAGCCGAGTTGCTTTTTAATGTAAAAATAACTGTCGTTTTCCTCGTAGTACGCATTGACGTAGCTTGCGGAAAACATACACACAAGACCGATGGTCAACAGCGCCAGCAGGAGGATCAAAAACGGCATATCCAGTCCGGATTTGAGATAAAACCACGCCTTGATGCGTTCCCACGTGCTTTGAGGTGCCAGTGTTGTTTTGTCAGCCATTGCCGTCATCTCCTTTCCTGCATCATACTGCAAACGATTTCTTATAAATAGATCAGGCACAGTGTTCCGAAACCGATCACAAAGGTGATAATGCAGAACACCGCCACAATTTTATTTTCGCTCCAGCCGCACATCTCAAAATGATGGTGAATGGGGCTCATTTTGAACAGACGCTTGCCTTTTGTCAGCTTGAAGTAGGAAACCTGAAGCATGACAGACAGCGTTTCAACGATATACATGATGCCGACGGGGATCAGCAGGAACGGCTGACCGATACCGAACGCGACCGCGCACAGCATACCGCCGATCAGCAGAGAGCCCGTGTCCCCCATAAACACCTTGGCGGGGTGGAAATTCCACATCAGGAAGCCGACCATTGCGCCTGCAAAACACAGCGACGTGAGCGTGTGACCGAAGTCTCCCACCGCCGTTGCCGCCAACGCCAGACACACCGAAGCGACCACCGTCACCGAACCGCACAAGCCGTCAACGCCGTCGGTCAGGTTGGTGGCATTGGGAATACCGACACCGAAAAAGATGCACAGCGGGATAAACCAGATGCCCAGCTCAACACCGAAGAACGGCAGTTCGATCGCGCCCGCACCGCCGAGGAAATACATCACCGCGGCATAACCGGTCGACGCAAACAGCTGCAGTGCCATTTTCTGCGATGCTGTCAGACCGAGATTGCGTTTTTTGACCACCTTGATATAGTCGTCGGCAAATCCGATCGCACCGCAAGCCAGCATAAACACCACGCCTGCAATCAAGCGGATCCTGCGCTGAGACGGCACGCGGCTGAGCGGTTTGTACGGAATCGCCGGCACCAGCACACACACCGCCATCGCCACGATGATCGCGGCAAGAAAGCCGACAATGAACAGCACGCCACCCATCGTGGGCGTTCCCTGCTTGTTCTTATGCCATGCGGGACCGATCTCACGAATGGTCTGACCGAATTTCAGTTTATGAAGCATCGGCACGAAAAAGCGTCCCGACAGCCATGCGATCAGAAACGCCGCGATCGCCGTCGCAAACGGAATCGCCACACGCCAGATCTGGTAGTTTTGTAAACCCATTTCAGTTATCATAAGTGTTCCCTGATTTCTTATCTATAGTCGTTACATGCGGGACAGTACGTCCGCAATAACCTCGCGTTCATCGAGATGGATCACGCCGTCCTTGAGAATCTGGTACGTCTCGTGTCCTTTGCCCGCAAGCAAAATCGTGTCGCCGCTTTGCGCATTCTTCAGTGCCCACTCGATCGCCTCACTGCGATTCTCGATGACGACATGCGGGGCATTTTCGGGAAGTCCCGCCGTCACATCGGCAATGATCGCCATGGGATCCTCACTGCGGGGATTATCCGAGGTGATCACGGTGACGTCCGAATAGGCCGCGGCGATCGCCGCCATCTTCGGGCGTTTGGTCTTGTCGCGGTCACCGCCGCAACCAAACAGCGTCACGAGACGTCCCTCCGCACAATCTTTAAGCGTGCGGCAGATATTTTCGAGACCGTCGGGCGTGTGTGCGTAATCAATGACAACGGTAAAATCGCGGTCGGTCGGCACGACCTCGGCGCGACCCTTGACACCGTTTGTCACCGACAGGGCATCAACCACCGTCGCAAAGGGAATGTCCAGCGACAAAGCGCACACCGCGCTCGCCATCGCGTTGTATACGGAGAAACGTCCGGGGATCGGCAGTTTCACGCGACCGATACACCCGTCACCGACCAGCTCAAAGCGGACGCCGCCGGCGGTCGTGTGAATGTTGCGGGCTGTGTAAGAGGCGCTGTCGTCCACGGCGGAATAGGTATACACCGCGCCGTCAAAGCCCTCGGTCATGCGAGCGCCCCACGCGTCATCGGCATTGATGATGGCGCGACGCGCACGCGAGAACAGCCGTTTTTTAGCTTCGCAATACGCCTCCATCGTTTTATGGTAGTCAAGGTGGTCCTGCGTCAGATTGGTGAACACCGCCGCGTCGAACACACAGCCTTCCACGCGATCCTGATCGAGCGCATGAGAGCTGACCTCCATCACCACATAGGTGCACCCTTCCTTAAGCATCAGCGACAGCATGCTTTGCAGATCATACGGATCGGGAGTGGTGTGACCCGAAGGCATCACGCGATCCCCCACCATGTTCTGAATGGTGCCGATAAGACCGACCTTGTGGCCTGCCTTTTCGAGGATCGATTTGAGCATATAGGTCATGGTGGTCTTGCCGTTGGTACCGGTGATACCGATCAGGCGGAGCTGTTTGGCAGGCTCGCCGAACCAGTTGGCACACAGCTGTGCCCACACACGACGGGTCGAGTCAACCGTCAATTCACGGGAAAGCCCCATGTTGCGCTGTGTCACCACGAGAGCGGCGCCGGCATCGTGAGCACTCTTGGCAAATTTATGACCGTCCACCGCCGTGCCCGCGATACACACAAACACAAAGCCCGGCTCCACACGACGAGAATCACAGGTCAAGCCTTTGACCGGCGTGGTATCCGTACTGTCGACAATTCCTTTTAAAAGCTCTTGTACCGTCATGGAGAACTCCTCTTCCCTTATCCTCAATTTTTATTCGATCTGATCCGCGTAAATAAAGTCAACCGTGACAATGGTGCCGTAAGCAACCTGTTGTCCTTCGGCAATACTCTGGGTGGACGCATAAGCGCCGCCGCTGTCGAGGTCAACGCCGCTGAACTGGATATTCAGATGGAACATCGCCGCAAGCTCTGCCGCCTGCGAGACACTGCAACCGTTGAAGCTCGGGACGGTCACAACCGCATTTTGACAGCTTTCCTCATCGGTGTACAGCACGACCGTACCTTCGGCGGGAATCGTCTGTCCCGCACCGGGAACCTGCTTGATAACGGTGGTACCATCACCCTGCACGCGAACCTTCAGTCCTTCTGCGGCGACAAGAGCTTCCGCTGTTGCCACGTCATAGCCTTCCACAGACGGTGTGCTTCGATTCAGATCGGCAAGCTCATCTTGGGTATATTGCGGTTCAATGCCGAGATAGGGCAACGTATCTTCAAAAATTTTCTTGGCAACAGGAGCGGCGATCGTGCCGCCGTAGCGGTTGGCACACTGCGGCTCATCGATCAGCACCAGCACCGCCACCTTCGGATCGTCTGCGGGCGCGAAGCCGCCGAACGAGGAGACAACGTTGTTGCCTTCGGATTCGGTTTTTTCCGCCGTACCGGTCTTGCCTGCCACACGGTAGCCTGCCACATACGCGTTTTTACCGCCGCCGTCGGCGACCGCCACGCGAAGCAGCTCCGCCACACGCGCCGCGGTGTCACCGGAGATGACCTGACGTTTGACCGTGGGGGTCGTGTTGGAGATCACGTTACCGTCAGCGTCGAGCACCTGCTTGACAACATAGGGCTCCAGCAGCTGTCCGCCGTTGGCGATCGCGGAGATCGCCGTGATCATCTGGATCGGGGTCACCTTAAAGGTCTGACCCATCGAGGAAACCGCCAGCTGAACCTCGCCGAGTTCCTTCTCGGAGTGGTACAGGCTTTCGGAGATATAGCCTTCGCCCAGCATATCAATGCCGGTCTTTTCGGTAAAGCCGAAGCCGCTGTAATAGCGGTAGAACAACTCACTGCCCACCGATGTGCCGATCTTGATGAAAGCAGGGTTGCAGGAGTTACAAATGGCATCGGACAGCGTCTGCGAGCCGTGATTCATCGGATACACATGGCATCGGACCAGCCATTCATCAAAGCTGACATAGCCGTCACAGGTGAACCAGCTGTCTTCCGACACGATACCCTCCTCCATCGCCATGGAGGTGGTAAACATTTTGAACACCGAACCGGGCTCGTAATATTCGGAGATCGCTTTGTTGGTCCACTGCTTTTCAAGCGCCGCCACACGGGCTTCGGAAGCCTCATCGCCCGACAGGCTCGCCACCAGCGCCGCTTCGTCGGGATCGGCGATCACCATGGGGTTGTTGGGATCATAGTCACCCTTCGTTGCCATGGCAAGGATCGCACAGGTATCCACATCCATCACGATGGCACACGCACGGTTGGTCGCTCCCGTCTGAAGGAGAGCCTCGTCGAGATACTTCTCGGCATAGTGCTGAATATTTTGGTCGATGGAAAGAACGATGCTGTTGCCGTCCTCGGCATCGACGGTTTTTTCATAGGACAGGGAGTTGGGCAATTCGTTGCCCCAACCGTTCTGCGCAGTCACGATACGACCCGCTTCACCCTGCAGAATGCTGTTGTACTCTGCCTCCAGTCCGTAAAGGCCGGTGTTATCGTCGCCCGTGAAGCCGAGCACGCACGAGAGAAGTGACCCGTAAGGATAGGTGCGTTTGTAGTCGGTGATGAGACGGAACACACTGCCCATCTCGTTTTCTTCGACCCAGTCGATCAGCTTTTCCGCCAGCGGTCGTTCGATCTTGGACTTGACGACCTCGTATTGCGACTCGACCTTGCACGCTTTTTTGTACAACGTCTCGCGGTCAACCTCAAGCAGCTCCGAAAGCTCATCGGCAATAAAACTGCGAGTTTCGTCTTTTTCGATATTATTGGGGTCCATGATCACCGTCCACACCTGCATACTCTGTGCAAGGGTGTCCATGTTGGTGTCGTAAATCGCGCCGCGGTTGGGAGAGATGATGCTGTCGGCGAGCTGTTGCTCGGTGGCGCGACGTTGCCAGTCGTCGGTTTCGACAATCTGCAGGATCGCCAGTTGAACAACGATCGAGCCAAACGCCAGCACGATCATGCCGATGAGCACGATCATCGCTCTCGTCCACATCTGCCGCGTGGGACGGTGCTTCGCGTCAACCGGACGCTTTTCGGGCTTTTTCGCATCGTTTTTGGAACGATCGGTCGCCATGACAGTCTCTCCTTTCCGAAATGTTACAGGGAATCAAAAAATAACAAACGAGAGTTAAGATATGATCATCTCAACTCCCGATATGTGCACGAATACGGGCATGCGAGCGTAATACATTCGTATGCCGAAATTCAGCAGGTATTCATATTTATCCGCCGAACCATCCGGCAATCGCCGCACCGATCGTCTCAAAAATACCTTCCGGCTCGGGATCCGACACCACGATCTTATCGCCGCCGTCAACGGTGATGGGAACGATCTGGTTGGCATCTGTTTTGGTCATTTGCTTGTCATCGATGTACTGATCGATCGCCGTCGGAGAGATCAGCTCCGCCTGCTCATTGCGAAGGCGGCTTTCCTCACTCTGCAGAATGGCAAGCTGCTCGGTCAGCTCGTTGTGCTTGTCGTCCATTTCGGTGGCATACACGTTCAGGACGATCATCAGCACAAGCGACGCCACCAGAAGCAAGCCGATGAACGATGTATACATAATGCGAACAAGGCGCGTTTGCTTTTCTTTTTTGTCTTTCATTTCTTTCACTTTTTCAGAAGAGTTCACTGCGCGCAGCCGCGGCTCTTCAGATTCAAACAGTGAGAGGTCGTGTGCCTCTGCATATCCGTGGGCCATGGCTATCCTTCCTTTCTCTTAATAACGATCATGCCGCTTTTCGACGGTGCGGAGCACCGCACTGCGGCTGCGGGGATTTTCCAAAAGTTCGGTTTCGTCCGCCTTGACGGGCTTGCGGGTCACAAGCGATGCGGCGGGAGTTCTTCCGCACACGCAGATCGGACTCTCCGCGGGACAACAGCAACCTGTTCTCCATTCGGCGAACCGTGTTTTGACCATGCGGTCTTCGAGAGAGTGGAACGTGATGACGGCGAGTCTGCCGCCGACGCTCAGCGTATCAAACGCCGTATCAAGCGCACTCGACAAACAGCCGAGCTCATCGTTCACCTGAATCCTCAGCGCCTGAAACACGCGGCGCGCGGGGTGCTTGTCTCGTCGTGCCGCGGCAGGAACCGCCGACTTGATCAACTCAGCAAGCTGCAAGGTGGTGACGATCGGTTTCGAAGCACGCTCGCGGACGATCGCCTGAGCAATGCGTCTGGAGAACTTCTCCTCACCGTATCGGAAGAAGATATCGGCAAGCTGTTCCTCCGAAAGGGTATTGCACAGATCCGCCGCAGTCGTGCCGCTTTGACTCATGCGCATATCCAGCGGCGCGTCCTCGTGGAACGAAAAGCCGCGGGAGGCGTCGTCCAGCTGATGGGACGACACACCGATATCCAATAATATACCGTCGACGTGCGGAAGTCCGAATTGTTCGACGACCGCCGCCATATTGACAAAGTTGGTGTGAACGACCGTCGCAGGAAGACCGCTAAGTCGCTCGGACGCCGCCTTGACAGCGTCGGGATCCTGATCGAGAGCATACAGATGACCGGTGGTGAGCTGTGAGGCGATCGCGAAGGAATGTCCTCCGCCGCCTGCCGTACCGTCGATGTAAATGCCATCGCCGCGCACCGCCAACGTGTCCTGCACCGGCTTCATCAGCACCGGCAAATGGTAACCGCTTCCCGGCACCTTCGGCATGGCTCTTCACCGTCCTGCATTGTCATAATTATATCACAAATCGTTACAAGAAACAAGCGATTTTGCAAACTTTTTGTAACTTTTTGTAACCTTTTCTCGTAAATCTTGAAGGTAAAATCGGGATAGTTTTTGTTTAATTTAGCCAAAAACAGCTCCCAAAAAGGTTACAACGACACCTTTCGGTGTTTCCCGCTTGTAACCATTACAGACCAAGTGCCATAAAGTCCGCAACAACGTCCTCATCGGTCATCGATCCGACCACTTCATCATACTTTTCGGGGTTCCAGATTTCTGCACGATTGGCTCCCGCACCGATGATCAGCGCCTCTTTGATAAGGCCCGCGTGCTCCATCAGATGCTTGGGAAGAAGAATGCGTCCCTGCGCATCCACCTGCACATCGGCGGCGTTGGAGGACAGATAACGAAGCAGCTGGCGAGATTTGGTCATGGGCAGTTGCTCGAGCTTTTCGAGCATCTCATTCCAGCCTTCAAGGGTGTACAACCCGATACAAGGCTCCATCACCGTCGCGACAACAAAGGTGTCTCCGAGCACTTCACGCATTTTTGCCGGCACAAACACACGCCCCTTGGCGTCAATGTTGTGCGAATAGCGTCCGCGCATGGGTCATACACCTCCTTGTCTCGTTCGAAAATTTGTGGAAAACTCGGTGGAAACAGTGTAAAACTCACCACAATCCACCACAAAAGTGGTTTTCTGCCCCACTTTTACTTCATTATACTGTACACTTTTGAAAATTGCAAGAGGGTTTGCCCGCAAAAAGTAAAAATTTTTTAATCTTTTTCGTCTTTTTTTACGTCTTACGGCAAAATCATTCTCAAAGCACAAAAAAGCACCCCGCGTATCCGATAAAATCGGACACACGGGGTGTCGTTTTGATAGAATTCGTCAGCCGGGATTAAAACGCGATACGGCGGGCAATATAATCCGCAAGGGCATCGATCGCCACACGCTCCTGCTGCATGGTGTCGCGGTCACGCACGGTCACACAGCCATCGGTTTCGGAGTCGAAATCGTAGGTGATGCACAGCGGGGTGCCGATCTCGTCCTGACGGCGATAGCGCTTGCCGATGGAGCCGGCATCGTCATAGTCGACCATAAAGAGCGGGGACAGACGGTCACGAACCGCCTTCGCCTGCTCGCCGAGCTTCTTGGACAGCGGCAGCACGGCGGCTTTGTAAGGCGCAAGCGCGGGATGCAGGCGCATCACAACGCGGGTATCCTTATCGTCGATCTTCTCTTCGTCATACGCTTCGCAGAGGAACGCGAGCAGCACACGGTCAGCGCCGAGCGACGGCTCAATGACATAGGGAATGTAATGCTCGTTGGTCTCGGGATCGAAATACTCGAGCTTCTGACCGGAATGGTTGCTGTGCTGGGTCAGGTCAAAGTTGGTGCGGTCCGCGATACCCCACAGCTCGCCCCAACCGAACGGGAACATGAACTCAAAGTCGGTGGTGGCGTTGGAGTAGTGGGACAGCTCCTTCGGATCGTGATCGCGGAGCTTGAGGTTTTCGTCCTTCATGCCCAGCGACAACAGCCACTGATGACAGAAATCTTTCCAGAACGCGAACCACTCGAGATCGGTACCGGGCTTGCAGAAGAACTCCAGTTCCATCTGCTCAAACTCGCGGGTACGGAAAATGAAGTTGCCGGGCGTGATCTCGTTGCGGAAGCTCTTGCCCACCTGGCAAACACCGAACGGCAGCTTGCGGCGGGTGGTGCGTTGGACGTTCGCAAAGTTGACAAAAATGCCCTGTGCCGTCTCGGGACGGAGGTACAGCTCATTCTTCGCATCTTCGGTAACGCCCTGGAAGGTTTTGAACATCAGATTGAAGGTGCGGATATCGGTAAAGTTATGCTCGCCGCATTCGGGGCAATTGATACCGTGCTCGTCGATGTACGCCTTCATCTCATCGAAGCTCCAGCCACCGGGATTGGCGCCGTCGTCCTCGATCAGCTTGTCCGCACGGTGACGGGTTTTACAGCTCTTGCAGTCCATCAGCGGGTCAGAGAAGTTGCCCACGTGACCGGACGCCACCCACACCTGCGGGTTCATCAGGATCGCGCTGTCAAGACCCACGTTGTAGGGGCTTTCCTGCACAAACTTCTTCCACCAGGCTTTTTTGATGTTGTTCTTCAGCTCCACGCCGAGAGGACCATAGTCCCATGCGTTGGCGAGACCGCCGTAGATGTCAGAGCCCGGATAGACATAGCCTCTGCTTTTGCACAGAGCGACAATAGTCTCCATCGATTTTTCACGGTTGTTCATAATTGTTATCTCCTTTCGCATGACCGGCTGCCATGTGATTGTTTCTCATCTATTATACACGCTTCGCGATAAAATGCAAGTTATAATTGGCCGTCGGCCTTCATTTTCGCCACTTTCAGCACCGCGATCTGGGTTTTGGCGTCTCTGAGTTCCCCATTCATCACCATCTCAACCGCTTTGTCGAGCGGAATGCGGGTGGCTTCGAGGAATTCATCAAGATCGGTGTGCTGATCGCCGAAGGTGAGTCCTGTCGCCAGATACAGGTGAATGATCTCGCCGCAGTAACCGGGCGTCGGATACACCTTGCCGAGCGACACTACTGTTTTTGCTGATGCCCCCGTCTCCTCGCTGAGCTCGCGGATACCGGCTTCAAGGGGATCCTCCCCCTTCTCCAGCTTGCCCGCGGGCAGTTCCATGATGATCTCATCATAAGGGCAACGATACTGTCTGACAAACAGCAGTTCGTCCTCGTCGGTCAGTGCCGCCAGGCACACGCCACCGGGGTGCGCCACGATCTCGCGCATTGCCGTCGTACCGTCGGACAGTTGCGCCTTGTTGTGATAGACGGTGATGATGTGTCCGTCGAAAATTTTGCGTTCTTCCACTGTTTTTTCGATCATTTGCTCATCGGTCATATTGTATCATCCTTTCACATAGAGTATATACTATCCACCGAAAAGGAGGACTTTTGTTTATGTCATCGATCGTTTGCGGCAACATCACAGACAGCCGCGTCGTTACCGACAGTATCCGTGCATTGTGTCGGATCTATCCGTTTTTACACCGCACCGTCATCGGCAAGAGCGCGTGCGGACGCGATATCGAAGCACTGTCGGTCGGTCACGGCGAACAAGCCGTTCTGTTCACGGCAGGCTCGCGTGCACAGGAGCACATCACCTGTGCTCTCTGTCTGCGGCTTTGCGAAGAGCTGTGTCGAATGCATCACGGCGACTCTCCCTCACCGCCCGACGAATATATGGCGGTTTTATCCCGTCGTACGGTGGTGATCGTCCCGCTTCTCAACCCCGACGGTGTGGACATTGCTCTTCACGGCAGTCGCGTCGGCGGCAGTCACGCCGACCTGCTCCACGCGCACGGCGCGGACATCAAAGGCTATTGGCAGGCAAACGCCGTCGGTGTGGACATTGCCGTCAACTTCGACGTATCGCGTGACGCCCTTCAAAAAGACCAGCGAGAGCACGGCATCGTCGGCCCATGCGGGCGCGGATTCGGCGGCAGTTCTCCCGAAAGCGAGTCGGAAAGCGCCTCACTTTCTTCCCTCTGCCGACGTGTGCCTTTTTCTCACGCGATCCATCTTACCTGCGGAAACGACGAAGTGCGTTGGCAATTCGGCGATCGCACACCGCCGCACGCCCGCATGACCGCACGGTTTCTCGCCCACGCAGGAGAACTGTCTCCTGCGGTGCCGTCGGCGGTGTACACAAGCGGCGGGTTCTGTGCCTGGTTTGTCCATCAGTTCGAGCGTCCCGCATTTGACATCGCCGTCGCCGCCCATCGCGGCACCTGTGCCGACGAGTTGTATGAAAAGACCAAAAACGCCTTGTTGCTTGCGGCGGTATTATAACGCCTGTGTCGGCGGTGTTTGTGTCTCGGTCGTGGCGGTTGTCGCGGTCGTCGTTGTTTCTGCGACGCTTGTTGTCGTCACGACAGCGGTATTGTCCACTGCGGCAGGTTCTTTTACGCCCTGCACAAAGCCGATCGTCGCGCCGATCGCGATCAACACAATGCCGAGTATCAACAGCACCGTGCCGAGCGCTTTTCCCACGGCAGAGGGCTTACGTTGATCACCCGACATAAACCGTTTCGAATTGTTCAAAGGGTTCCTTTTCATAGTCTTTCACCTCGTTTTTCATACGCTCAGTATAGCATTTCGCCACTTGCGCGTCAAGTGCAAAAGGTCGCCTGCAAAGGCGACCTTTTTGTTATTCCGTCACGTTTTTGCACACATCGACCCATGTGACACCGTCGAGGATCTGCTCAAGCTCTGACACCGTCAGTCTGACGGCACTGTTTGCACTGCCGCACGCAGGATAGATCGTCTCAAAGCGTCTGACAGATTCGTCAAGATACACCCGAGCGCCGTCGTGAATGCCGAACGGACACACACCGCCGACCGCATGTCCCGTCATCGGTTCGACCGAGTCGAACGGGATCATTTTCGCCTTTGTGTGAAATGTCGCTTTGAATTTGCCGTTGTCAATTTTGGAATCCCCCGCCGCAACGATCAGGATCGGCTTGTCGTCCACAACAAACGACAAGGTCTTGGCAATTTGCCGTTCTTCACACCCGACAGCGATCGCCGCTTCCGCAACAGTCGCCGACGATACCGCAAACTCCATCACGCGGTCGGAGAGACCATGTTGTTCCAGATACGCCTTAGCTTTTTCAAAAGCCATATGTAAGCCCACCTTTTCATGTATATGTTCGGATCAACCGTCCGTCTTTCGCTTGTTGACCACATCGATCACCCATTGTTCGGAATGGTTTTCGACACACAGTATATCATACCATCTTGCAGAATACAATAACCCATATACTACGCATTTCAGATATACTTGACGAAAACGATTTTCCCTTTCTCCTTCGCATATTCAATCAACGATTTGGTGCCGCGGCTTTCACCATTCCAAAAGCAAATTACCGCATCGCATTCATCAACCATCACACGGTTGCGTTTCGGTCCCGCTCCCCTACCGTATATGTGCCACTCCGGCAAATATCTTTTTAGAGGGATCTCGTTTTCAATCGCATATCTCTCCCCAAGTGCATCAGCACCGCGACACCCTCCGGACAGGATCAGAAAAGGTATGGTCAGCTCCTGCAAACATTGCTCAATAAAAACCGTCGCTTCATCATACACATCATAGAAACGACTTCCCGCAATTATCACTCTTGTCATAGTCATCACCGTTTTCAATTTTACTATTTTTCGATAGTAAAATCAATACTATTTTTTGATAGTACCTATACTGGTTATCAGAGGTGATGCTGTTTATGTATTATCCGCGATTGAAAGACCTGCGTGAAGATCATGATCTGGTGCAAAAAGAAGTGGCCGCCTTACTCGGTATTGACCAACGGGTGTACAGCACATATGAAACCGGCAAACGTGAGATTCCCACACGGTATGTCATCACACTTGCCAAATACTATCACACCTCCACCGATTACCTGTTAGGGCTGACAAACACTCAACAACCCTATAAACCATAAACCCCCGCCGTCTGCACACATTGCAGACGCCGGGGTTTCATTTGCCGATCAATCTCTGTCAAACGACAGGATCTCGCCGTTGTCCGCGCGGAGGGTGTAATCGTATTCCCGGCGGTCAATGCGGAACTGCACCTCATACTCCGCGATGCCGTCATCGATTTCATATTCCACGCGCAGTCCCTTTGCCTGTTCCGCCGTAACACCGGCGTGCTCAAGCGCGATCGTTTTCGCTTGCTCGGCGGTGATATCGGATGCGGAAGGTGAGGTTTCCATCTTGCTCGCGCAAGCCGTCAATAGCAAAACCATCAAGACGGTAACAACCGCCATGAGCAATGCTGTTTTTTTCATACGGTAATCCCCCATTCGGTGTTGAAAATCAAAAGGCATGAGCTGCATCCCTGCCTCTCATGCCTTTACTATACTCAAAAAGTCGATGGATATGAGGCTTTTTGGGTGTTATAGGTTACTGCTTATTTGAAATAACGGTCATGCAGACCCTTCAGAGCCTTGCCGTGGCGGGCTTCGTCGCGTGCCATCTCGTGAATGGTGTCATGCAGAGCGTCAAGACCATACTGTTTGCATTTCAGAGCGAGATCGAACTTGCCCTGGGTCGCGCCGAACTCGCAATCCACGCGCCATGCGAGGTTCTTCTTGGTGGAGTCGGTCATGTTGGGCTCCAGCGTGCCGCCGAGCAGCTCCGCGAACTTCGCCGCATGCTCCGCCTCTTCGTAAGCCGCCTTCTCCCAGTACAGGCCGATTTCCGGATAGCCTTCGCGATGGGCGATGCGCGCCATGCAGAGATACATACCCACTTCGGAGCACTCACCGTTGAAGTTGGCCATCAACTGCTCGAGGATATACGCTTTGTCCTCGGCGGGGATATCGGCATTGTTCTCGACGGTTTTGCCGTAGATGCCGAACTCGTGCTCAGCCGCCAGCTTCGCGTCTTCCGCCATCTCGTTGAACTTGGAAGCGGGAACGCCGCAGGTCGGGCACTTCGCGGGGGGTTCGTCACCGGTGTGGACATAACCGCAAACAGAGCAAACATACTTTTTCATAATTTTTTCCTCCTGAAAATGAAAATTAAAAATATTGACTGAAATGACTGGGATATGTCAGCGGCACTCTTTACACACGCCGTTGAAAAACACATCCTGTTGGGTGACGGCGAAGCCGTCGGGGATCAGAACGTTCAGTAAATCGGGTGGCAGCATCACATCGAACAACCGTCCGCATCGCTGACATCGACAATGTCCGTGGTCGGCGGCATCGCCGTCGAAGTGCTGTTCCATCGGGTCGATGGTCACCACGCGGATCAGCCCCGCCTGCATCAGTGCTTTAAGCGAATTGTAGATCGTGGTGCGGGAGAAGGTTGGATAACTCTTCACCAGCTCCTCGTAGATCGCATCGGCAGAAGGGTGAGTGCGGTGCGTCATCAGATACTCATACACCGCCACGCGCTGGGTCGTCGGTCGAACGCCGTGATCCTGCAAGGTTTTCACGGTGTCGGCGTTTGTCATGCTGTCACCTCTTTTCTGATTTATTTTGTAATCGTTGTTACTTTGTACTGATTACAAATATAATATATCACACCCTTACCTGTATGTCAATAGGTTTTTGCAAATTTTTTTCGACTTTTTTCAAAAAAGGTGGTAATACCACGTCTGTCGTGCTATAATGGGTGAAAAGTGAGGTGTCAGCAATCATGACAATCGGATTTCTCGGCGCAGGCAACATGGCAAGCGCCATCATGCGCGGCATGGTCGAAAGCGGCTTTGATGCCGACGCGATCGTGTGCTTTGACATTGATACGCAAAAAACCTTCGCCCTGCAAACGGAATGCGGCGTCGGCGTGTGCGACTCTGCCGAACAGCTGTGCCGTGTCGCGGACACGGTGATCCTCTGCATCAAACCGCAGGTGTTCCCGTCGGCACTCCCCGCTCTGAAAGACGCCCTTTCGACGCATCGTCCGCTGGTGATCTCCATCGCCGCAGGCAAAACCATCGACAGCATTGCCGCTCTCATCGGAAACGATCTTCCCGTGGTGCGGGTGATGCCCAATGTCGCCGCAACCGTCGGTGAAGCAGTAACCGCGTATTGCAGCAACCCGCTCGTCACAAGTGCTCACATCGAAACGGTGTACACCGTGTTCGAAGCGGTCGGCACGGTGCTTCCCATCGATGAAGCGCATTTTGACGTGTTCACGGTGCTGGCAAGCTGCTCTCCCGCTTATACATTATTATATATGG
This sequence comes from Acutalibacteraceae bacterium, assembly GCA_045604545.1. Lineage (GTDB taxonomy): Bacteria > Bacillota > Clostridia > Oscillospirales > Acutalibacteraceae > RGIG1959. Next base: position 50,127 of record JAZUOG010000061.1, on the reverse strand, counting down.
ACGCGCTCGCAACAGCCGGTGTCAAGGCAGGTCTCCCAAAAGCCACCGCTCTCGACATCGTTGCGCAAAGCGTTCTCGGCACCGCCAAACTGCTCCAACAAAGCGGCCGTCACCCGCGGGAGCTTGCGGATAGCGTTTGCTCCCCCGGCGGCACGACCATCGCGGGTGTGTGCGCCTTGCAGGCGGGCGGATTCGAAAAAACCGTCATTGAAGCGGCAGATGCCAGCCTCGAAAAAGACAAAAAATTGCAAAATGCTTGACAGAGCAGTCAAAACATGGGATAATAGATTGGTACGACCTGAAAGGGGCGATTGAACCATGATGCGCATTATCACCGGAACCGCCAGAGGGTTTCGTCTCAAGACGCTTCCGGGCGAAGATGTCACCCGCCCCACAACCGAACGTGTGAAGGAATCGGTCTTCAGCGCGTTGCAGTTTGAGATCGAGGGTCGCGCGGTGCTCGACCTGTTTGCGGGTTCGGGACAAATGGGACTTGAAGCGCTCAGTCGCGGTGCCACCTCCTGCGTGTGCGTCGACAGCGACAAAAACGCCTGCGTCGTCATCAAAGACAACGCCGTCGGTGCGCGACTTTCCGACAAGCTGACGTTGCGTCAGACGACCGCCGAAGCATTCCTTTCGGGAAATCGCGACGTGTTCGATATTGTGTTCCTCGATCCCCCTTACAAAGCGGGGCTGATCCCCGCACTGCTCCCGAAGCTGTGCGCCTGCGTGCGCGAAGGCGGCGCGGTGGTGTGCGAAACCGACAACAACACCCTTCTTCCCGAACAGGTTTCCGCTTCTCCCCTCTCCCTTACGCTTGAAAAACAGCGCACCTACGGCAAAACAACCGTATGGTTTTACCGCTGTGTTTCGATATAATCCAGTCAAACCCGTTTCCAAAAATAGACAGACCACTTTTGAAAGGACGGAAAGAAAATGAACGTTGAAGAATTGCTCGGTCAAATCGACGATATGGTCGACAAAGCATGGGATGTGCCGCTGTCCGGTGGCAAATGCATGATCGAAGCCGACAAACTGCGCGACATCATCGATGATATCCGCGCCGCTCTCCCTTCTGAGATTCGTCAAGCCCAATCGGTCGTCAACGACCGTGCTGACATTGTCGCCAACGCCAAACGCGAAGCTGAAGCCATCGTCCGCAAAGCGGAAGAGCGCGCTCAGGCAATGATTGCGCAGGAAGAGATCACCCGCCAGGCACAACAGCGTGCCGAGGAGATCCTCACCCGCGCTCAGCAGAAGGCGCGCGAGATGTGCAAGGGCGCCAACGACTTCGCCGACGACGTGATGCGTCGTTCCGAAGAAGTGCTGACCGCTCGCCTGAGCGAGATCCGCCAGGCTCGCCAGATGCTGCGCAGCACCCCCGCCAAGAAGGCGTCCGCTCCTGCGGCGGCTCCCGTTGTCTCCGAAGATAACTAATATCCCGACACCAAAAAGCGCACTCAGACCGAGTGCGCTTTTATCCTATGCAAAGGAGATGGCCGATATGTCTGCTTTTACCTCTGCTGTCATCGTGGCGGCGGGACAGTCCACCCGCATGGGACGCCCGAAGCTGCTTATCCCACTCTGCGGAATCCCTGTGCTGACCCACACACTCACGGCATTTGACCGCTCTTCGGTCAGCGAGATCATCGTTGTCGCTTCCGATCAAACCATTCCGCTGTTCGAAGAAGCCGCCAAGGCTCTTGCCACCCCCTGCCGCTTCGTCACGGGCGGCGATACACGACAAGCCTCCGTTGCGAACGGCGTGGCGGCGGTCGATCCGCGCTGTGAGCTGATTGCCATCGCCGACGGCGCGCGACCGCTCATCACCCCCGAAGACATCGACCGCGTGATCGCTGTCGCCGAACAGACCGATGCCGCCGCCATCGGCGTGCGCGTCAAGGACACCATCAAGGTGGCAAACACCGACCATATCATCACCGCCACGCCCGACCGCTCCACACTGTGGCAGGTACAAACACCGCAGGTATTTGCCGCCTCGCTTTATCGCGACGCCATGACCGCGGCGCACGCCGACGGCAAAGATTTCACCGATGACTGCCAGTTGGCGGAATACATCGGTGCCAAGGTGACACTCGTCGAGGGCTCTTATGAAAACATCAAGATCACCACTCCCGATGATATCATCACCGCCACAGCCATTTTACAAACACGAAAGGGTGCGAGATCTATGCGTATCGGTCACGGCTATGACGTTCACCGACTGACGGAAGATCGCCGTCTGATTCTCGGCGGCGTGGACATTCCCCACGACAAAGGACTCCTCGGTCATTCCGATGCCGACGTGCTCACTCATGCGGTGATGGACGCCCTGTGCGGCGCGGCAGTACTCGGCGACATCGGCGGCTTATTCCCCGACACCGACCGGCGTTACAAAGGCGCTGACAGCGTGATGCTCCTGCGCGAGGTGGTACGCCTTGTTCACGAGCGTGGCTACCGCATCATCAATATCGATGCGACCGTTCTCGCTCAGCGTCCCAAACTCAAGCCCCATATCCCGCAGATGCGCGAGATCCTCTGTGATGCTTGCGGCATACCGCTCGAGGACATCAATATTAAAGCCACCACCGAAGAGGGACTCGGCTTCACAGGCGCGATGGAAGGCATCGCCGCTCATGCTGTCTGTCTTATCGGATAACATCCCAAAAGCCGCGAAACATTCGCGGCTTTTCGCATATACGATACAGCAACCGCCCGCGTGTGTTCTCCATTTCACGCGGGCGGTCGTTTTTTGTGTTTATCCTGCTTTTTTCTTGTTCTGTGCAATGTGAGACGCAATGGCGGCTCCCGCAAATAAGAACGAGAACGCCAGGTCGCTTACCACATCACCGAGCGCAGCGGAATCGTTTTGGATCGTTTCGAGAACCGCTTCTGCGGTTTGTGACAGTGTGAGATAATACCCCTCGTCGGCAAGGTAATTTTGCGTCGAAATTGTCAAAGCGACAAATTCCGCCACGATCAGCATAACAACCGTCACAACAATGCAGACAACGAATCCGGACATCGGCACGTTGCCTTTACAGCCGCCGAACAGCCCGAAACCGAACTGAGCCAGCCAAAAGATCGCAAAGCCGATGATGCCGGCGATGATCCCCATCTGATAGACGATCACATACAGTGCCACACCGGCAAGCGAAAACAGCATGGCACCCACCGTTCCGAGAAGCGGGTTGGGCTCGCGAAGCGAGGGGGTAGGCGGTTGCGGCGTTTCGTATGTTTGGGGCTCGTACATTTCGGACATAACTCATCATTCCTCTCGTATTTTCGACAGATGTCGCTAGCATTATTATAGCTCTTCCAACGCCGTCTGTCAACACGCACTCTTGTTCATCATGCCCTTGATCCGCCTCTGACACCCGTGTGCAAAAAACACAGAAGCGATGTCTTGTATCCCCCTTAGCCTGTAAAACAGGCAACAAGGCTTCCCCCGGGGGACACTGTCAGGCCGCAGGCAAGCCGAATAAGGTGAGGGTGCGTCAACGTCCGTTATGAAAGCTCGCAAACACTTAAACCCGCCTTCGGCGGCTACACCTCATCCGTCATTTGCTTCGCAAATGCCACCTCTCCCTCAAGGGGAAGGCGTTTCTCGCCATAGCTTCCTTCGTCCCTCGGTAAAAATCGGGGGACATTTGTCCTGAAGACACAAAAAAAGCGGCGCAGAACACAAAGTTCTGCGCCCCCTTTGTTAGAACTTACAGATCCTTGAAAGCGTCGTTGACGTTACGGCCGGGAATGAATTGCGCCGTGTCGGTGCTGATGGCGATCGCCTCGTCAGCGGTAAACATCTCTACGTCCATTTCAGGAGCTTCGTACACTTTTTTCATCTTCATTACCTCCTAACATCAAACGGTTTCGGGCATTGTCACAGACAACACCACGTCACTGTAAATTGTCACACTTTCACCGGTCACATTGTCGGTGTACACCGCATAGGCAACCGCAGCACGCGTCTTGCCGGCCTTCACACCCTCAACCGTCAGCGAATACTGATGAGACTCGACCGACACACGCTCGTTTTCGACCATAGCGGCCTTGGTGGGATCGCCCGACGTCAGAGCATCGTGATCATTGTAGGGGCTGTAAACCATACCGGCCTCTGTGACGGTATAACGATCGGTATCACCTTCGTTGAAAGAGCCAACCCATGTAATGGTACCGAGCGTACCATCGAAGGTGTGACGCACAACCTGCATCGACACCGTGGGTACCTGAGCAGGAGCTTCGTCCGCATACACAGCGGTCAGCGTCAAGTTGCCGGGGACAAAGAAGGTGTAAACCGGTTTGTAGCTCACGATATTGCCATACTGGTCAGTCCAGTGAGAGAAGACCTTGCCTTCGGGAGCTTCCGCCGCAACAATCTGTGCTTTGCTGTCGTAACCGAGGAGTCCGTCTTTGTTGACAGCATTGAAATACGCTTTCGTGCCGTTATCAAGCCACTGAGAATCCTCAATGTAGCCCTCTTGTGTCAGCGTACCGCCGTTCGTCTCGATCACATAACCGTAAACAGGTTTCACTTTGATGACGCCGTCTTGAGAATCCGTTTTCACCCAGTCAATAAAGGTGTAGTTGAGGACAACAGGGGCTTTGACGGAATCGGGAATATCCACACCGGTGCCGTCGTTGGGAACGGTTTTTGTGCCGATCAGGTTGCCGTTTTCTTCGTCGTAGTACTCAATGGTGATCGGATGATACACGGTGATGTCCGCAGAGTCAAACGTCACATCTGTGTAAACATAGCCGTCTTCGTCCGCAGCGTCCGCCTCGGGATCATAGGTCTGCATATCGTCGGCAAATGCCGTCACAGTCACAGCCTTGAAGGGATCGCTGTTGAGGCAATCCTTCACCTCGAAGTAGAGGGTCGCAACCGTACCGACAAGTGCGCTGTTCTTGTTGACGGAGATATACGCGAGATACATGCTGCTGTCACCGTCGTTGTAGTTCGAAGCAAACATACGGGATGCCGATGCCGCGCCGACAACATCGGTGTTCCAGGTCGCATACTCGTCGTTGTCACCCTTCACAGGTGTCAGCACATCGGGATCAAAGGCGATGTCCATGCCGAAGTTGGCAACACCCTTCTTGCTGTTCAGAACCACATCAACGGCAATCACTTGACCGGCATATACCGCGTTGCTCGAAGTCACCAGCGACACCAGCGCGTCACCGTCAAACTCCGTCGTCGTGGTGGGTTTGGTCGCGGTAGTGGTGGTCGTCGTCGTGGTGGTCGTGGTGGTTGTCGTCGTCGTGGTGGTCGTCGTGGTAGTCGTCGTGGTGGTCGTCGGCACAGCCTCCACGATCACCTTGCCGTCGACAACCGTCATTTCAGGAATGTATTCTGCACCATCGTTGGATTCGGCTTCTCTGACAGTCACCGTCACATCGGATTCGCCCTCTGCAAGCGTTGCAAACACGAGGTCAAACAGCTTGCTGTCTTCCGCAATGCCCGTATCAGCGGCCGTGATATAGCCGACGCGCACAACGCCGGGGCGGATCTCACGGAAGGAGAAAATGTCGGTCGCGTAACTGTCACCGACGATCAGATCCGTAAAATCGAGCACCGTCTCATCGAAGGCGATATCAAAGGCAAAGTTGACCAAATACGCATTGGCAGACACCGTCACGGGAACGCTCACGGTATCACCGACGGTCGCAGTCACATTGCTGACCGTCACGGTAACCGTATCGTGCACCACAGGCTCCGTGGTCGTCGTAGCGGTGGTTGTCGTCGTAGTAGTCGTAGTAGTCGTTGTGGTTGTTGTGGTTGTTGTGGTTGTTGTGGTTGTCGTAGTCGTTGTGGTTGTTGTAGTTGTTGTGGTTGTCGTAGTCGTTGTGGTTGTTGTGGTTGTCGTAGTCGTTGTCGTGGTGGTGGTCGTCGGAGCATTCACCGTGATCTTCGCAACGTTATAGCTGAGTTTCGGAATATAATTGGCTCCGGCATTCAGCACACCGTCATTGGAAACAACCTCATTAACGTTCATTGTCACAGGAATCTCTCCGGCAACATCAACCGTGAAGACGAGGTCAAACAGCTTGGCTTCTTCAGACTTTCCGCTATCAGCGGCGGTGATGTATCCCACGCGGATAACGCCGGGGTTGATCTCTCTGAAGGAGAAGATGTCGGAAGCATATGCATCACCGACAATCAGATCCTCAAAGGTCATCATGGTGCTGTCATAAACGATGTCAAACGAGAAGTTGACAAAGTTGGTGTCTTTGGAAACCGTCACGGGAACTTTTACCGTATCGCCCACCGTTGCCGTCACATCACCGAATGTCACCGTAACCACATCGCCGAGCGTGGGAGTGGTGGTGGTGGTCGTCGTGGTGGTGGTGGTCGTGGTGGTCGTGGTCGTCGTCGTGGTCGGCGTGACATTGGCAATTTCGCCGTTGACCAGTTCGCGTGCCACGTTCTCATACTCCACGCCGTTGATTGCCGAACAGATCTCATCGCCGTCGCGGATTTCCAAAACCAGTTCAGAAACATTTGCCGCGCCGAGCAACTTGAACTTCAGCGTATACATTGTGCCACCCTCAGAAGAGCCGGTGGAAGCCATGCTTGCAAACGAGTAACGGACGCGTTCGTAGATGCTATCATAGTTTTTGTCGATCAACGTCGACGCGCCCATGCCGCTCTTAAGAATCAGCGGATTCACATCATAGACATATTCGCCGTCTTCGTTTGCCACAGGTTCAAGAACGTTGGCATCATACAACACATCCAGCGTGAAGTTCACAAGATAGTGGTTTTCGCTGACCGATACAGGCACTTCAACGATATCACCGTCCACTGCCTCGGCAGAACCGATGGTAATCACGATCGGCTCTGCGACGACAAGCGTCGTGGTGGTCGTTGTCGTGGTGGTGGTAGTCGTAGTAGTCGTAGTAGTCGTCGTAGTAGTGGTAGTAGTGGTAGTAGTGGTAGTGGTAGTAGTAGTGGTAGTAGTAGTAGTCGTCGTAGTGGTAGTGGTCGTCGTAGTGGTAGTAGTCGTCGTAGTGGTAGTAGTAGTAGTGGTAGTCGTAGTAGTGGTAGTCGTGGTAGTGGGAATCTCAATCGCCACAACGCCGTTGTCCACTTCGGTGATGGTGAGGTAATCCGCGTTGCCGTTTGTGACACCATCGTTGGAGACCGCCTCGATCACACTGAGTGCCATCTCGCTTTCGCCGTCTGCAATCGCCGTGAAAACGAGATGGAACAGCATTCCTGCTTCGGACACTCCGGTGTCAGTAGCGGTGGCATATCCCACACGCACAACGCCCTCTTGGATCGTTTGGCTGGAAATGATGCCGTCTGCGCACAAAGCGCCTGCCGTCGCTTCGACAAAGCTCAGTTTTGTTGCATCAAACGCAATGTCAAATTTGAAATTGACAAGAGCGGCATTTTCAGACGAGGTCACCGGAACGATCACTTGGTCGCCGACGGTAGCCGTCACATCGCCGACCGTGATCACAACCGTCTCACCCATCTCACAAATGGCGGTGGTGGTCGTGGTGGTAGTCGTCGTGGTGGTCGTGGTAGTTGTCGTAGTCGTTGTTGTCGTCGTGGTGGTGGTGGTAACAACCTCGCCCTTCACGGTAACCACGGCATTCTCAACAAACACCGTTTCGGGATTCGCCGCACCGTATTCGTCGGCGGCAACGTCGGTGTAGACCTGCAGATCGCCCATCTGAACAGCAAGAGCCGTTTCGGTGTTCTGGGCGGTTTTGTCGTTCACCACAAACGCCAGTTCCGCCACTTTGCCGGAGGCGGCCGTGTTCGTGTTGCTGACATAAATCAATTTCACATTTTGTCCGTTATCACGGGAGTTCACAAGGGCGGTATCACCGATGACATCGGTATTCCACACCACACAGCCACCGTCGTCCTGCACAGCGGGAGTCAACACTGCGGGATCGTAGGTCACTGTCATGTCGAAGTTCGCAACACCCTGAGTGCTGTCGAGCATCAGGGGGACGTATACCGTCGAGCCGGGAGCCGCCACCATGTCACCAAGCGACAGCGAGACGGGTGCAGGCGTGAACGCATCATACTGCGGAGCCATGTGCAATCCGCGCACCCTCATGGTGCCGGCCGTTTCCAGTTTGAAGGTCACGGAATCGATGTAATACACACCGTTTTTCGGCACAATACCCGCCCAGTTCGGCGATCCGATGAAGCTGACGCTGTCTGTCACAGCACCGGCAGCACACGCCTTCGACCAGTCACCCTTCAGGCTGGACACCTTGGAACAGAGCATTTCCGATTCTGCCGCAGGGCTTTGGTTGCCGCTGGGAGAATAGCCGGAAGCAATGCCCCTTCCGCCGACGCGGACATCAAACGACACATCGGAAACGACATCGTAGTAGAAATAGGGATTTTCGAAAATGTTATAGTACAGTTCGACCGGGAACGAAACCTTTGCACCCGCCGCACCCGTAAATACCAGATAGCCGTCCTCATCATAGGACAGACCGGCAGCCTGGGCAACCGCGTTCTTCGGCATCATGTTCACTTCGCCGCTGACGACATCGGGCTCTTTGACGCTGAGGTCACGGACGGTGGTCGCAGTATCCACGGCAAAAATCTTGATTTCTTTGATTTTAAGCACGCCGGTATCCAAAATATCCTTTGCCGTCGCGCCGGTCGCCGCTTTAAAGCTGTTGTAGCATTCCATGATCTCTTCGCCGGTGAGGGAGCCTTTGTAAGTTCCCGCCGTCATTGCCGCGTCATAGTTCGCGGTGTTACCGGTGATGGCAGCGTTGAGCTTCATGAAGTCCGTTCCGGAGACCGTCGCCACGCCGTTCTCCGTCGTGTAGGTCTCGAACGCGATCTGAATCGTGGCCTTTTCGGTCACCGTGAAATCATAGTACAGATCGCCGTACAACGACATTTCCTGTTCGGGCGCGTACACCACATTGGCGTAACCTAACCCCGCAGGGGTGAGCACATACCCGCCGCCGGCGTCCGCCGCCACAGAAAGCGTAGTGCTTCCTGCCTGGGCCGCCCAGCCGCCGACACTCGACGGCATCAGCGACACGCCCTGCGACACGGTGGGGGCCGTGGCGAATACATTGTCTGCCGACGCGGCACTGATGGTCATCGGCATCGCCGACATCAGTGTCGTCACCAACAGCACCACTGCCATGATTACGGCAGTCGTTTTGCGGAACATTTGACTCCTCATACGCTAACATCCTCCCGCGAAAACCGGTATCGGTTTCGCTGTATTTCTTAGAAAAGGGCATACCTCGCCCGATATTATACCTACTATATAGTATAACCGCTCTCCTTTGAAAAAGCAAGAGCAAAGCGCAAACTTTGGCAATTCTTACAAAAAAAACAAAGATCGGACTGTCTCCGATCTCTGTTTCGTTTTTATGACCTGCCGAAATCGGCAAGTACCAAGGATTTATTGTGTTCCTGCGCCCAGCGAATGTTCCATTCGCTCGAGAACAGCAGAAGCGGTCTTCCGCGCATATCCTGCGCATATTTGGTGTCCGAGGTCAAGTCAAGCAAGCGGGGATCCGCCACTTCGCTCTCGATCCAGCGGGCATACTGATACGACAGCGGCTCCATTCTGACCTGTACGCCGTATTCATTGTTCAGACGATGCTCCAGCACATCAAATTGCAGGGTGCCGACCACACCGACAATGACTTCTTCCATACCGCCGCCCGGCTCCTGGAAGATCTGGATCGCGCCTTCCTGCGCGATCTGCGTCATGCCTTTGACAAACTGCTTACGCTTCATGGTGTCGACCTGACGCACCAAGCGGAAAATTTCGGGTTCGAATGTCGGAATACCCTCAAACACGAATTTCTGACCGGGCGCACACAGCGTGTCGCCGATGGAGAACATGCCGGGGTCAAACACACCCATGATATCGCCCGCATACGCTTCCTCGATGATCTCACGGTCGGACGCCATCATCTGTTGCGGTTGCGACAGGCGAAGCTTCTTGCCGCTTTGCACATGAACGACCTCCATGCCCTTTTCAAAACGTCCCGAACAGATGCGCATGAACGCGATACGGTCACGATGGGCTTTGTTCATATTCGCCTGAATTTTGAATACGAACGCCGAGAACGGGGTTTTGACGGGATCGATGATGCCGATATCCGCTTTACGAGGCAGGGGCGTCGTCGTCATTTTCAAAAACTCGCGCAAAAACGGCTCCACGCCGAAGTTTGTGAGTGCCGAACCGAAGAACACGGGCGACAGTTCGCCGTTTTGCACCTTATCCATGTCCAGTTCACTGCCCGCGCCGTCAAGCAGATCAATATCGTCGCGAAGCTGTGAAGCGGCCGCGTCACCGACAAGCGTGTCCAGTGCCGCATCATCAAGCTTCAGAGCGGTCGCTTCCACCTCATGCGCACCATTGCCCTGCGCCGTAAACGCGAGAAGCTCTCCCCTGCCGCGGTCATACACGCCGCGGAAATCGCGTCCCGAGCCAAGCGGCCAGTTGACGGGATAGGTCTCAATGCCGAGCACCTGCTCGATCTCCTCCAGAAGCTCGAACGGATCGCGCGCTTCACGGTCCATCTTATTGATGAAGGTGAAAATCGGAATGTGACGCATCACGCACACCTTAAACAGCTTTTTAGTCTGTCTCTCAACACCCTTCGATGCGTCGATGACCATGACCGCTGAGTCCGCCGCCATCAGCGTGCGGTAGGTGTCCTCCGAAAAGTCTTCGTGGCCCGGAGTATCCAGAATATTGATACAGCAGTCGCCGTATTCAAACTGCAGAACCGAAGAGGTGACGGAAATACCGCGCTGTTTTTCGATTTCCATCCAGTCGGAAACGGCGTGTTTCATCGAGCGTTTGCCCTTGACCATACCGGCACTCTGAATGGCGCCTCCGTACAGAAGCAGTTTTTCGGTTAAGGTCGTTTTACCCGCGTCAGGGTGGGAAATGATCGCAAACGTGCGTCGTTTGTTGATTTGTTTTTCCATTACAGTCCGAGTGCCTCCCTATTCGTTACATACGCAATGTCATCGCGGTGCGCCATCATGCGACAAAACTCCTCGATGCGCTCCCAGTTGTCATCAACGGTGAATTCATAGCTGTGTCCCCACACTGTGAAAAGCTGAGGACGGTCGGGGTTCATGTCAAGAAATGCTTTCGCCAGTTCAAACAGCCGCTCGTCGTTGTGGTGACAGGTGTGTCCCCAGCGAAGCGGGGCGGCGGGCAGTTCAAAGTTTCTCGTATCTTCAATGGTACGGGAATAGCCGATGCCCGCTCGTTTCACAGCGGCGATCACCTCATCGTTATACGCGCCGTAAGGATACGCCATGCCGACAACGTCACCGCCGACAAGCTGTTCAAGCGTCGCTTTGTCGTCCTCGATCTCCGCACGCAGTGTGTCGGCATCAAGCTTAGTCAGATCGGGGTGATGGGCTGTGTGAACGGCGACCTCGTGTCCGCGATACAGCGCTTTGACTTCATCGGCATTCAGATAGGTCACACGCAAGCCGCGTTTCCATTCGTTCCAGCCCTTTTGATCATCAAGAAGCGCCGAACCGAGATTGAACGTTCCCTTCATACCGTAGCGGTTGAATATCTCAACAAGCCGCTTGTCATCCTGTACGCCGTCGTCATAGCTGAAGGTCAGCGCCTTCATCTTCCCGTTCCACATCAGCCCGCACACCTCCCATAATATCATAAATCTAACACAGTATAGCATACTGTCCGCAAATGTGCAAACAATTTTTATGCAAAAGCCACCTGTCCACAAAGAACAGGTGGCTTTTATCAGTTATTCAGCATATATATCAGTATCGCACGGGCGTCGCCGGCATTCACCTTGCCGTCTCCGTTCATATCAGCCGCTTTCATAGCACGGTCATCAAACACGATATCATCGACCATATACTTCAGTATCGCACGGGCATCGGAGGTGGTGATTTCACCGTCGCCATCCACATCCCCTTGCAAAGACCACTCCTGCACCGTAACACAAAACGTTGACTCAAACAAGCGATGTATCACTGTGATCGTTTGTTCTCCGACAACTTTTGCATCGTAGCCGGTAACGGTATACCCGGTTTGAAACTCACGAGAAGTGCCGTCTGCGTGCACAACGCAAAGCGACATGCCGCTCAGATCAAGCGCTTGTCCGAACGCATAGGTCGTTTTTGACGGTGGCGTCAACAAAAACGTTGCTCCCTGTGCCGCATCCACATATCCGAGGCCGTTCTTTTCGCAATAGTTTTTGATGTACGGATGTGAATACGCATACAGCGTTGCGGCACTTGCTCCTTCAAAAGCCTCGTTGCCGATCGATTCGACATCGCCGCAAAGCCACACCTGTTCAAGTGCTGTGCAACCCCGGAACGCATCGTCACCGATGGTCGTAACGCCGTCATTCAGACAGATCGTTTTCAAGTTGACATTGTTGCAGAACGCTTTGTTTCCGATTGTTTCGGCATCCGTTACCGTGACATCAACGAGAGAGGCGGGTGTGTGGAACGCATTGGTTCGCAAAACTACATTTGTTCCCAAACGCCCCGAAAAGCACGAATACCAATTCCCCTCAAGCGGCACTACCTGATATGGTGTGTACGCTGTTGAATAAGCAGAGGCGGGTTGTTTTTTCAGATACCACGCGGCAAGGTCCTTGTGTGTACACTCGGGCGTGCTTTGATTCACCCGCTCTGCCCATCTGTACATCATAAACCACTGATTATTGTTTGTGTCACGGGAAGAGTACACATAACCGTACATGTGATCAAACGTCATGTCCGGTTCCTGTGTCACATCACACATTCCGTCAAACGCCTCATATTCCGTGTATCCGAAGATATAACCGAAATTCGATTCAAGCTCAGTGTCGGCATCACGACTTTTACCGACAAACGGTACCTTCACGGAAGTTACACGGACACAATCTCTGAACGCATTTTTGCCGATTTCGACAATGCCGTTTGTCACGGTAATGGCGGTGATTTTCTGCGTATACGGTTGCCAGGGTGCCGCCGCCGACACGTACGACGGCACAGCACCCGTGCCGTCAACAACCAACTCACCGTTGTCATACACCGTCCATGTTACCGTTTCCGATATCATGCCGCTGTCCAACACCGCAACATCCGTTTCAGCGGCAAATCCGATCGGACACAGCAATACCAGCCATATCGCGCACAACAGCACACTCAAGACCGCTTGTATACCTGTTGTTCTCATACTGTCACCATCCTTCACAAAAAAGTTTCGGCAACGTTCTCTTATACGTTTATCATACACGTTAATCTCTGCTTTTTCAAGAACCTTTCTTAGTTTTCAGGCATATACTGTCATGACAGCAGATCGATCGCTGTCGAGAACAGAAAGGAGAACACCCTTATGGCTACGTTTTTTAATCAGGCGACGCTGACCTACAGCGGCGGCGTTGTCAATTCGAATATTACGACAGGCGAGATCGTCGAGGTGCTGTCCGCCTCCAAGACAGCCGTCACTGCCACCTACACGCAGGGCGATGAGATCACCTATGCCATCAACATCATCAACAGCGGCACAGCGCCCATCACGGGACTCACCGTCACCGACAACCTCGGTGCTTACACCGTCGGCACACAAACCCTCACGCCGCTGACGTATGTTGACGATTCGGTCACGGTATTTGAGGACGGCGTCCTGCAACCCGACCCCGTCGTCACAGCAGGCGACACCCTTGTCATCACCGACATCACCGTTCCCGCAAACGGCGTCACGACCGTGCTGTATACCGTCAGAGTCAATGAATTTGCCTCCCCCGTCACGGGCGGCGAGATCACCAACACCGTTGTCATCAGCGGCGGCATCACACCGATCACCGCCACCGAAACGATCACCACCGCAGAGGAACCTGCCCTCGGTATCGTAAAGTCGCTTTCTCCCGACACCGTCGCCGAAAACGGCGAGCTGACCTATACGTTCGTCATCGAAAATCGCGGTAACACCGATGCGACAGCCGCGGACAACATCGTCATCACCGACACCTTCGATCCGATCTTGTCGGATATCGTTGTCACGCTGGACGGCGACACGCTGACAGAGCCCGACAACTACACTTATAACGAAGCAACAGGCGAATTCGCGACGGTGGCCTCTCAGATCACCGTTCCTGCCGCCACCTATGTGCAGGATCCGACAACCGGCGCGTGGATCGTCACCCCCGGCTCGGTCACCCTCACCGTCACGGGAACCGTGTAACGGTGTAAAAAAGGCACCCTCTCGAGGCGCACTTCCTTACGGAGTGCGCCTCAAGAGGGTGCCTTTTCGTTGGTTTCTCATGCCTCTTCCTGCATGTCCACTTGCCATTCCCTCATTGTCTTGCGAAATGCATTCTCGAAATCTTCCCGTTCGGAAAACAGGCTTCTCGGTTTTTGAAAATGGACATAGAAAAAGCTGAACGGATATCGCAAAAGGCTATACACGCGAAAAAGCCCCTTGAACGGAATCGCCGCTTTTTTCAGAGAGAATTCCGCGCCGGTGCTGTTAAAATAAGTACGGCAGCCCCAAAAGCTTAATTCATCATCATATCTCACATACCGCTTCACCTGCAGGTCTTCCCAGTGATATGTCCTTTTGAACCACAACAGCGTCACGGTACAGCCTTCCCGATCCATGACAAGCGTGCGGCAGGACGAGATGGTAACCGGTATTAACAAGAGCAGAAATACCAGACACACGCCTAGTCCTGCCGCGTTTTTCCAATAGACCACCTGCATGATCGCAAAGCATATCACAGCAACGATCGCGCCGACACATTCCAGAATCGTTTTTATCTGCGGTTTGAATACCATGTTACGCACCTCCTTTTCATCACCATTATATAAAGCGAACGGACGCTTTGTCAAGCGCCCGTTCCTTTTCATTCAAACAATCCGGCAGACAGATAGCGTGCACCCGTGTCGGGGAGCAATACAACAATGGTTTTACCTGCATAGTCTGCGTTTGCGGCAAGTGTCATCGCGGCATGAAGTGCCGCGCCCGAGGAAATGCCGACAAGCAGTCCTTCGGTTTTCGCAAGCAGTCGTGCCGCCGCAAAGGCCTCCTCGGTCGTCACACGGACGACCTCATCGTACACATCAATGTCCAGCACATCGGGGACAAACCCTGCACCGATACCCTGCAGTCCGTGAGGTCCCGCCTTGCCACCCGACAACACGGGCGAATCGGCAGGCTCCACCGCCACCACTCTGACAGCGGCGTTTTGTTCCTTGAGGTAATCGCCGACACCCGTGATCGTGCCGCCCGTGCCGACTCCCGCAACAAACACGTCCACCGCGCCGTCGGTGTCCTTCCAGATCTCGGGACCCGTTGTCAGACGGTGTGCCAAGGGGTTTGCAGGGTTGTCGAACTGTCCCGCCAGAATCGCACCGTCGATTTCCGCGACCAGCTCTTTTGCCCGCTCGATTGCCCCCGCCATACCGCGCTTGCCGTCGGTCAGCACCAGCTCGGCACCGTATGCCGTCATCAGCTGACGACGTTCCACGGACATCGTGTCGGGCATCGTGATGATGAGGCGATAGCCTTTCGCGGCGGCGATCGCGGCAAGTCCGATGCCGGTGTTACCCGAAGTCGGCTCGACGATCGTGCCGCCCGCTTTGAGCGTCCCGTTCTTCTCCGCTTCGACGATCATCTGCAACGCCACACGATCCTTCACCGATCCTGCGGGGTTTGCATATTCCAGCTTAAGAAGCAACCGTGCACCGAGATGCTGTTTTTCGCAAAGCCGATCTGCCGCCATCAGCGGTGTGCCGCCGATCAATTCTTCCAATCCATGACAAAGCACGGGAATCCTTCCTTTCAAAACAGACAAAATCAGCGCAGAAACGACCGTTTCCGCGCTGATTTGATGGGGTTACTTATTCTTCCTCGTCGCCGTCGCAGTCGCAATCATCGCCGCAACCACAGTCGCAATCAATGTCGAACTCGAGGGGCTCGTTGCACTCGGGGCAGGCAATGCCGCCGTCGAGCAGGGTCTCCTCGTCAACCTCGAAGGTCTCGCCGCAGGCAGGGCAGGTGATTTCATAGAACTCGCCGTCCCAATCCTCGTCGTCGCAGCAATCGCAGTCACAGTCGCAATCGTCGCACTCTTCGTCGAGATAATCTTCAACGTCTGCGAGGTCTTCGTCGATCTCGTCAACCTGAGCGGCAAGCTCGTCGACGTAATCCGCCATATCTTCGATGGTCAGCGCCATATCGGACAGAACGTCCATGATCGCTGTATAGATCTTGCCTTCCTTGCTCTCTTTGTCGATCTCCATGCCTTCAAGCAAGCCTTTGAGATACGCAATCTTTTCGGTCAAATCCATTGTAGGTGCCTCCTTAAAATCAAATTATGAGAAACGCTTGACATTACGCGCGCTCCATGTACTCACCGGTGCGGGTATCAACGCGGATCATTTCGCCCTCGTCGATGAACAGCGGCACGCGGATTTCCACGCCGGTCTCCAGCGTGGCGGGTTTGGTGGCGTTCGTGGCGGTATCGCCCTTGAAGCCGGGATCGGTCTCGGTGACCTGCAGCTCAACAAAGTTGGGGGCGTCAACACTGAACACCTTGCCTTTGTAGGAAGCGACCTTGCACACGAAATTCTCTTTGACGAACTTGAAGCTGTCGCTGAGAACGTCCGCGCCGATCGGCACGAGCTCATAGGTCTCGGGATCCATGAAGTAGTAAAGATCGCCGTCGGTGTAGGAATATTCCATATCCTTTCTCTCGACGTACGCGGTCGGGAACTTATCCGACGGGTTGAAGGTTTTTTCGATGATCGTACCCTGGATCACATTGCGGATCTTAGTACGAACAAACGCCGCACCCTTACCGGGTTTGACATGTTGGAATTCGACAATTTGGAAAACGTTACCGTCCATTTCGAACGTCATGCCGTTGCGAAAATCGCCAGCTGTAACCATGGGACATTCCTCCAAGAACTTAAATTTTGATATACTCCAAAGAGTTTATACTCTATTTTACCCTATCTATGTGAATTTTTCAAGTATCTTTCTGAAATTTTTACAAGATGATGAGGTCTTTGGGGCAATCGGTCAGATTGACAACGCCATCGCTTGTGAACCACACCATATCCTCAATGCGCACGCCGAAGCGCCCCTCAAGATAGATGCCCGGCTCCACCGTCACCACATCCCCCTCCCGCAGGCATTCATCCGACCGCGGTGACAGATTGGGATACTCGTGAATGTCGATGCCGACGCCGTGACCGGTGCTGTGACCGAACGCCGCACCGTAACCCGCCTCATCGATCACACGACGGGCAAGAGCATCGCCCGCTTCACACCGCATACCGACATACAGCCCGTCAAGGCACGCCTTTTGTGCTTTGAGAACCGTGTCATATACCCGGCGCTGTTCAGCGGTCGGTTCGCCGACCGCCACCGTGCGGGTCATGTCCGAGCGGTAGCCGTCAACCGTCGCGCCGAAATCCAGCGTCACAAAATCCCCGCTTTGTACGGTATACTCACCGGGCACCGCGTGCGGCAAGGCGCCGTTTGCCCCCGCCGCGACAATGAAATCAAACGCCACACGATCCGCACCGTTTCGGCGCATGAACATTTCCAGCTCCAATGCGATGTCCTTTTCACGCCGACCGACAGCAATGTGCGGCAGGATAAAATCAAATCCCGCCTCCGTCACCGCCTGTGCGCGGCGAATGCACGCGATTTCGTGTTCGTCCTTGGTGCGACGTTGTTCACGGACACGGCGACACAGAGTCGAATCCGTTACATAGTCGATGTCTCCCGCCAGTTTGCGCAGGCGGCGATACTGCGCGAGATGGAGTGTGTCCTCTTCCACAAGCACCGTTTTCACGCCGCGCTCCTTGAGCTGAGCTATCGCATCGGTGAGAAACGCGTTGGTCTGATGGCAAGAAAGCGTGCCGATCACGCGGCGCGCCGCCTCGGTGTAACGCGAATCGGTGAGAAAGCACGCCTCGTCCTTTGTCACCCACAGCACGCCCGCATCGCTGTCGAATCCGGTGTAATACAGCCGGTTGGACGGCGATACCAAGAGTGCCGCCTCGCCCTGCCGCAGAGTGGCGGCAAGCAGGCAAAGCCTTGTGTTCATGGGTCATTCCTCCCCGCACAAGAAGGCAAGCGCCTTCAGATAACTGCCGACTCCCAGACCGCTGATCTGCTTGACGCAGACGGGCTCGATGACCGACACATGACGAAACGGCTCTCTGGCGTGAATATCGCTCAGATGCACCTCCACAACGGGAATGCGGATCGCCGCGATCGCATCGCGAATGGCATAGCTGTAGTGAGTATACGCACCCGCGTTGAGAATAATACCGTCATATTTTCCCATCGCGTCATGAAGGGTGTCGATCAACGCCCCTTCGTGATTGGACTGATAAAAATCCACATGCACACCGCGCGCGGCGGCGTCCTTTGCCACCGTTTCGCACAACGTCTGCAGGGTATCGTTGCCGTAAATGCCCGGCTCGCGTATTCCCAGCAAATTCAGGTTCGGGCCGTTCATCACCAGTATATTCATCTCATTCGCTTCCTTTCATTGCCGCGTGATACAGCCGCATCATACGCGCCGCATCGTGGGCTTGTGTGCCGTCCGATTCACAGATGATGACGGGCGTGCGTCCCTGCTCGGCGAGCAGTGCCATCAACGGATCGGGTTCGGGACCGTATTGGGTGTCCTCAAAGGTCAGGTGGCGCTTCTCGCCGCCCGCCGTATATTCGATCTTGGAAAAGTGCGCGTGAAACACGTTTGCACGCTCCGTGCCGATGACGGCATCCATCGTCGACAGCAGTGCCGCGAATGCCTCGCGGTTGTTGACCTCGCCGTGGGTGCGGCTGTTGAGGTGACCGAAATCCACACACGGCAAAAACCGCTCGTCCACGCCGCACATGGTCAGTACCTCGTCAAGCGTGCCGAGCTGATTGATCTTGCCCATCGTTTCGGGACAGATATGCACCATCGACAGTCCCGCCGCATCGAGAGCATCTTGTGCTTTTTTGAGCGTTTCGCAGGCAAGTGCCGTTGCGTCCTCGCGCGAAAGTCCGCCGAGTCCGCCCGGGTGAACGACGATGCGATCGCCGCCCAGTCTCACCACCGCTTCGGCACTGTCAAGAATATACCGCACGGAATTGTCCCGCTTTTCGGGCTCTTTGGAAGCGAGCGAAATGAAATACGGCGCATGAAGCGACACGGCAATGTGATGCTTTTCGGCTTCCAGACGGATCTGCTCGGCGGCGGTGTCGCTCAACCGCACACCGCGACCGCACTGATATTCATAGGCACTAAGTCCCAGCGAGCTGAGCCACGCGGGTGCCTGATAGGTCGATTTGAAGCCCGCCTCATAAAACGCATCGGCGTTTCCCGCGGGTCCGAACAATGCTGTCATCGCTTACCCCTCTTTTCTTGTTTTTGTTGATAGCGTCTGAGAATGCCTTTCTCAAAATGTCGACGCAGGCGAAAACCCTTTTTCTCCACTTCGATGGGCATCAGCTGACAAACGCGAATGCCGCACAGTCGCGCACCGAGCACATCGGTGAAAGTCTGATCGCCGATAGCGAGGCATTCTGTTTTGTCAACGCCGAGCACCTTCACCGCCCGTCGAAAGCCGAACGGCAACGGCTTGCACGCCGTGTGCACAAAGGGAAGTCCCATCCTCTCGCCGAAAGGGCGAATACGCGGCTCGCGGGAGTTGGACACGATCATCATCGCGATCCCCGCCTCACGCACCGCCGTCAGCCACGCGCTCGTCCGATCGTCAAACTGCTGGTCGTGGTGCTTTGTCAGCGTGTTATCTTTATCAAGCAGCAGGGCCTTCACGCCCATCTCTTTGAGCTCATCGATTCCGATGTCAAAGATGCGCTGTCTGAGCATGGTCGGATGAAAGATCGACATCCCGCCACTCTCCTTTCTACAAGCAAAAAGCAGGCATTGCTGCCTGCTTTTTTTGTGTAAGCTCTTCTTATTTGAACTTTCTTTTACGGGCAGCTTCCGACTTCTTCTTGCGTTTCACAGAAGGCTTCTCGTAATGTTCTCTTTTGCGAACCTCGGCGAGGACACCGGAGCGTGCGCAGGACTTCTTCCATCTGCGCAGAGCGCTGTCCAGAGATTCATTCTCTTTTACTCGAATTTCCGACATTGACTATTTCCCTCCCTCCGCCATTCGGCAGGGGTTTATTTTTGTGTTAGCGATAAACACCGCATAAAAGCATTATATCGCACATTTTGACGTTCGTCAAGTGTTTTTTGTAAAAGGTTTACAATTTTACGGGCGAACGACAATGTTCACCAGCTTGGAAGGCACATACAGCTCTTTGACGATGGTCATGCCGGCGATCGCCTCTGCCACCTTTTCGTCCGCCTTGGCAAGCGCCAGAACGGTCGCCTGATCGGCGTCGGTGGGAATGTTGAGACGCGCCTTGATCTTGCCGTTGACCTGCGCCACGATCTCGACGGTCGCTTCGACGCATTTCGCCTCGTCATAATCCGGCCACTCGGCGGTGATGAGCATACCCTCAAAGCCGGCAAGCTCCCACATTTCTTCGGTGATATGCGGGGCAAACGGGTTGAGCATCGAGAGAAGCATCTTCCACTCGCCGCGGGTGATGCTGTTCTTTTCGTAGATCTGGTTGACGAGCGCCATCATCGCAGCGATCGCGGTGTTGAACTTCATCGCTTCGATGTCGGTCGTCACCTTTTTGAGCGTGCGATGGAACGCGCCGCACAGATCATCGGACAACTCATCGCTGTCGGTGAGGAAGTCCTGCATCGCCCACACGCGGTCGAGAAAACGCTTACAGCCTTTCACGCCGTTTTCCGACCACGGTGTCGCCTTTTCATAGTCGCCCATGAACATGATGTACACGCGAAGCACGTCGGCACCGTAGGTGTCAACGACCTCGAGCGGATCCACAACGTTGCCCTTCGATTTGCTCATTTTGTCGCCGTCGGGGCCGAGAATGAGGCCCTGTGCGGTGCGCTTGGCATACGGCTCCTTCGTCGGAACAACGCCCTTGTCAAACAGGAAATGATGCCAGAAGCGGGAGTAGATCATGTGACGGGTCACGTGCTCCATGCCGCCGTTGTACCAGTCAACGGGCATCCAGTATTGCAGTGCTTCGGGAGACGCAAGCGCCTCGCGGTTTTTCGGGTCGATATAGCGCAGGAAGTACCACGACGAGCCTGCCCACTGGGGCATGGTGTCGGTCTCACGGCGCGCCGCACCGCCGCACTTCGGGCAGGTGCAGTTGACAAAGCTCTCGATTTTGGCAAGCGGGCTTTCGCCGTCGGTACCGGGCTCGAAGCTCTCGGTCTCGGGCAGACGAAGCGGCAACTCCTCATAGGGGATCGCCACCATGCCGCACTTGTCGCAATGCACGATCGGGATCGGCTCGCCCCAGTAACGCTGGCGGTTGAACGCCCAATCCTTCATTTTGTATTGCACGCCTGCCTCGCCGATGCCCTTCTCCTTGAGGAATGCGATCATTTTCTCGATCGCTTCCTGCTTGGTCTGACAGCCGTTGAGGAAATCGGAATTGATGACATTGCCGTCGCCGGTGTAAGCGGCTTCGTCGATGTTGCCGCCCTCGATGACGGGAATGATGTCAATGCCGAACTTTTTGGCGAAATCGTAGTCGCGCTCGTCGTGCGCGGGCACCGCCATAATAGCGCCCGTACCGTAGCCCATCATAACATAGTCGGAGATGTAGATCGGCACGGCTTTGCCGTTTGCGGGGTTGACAGCGGTCATACCCTCGATGCGCACACCCGTCTTGTCCTTGACAAGCTGTGTGCGCTCGAACTCGGTCTTCTTGCTGCATTCCACGCGATACGCATCAAGCGCATCGATGTTCGCGATGCGATCGCGGTACTTCTCGATCATGGGGTGCTCGGGCGCGATAACCATGAAGGTCACGCCGAACAGTGTGTCGGGGCGGGTGGTATAGATCTGCAGCTGTTCGCCGACCTCGGGAACATCAAACTTCACAAACGCACCCGTCGACTTGCCGATCCAGTTTTTCTGCTGGAGCTTGACATTGGGGAGATAATCCACCTCTTCAAGGCCTTCGAGCAGCTTATCGGCATATTCGGTGATACGCAGGTACCACACGTCCTTGGCGCGCTGAACGACATCGCTGTGGCAGATGTCGCATTTGCCGCCCTGCGAATCCTCGTTGGAGAGAACGACCTTACAGCTGGGGCAATAGTTGACAAGCGTCTTGTCACGATACGCCAGACCGTTTTCAAACATTTTGAGGAAGATCCACTGCGTCCATTTGTAATATTCCTCTTCGGTGGTGTCGATGACACGCGACCAGTCAAACGAGAAACCGACGCGCTTGAGCTGCTCGGTGAAGCGTTTGATGTTCTGGTCGGTCACCTGACGCGGGTGGATACGGTTTTTGATGGCATAGTTCTCGGTGGGAAGACCGTAAGCGTCAAAGCCGATCGGGAACAGCACGTTGTAGCCTTGCTTGCGGCGTTTGCGGCAGATCACCTCAAGGCCGGAATACGCCTTGATGTGACCGACGTGCATACCCGCACCCGACGGATACGGGAATTCCACGAGTCCGTAAAACTTCGGCTTGCTGTAATCCTCGGTCGCGTTGAAGCAGTTGTAGTCTTCCCAGATTTTTTGCCACTTGGCTTCGGTTGTTTGTGCGTCATATCGCATGGGTCAATTCGTCTCCTCGCTGTCAATAAATTCGGAAATGTCCACTTCGGTGCCGTCCTTCCACAGACGCTCCAGATCGTAAAAGCCGCGCATCTCCTCGTTGAAGATATGCACGATGACCTCGCCGTAGTCGATGAGGATCCAGCCCGTGGACTGGTATCCCTCCACGCGGAGCGGATCGATACCGTGGTGTTCTTTCAGATGTTGCTCGACATAGTCGCTAAGCGCTCTCACCTGAGTGGAGCTGTTGCCGTGGGCAATGACAAAGCAGTCACAAATGGAGGTAATGCCCTCCACATCGATCAAACGGATATTTTTCGCCAGATGCTTATCCAGCTGCGCCACCGCATAGCCGGCGATTTGTTTGGCATGTGCGTTCATATGCCGCCTCCTTCGGTTGTGTTCGGGCTCATTCGCCGACATCTGCCTGAGCGGTATCCTCCAGGATCATGCCGCTCTGTTCCGCGCAGACCTCGCCGAGAGTGCCCTTCTTTTCGTCCGCGTCACCGGTGTTGACAAGCTCGGGGATCGTCACATCGGCAAGCGTCAATTTATCCATGTGCGGACGGAATGCGTCGTTGATGAGCGTGAGAAGCTCCTCACGATGAGCGGAGTACACCGACGCGCCGTCGGCGGTATAGGTGGTCTCGCTGGGCATGAGATACACCGTCACCTTATCCAGACCGATCTTGTGCACCTCTTGGAGCAAAGCGGTGATCTCTTCCTCCTCCATCTTGGTGCGAATGGGCGCGTCACTGCTCATCACAGGGCCGATGACCTCTTCTTCCACCGTCTCGTAATTCATATTGTCGCCCATGTCAAAGATACGCTTCAGTAGGGCCGCGAACACCTGACGCTGACGGGCGGCGCGGTTGGTTTCATTGACAAAGCTGACCGCTTCCTCACCGTTCACAAGGCGAACATCCGTACCTTCGCCGTCACTGAAATCGACGTTGATACCGCCGACATAGCCCACCAGCTTTTCAAGCGTGTCGGGATACATGATGAAATAGTCGTCCACAGGCAGGCCGAGCTGTTCGTTGACAAAATAGAGCAGGCTTTGCGTCGAAGAGCCTCTCTTCTTGGTGACGGGTGTACCGCAAAGGTTTTCGCCGTTCTCGCCCTGCACATTGTGGACCATGACGCCTTCGTCGTTGACGATGATTTCCGGCTCATACACCGCACGGCGGCAGGTCTCGGCGTTGTTGTTCTCGCACCACAGGAAATCCTTCGGGTTGCCGAAGATCTTACCTGCCGTGTCCACATCCCACATCTCGACCGTCTCGCCCGCCGCATTGACATAGGCACTGTCAATATAGGTAGAGGCGGGAATCTGCAACACCGAGATGGTGCCCGCTTTCTTGTCGTGACAAGCGAGCGACAGCATCGTCATCTCGTCGGTCGTCTCCTCGCCGAGCAAGCCGAGCAGGTAGTACGACACATCTGCCGCCTTGTCGGTGGGGGTCATCTCATGCGGTGTCGGATCGATGGGATCATTGACCTTGTTGGTGTCCACGATCAGCGCTTTATAAACCAGCATACCGAGGCACGCAAAGAAAATGAGCATGAAGATGATCAGCACGGCCAGCACGCAACGAATGATCAATGCCGCGCGGGACAGCTTTTTCTTTTTGTAATGTCTTTTTTTGCGCTTTTTCGGCGCCTGTTCGTCTTGGGCATTCCGCTCGCGCGTTCTTCTTGCGGACATGCTGTCTGCACTCGGACGCGGGCGACGCGCCTGCGCATTGTTGGGGGTCGCGTTGTCGTCAAGATCCATTGTCGGTCTGACCTTATTGCGTCTATCCTTAGCCATGATTCTGAACACTCCTTTTAAGAACCGTGTCGTTATAGGCTGCTAACGTGTCGGGGTGGATCGGAGCACCCTTCTGAGCAAGCTCCGTGACGGTATACGTCAAGGCGTAGAGCATCGCCGCGTCGGCGTCCTCGTCCACAAGGCGCCGCATCACATCGACATCGTCATAGTCGCGGTCGGCGGAGGTGAAATCCGCCAGATACAACACCCGCTCAAGCGGCGACATCGCCGCACGGGCGGTGGTGTGATACCGCACCGCCGTGACGATCTCGGGATCGTCGACACCGAGCACCCGCTCGATGAATGCCGCCCCGCTGATCGCGTGCAGTAATTTTGTTGAAACAGCTTCTACGCTGTCTAATAGTATAGCAAAGTCTTTGAGAATTTGCAACTGTATCTCGGGTTTTGTGTTTTTCATAATATCGTGAAGCAATCCCGCGGTATAGGCCTTGGCGGGATCAACGCCCCACATGGTCGCCAGTCGTCGCGCCTCATCCGCCACACACAGCGAATGATGATAGCGGTCGGGAAGCAGACGCGCGCGAATGATCTCTTTAAACTGCTCGTCGCGGTTTACCGTCGTTTGTCCGCTGTACAATCCTTCCGAAGCAATATACCGCTCCACCGAAGGCGGCACAAGAGAAGACAGGTTCTCCCCTTTTTGTGCGGCAAGACGGATCTGCGTCGACGAGACGGGAGTCAGCGGCAATTCGACAATGTGGCATACCGCGCCGAAGGTCTCGAGTGTCTTCGCCTGCTGACGGAGTGCGGCGGCATCGACGTCATCTCTGGGTACGGTCACAAACCGCACCGCCTTCGCCAGATCTTCAAATCGCTTCCATGTGGTCAGCGTCATGAACATATCCGCGCCCATGAGCAGATACCACTCTGTCTGCGGCTCTGCGGCACACAACGCCTCCACCGTGTCGATGGTGAAGCTGGCACCGCCCTTTTTAATCTCCAGGTCGGACACCTCGATAAGCGGTTCATTCTCCACCGCAAGACGACACATCGTCAGTCTCTGGTCATCGGTCGTCGATGATTGTTTAATTTTATGAGGCGCGCGTCCTGTGGGCATCAGCACGATGCCGTCAAGCGACAGCGCCTTCGCAACACCGCGGCAAAGCGCCGTATGGCCATTGTGAATGGGGTCAAAGCTACCCCCGAACATGGCTTTTTTCACGGTGTATCCCTCCTTGAGTCAGGCGCGCGGCAACACGATTTTGGGTTCTTTGTTGTTGCGGCGGTACAGCACAAATGTGCGGCCGATGACGTGCACCACATCCGCCGAAACGACCGTGGCGATCTCAGCGGCAATATCTTTGGCGGTTTCGGGGGCTGTCTCCAGCACGCGACCCTTGATCAGCTCTCGTGCTGTCAACGCGTCGTCCGCCTGCTTGACGATGGTGTCGGACATGCCACCCTTACCGACGTGAACGATGGGATCCATCGTGTTGGCAAGTCCGCGCAAATAGGCTCGTTGTTTACTGGTCATATATCGGTATCTCCTTATTGTTGGTCTAAATATGCCGCGAGGACTTTCGAGAAGGCGCGAAGCGAATTGCCGCGATGGGACACCGCGTCTTTTTCCTCGGCGGTCATGACGGCAAAACTCTTGCCCTCGTGCAAGAAGACGGGGTCATAGCCAAAGCCGCCTTCGCCCTCGGGCGCAAACGCGATCTCGCCCTCGCATTCACCGCGCACGGTCAATGTCTGCCCATCGGGGAACACACAGCAGATGCAGGACACAAAGCGTGCCGTACGCTCCTCTTTGGGAACATCTTTAAGCGCGTCGAGCAGCTTTTGGATTTTCGTCGCATCGTCGGCGCCCTCTCCCGCATAGCGTGCCGAATACAGTCCCGGTGCGCCGTCAAGAGCGTCCACGCACAGTCCCGAATCGTCCGCCACCGCGGGAAGTCCGCTCTCCTTGCAAGCGGACGCCGCCTTCAGATACGCATTCTCCTCAAAGGTCGCCCCCGTCTCCTCCACCTCGGTGGTCTCAATGCCGAGGTCGCGGTCGGTCACCGCATCAATGCCGAGCGGCACCAGAATACGGGACAACTCTTTGAGCTTTTTCCTATTATGTGTGGCAATGATGTATTGCATGAGTGTCTCTCCTTATTCTCCGAACAGACCCGCCGCAAACGCCTCGGGATCAAACGGCTGAAGATCGTCGATACCCTCGCCGACGCCGATGTATTTCACGGGCACCTGCAGATCCTCACGGATCGCCAGCACCACGCCGCCGCGAGCGGTTCCGTCGAGTTTTGTCAGCACGATACCCGTAATACCGGCGGCGTTTTTGAATTCGCGCGCCTGATTGACGGCATTCTGTCCCGTCGTGGCGTCCAGCACCAGCAGGACTTCCTTGTCGGCATCGGGCAGTTCACGCTCAATGACGCGGCTGATTTTGGCAAGCTCGTTCATGAGATTTTTCTTGTTGTGCAGACGGCCTGCCGTGTCACAAATGACCACATCGGCGTTTCGTCCCTTCGCCGCCGCGATCGCATCAAACACGACCGCCGCGGGGTCGGCGTCCTGCGCGTGCTTGACGATATCCGCCCCTGCACGCTTTGCCCAGATGTCGAGCTGTTCGATGGCGGCGGCACGGAAGGTGTCCGCCGCACCCAAAACGACCTTTTTGCCGTCGCGGATCATCGATGCCGCCATCTTGCCGATGGTGGTGGTTTTGCCGACACCGTTGACACCGATCACCAGAATGATGGACGGTTTGGTGTTCATCTGCAGTTCCTGTCCGCCCTTGAGCATCTCGGACACAATCTCTCTGAGCAGGCGTTTGACCTCCTCGGGATCGGTGATGCCTTCCTTTTTGACACGGGTGCGAAGCTCGTCACAGATATGCGCCGAGGTGGTCGCTCCGACATCGCCCATGATCAGCGTCTCTTCGAGTTCCTCAAACAGCTCTTCGTCGATCTTGGTAAACGCACGAATCACCGTGTTGACGGAATTCATCAATGAATCGCGAGTCTTTTTCAGACCCTCGGCAATTTTACTGAAAAAACCCATACGGGATATCCTCCTTTATCGTGGTCACTGCGCTTCAATGCCGAGCTTTTCTTCCAGTTCGCCGACACGCAGTTCAAGCAGTTTGGACACGCCCTTCTCCTGCATCGTCACACCGTACAGCACGTCCGCTTCCTCCATGGTACCGCGGCGGTGGGTGATGACGATAAACTGGGTGCGGTCGCACATACGACGCAGATACTGCGCATAGCGATCCACGTTGACGTCGTCGAGTGCCGCTTCGATCTCATCGAGCACACAGAACGGCGACGGTGTCACGCGCAAAATCGCAAACAGAAGCGAGATGGCGACAAGCGCTTTCTCGCCGCCGGACAAGGCTTCCAGATGCAGGATCTTCTTGCCGGGCGGTTGCACGTGCATCTCGATGCCGGTGTTCAGCACGTCCTCGGGATCGGTCAGCGACAGCATCGCCTTGCCGCCCTCGAACAATTCGGAGAACACCTGACCGAACTGCTGATTGATCTGGTTGAAGCGTTCGACGAACATCGTCTGCATCTGTCCCGTCAGCTCGCCGATCAGGTTGAGAAGCTCCTTCTTGGAAACCTCCACATCGTTGACCTGTGCGGACAGGAACGCATAGCGCTCGCTCACTTCCTTGAACTCTTCGATTGCCTCAACGTTGACACTGCCCAGCGCGCGGATCTTATTCTTCAGCTCCTGCAAACGACGGGACGCGGCGGTGATATCCTCGGGGATCGTCACCAGCTCGGCGGCCTGCGTGCGGGTCAGCTCGTATTCTTCAAGCAATTTGGTTTCCACGTCGATTGCCTGACGTTCGGCGGCAGCTTGCTTTTCTTCCAATCGTGCCGCTTCGCGTCCCGCCAGCTCGCGTTCCTCCGCTTTGTCGCGGGAACGCTGACGAAGCGCGGTCTGCGCTGCTTCCAGCTCACTGCGCTTTGCCACCAACGCCTGGATCTCATCGCCGCCCTGACGCGCCTGCTCGCGCAGTTTGGCGGCATTCTCGTTCAGAACGGTGATCTCCTGCTCCATCTGCTCATGCAGGCGCTCAAGCTCGGCAATGCGCTCGGCAAGTCCCTGACGATAGCCCTCGGCGTCCTGACGACGGGCGGCAAGCTCCTGCAACGACAGCTCGATCGCTTCGATTTCGGTAAGCAGTGTCGCCGCACGCAGTTTGCACTCACCCATCTGCTCATTGAGGGCTTCACGCTGTTCCTGCAGTTCGCGGCGACCGCCTGCGAGCGTTTCGATCTCATTGTTAAGCTGGTCGAGCTTTTCGCTGACGACCGCACTTTGCTCCCGTGCTTCGGCGATCGCCTTGCGGCACGCATCGGCACGTTCCTGCAACGCGGCGGTTTCCTTTTCGCGTTCCTTCGCAACAGCCAGCGCATTTTCCGCCAGCTCCGATACGCGGCGATGATCCGCTTCGAGACGAATGAGGTCTTCCTGCGCGGTGGACAGCTGTGCGAGTGTGCCGGTCAGCTCCGCCTTGGCGGCGGCGGATTCCTGCTCCGCGACGCGGTACGCCTTTTCGGCGGCGTCCGCTTTTCGGGTCATCTCGCGGCTTTCCTCGGTCAGCTTGTCGATCTCGGCACGGCGGGACATCAGACCCGCACTCTTCACCGTCGAGCCGCCCGTCATCGAGCCGCCCGCGTTAATGACCTGACCGTCGAGCGTCACGATACGAAAACGGTATTGATAGTGTCTCGCGATCGTCATCGCACAATCCAGATCCTCCGCGACGACGATGCGTCCGAGCAGATCCTTGGCGATATCTTCATATTGTTTGTCACATTTCACGAGCGAGGACGCCAGTCCCACAAAGCCGAACTGATCCTCAAGATCCTTTTCCTTCAGCTCGCGTCCGTGAATGGTATCGAGCGGCATAAACGTCACGCGACCGCCCTTGGTTTCCTTCAGATGCTGAATGCCGCGCTTGGCGTCCTTTGCCGTATCGCACACGATATCCTGTGCGGCATTACCGAGCGCCGTTTCGATGGCAAGCGCATATGCCGCGTCGGCGTTGAACAGACGCGACACCGGACCGTGAATGCCGCGAAGCACACCGCGCTCGCTCTGCTTCATGATCGTCTTGACGCTTTCCTGGAAGCCCGCCATACTGCGTTCCATCTCTTCGAGCAGTCTCACGCGACGCACGATGGATTCCGCATCAAGGCGCAACTGCTGTGCCTCGTTCTGAGCAGTCTCCGCCTTCTTGCGGCGGCTCTCGGCGCGGATCTCAAATCCCGCCGCTTCATTCTGGAGCGTTTGCACCTTTTCGCGGCAGACGGCAAGCGCTTCTTCGCATTCGGCAAGCTCTTTTGCGGCGGAATCGCGACGATCGATGAAATCGGCGGATTCCAGCACCAGTGCCGCCAGTCGTGCCGTGATCTCGGTGAGCGCGCTTTCATTCGTCACCGCCGTCACGCGGTGGTCGGCAAGCTCGTTGCTCAGCTGTGTCACCTTTTCCGACAACTGCTCCATCTGTCCCGACACACTGTCGGTACTGCGGATCAGCTCGCCGAGCTGTTCGGCAAGACGGAATCGCTGTTCGTCCTCGCGGGCAATGCCGGCGCGACGCGCTTCGATCTGCGCTTTCTTGTCCGCTTCTTCCTCATCAAGTGCCAGCGCCCCCCGATGCGACATATCGATTTCGGCGTTCATGCGCTCGATGTTTTCGCGGTTGTGAAGCTGATCGTTGCGACGAACCGCCGCCTGACTGTCCAAGAGCGCCGCCTGTTCTTCGAGCTGTTGACCGCCGCGACGGATCTCGTCCATCTGCGCAAGCAGTCGTTCCGCTTCCTGCAGGGACTCCTCCATCTGACGATCAAATTCTTCGATATCTCTGCCGGCCGTGTCGTACTGTGTACGCGCCAGCTCCAATTTATCCGACAGTTCACGAAGCACCGTGCGGGACTTCTCAATGGTGTGAAGCCACAGCCCGATCTCCAACTGCTTTTTCTCTTCGGCAAACACCAAAAACTTCTTGGCTTTTTCCGCTTGTTGACCGAGAGGACCGACGCGCTCCTCCAGCTCCTGCACGATGTCGCGCAGACGGAGCAGGTTTTCTTCGGTCGCGTGCAAGCGGCGCTCCGCCTCGTTTTTGCGATAGCGGTATTTGGCAATTCCCGCCGCTTCCTCAAAGATTTCACGACGCTCGCCCGATTTTGACGACACGATGTCGCCGATGCGTCCCTGTCCGATGATGGAATAGCCGTCACGTCCGAGACCCGTATCCATAAACAGCATCTGGATATCCTTCAGGCGCACCGTCGCATTGTTGAGCAAATATTCGCTGTCACCCGAGCGGTAATAGCGACGGGTCACGCGCACATCATCTTCGTCGATTTCCAGCATACGCATGGTGTTATCGATGACCAGCGTGACCTCCGCAAAGCCCATGCCGCGGCGTGCCGCCGTACCGTCAAACACGACGTTTTCCATTTTCGCACCGCGCAGGTTTTTCGCCGACTGCTCACCGAGCACCCAGCGAATGGCATCACTGATATTGGATTTACCGCTGCCGTTGGGGCCGACGACCGCCGTGATGCCCTGTCCGAAGGACAACACCGTCTTGTCGGGGAACGACTTAAATCCGTGAATTTCCAATGCTTTGAGTATCATGTACATGATCCTTTCTGTCGGTCGCGCACCGCCACCTCCCACAAGGGAACCGTCGGGTCGGGGGCGACCTCTATGTCAAATCCGCGTTGCCGCAGGTAAATAAGATTGCCTTTTTTGTGTCCGATCATTTTCGACACCGCACAGGTGTTGACCGCCAGAGTGACCGGGCGATTCGAGAAAGAGCTCTGTGTCAGCGCGTTCAGTGCCGCGCTCACATACAGCTGTCCCTCGACAAGTTCCCGCAGAGCAGGGTGATATCCTCCGCCGAGCACACCGCCCCTGAGCTCCTCACCGTCGTGAAGACCGAGACGGATAACGGGAATGTGCCGTTCCTGCTCAAAAAAGTACAACAGCTTCGCACACAAGGCAACCGTCTGCTCCAACGTCGGCGGGACGTACCGTCCGCTGCGAAACCATGCGGCAAGCGGTGTGCCGTCGATGACCACCGTCGGATAGATCCGCATGGTGTCGGGCGACAATGCCGCAAGTGTTTGTGCCGTTTCAAGCGCCCCCTCATCGGAATCCAGGGGCAATCCCGTCATCATCTGCAATCCGAGTGAGAAGCCGTATTCCTTGATGAGTCGGGCGGCGTTCACGGTATCCTCCGCCGTGTGTCCGCGACCGCAGGCTTCCAGCACACGGTCACGCATGCTTTGTGCGCCGAGTTCGATCGCTGTCACACCGTAGTGTCTGAGAATCGTCAGTACCTCATCGTCCACCGCATCGGGGCGGGTCGAGATACGCACGCCGTCAAATCGTCCGCTTCGCAAAAACGGTTGTGCCGCCTCCAGAAGCGAGACCATCGTCTCCCGCTCAATAGCGGTGAAACTGCCGCCGAAAAACGCGATCTGCGCGACCGTGTTTTCACAAAGCGTCGCCATCGCCCGTTCGCAGACAGCCGTCACATCGGCAGGTGTCACGGGTGCGCTCACTCCCGCGATGGTGCGCTGATTGCAAAAACAGCAATCATGCGGACACCCCGCATGGGGAACAAATAACGCCACATTGGCGTGCTTTTTATCAGTCATCATAGCCCATCAGCTTGAGTGCCTCGCGAGCGGCAAGCTGCTCGGCCTCTTTTTTACTCTTGCCCGTGCCTTTACCGATCACGTTGCTGTTGAGATGGACTTCCACGCTGAAGCGCTTGCTGTGATCGGGTCCGCTTTCGCCGACCACGACATATTCCACCCGCTCCTCGGGAACCTGTTGCACGATTTCCTGAAGCTGGGTCTTGTAATCCTTGAAATGGCGGCGGCGACGCGCCTCGATCTCCGCAATGAGGAACGGCAGTGCAAACGCCTTTGCCGCGTCCATGCCGCCGTCGAGATAGATCGCCGCGAGAATGGCTTCAAACGCATCGGCAAGAATGGACGGGCGGTCCTGACCGCCGTTCATGCGCTCACCTTTGCCGAGAAGCAGGAATTCACCGACACCGATCTGACGGGAATAGGAGCTGAGCGCCTGCTCACACACGATGGACGCTCTGAGCTTTGTCAACTCACCCTCCTGCCCCTTGTCATGATCGAACAGATAGGACGCGGCGATCATGCCGAGCACCGAATCTCCCAAAAACTCCAGCCGCTCGTTGCTTTGAAACTGTCGTTTTCCCTCGTTGGCGTAGGACGAGTGCGTCAACGCCTCCCGAAGGAGCAACGGATCGCGAAAGGAATAGCCGATCCGCTTCATCAATTCTTGCTGTTCCATGTTGTGTTCCCTTTCGTTACAGTCGGTCTTCGATGTATCCCACCAGATCCTCAAGCGTGTCGAACGCCGCAAGTTCTTCGGAGGGGATCTCCACATCATACGCCTCCGTGAGCAAAAACGCCAGATGCTCGCGTTCGAAATCCGCGACATTCAGATCGTCAAACCGTGCCGCCAGCTCGATATCCTCGGGGTCACAGCCGCACTGCTCACACAAATACGCCGCCGTACGTTCGAGCACCGTCATGCCTGTGCCTCCTCGTCGGGCTTGCGGTTGACCGCCACACCGATTTTTTCGACAACGCCGGCCTTGGCAAATTCCGCCGCCACGCGAATGGCGTTTTTGACGGCATTCGCCTTCGAATTGCCGTGCGTTTTGATGACGGGCTTGCGGATACCGAGAAGCGGTGCGCCGCCGTATTCATCGGTGGAGAACATCTTCTTGAAATCGCCGAGATCGGATTTCACCATGGCACCCGCCAGCTTGGTTTTGAGATTTTTATAAAACAGTGCCTTGATCTGCTTGACGATCAGGTCGGCGGTGCCTTCCATCGTTTTGAGCAACACATTGCCCGAAAAGCCGTCCGCCACGACCACATCGGCTTCGCCGAACGGCGCCTGACGCGCTTCGATGTTGCCGATGAAATGGATATCGCTTGCGTCTTTGAGGAGCGCAAAGGTCTCCTTTTGCAGTTCGCCGCCTTTGGTATCCTCCGTGCCGACATTGAGCAGACCGACGCGTGCGGGCTTACCGCCGCCCATGACATGGGTCATATAAATACTGCCCATCTGCGCAAACTGCTCAAGCATCTCGGGCTTGCAGTCGACATTCGCCCCCGCGTCAAGAAGCATGAACGGTCCCTGTGCCGACGGCATGATCGCCGCCAGCGCCGGACGGGACACGCCGTCAATGCGCTTGACAAGGAAGGTGCCGCCGACGAGCAATGCACCCGTACTGCCTGCGGACACGAACGCATCGCCCACGCCCTCGGCGAGGCTTCTCAGTCCCACCGCCATCGAGCTGTTCTTATGCTCACGCAGGATACTGCGCGGGGAATCCTCCATCGAAATGACATCGTCACAATCGAGGATCTCCATGCCGTCAAGAGAGATGTGATTGCCGTCGGCAATACGGTGGATCTCGTCTTCATTGCCGGTGAGAATCACTGTGTGTCCGTATTCGGCGACCGCCAAAGCAGCACCTTTGATGATTTCGAGCGGGGCATTGTCACCGCCGAATGCGTCAACGATAATACGCATAACCTGATCAGTCCTTTCCGTTAAACAGAGGGTGAGCGGCCTTGGCTTCTTCAAGCAATGTCAGACCGCGCTGACTGAGCGCTTCATAACGCTGTTTTTTATCGCGAATGTGAGGCTCGATCGGCGGCAACACGCCGAAATTCGCCCCCATCGGTTGAAAATCGTTTCCTTCGTAGCCGCTGATGTAATGGCTGAGCGCACCCATCATCGTCTCCTTCGGAAGCACAAACGGCGGCACGCCTTTGAGCTTTGCCAGTGCGCCGAGACCCGCCAGGATTCCCGATGCCGCCGACTCCATATAGCCTTCCACGCCCGTCATCTGTCCCGCAAAGAACAGACGGTCATCGCTTCTGAGGCAGAAGGACGATGACAGCAACGCGGGCGAATTCAGAAACGTGTTGCGATGCATCACACCGTAGCGCATAAACTCCGCGTTCTTCAAAGCGGGGATCATACCGAACACGCGCTTTTGTTCGGCAAATTTCAAGTTGGTCTGAAATCCCACCAGATTACGCAGTGTCCCTTCGCGGTTTTCCGCGCGAAGCTGCAACACCGCCCACGGACGGTGACCCGTTCGCGGATCGCGCAGTCCGACGGGCTTCATCGGGCCGAAGCGAATGGCGTCCTTGCCGCGGGACGCGAGCACCTCGATGGGCATACACCCTTCGTACACCGTCGGCTGATGCTGTGCATCAAATTCGTGAAGCGGCGCCCGCTCGGCAGACACCAACGCCTCCCAGAACGCCTCGTATTCTTCTTTGTTCATCGGGCAGTTGATGTAGTCCCCTTCACGGCCCTCTTCGCGTTCCCCTTCTTCGCGACCGTAGCGCGAGGCGGTAAACGCCGCGGACATATCCACACTGTCTGCTGTCACAATGGGTGCCGCCGCATCGTAAAAATGCAGTCCGTCACCGCACAGTGCCGTCAGCTTGTCGGCAAGCGCATCGCTGGTGAGCGGTCCCGAAGCGACCACGACCACACCCTCCTCGGGGATCGCCGTCACTTCCTCTCTACGAACGGTGATGAGCGGGTGATCGTCGATCGCCGCCGTGACACCCGCGGCAAACGCATCGCGGTCAACCGCCAGCGCGCCGCCCGCAGGAACAGCACAGGTATCCGCCACCGTCATGCACAATGAGCCGAGGCGGCGCATTTCTTCCTTGAGCAGTCCCGCCGCCGAGGCGATCCGCATCGCCTTGAGCGAATTGGAGCATACAAGCTCCGCCAGATGTTCGTTTTTGTGGGCGGGCGAAAACCGCACGGGCTTCATCTCATACAGTGTGACCTCCACGCCGTTTTGCGCCAGTGTCCACGCCGCTTCACAGCCCGCAAGACCGCCGCCGATGACCGTCACCTTCATGACTCGTCACCCGCCGCAGGACACCCTTCCGTGATGCAGAACGTGCCGCCCTTTTTGCCTTTTTTGAGGAACATGGTCTTGCCGCAGGAGGGACACACCTTATCCGTCGGCTCGTTCCATGTCACAAAGTCGCATTTCGGATAGTTCGAGCAACCGAAGAACTTGCGTCCGCGCTTGCTCTTCTTCGCGACGATCATGCCGCCGCATTTCGGACACACGCCCTTGGTCGTTTCCACCAGCTGTTTGGTGGTTTTGCAGTCGGGATAACCGGGGCAGGCAAGGAACTTGCCGAAGCGACCCGATTTGATGACCATTTTGCGACCGCAGTTTTCGCACAACACATCGCTTTCCACCTCGGGAACCTTGATGCGTTCGCCCGACAACGCTTCCTCCGCTTTGGCAAGTGTCACCGCGAAATCGGTGTAAAACTCGTCGAGTTGTCTGACCCAATCGGTCTTGCCGCTTTCCACGTTATCAAGACCGTCCTCCATCTGCGCGGTGAACTTCACGTCAACGATCTGGGGGAACTGCTCCTTCATGAGCTGGGTCGTGATTTCGCCCAGCGGCGTGGGCTTGAGGGATTTTCCCTCGCGCTCGATGTATTCGCGCGACAGAATGGTGGAAATAGTCGGTGCATAGGTCGACGGACGACCGATGCCCTTTTCTTCAAACGCTTTGACAAGCGTGGCTTCGTTGTACCGGGGAGGCGGCTGAGTGAAGTGCTGATTGCCCGTCAGATCGCGCAGGGTCAGCACATCGCCCTCTTCGAGCTTCGGCAATGCCACGCTCGACTCGTCGTCCTCGTCACGGCTTTCGGAATACAGCACCGTGTAGCCGTCAAAGGTCACGGTGTAACCCGATGCTTTGAAGATGTAGCCCGCCGCTTCGATATCCACCTGGCAGGTCTCCTGCACGCTGTTCGCCATCAGACTCGCAATAAAGCGTTCCCAGATGAGCTTGTACAGCTTGTACTGGTCGGAGGTGAGCGACGATTTCACCTGATCGGGGGTGAGCGACGGCATAGACGGGCGGATCGCTTCGTGAGCGTCCTGTGCCGATGCCTTGCTCTTATAGTAACGCGGCTTTTCGGGGAGATATTTCTCGCCGTAGGTCGCTTTGATATACTCGTTACCTGCCGCGCGGGCTTCCTCGGAAATACGCAGGCTGTCGGTACGCATATAGGTGATCAGACCGGTGGCGCCGATGCCCTCGACCTCAACACCTTCGTACAGTTCCTGCGCCGCCTGCATGGTGCGGCGGGCGGGGAAACCGAGACGGCGGTTGGCTTCCTGTTGAAGCGTGGAGGTGATAAACGGAGGAGCCGGCTGAGGCTGACGCGTGCCGCGCTTGACCTTTTGCACGGTGTACACCGCGTCCTGCAGCTGCGCCAGAATGCCGTCCGATTGCTCACCCGAAGATACGGCGATCTTGCCGTTCTTGTCGCCGAAGAATTTCGCGGGGAATTTCTTGCCGCGCGAGCCGACCGACAGCTTCGCATCGATGGTCCAGTATTCTTCGCTGACAAACGCGCGGATCTCTTCTTCGCGGTCAACCACGATACGCACCGCCGCCGACTGCACACGCCCCGCCGACAGACCCTTGCGGATCTTTTTCCACAAGAACGGACTGATCTTATAGCCGACGATGCGGTCAAGCACACGACGCGCTTGCTGGGCGTTGACCAGATTCATGTCGATAGAATGCACGTTCTGCAGGCCCTGCTTGACACCCGTTTTGGTGATCTCGGTGATCGCGACACGGCACTGCTTTCTCAGATCCAACCCCAGGATCTGCGCCAGATGCCACGCGATCGCCTCACCTTCACGGTCAGGGTCGGTCGCGAGAAGCACATCGTCACATTCCGCAGCGGCACTCTTGATCTGGCGGATCAGCGCCGATTTGCCGGGAATGTCCACATAGCGCGGCTTGAAGTTGTTGTTGATATCGACGCCGAGAAGCGTCTTGGGGAGATCGCGGATATGGCCGACAGATGCCATCACGCGATAGCTCTCACCCGCATATTTTTGAACGGTCTTCACCTTGGAAGGTGACTCCACGATAATCAGTGTTGACATAGTATTTCCTCACATTTCACATAACGCATAGCGTTGTCCTGCCTTGCAGGACACAAGGCGTTTCAGTTCCATCAGCGTGAGCGCAGACAGCACCGAAGACAGATTCATCTCACACGCCGCCGAAAGCTCTGCGGCGGTCTTGGGTCCTTCGAGAAGCGACGCATACAGTCGCTTCATTTCTTCGGATGCCGTTTCGGGACAGGGTACCGCACGGACAACAGCGGACTCCTGTTTTTCCGCCACCTGCGGCATCGGCATCTCAAACGGCACGTCCGTCGGCGGCAGCTTGCCGCCGTGATAAAACGCATACTCCGCCCGATCCTCCGCGGCGATCGCTTTGTCGACGCGAATGACCGACGGATAACGTTCCATGTACATCATCAGCACGTCCACAGCGTTGGTGACGGGCTGAGCGCCGTCCTTGAGAAGCTCGTTGCTTCCTTCACAGCAATACACCCCGACGCTTCCCGGGACCGCAAACACATCGCGTCCCTGCTCCCTCGCCCACATCGCCGTCAGCAATGCGCCGCTTTTGCGGGGTGCCTGTGTGACGAGCGTACCGCGGGACACCGCGCTGATGAGGCGGTTTCTCACGCGGAAATGATGGCGAAGTGCTTTTTCGCCGAGCGGAAATTCGCTCAGCAGCATGCCGCCGCTTTCCAAAAGTCTGCGACGAAGCGGCGATGTCGCTTTGGGGTAATCCATGTCCAATCCGCACGCCTGAAACGAAAGGCATCGTCCGCCCTCATCGAGAGCGGCCTGCAACGCATGAGCGTCAATGCCCTCGGCTCCGCCGCTCACAACGACCGCTCCACCGGCGGCAAGTCCCGCCGACAAGCGACGGGTAATGCGGGCGCCCTGTTCATCACAGCCGCGCGTGCCGACGACCGCCACGGTCGGAGCTGTCGACGGGTCAAAGCGCTCTCCGAGGCCGTACACCGCCACCGGCGGCGCATACATACCCTCAAACATGGCGGCAAACACCTCGTCATCGGGCGTGATCACCCAGCCGCCGAGTGCCTCGAGCTTTTTAAGTTCTTCGGCGGCATCGGTGAGATCCTTGTTTCTGAGTTGCTTTTGCTGAGCGGCGGTCAGTCCGTCAAACGGCAATGTCAGCCGCTCGAAAACCGCCTTGGCGGTGTGATACACATCGAGCAGTTGTTCACCCTGAACGGCACCCACGCCGAGGCATTTCTGAAGCCAGATCCAGTATACCCGTTCGTCCATGCGCTCATTCCTCCGCTTTGTCGCGGCACAGTTCCCACATGAGGATACCCGCCGCCATCGAGGCGTTGAGCGATTCCGCACGCCCTGCCATCGGAATGGTCACGCGATGGGTACA
Organism: Acutalibacteraceae bacterium; assembly: GCA_045604545.1. Taxonomy (GTDB): domain Bacteria; phylum Bacillota; class Clostridia; order Oscillospirales; family Acutalibacteraceae; genus RGIG1959. The sequence goes on along the minus strand of JAZUOG010000061.1, from coordinate 11,298 downwards.
CACGGCGATCGCCTTGTCGCTCATGCCGTTGCCCTCGTTGCCGATCACAGCGACCGCTCCGTTTTTGGGAGCGGCGGTGACGGGACAGGCATCGGCATCAACCACACACGCGAGCACCGGCATCTTATCAGCAAGCACAGCCAGTTCACCCACAAAATCCTCACACACCGCAAACGGCAGGCGAAATACGCCGCCCATGCTGGCGCGAAGCACCTTCGGGTTGTACACATCGCAGCACCCCGAAGACAGCAGTACGCCCTTGACACCGAGCGCCTCCGCCGTACGGAAGATGGTGCCCATGTTGCCGGGGTCCTGCACATTTTCAAGTGCCAGATACACCTCATTCGCCGACACGGTCAACAGCGTCGTTTCGGGACGAGCGCACAGACAGAACACGCCTTGGGGCGCGTCGGTATCGGACAGGTGCTTTGCCAATGCTTCGCTGAGCGAAAACGCCTTGTCGGCAACCGCCTCGATCTCACGCCACTCCGCCTCATAGCGGCACTGCGCCTGCGGTGTGGCGAGGGCGGTGACAACGTGCACGCCCGAACGGACAGCATCGGCACAAAGGCGGGCGCCTTCGATCACGAACCGACCGCTTTTTTTGCGATATTTCGCGTCGCTGAGCAGCTTCGTCATCTCTTTGATGACGGCATTATCGCGGCTGGTAAGTTCCAAAACAACGCCCCCTTTCGTCAAAAATTCGGTGTTCCAAAATAGCAAACAGGCGCCCGCCGAAGATCGGCGGACGCAGTTGTTGCTTTTTATAATGCGGCTTTTGCCTTCTCGACGAGCGCGGTGAACGCGGCAGCGTCGGACACGGCGATCTCAGCGAGCATCTTGCGGTTGAGCGCGATGCCGGCCTTCTTCAGACCGTTCATGAAGGTGGAATAGTTCATGCCGTTCATCTTCGCAGCAGCGGAGATGCGGGTGATCCACAGACGGCGGAAATCACGCTTCTTCTGACGACGACCGATATACGCATATTGGCCGGACTTCATGACAGCTTCTTTCGCGGTCTTGAACAACTTGGACTTTGCACCGTAATAGCCCTTGGCGAGCTTCAGGATCTTCTTTCTTCTTTTGCGCGTAGCGAGTGCGCCTTTAATACGAGCCATGTTGAATTACCTCCGTTCCTGCGATTATTTGTAGGGGATCAAGCGCTTGACCTGAGCGACATTCGTCTTGTCGGCGACCGTCGTCTTACGCAGGTTTCTCTTGCGTTTGGTGGTTTTCTTGTTCAGGATGTGCGATTTGTACGCGTGGCCGCGAACAACTTTACCGCTCTTGCTGAGCTTAAAGCGTTTCTTCGCGCCGCTGTGCGTTTTGATCTTCGGCATAATGGGAATCCTCCTTTATATTTTCAACAGATCCAAACTTTAAACGACTCTTCGGTCGGTTATTTGGCGGGCTTGGGAGCAAGGAACATCAGCATGTGACGTCCTTCCATTTTGGCAGGCTTTTCGACGACGGCGAAGTCCTTGACTTCTTCCGCGAAGCGCTGCATGATCTCGATGCCGATCTCGGGGTGACCCATCTCACGACCGCGGAAGCGAATGGAGACCTTCACCTTATCGCCGCCTTCAACGAAGCGAATGGCGTGGCGGGCTTTGGTTTGGAAATCGGCGACATCGATGTTCAGACCGAGGCGAACCTCTTTGACTTCAACGACACGCTGGTTTTTGCGCGCTTCTTTTTCGCGCTTGGCTTGCTCGAAGCGGTACTTTCCGTAGTCCATGATACGGCACACGGGCGGCACGGCATTCGGGGCGATCTTGACGAGATCCAGCTCTCTTTCATCGGCGAGCTTCTGAGCATCACGCGCAGACATCACACCGAGCTGTTCGCCGTCTTCTCCGATCACGCGGATTTCCGCATCACGGATTTGTTCGTTGATTTGTGTCTCTTTCGTAGCGATGTGAACACACCTCCGTCAACATAAAAACAAAACGCGGACTGACGCATCAGCCCGCGTGATATCCTTTGAGAAATCCCCCGTTTTCGGGAGAGACAGGACAACTATTGACCTACTGGGAACGAAATCCGCAGGTGAAAGCGGGCGACGCTTTTCTTTGTTTGCCAAAAGAGTATACCACGCTTTTCGCGTCCTGTCAAGAGGAATTTTATTTTTTTGTCACACGGCGATAACGGAGATAATGAATGAGCACATACGCCGCCATCAGCACGACCACCGTGCCGCCCAAAACAACGAACATCGCCCACTCGGGAACCTTCTCGTCAAAGAAGTAGATGTGGCAGTCGATGCCGTCCTTCAAACCGTCCAACACCTCGTCGGGGACGTTCTGCGCCGCCATCTCCTCAAACACGCCGCGTGTCGCATGGTTGCGGAACAGCGAGGTCGCGTACGTTCCCGGCAAAAACGACAGCACCGTTTGCAACCCTTCGGCAAAATTGGCGATGGGCATATACGCACCGCAGATGAAGCCGTAACAGGAGCTGACGATACTGCCCACCGCCGAGATCTGTCCCTGCGACGACAAAAAGACGTTGATGATGGACGACAGTGCCGTACCGAACAACACCACAAGCAGAACGTCCGTCAAAAGCAGCATCACGTCTGCCGTCGACAAATACCAGCCCACCGCCGCGAGGTAGCCGAATCCCGCTCCCGCCGCAATGAGACAAATGAGCAGTGTCGACACAAACGACGCGATGTAATAGCCGAACGCTCTGACGGGCGATCTCAGCGGCGTGATGTTGAAATCCCACGCAGCTCCCGTCACCTTATCCTGCACCATGAGCATATTCGAACAGAACGCCACCGTCACGCCGCACACCGCCAGAAGTGACGACACCAGCTGTCCGCCCGTCAGTGCATCAATGAGTTTTGTGTCGATATCGATCCCTTGGGGGATCGCCATCATAAAGCTGTCTTTGTAAACCTCCGACAGAAAGGTCATGTACAGCACCAGCAGAATGAGCGGTGTGATGAGAGAGGTAAAAAACAGACCTTTGTCCTTGAAGAACATCAGAATATTGCGCTTTATCAGCGCACCGAGCATCTTCATACCGCGTCACCTCCCGTCAGCTTTTTGCCCGTCACCGCCAAAAAGACATCGTCCATCTTGCCCTTGGTGATCTCAAAATCCGTGAACATCGCCGGGTTGTCGATGATCAGCTTGGTTGCCGCGGCGGTGTTCGGCACCGCCAGACGATAGGCATCGCGGATCGTTTCATAGGGATAGCCGAGTGCCTTGACCTGCGTCTCATCGACGCCGTACAGCGTCACAAAATCGCCTGCGTGCGCGTTTTTGAGTTCCAGCGGCGTACCCTTCGCGGCGATTTTGCCGCTGTCGAGAATGACGACATAATCGGCATCTGCCGCTTCCTCCATATAATGTGTTGTTAATAATACCGTCATGCCGCATTGTTTTTGCAGGTCGGCGACCACCGTCCACAGCTGGCGGCGGGTCTGGGGATCCAGTCCCGTTGTCGGCTCATCAAGCACCAGAATCTTCGGTTGGTGAATGAGGGCTCTCGCCACATCGATGCGACGGCGCTGACCGCCCGACAGCTTGCCGACGGAACGGGACAACAAGTCCCCGAAATCCAGCATCTCGCACAGCTCCGAAAGCCGCTTGTCAAACGCCGCACCCGTGATGCCGTACAGCGCCGCGCGGTTTTGCAGGTTCGCCTTGACCGACAGCGGCTTATCCAGCACGGAGTTCTGAAACACCACGCCGAGATCGCGTTTGAATTCCATCGACTCGTCGATGTCACAGCCGCCCACAACCACGCGTCCCGCGTCTTTTTTGAGCTGTCCGCTCATGATGGAGATGGTGGTGGATTTACCCGCACCGTTCACGCCGAGAAACGCAAACAGCTCCCCCTCCTTGACGCAAAAGCTGAGATCGTCCACCGCCTGCACATCGCCGAAGCGTTTGCTTAAATGTTCGATCAGAATACGGTTTTCTTTCACTGTTCTTCCTCCTTCCGCCCGACGGTATGCCGCCGACGCAAGCCTTCATACACATCGCTGATCATCGCGCCGATCTGTTCCGTTTCAAACGACAACGCGCCCGTCGCGATCATCGACGCAATGCCGTGCACAAATATCCACATTTCCGTGTGAAACACGCCCGCCGCCATGTCGGAGACGCCGTTTTCCCGCGCCCGCGTCACGCCGGCCTGCCAGTCGCGGTCATCGGGTGAGCCTTGTCGCTTCGGAGACAGAAACAACAACTTAAACAGCTCCGGCTCCTCCGCCGCAAACGCGATATAGCCCATGCCCATCGCTTTATAAGTCGGCCAGCGATCGGTTTCCATTTCGCGCACCAACCGCTCCCGATACAACGACGTTGCACACGCGGTGACCGCATCCTTCAAGCTGTCCATGTTCGGATAATTCGAAAAGATCGGCTGTGTCGAACAGCCGAGCACCGCCGCCAGACTGCGGGCATTCACCGCGTCCATACCGTCCTTGCGAACGATGTCGATCGCGGCGTGCAATAGGGCTTCTTTTGTGATTTTCACTCGTGGAGGCATCGGATCACCTCTTTTATAACATTTGTTATATATCCGTTGTTATTGTATCACGTGCACCGATGCTTGTCAATACCGATACACAAAAAATATCGCGTCAAAGGCACCCCTTCAACGCGATACATTCATTCACTGCGCAGTGCTTCCACAGGATCGAGGCGCGCCGCTTTGAGCGCGGGAGACACCCCGAACACGATGCCGATCACGGCGGCAAATACCCCCAGCGGCCATAACGATACGATCGACGGCGACGGCAGACCGAACAACCACAGTCCGACAGCACCGACACCGCCGCCGATGACCACCCCGAGCACGCCGCCGCACAGCGACATCAGCAGCGATTCCGTCAGAAACTCCGCAAGGATCCGTCCGTCGGTCGCTCCAAGCGCTTTTTTGATGCCGATCTCACGGGTTCGCTCCCCCACCGACACCATCATCACCGTCATAATGCTCAGCCCCGCCACCAACAACGACACCGCACTGATGACCGTCAGCACGGTGGTCACGATATCCATCAGTCCCGACAGCTGATCTTTTTGCGCAGACAGGTTTTGAGCCACAATACCGTCATCGCCGCTGATGCGGGACAAGCGGTCTTCGATCAGCGCCATTTGCGCGGTTTCGTCGACACCGTCCTGCAGTTTCACCGCAAACTGGTCAAAATCCGTGCGTCCGCTGAGCTGTTGCATCGTCGTATACGGCATATACACCATACCGGGAATATACTGTGCCACATTCTGCAACAGCATACTGCCTGCTTTGGTGATGCCCACCACGCGAAGCGGCTCTTCGGTACCGTCCACCGTTGCCGTCAGCAGGCGTCCCACCGCATTTTCACAGCCAAACACCGTCATTGCCGCCGTTTCGTCCATCACGCACACCCGCGCCGAAGCCGCAATATCGCCGTCGGTCAGCAGGCGTCCGAAGCGCCGCGTGATCCCGATCGCCTGCACCTCGCCGCTGTCGATACCGCACATCATCAGCGTATGGCTGAGCCCGTCCGACCCCATTGCCGGCGACGTATCCAGCATCAGCGGTACTGCCGATGCCACACCGTTCATATTCCGCAGACTGCTCAGCGATTCCGCACGAAGGGTCGCCGCGCCGCTCGTGGTGATGGACAATCCGCCGAGCCCCATGTTTTCGAGTTCTTCGTTGACGGTGGTTTTGCCCGCCGTGCCGATCACGCTCACCAGCGCGACCAGAGATACGCCGATGACGATACCGCTCATGGTCAGTACCGTGCGCATACCCTTTCGTCGCAGACTACGCCATGCCCCCTTGATTATGTCGATCATGTCTTCCCCTCCGCCACACACCAGATGCTCGCCGTTTCCAGTATCTGCGGATCGGTCACCACACGCTCTCCCTCGCAAAGCCCGTCTGTCACCATCACGCCGTCGGCAAATTCTCCCGCCGTCACCACATCTCTGCGGCTGACGGTCGTCCCGTCATAGCAGTACACCGACGACACGCCCGCGTCGTTCTGAACAACACATTCGTACGGGATAAGCAACACGTCTTCGTGTGTCGCCACCGTCACCGACGCTTTGGCGGAAAGTCCCACCAGCAACGATTCGTCCGCTTCCCCGTCATACAGCGACACCACCGCATCGACCACCGTCTCTCCCGATGTTCCGTTCACACGCGAACGCGCCGAGGAAGCCATGTCCGTGATCGTTCCGCGGTAACCGCGTTTGTCAAATGCCACGCCGCTGACGGTTACCTCCTGCCCCGTTTTCACCTTCGGCAACGCGCTTTCCCGAATGACAACGGCGATCTCCACCGCCGCCTTGTCCGACAGCACCACACACGGCGATGTCGGATCGATCAACTCCCCTTCACTTGCCGACACCGCGCTCACAATACCGTCGGCGGGAGCCACCACCGCCTGTTCCAAAGAGGAAACGGCCGATGCATTCACGGTCATCGCGGAACCGAGCGCCATCGACAGGGTGGCGTTGCGGTCAACGGTGACAAGCACATCGCCTTTGTTGACGCGGTCTCCCACCGATACATCGACCGACCCCGCCACACACGGCATCTTCGCGAACACCTCCACGCCTTCTGCCGCTGCCACCGTACCTGTGCAGGTGACGGTCTCGTTTACCGTTCTTTTTTCCACCACTGTCACGGTCACCGTCGGCACCGCCTGTCGTACCGTATGATCATAATAGCGCATGCCGCCGATCGCCAACACCGTCAGCACCAACAGCATCGCAAACGGCGGTCGTCCCGCCTGTCGTTTTTTCATCAAAGCCACCGTCCCGCAAAAAAATCTAATGGTAGTATGGAAAAAACACCGACGATTATCAAGTGCAGAAAATGGGAAAACGGCAGAACGCAAAAACGCATTCTGCCGTTTGATTCATTTAAAAATCGACGAAATTTCAAAGTTTGAAAAATCGGGCACCACGCAATTACCGCTGAGCGGTTCGCTGAAGGTGAACGTGAGCGGGAACAGCGCCGTATCGAGATATATCGCTTCGAGAAGCGCGTCCGCACCGTGTGAAGTGAGCATGGTCATCTCCTTGTGGTCGTCACTGAGCTGATAGGTGATATACACACTCTCATCAAACTCTTCCCATCTGCGTGCGATATACAGCTTTTCGCCGTCCACCTTATAGCGCAGTGTCGCAAATACCGTGTTGTCGCCGCTGTGGATACCGAAGTCTCTGACAAGCTCTCTGACAAAGCCCTCGAGCGTCTGTCCCTTCATAAACAACAGCATATCCAGTCCGTTGAGAAGCGGAATGTCCTCTTTTGCCTGCGGGATCGCCTCAAGGAATAACCCGATGGTGCTTTCGTGGTCCACCACCATCTTGAGCGTCTCCTCCTCATCAAGAAGCAGATACACCGCCGTCTCAAGCCCTTCTGCCGTGATTGGCTCCCCCATCGCATCGGATACCATGCTGTTGACGATGTCGGACACCTCTACCGTCGTACACCACACGCTGTCAGCACCCGTCACCACCGCGGTGGTGGTCGTGGTCGTCGTCGTAGTGGTCGTTGTCGTGGTGGTGGTCGTGGTGGTGGTCGTCGTCACGGCGGCGACAGGACCGCCGTCGGAGTCGCGCGTCGATGGGTCATCGCCGCCAAACAGCATCACACCGAGAATGATACACAGCACCGCCAGCACCACCGCCGCGATGATCACGGGGAGCTTGTCGTTTTTGGGTTTTATCGCGGGAGTCACTTCCTCTTCATCGGCTTCGGGGACGGTCGCATGACACTGCGGACACACCAGCACCTCGTCCGCAACCGTCTCCCCGCACACGGGACAACGTTTCATCGGTCACTCCTCCTTATGATCAAAGGATCGTTTGTAAGGTCGCTTTCACGCGTTTGGCCATGGCATAAAAGCCGGCGTCATTGGGGTGACAGCCGTCCACCGTCGCGATGTCGGCAAACTCCTCCGTCACCAGCTCGCGTCCGTCGATGAGATAGACATGGTCATCTCCCGCCGCTTTTGCGTTGTCGAAGGTTTTCGTGACAAGAGCCAGCCGCGCAAGTTCCTCCTCGTTATAGCGATAGGTCGGGCGGGTCATCATGATGATCGGAAGCGTCGGCTGTGCCGCTCTGACCGCTTTAAACAGCTTTTCATGGGTGTTTTGCAAATGCTCGATCGTCGGCGCATTGTGATCGTAATCCATCACAAACACCCGCATCGGCAGTGACGCTATATACGCGATCATGGCATCTTCCGCGAGCGCACTTCCCGAAAAGCCGAGGTTGATATAGTCAAAATCAAGCCATCTCGCCAGAAGTGCCTGATAGCTGTTGCCGGGACGCGATGCACAGCCGCCCTGCGTGATGGACGAGCCGTAAAACACCACGGGGCGCGGATCATCAAACGGCGGGGCTTCTTCGACAACCGCGTCGTTTTTCAATCCGATGTACAGCTTTTTCACGCCGCTGTACAACGGGAAATTGACGGTGATCAAGCGGCGCTTTTTGCTGCCGAGCGACAATCTCGAAGCAAACGCGTCCTCCACCGTAAACGGCGGGATCGCACTGCCGACATAGCGAGCGCCCTCCCCCTCATCGGCGTACACATCAAAACCGATACTGCCCGTCAGCGCAAAGTGCGGCATTTTACCGACCCGTGTCAGCTGAGCCGAAACGGCGATCACATCGGAGTCGGTCACAAATCGCACGCGACCGCCCGCGGTATTACCGTTTAACCAGTCGACCGCCTCAGATACGGTTTTCGAAACCGCTTCGGGCATGCGGCGAAACATCTCGCCGTCTCTTTTCACGCCGCCAATCGAAAACGGCGCCTCCTCACAGTCATACAGCGTCAGATCACGCGTGTCGATCCCCTCCGACACGCGAAGAGCTTTATCATATTTCGTGACATCGTTGGACATGGCGATTTCTCCTTTCATGGTTTATATGTGTATTCTACCACACCTTTTGCCGTTTGTCAGTCGCCACTTTCCGCAAAAGGCCTCAAAAAAGTCGAAAAATCGCCAAAAACGGCCCGATGCCCGTCGGCAACAGACCGTTTTTCGGTTCTTTATTCAAACTCCTCGGGCGAGATCTTCCCGGGTAATATGAGATAGCCGTACTGCTCGCACGCGCCGTCCGCTTGAAAATTGTGTATTTCCTCAGCGGTCAGCTTGAGATGAACCGTCCCCCCAAGCACATACACATCATACCCGAGCGCGGTGAGACGATCACATTCCGCGGCAATTGCCGCCTTGTCGGCATTGATACAGCCGTCTTCGGAAAACACCCTGAGCATCACCCAGAAAAGCACATTTTCATCTTTATGCTCAGCCAACGCAAGTTGCACCTCTATGCCTGTTACCACAGTGCCCGTTTTCACCTTATTACCGTAACTCACCTTGATACACGAGTCGTAATCGGTGACAAGCGGCAGCTCGGGACGCTCATAAAATGCAAACGCACTGCCCGCCGTCGCTATCAGCACAAAGCACGCCGCCAGCACCGCAACCAGCCGCACGGGAAAACGGCGAGCCGTCGGTGTCACCTCGGCATCGGCAATGAACGCGGGATCAATGTCGGTCAGTTGGTTCAGCGCATCAAACGAAGTCATATCGTATCCTCCTTTTCCAAAAACTCACACAGCTTTTTGCGGGTACGGTGCAAGGTGGTTTTGACATTGCTTTCACTCATGTGATAGCGTGCGGCAATCTCCCGCACGGAATCGGCAAACCAATACCGCCGCAAAAACACACGCCGTGCAGACACAGGCAAAGACGCCAGAAACAGATGGATCTTTTCGCGAAATTCCGTCTCACAAGCAACGCTTTCCTGCCAACAGTCCGGCAAACACTGCGCCATTTCATCGGTGAGCGATACCAGCTCCGCGTGCCGCTTTTGCGCCTCCCGTTTCTCGAGAACAGCAAATGCGTTTCGACGTGCAATCTGCGATAAGTATGCGCCCATGTGTGTCGGGTGTGCGGGCGGAATAGCGTTCCACGCGCTCAGATAGGTGTCGTTGACGCACTCCTCGGCGGCACCCTCATCATGCAAAAGCCGCATTGCCAGTTGATACAGCCGCCTGCCGTAACACATAGCCGTTTGTTCAATGGCGGTCTCATCACGGCTGTTATACCGTGCGATCAATTCGTCATCGGTCACGAAACAGTCCCCCTTTTTTACAGTATCGTCAAACCGGTTTCACTTTAACAGTGGGGAAAACGCACCGCAAAGGTTACACGCACCGCCGTTTTTCAACAAAAAAACACGGACGGGGTTTCGCCCGTCCGTGTGGGATTATTTCGTGTCCTTCTTTTTGAGGTCAAGGCTTGTGCCCGAATCATCGGTGATCTTGAGCGTATCCGCTGTCAGCTCACACTGTGCCTCATCGGCGTCAAGGATCAGCACGTCGTTTTCATAGGAATACTCACCCTTGGTCTCCTCGCCCTTGTGACCGATGCCGAGAGCTTCCATGTCCTCGACCGTCATTCCCAGTCCGGCGGCCAGCGAAGCGTTGAGCGTCGCCGCGTCAACCTGCATACGGTAGGTGCCGTCTTCCTTGAATTCGATCGTCACGTTGCCTGTGACCGACTCCATGGTTTTTCCGAACGCCTGATTGAACATCGAGGTCATGTCTACGGTACCTTCCCATGTATTCACAATGGTGACCTTATTGCCGAACAAACCGCCCGTCAGCTCCGACAGGGCATCACACGCCGTCAAGGTCATCACACCGCACAGCATCAGCACCGCCGTCACGACACACAACACTTTTTTCATAAGAGTTTCCTCCCAACTATCGTTCATATACGGACCTATTATACCAACCCGTTCACGAAAAGTCAACCGCACGCGGCTTTCCACAGACGCATCGCCTGCTCAACGCTGTGCGACAGGTTGTCAAACGCGGTCTGTTCGTCCATCGCCTCATCGAGCGTGCACACACCGCGCACGATCGGGAACATGGCGTCGATTCCCGCCGCATGGCAGGCGGACGCTTCCTTTGTGATGCCGCCCGCAAACGCGAGCACGGGTTTTCCCTGCTTTTTGGCGAGTGCCGCAACTCCCGCAGGGGCTTTTCCCATGGCCGACTGCGCGTCCAGTCGCCCCTCACCCGTGATGACAAGCGAAGCGTCGCGGATATCCTCCTCCAGCCCGATTTCTCTGAGCACCATCGTAATGCCGCTCTCAAGCGTCGCGTGAAGGAAGGTCGCCGCCGCAAATCCCATGCCGCCCGCGGCACCCGCGCCGGCAAGCGAGGCATCGGCACCGCTGAGTGCGGCATACCGCGCCAGTGCCGCGTCATACTCCGCGACACGGTCAGCGGCAAGTCCCTTTTGCGGACCG
>JAZUOG010000060.1:0-32745 GCA_045604545.1 Acutalibacteraceae bacterium | reverse complement strand
AACGGCATGGGTGGCCATAATAAAAAAGGCCCCCCCCGTGGGTCTTGACTTCTTTTTATGTTTTTTGATATTCTTCAAGACAGCTGTGAAAATATACCAGTTGTGCCACCGCGATGATCAGACTGCGGAGCATGGTTTTTTCTGCGGAATGGTTGGTGCTGATCTCGTCGACCGTGCCTTTCAGACCAAAGGTGAACAGCAGCATGTTTTTCAGTTCCAGACAGAAATAGTCATAGGCGATGTGGGTGGGGTAGGTGGCTTGCTGCATCTGCACCAGCATTTTGATGGTGTCCATTGACAGTACATTTTTGGCGATTGCCACAAAGAACAGATACGCCAGCTGTTCGGCGTCGTATTGTTTTTTGACAGGCGGTGCGATGATACCGAGCTTGACGTAGTTGCTCACCATCGAGGTGGTCAGCTCCGTGAAGCCGAGCGGGGTGATATACCCGTTGATATATTTTACAGTCTGCTCAAGATACAATCCGAATTGCGGCAGCTCGTGATAAGCGGGCATACGGAATTCAGCAAGATTGAGTTTGTTCATGAAACGCCTCGCTTATTTCTTGAGAAGCACTTTGCAGAACTTCTTCTTACCGCGACGAAGGACAATGCCTTCCGCCAGGCGGTCTGCCTCGAAGGTGGCCTTGATATCGCCGACCTTGTCGCCGTCAACGCTGACACCGCCCTGTTCAACCGCGCGGCGCGCTTCGGATTTCGAGGGAACAAGACCGGAAGCCACGAGCAGCGTGAGAATATCCGCACTGCCATCAGCTTCGATTTCCACGCACGGCATATCCGCCGCGTTGCCGCTGCCGAACAGCGCACGGGCACCGTCCTGCGCTTTTTGGGCTTCTTCTTCGCCGTGCACGAGCTTGGTCAGCTCGAAGGCGAGGATCTCCTTGGCGGTGTTAAGCTGACTGCCTTCCCAAGTATCCATCTCGTTGATCTGCTCGAGCGGCAGGAAGGTCAGCATACGCAGGCACTTGAGCACGTCAGCGTCTGCGACGTTGCGCCAGTACTGATAGAAATCAAACGGAGAGGTTTTGTTGGGATCCAGCCACACAGCACCCGACTGGGTTTTGCCCATCTTCTTGCCTTCGGAATTGAGAAGCAGAGTGATGGTCATGGCGTAGGCATCCTTGCCCAGCTTGCGGCGGATCAGCTCCGTGCCGCCGAGCATATTGCTCCACTGGTCGTCGCCGCCGAACTGCATGTTACAGCCGTACTTCTCGTAAAGGGCGAGGAAGTCGTAGCTTTGCATGATCATGTAGTTGAACTCGAGGAAGCTGAGGCCTCTCTCGAGACGTTGCTTGTAACATTCCGCCGTCAGCATGCGGTTGACGCTGAAGTGAGCGCCCACATCGCGCAGAAGCTCAATGTAGTTGAGCTTTGTCAGCCAGTCGGCATTGTTGACCATGAGCGCTTTGCCGTCGGAGAAGTCGATAAAGCGGCTCATCTGTTGCTTGAAGCACTCGCAGTTGTGAGCGATGGTTTCGGTGGTCATCATCTGGCGCATATCCGTTCTGCCCGACGGATCACCGATCATCGCCGTGCCGCCGCCGATGAGAGCGATGGGGCGGTTGCCCGCCATCTGCAGACGCTTCATGAGGCACAGCGCCATGAAGTGACCGACGTGCAGGCTGTCTGCTGTCGGGTCAAAGCCGATGTAAAACGTCGCTTTGCCGTTGTTGACCATTTCTTTGATTTCTTCTTCGTCGGTAACCTGAGCGATCAGACCTCTGGCTACCAGTTCTTCGTAAACTGTCATTGTTACAGTCCTCCTTAAATCGATAATAAAAAATGCTCCCGTCCTTCAAAAAAGGACGAGAGCGAGACATTCCCGTGGTACCACCTTTGTTCATCGCGGAGATCCGCGACCTCTTGACGCGCGTTAACGGGCGCAAAACCGTCACAGCCTACTGCGCCGAGAAGCGGTTCGGTGTGAAACTCGAGGGGGTATTCGCCAAAGATCATGGTTTCATGCGCCTCTCATCAGCCGGCAACTTTCTGTTTGAAACGATATGACCGCTACTTGTCCCTGTCATCGTTTTTGACATATCGGCAACATTATAGCGTGTTTTTTGGCGATTGTCAAGAGCGGGGGATGGTGAAAAACGACACAAAAGTGTGATGTATATTATGAAATATTATAGTTGTTTTTTTAAAATGAATATGATAGAATAAAGTGTAAATGTCTGCGAACATGACAGACAAAGGAGGAAGACAGTATGAAACATCTTTTCAAGCGCATGATGGCATGCCTGCTTTGCATGGTGATGCTCGTCATTCCGATGCAGTTGTCTCCCGCGGCGGCGACGGCGGCAACGGATTCCCGTGTTCTTGCGTATGTACCGCTCGATGACCGTCCTGTGGTGGTCGATCGTGTGATCTACGGTGCGGAATCGGCGGGATTTGACATCCAGCTTCCGCCGGATGCTTCGTTGTACCAAACACATCTTGACGATCAGCTTGTCAACAAGGACAATCCCGACACCAAGTATACCGACGAAAGCCAGGTCGGTAACGGCGCGGCGATCATGGATTGGCTTGAAGAGATGGAAGCGGACGGCTGTGACTATTACATCATCCACCTGGATATGATGTTCTCGGGCGGCCTTGTCGGCTCCCGTTATCCCGACACCCATTATGACGAAAACGGCTATCTGAACATTTCCGAACAGCTGGAAATTGCCGAGCGTCTGGCGGCGCTTTCCAACGACACCGAAAACAAAGTCTACTTTGTTGATACGGTCGTGCGTCTCGCCTCCACCAGCAACTTTAAAGGCTACAAAGGCGATATGTACGATGCTCTGCGTGCTTACTCCAAAAAAGCTCGTTGGCCGCTCGATCCGCAGTGGTGGTATGGACTGGATTATGCCGGTTCCTGTGATATCATCAATGCCATTAAGGACAATTACCAACGCGGTGATGACTGGCAAACGATCACATTCGGTTCGCCGCTGACGCAGGAAAAGGTCGATTTGTATCACTTGGCTCGTCATCGCAAGCTCCGTCTGATTAACTATATGATGGAGTACGCCCGTAATGCATATTATATTGTTGGCGTTGATGATGCCAGCCCGCAAAACACGATCCAGTCGAACGACATCAAGTTCATTGAAGCGCGTATGGAGGATCTCGGTATCGGTTATTCGCTGTTTGCGGATACCGACTCTGCCGGTCTGATGGCGCTGTCCCGTCTTGTGACCGACTATTACGGCGACACGCAGATTCCCGTCAAGGTCCGTTACTACGGCGACATGGCGGATCAGCCCGCTGACGACTATGATATCGGCACCCTGCGCACCAACGTGCAGTCCCATGTGGAATGTGCCAACGGTGTGGTAACGAGCGGCACCGGTAAGGTGGAACTCCTTGTTCTCACCAAGATCAGCACGTCCCACACGATTTCCGGCAACGGCTACAGCAGCGCGTATGTCAGCAATATCAACGCCTTGATCGCTCAGGCAAAAGCCAATATCGCGAACAACGTTCCCACCATCATCGTGGACTGCTCGACTGAGGCAAACTACCGTTCTTCCTGGGTCAAGGGTCGCTCTGACGCACGCTTTATCAACCTGCAGGATGAGCTTCTCAAGAACGTGGAGATCTCCAAGCTCCTCGGCTATTCCAACTGGAACACCGTCGGCAACACGCTCGGTATCGCCATCGGTCAGGGCATGGCTCGCTATGGTTATCTCGCCAACGAGACGAGCGTTTCGGCCGCGTCCCATACCGCCTTCGTCAAGGCGATGACCTATACGTTTATCAAAGACATCACTTACAATGCCCGTAACAAAATGAGCGATTACACCTGGCAGTTCCAGTATTGGATCACCAAGGAAATCAATGCTTACAACTCTGCTAACGGTACATCCTATACCAACATGAACTTCTATGAGTATATGTTTGGGTATGATGGCAACAAGGACAGCGGCAACTGCCTGGATTACGAGCTTTGTGACGGTGAACACAGAATTAACAACGAACTGGAATACTGCATGATGCAAGGCGGCAACGCCAGCGCCTACACCGGTTGCGGTCAGCAGGTTCTCAACGCCATCAAAGCCGGCGAATTCTATACCAAACTCGGCAACAGAGTGGAGACGGCGGCAATCACGGAGCTCAGAGTCGACAATTTCCGCTTCCCGTGGTACCGTCAGTTCGAAATCTCGTTTGATATTTTCCCGACGCTGAAACTCGGTTACTTCAACATCAACGGTGATTTCTTCGAGAAGGTCAACGTGAAGCAAACCGTTGCCGATGTCGCTGAAAAAGCGAAAGAGCAGTACGGCGCATCCTCTGTTGTGCTGTACGATCTCAGCAACAATGTTGCCTCCGGCATCTATGCCGGCACCGGCTTCACTGTGGAGATGACGATTGGCGGTGTGAAGAGCTCCTACACCGTTGTGATTCCCACCGAGATCAACGGCGACGGCAAGACCACTACTGCTGACGTGCGTGAGGTCATGCTCAACGTCGTCGGTGTCAACGATCTGACTGCGGCGCAGACAGAGGCGGCTGACATGGATACAAACGGCACCATCGGCAGTACCGATGCCCGTCGCATCCTCCAGAGTATTCTGGACGCATAATCAAAACCTCGAAAAATCCCGCTTTGTCAAAAGCGGGATTTTTTTGCCGTTATGAGCGTTGACGAATGACGCGAGTTGTGATAAACTATACTATTAGAACGAGGAAGCAAAAGGAGCGGCGACTATGAAAACGATCGGATTTGACAACCAACAATATCTGTCTATGCAATCGGAGCAGATCCGCAACCGTATTGCCCAGTTTGGCGGTAAGCTGTATCTGGAATTCGGCGGCAAGCTGTTCGATGATTTTCATGCGTCGCGTGTGTTGCCGGGCTTTGCCCCCGACAGCAAGATCAAAATGCTTCAGCAACTTAAGGACGATGTCGAGATCGTCATCACCATCAACGCCGCTGACATCGAATCCAACAAGGTGCGCGGTGATTACGGCATCACCTATGATGAAGATGTCCTGCGTCTGATCGACACCTTCCGCGAAATGGAACTGTATGTCGGCAGTGTGGTGCTTACCCGCTATACGGGACAAGCCTCGGCAAACGCCTTTCTCAAGCGTTTGACCACCCTCGGTATCCGTTCTTATCGCCATTTTCCGATTGCCGGCTATCCGTCGAATGTCTCTCACATCGTCAGCAACGAGGGACTCGGTAAAAACGAATACATCGAAACCTCCCGTTCGCTCATTGTGGTCACCGCGCCGGGACCCGGAAGCGGCAAAATGGCGACCTGCCTGTCTCAGCTGTATCACGATCACAAGCGCGGCGTGACGGCGGGCTATGCGAAGTTTGAAACCTTCCCGATCTGGAACCTGCCGCTCAAGCACCCTGTCAATCTTGCCTATGAAGCGGCAACCGCCGATCTCAACGATGTCAACATGATCGACCCGTATCATCTTGAGGCATACGGCAAGACGGCGGTCAACTATAACCGCGACGTGGAAATTTTCCCCGTTCTCAATGCCATTTTCGAACGTATTCAAGGCGAATCTCCCTATAAATCTCCCACCGACATGGGCGTTAACATGGCGGGCAACTGCATCATCGATGACGACGCCTGCTGTCAGGCGTCCCGCATGGAGATTCTGCGTCGATACTATGCCGCCGGTGTCAAGAAACTGCGCGGTATCGGCGATGAAACAGAGCTTCACAAGCTCGAGATCCTCATGGAAAAGGCAAACGCCAATCCCGACATTTTCCCCGCTGTTTCCGCGGCGCTTCTCAAAGCAGAAACAACAGGAGCTCCCGCAGGTGCATTGGTGCTCCCCGACGGTCGGGTCATCACGGGGCGCACGTCCGACACTCTCGGTGCCGCTTCGGCGCTTCTTCTCAACTCGCTCAAAGCCCTTGCCGGCATCGCCGATCGTTTCGACCTGATTTCCGCGCAAGTGCTTGAACCGATCTGCGATCTGAAAACCCGCTATCTGCTTCATAAAAACCCGCGTCTGCACACCGATGAGGTTCTTATGGCGCTCACCATCTCCGCGCTGACAAACCCCATCGCCATGCAGGCGAAGGAACAGCTGTCAAACCTCAAAGGGAGTGACGCGCACTTCACGGTCATCCTCAGCGAGGAGGACGAAATGCTGCTTCGCCGTCTCGGTATCAATGTCAGCTGCGAACCGCAGTACGAAACAAAACGACTGTATCACAAATAACAAAACCGCAGGATCACGGATCCTGCGGTTTTTATGTTATCTCTTATCCATATGCTTCATGGTCAGCGCCACGCATTCCTTGATGCTGACCGAGGGGAGAGCGAACAGCGTGGTTCGCAATTCGTCGCCGATGGGGGTTTGCCATTTGTCATCAATCGTGTCAATGCCGCCGCGCATACCGAGAACAGAGCCGACGGTTGCCGCGTTGCAATCGGTATCAAAGCCGTTTTCGACCGCGATACAGATCGATCGGCCGTAATCGCCGTTGCCGTAAAGCAGGGCGGCCGTGACCACGATGGCGTTGGAAATGGTGTGACACCAGTAATGCCCCCATACTTCGTTATAGGTCTTATGGAGCTTTTCAAAGCACGCGCGCTCGGTTACACCGCTGTTGAAATCATCGATCACCTTGACGATCGCTTCATACAGACGGGAGGTGTGGGGGATTTGTGCCAGACCGCCGCGGATAACATCTTCGATCGAGCTTGTCACAGCGGCGCACGCGATCATGGCCGCCGCAAACATCTCGCCGTAAATGCCGTTTTTGACGTGTGAAATACACCCGTCACGGAAGGCCATTTCAGCGGCCTTCTCGGGGTCACCGGGGTTGATATAGCCAAAGTAATCGCCGCGGATCTGTGCGCCGATCCACTCACGGTAGGGGTTCATGTAAAGCGCGGTGTCGGGGGGAGCAAATCCTTTGACAATGTTGCAGTAGGCGACACGCTCGGCGGTGCAATAGGAATGCTTTCGGATGAGATTGGGCCACGATGCGGCGATATCCCGTGATGTACATTCTCTGCCGAAATCTTCGACGATTTTTTGGTACATCACGGTGTAATTCGTGTCATCGTCGGGAGGCATACCGTGACCGTCGTCCGCACAGTATCGCTCGTGGAACGGGAACCGGTATTTGGCGGCGATATCCGCTGTGATATCCGAACGCAGGATATAGCGATGCAAAGGATAATTGTCGGTCTCTTTCAGAAACGGCGTCAGCTCGTTTGTGCGAATGCCTTCGACGGTCTTGCCGAGCAGACAACCGCAAATCCGTCCCATCCACGCCCCGTACACCTTTTGTTCAAGCGTCGCCCTGTCGGGCGTGACGGTCGCAAACGTATGGGGGACGCGCAGGTTTTGGATGCTCTCAAGCTCAGACGGCTCGTTGTATGCGTACCCGTCCGCTGTCGGTGCGGTGCGCACGATGTCAAACAACACATCGCCGAGCTTCTTTTTGATCTCACTGCGCGGCATCTGATAGACATAGTCGAACAGCGGCTTATACTGTGTAATGTCCAGACCTTCTTCAACGCATTGCAGGTATTCCGTTTCGGCACCGTCTGCATAGAATTCCCATTCGTGAACGGACATGAAATCCGGTTTCAATTCTTTCACGACGCATACCCCCTTTACCGTTATTGTATACCATATTTCCCTAAAAAACAACAACGACATCGAAAAATCGATGTCGTTGTTTTACGTGTTTTCGGATCAATACATACCGTCCATGCCGGGGGCGGCGGGAGCCGCAGGCATCGGAGGCTCTTTCTTTTCGGCAACGAGCGACTCGGTGGTCAGCACCATCGATGCAACGGAAGCCGCATTCTGCAGAGCGGAGCGGGTGACCTTCGTCGGGTCAACAACGCCGGCTTCAAACATATCGGAATAGACGTTCTTCGCGAAGTCGTAGCCGAGGTTGATCTTGCCGGAGTTACGGATCTTGTCGACAATGACACTGCCTTCAAGACCGGCGTTCAGCGCGATCTGACGGACGGGCTCTTCAAGAGCCTTGAGAACGATCTGCATACCCGTCTTCTCGTCGCCTTCGGCGTTGACGATCATATCGGTGAGCACATCGGCGGCATTGATGAGAGCCACGCCCCCGCCGGCAACGATACCTTCCTCGACAGCGGCCTTGGTTGCGGCGAGAGCGTCTTCGATGCGCAGTTTCTTTTCCTTCATCTCCACTTCGGTGGCGGCGCCGACCTTGATGACGGCAACACCGCCGGCGAGTTTTGCCAGACGCTCTTGCAGCTTCTCACGGTCGAAATCGGAGGTGGTGGTTTCGATCTGGCTGCGAATCTGAGCCACACGACCCTTGATCGCGTCGGGATCGCCCGCACCGTCAACGATGATGGTGTTTTCTTTCTGCACCTTCACTTGACGCGCACGACCAAGCATGTTGAGAGTGGTTTCTTTCAGTTCAAGACCGAGCTCGTCGGAAATGACTGTGCCGCCGGTGAGGGTGGCGATATCGCGAAGCATATCCTTGCGGCGGTCGCCGAAGCCGGGAGCTTTGACCGCAACGCAGGTGAAGGTGCCGCGCAGTTTGTTGACAATGAGGGTGGTCAGGGCTTCGCCTTCGATGTCTTCGGCGATGATGACCAGCTTCTTGCCGGCTTGCAGGATCTGCTCGAGCAGGGGCAGAATGTCTTGAATGTTGCTGATCTTCTTGTCGGTGATGAGCAGGAAGGCGTCGTCGATGACCGCTTCCATCTTATCGGTGTCGGTCACCATGTAGGGGGTGATATAACCGCGGTCGAACTGCATGCCTTCGACCACCTCGGAATAGGTCTCGGCGGTCTTGGACTCCTCAACGGTGATGACGCCGTCGGCGGAGACTTTCTCCATCGCCTCGGCGATGAGGGTACCGATGGTCTCGTCACCGGCGGAAATGGTGGCAACACGCGCGATGTCGTTCGAGCCGTTGACCGTCTTGGCGTTGGACTTCACCGCGGCAACGACCGCGTCGACAGCCGCTTGCATACCACGACGAACGACCATGGGGTTAGCACCGGCGGCAACGTTCTTCATACCCTCGCGAATGAGTGCCTGTGCGAGCAGGGTGGCGGTGGTGGTACCGTCACCGGCAACATCGTTGGGTTTGGTGGACACTTCCTTGAAAAGCTGAGCACCCATGTTTTCAAACGGATCGTCAAGCTCGATCTCCTTGGCGATGGTCACGCCGTCATTGGTGATGAGGGGGGCGCCGAACTTTTTGTCAAGCACCACGTTGCGGCCTTTGGGGCCGAGGGTGATTTTGACGGTGTTGGCGAGCTGATCTACACCGGCTTGAAGCGCCTTGCGGGCGTCTTCGCCGTACAAAATAACTTTAGACATAGTTTGTTACCTCCTGATCTTATTCTACGATGGCAAGAATGTCGTTCTGACGGACGATGATATACTCCTGACCGTCCACCTTGACCTCTGTGCCGCTGTACTTGCTGGTCAGCACCTTGTCGCCGACGTTGACGTACATGGTGACTTCCTTGCCGTCCACGACGCCGCCGGGACCGACAGCCACAACAACAGCAACCTGGGGCTTCTCTTTGGCAGAGCCTGCGAGAATGATGCCGCTTTTGGTGGTTTCTTCCGCTTCGGTCATTTTGATGACAACGCGGTCAGCCAACGGTTTGATGTTCATAATAACATACCTCCTGTATCTCATGGATAATAGAAAACAAAATTGGATTTAGCACTCGGTGTTTTGGAGTGCTAAATCCAATTTTAACAGATTTTTCCTAAAAATCAAGGGGAATTTTGCGTTTTCCTTATTATTTAATACTTTTTTCACAATATGCACCGCTGAGACTCTTTTTATGCGGTGTGGGAACGTTTTGATCAAATACGGGTTGGGTGACGGTACCGCGTGAAGGAAGCACAAATGCGATCGGCTGATTGTGAAGAGCAAAGCACATATCCGTGTCGGTGAAGCATTCACCGTCTAACGCCACGACCGCGCCTTCATCACAGTGTACCGTCATGGAGGTGCCGCGCAGGGCCTCAACAAAGGGAATATCCAGGAAATCCCCCTTTTTGTATTTCGGAAGGAATTTGAGTACTTTCATTCGCGACATGGCGCTGACCAGCACAAAGTCGAGCATACCGTCATCGGGGCGTGCCATGGGGGCACCGTGGTAGCCGCCGCCGTAATATTGTCCGCTTGCGGCGAGAACAAAGAAATAGCGTCCTTTGCGCTCGACCGTTCCGTGGGGCGTTTCGACGGTAACGGTGAGGTCTTTTCCAAGGCGGTGGAAAAACACATCGGCGATGGCGATGTTGTACGCCATCGGTCCGCTCACGAGCGGCCAGTGCTTATATTTGTGCATCTTGGAGGCCACATCGGCGTCCATGCCCATGCACGCAATGTTCAGCGACACAGCGTTACCGCAGTTGATGACGTCGACTTCGTGCACTTCGCCCGTGACCTGAGCGGCGATATCGGTGAAATCGTGTTCGGGAAAGGTGCGGACATAGTCGTTGGCAGAGCCGCAGGGGAAGATGGCGAGTTGGGCGTTGCGATAGCGGTACATACCTTGAAGCACCTCTGACACCGTACCGTCACCGCCGCAGGCGTACAGTCGCACCGGTTCACCGGTGGAAGCGTATTCCTCGGCGATGCGTGTGGCGTGTCCGGGACTTTCGGTTCTGACAATTTCGGGTTTGCCGAACTGAGGCGAACGTTTGAAAAACTCTTCGATTTCTGCAATACGAGCGACGGCACTTTGATGTTTGCCGGCGGCGGGATTGATGATGAAGACGTGACGCACGGGGATCGACCTCCTGTGTGTTTATTCGAAAATATATAACTGACAGCGAAGCATACCGTTATAGAGCTTGCGTCGCTTTTTGGCGGGACGTCCGAACAATTCTTCGAATTGCTCGTCGGGACTGATGACGGCATATTGCCAGCCGCTTTGCGGAACAAAAACTTGTCCGAGCTTGCGAATGATGCGCTTGGCATCGTTCTCGTCGAGCAGTCGCTCGCCGTAGGGCGGGTTGCACAGTACGATACCGCGTTCACCCTGCGGGCGAAAACGTGCAAGATCCTGTACGCCGAAACGCATATGTGCGGCGACACCGGCTTTCAGCGCGTTATCCTTGGCGATGGCAAGCACATCGGCGTCGATATCGCCGCCCAAAGCAGAAAACGACTGGTCGGGGCGCCCGGCTTCTCTGGCGCGGGCGCGTTCCGCTTCCCATACGGGATAGGGGACCTGCGGCCATTCCGAGGAGATGAAGCGCCGACGGATACCCGGAGCAATGCGTCTGGCGGCAAGTGCCGCTTCGATGAGGAGCGTTCCCGAGCCACAGCACGGATCGCAAACAAGCGGTGACAGCCGCGCACGGGTGATGTCCACGATGGCGGCGGCAAGCGTCTCTTTGATGGGCGCACCGCCCGCATATTGACGATAGCCGCGTTTGTGAAGTCCCGCGCCGCTGGTATCGATGAGCAGGGTGACCTCGTCCTTCATGATGGTGAACTGGATCTGGTACAGCGTTCCCGTTTCTTCGAAACGCGCGATGCCGTAACGGGAAGAGAGACGGTCGACGATCGCCTTTTTGACGATCGATTGGCAGGCGGGAACGGAGTGGAGTGCGGACTGAAGCGACCAGCCTTTAACGGGAAACCGATCGGTTTTGCCGATATACTGTTCCCACGGTAATGCTTTGACGCCTTCGAAAAGCTGATCGAAGGTGACCGCTTTGAATTGTCCGATAAGCAGTTGGATACGCTCAGCATATCGTGAGTTGATGTTGGCTCTGGCGAGCATGGCGGTATCACCGCGAAATAATACGCGTCCGTTTTGCGGTGTCACATCGATAGCTCCCATGCGTCGAAGCTCATCGCCGAGGATACCTTCAATACCGAATAAACAAGGCGCACAAAACTGTAATGGTTGCATCATATCGGATTTCCTTTATTTATGATTATAATACACACGAAGCGTGGCGGGTGACATGACAACCGACGTTGACCGCCATGGGAAGTCCCGCGATGTGGGTGGGGTAGACTTCTATGTTGACGGCAAGTGCGGTCGTTTTACCTCCGAATCCTTGCGGACCGATGTTCAATGCGTTCACCGCTTCCAGTGCGCGCGCTTCGATATCGGCATAAAACGGATCAGGGTGACGGACATCAAGCGGACGACAGAGTGCCTTCTTGGCAAGATAGGCACAAAGCTCGAAATCGCCGCCGAGTCCCACGCCGAGCACCATCGGCGGACAGGGATTGCTTCCGGCGCGACGCACGGTATCGCAGATGTGGCGGATAATGGTGTCGGGATCGGCAGAAGCGGGGGTGAGCATGTGTACCTCGCTCATGTTTTCGCTTCCGAAGCCTTTGGGTGCCACGGTGATACGCACCGTCTCACCGCGCGTCATCGACAGATGAAGTACCGCAGGAGTGTTGTCACCGGTGTTGACGCGTCTGAGCGGGTCACCGACGACCGAGCAACGGAGCTTTCCGTCGAGATACCCGCGTGAAACGCCGCGGTTGACCGCTTCGTTCAGATCGCCGTCGACAAGATGAACGTCTTGTCCGAGCTCAATGAATACCACCGCCATGCCGGTGTCCTGGCAGACGGGAAGACACCATTCTTCGGCAACGTCAATGTTGCGTCGGATATCTGTCATGATGTCCTTGGCGAGTGGGGTGGTTTCGGCGTTCACGGCATCGTCAACCGCCTTCACAACATCTCCGGAGAGCTTGCGGTTGGCTTCCATACACAGGCGGCAGACAGCATCTTCGATCAGTCGGACGCTGCATTCTCTCATAATGAGTCTCCTTTTCATCACGCAAAAAGAGGGAACCTGATTTTAGCGATCATGCCGCTGAAAAAACGGTTCCCTTGTTTGTTGGTTTTACGGTTGTTGCTGTTGCTTTCCGGAGCCTCTGCGCGGGGCAAAGCCGCCGTGCTTGCTGTCGACGGAACGCTTGAGATCGGACATCTTTTCGTCGCTTTGTTGTTTAAAGCGCGACATCATGTCTTCGAAGGACTCCGCGCCGGAACGGCGGGCGGTGGAAGACTGCCACTCGAAGTTGCCGGGACGACCGGGAGCTTGAGCGGGGTGAGGAGTGCGCGGAGCGGGAGGTGTGGCTTTTTTGATGGACAGACTGATTCGTCCGTCATCGCCGACGCTCAGAACCTTGACCTTGACACTTTGGCCTTCGGTAATGTGATCGCGAATTTCTTTGACGTACGTGTTGGCAACCTCGGAAATATGTACCATGCCGGTTTTACCGGGCTCCAGCTCGACGAATGCGCCGAATTTGGTGATACCTGTGACTTTGCCTTCGAGAACGGCTCCTACTTCAACTTGCACTGTAAAGAATCCTCCTAAATTAACCCGCTCGTGTGCGGGGAAAATACCGAATCAGTTGCCCGGGGTTTCGATGAAGATGATTTCGCCGCTGTAAGAGTAACCGCGGTCGCGGGCATATTGTTCCAGATAAAACTCACTGTCGGGATGGTACGTCGGAGATGTGCCATCGGCAGAGGAAGCATCGCCGTTGGTTGCGGGATTGCTGTTGTCACGCGCGGCGATATTGGCATTTTCAATCTCAAGCTGTTCGTTGATCAGTCGCTGGGCGTCGATTTGTTCCTGAAGTGCAGATACGTCTGATCCCGCTCTCACGGTTTCGATGGTGTGATCGAGAAGCATGATGACGATCCATACGAGAAGTGCCGCCAAGGCGATGCGAAAGAACAACTTCTGCTTTTTCTTAAGCTGAATGCTCATTGTTTCGTTCCTTTCCGTTTGAGACAGGAAGGTGTATGGCGAACGGGTTTTATGCTATAAAACACGAGAAATGTACATAAGGGCTTATTCATCACCATTATACATCATTACATATTTGTAACGCAACCCTTTTTTGCAAAAAAATCGAAATTTTTTGCAAAAAAACGAGACAAATCGTGCAATCGGGAGGACGATCCGCTTGCCTATGCGTTTGGAGAACGAAAAAACGATGCGCATATGACGAAAAAAGGCGGTAAACAACGGCAGGCTCACCGCTCTGAGCAACACACACCCGATCACCGTAAATCCCACGGTCGTCATGCGCAGTTCACCTGCGCTGGCTGTGAGCGATACCAGAAACAGGGCAATTACCGCCAGAATGCAAAAAACGATATCTCCTGCAAAGCGACGGACGGGGGACGGCTTTGTGTATGCGGTGAGTGCCTGCCGGATACCCGCGACGACACCGAAAATGCCGCCGCACCCCATATACACCATGATTTGCCATGCCTGATCGGCGTTGGAACTCATCATATCCGCGTCCCCCGTTTCATTTGAACAGCCGCTTGAGTCGACCGCCTTTTGTCGGACGCGGTTCCGCATATTCCAAGGCGATAATATGCCCTTCGATCGACAAGTCTCCCGACTCAATGTTCAATTTGCAGATGTGCAGAGAAGAGCCTCTGATGGTCAGTTCGCCCGCGCAGGTCTGAGCAATGACGGCGCTGTCATCGTAATTGTCAACATCGGTGATTCCCGTGATGTGAAGCCGATGTCGTTCGTCGAGAATTACCTGGTGCGGCAGGGCTGGTGTTTCAGACATGTGGATACACGCTCCTTTGACGGTGATTGCTTCATTGTATGTTGCTTTTGAGGCGTTCATGTTGCCAAATTTCCGCCACTTTTAAATTCTGTACATCAAAGAGACGTATTCTTCGTACAAAACAACCAAATTTGTGCATTTTCTCAAAAAAATCTTCTAAGAAACTATACAAAAAGGCTTGCATTTTTGAACGGAAGTTGATACAATGTTATAAAGAAGAATGTATTCGCATGCCTTGCGTGCGGCGAAAGGGGGCGTGATGCGGTTGATCGCTGAAAAAACATCGTCGCTCAATCACAAGGGCGTCGATTGTCGGGCTTACTTGACGATGGGATGTCATGCGGTCAATGATCGTGTATCGATGTTTCGCGTATGGGCACCCAACGCCCGTTCTGTTTCGGTCGTCGGCGATTTCAATAGCTGGGATCCCCGTCGCGATCCGATGACCAAACGAACGGACGGTGTGTGGGAAGCTAAGGTGACCGGTGCCAAAGAGGGCGATGCTTACAAATTCTGGCTGTGCACCTCCGACGGAACGGAATTGATGAAGACCGATCCCTATGCTCACGCGGCGGAGTCGCTTCCGGGACGGGCATCGAAAATCTGTCACACGCATTGTTACAAGTGGAATGACAAAAAATGGGCCGACGGCAAAAAGAAACGGTCTATTTATGAGTCCCCCGTGAATATCTATGAAGTACATATCGGCTCATGGCGTCGCCCCGACGGTGAGACGATGACCTATGAACAACTTGCGGACGACCTGATCCCGTATGTTCTCGAAATGGGTTACACCCATGTGGAGCTGATGCCGATCGCGGAATACCCGTATGACGGTTCATGGGGGTACCGTGTGACCGATTATTACGCGCCGACCTCCCGTTACGGCACTCCGGAACAGCTGATGATCTTCATCGACCGCTGTCACCAAGCGAATATCGGCGTCATTCTTGACTGGGTGCCCGCGCACTTTCCGAGGGAGGCGTCGGGACTTTACCGTTTCGACGGCAAAGCCTGCTATGAATACGAAGACCCTCGCAAGGGCGAACATAAGGAATGGGGAACGGCGGTGTTTGACTTCGGTCGTCCCGAAGTGCGAAGCTTCCTCATCTCCAACGCGATGTATTGGCTGGATCGCTTCCATGTTGACGGCTTGCGCGTCGGTGGACTTGCTTCCATGCTCCATTTGGACTTCCAAAGGGAGGAAGGACAATGGATCCCGAACAAATACGGCGGGAAAGACAATCTTGAAGCAATTGAATTTTTACGCTATCTCAACGAAGCGGTCTTTAAAGCGCACCCTCATGTGATGATGATTGCCGAGGAATCCTCTGCGTGGCCGATGGTGTCCCATCCGACGGGAGACGGCGGTCTCGGCTTCAACTTCAAATGGAATACGGGCTGGACAAGTGATATGTTCCGCTATATGGCGCTCGATCCGCTGTACCGCAAGGACGCTCACGACAACCTGACCTTCTCGTTTTTCTATGCGTTTTCGGAGAACTTTGTGCTGTCGGTGACTCACGACGATGTGGTTCACGGCAAGGGCTCGATGATCAACAAGATGCCCGGCAGCCAGGAAGACAAATTTGCTCAGGCGCGGTTGTTCCTCGGCTACATGATGGCGCACCCCGGCAAAAAGATGCTGTTCATGGGCAATGAGTTTGCTCAGTTCAGAGAGTGGGATCATCAGACAGAACTGGATTGGTCATTGCTCAAATACGAGCCTCACGACCGTTTCTTACAGTTTACCAAAGCGCTTAACCGTTTTTATCTCGACACACCGACACTGTGGCAGTGCGATTTTTCTTGGGAAGGCTTTTCGTGGATCGCCCACGATGACTATTCTCAAAGCATCATCGCCTTCCGCAGGATCGACCGTGACGGTAACGACGTGGTGGTGCTGTGCAATTTCCACAGTGCCGCGCGACAACGTTACCGCATCGGTGTCCCGTCAAGCGGAACCTATCGGGAGATTTTTAACACCGATGATGCCGCATTCGGCGGAACGGGACGCACCAACGGCGCGATCGAGACCATACCCGAACCGATGCACGGCTTCAGACAATCGCTGGAACTGACCGTGCCGCCGTTCTCGGTGCTGTTCTTCCGCCTTGAATCCGATCACAAGTCGTCTGCCCGTCAAAAGGCGGCGGCTCGTAAAATAAAGACTAAAAACCGAAAGGGGATATAAAGGTTATGTTTCGTAAGCAAGAATGTGTAGCAATGCTGCTCGCCGGCGGTCAAGGCAGTCGTCTGTACGCGCTGACCCGCAACATTGCCAAGCCTGCCGTTCCGTATGGCGGCAAGTATCGTATCATCGATTTTCCGCTGTCCAACTGCATCAACTCCGGCATTGAAACCGTCGGTGTTCTGACGCAGTATCAGCCGCTTGAACTGAGCGACTATATCGGCTCGGGTATGCCGTGGGATCTCGACCGCAGCCAGGCGGGTGTCCACGTATTGCCGCCGTATCAGCGCAACAAGGGCGCCGATTGGTATAAAGGCACCGCCAACGCCATTTATCAGAACATCGCGTTTATCGAACGCTACAACCCCGAGTATGTTCTCGTTCTGTCGGGCGACCACATCTATAAGATGGATTACTCCAAGATGATCGAAGCTCACAAGGAAAAGAACGCCGACTGCACCATCGCCGTTATCGAGGTTGAGATGGAAGAGGCCAGCCGTGTCGGTATCCTCAACACCAATCCCGACGGTTCGATTTACGAGTTTGATGAGAAGCCTGCTGTCCCGAAGAGCAATCTTGCTTCGATGGGTATTTATGTGTTCAACTGGCAGAAGATGAGAAAGTATCTCATCGAGGACGAGAACAATCCCGATTCCGAAAACGACTTCGGTAAAAACGTCCTGCCGTCGATGCTCAACGCGGGCGAGCGTATGTTTGCTTATCGCTTTGAGGGCTACTGGAAGGATGTCGGTACGATCGACAGCTTGTGGGAAGCCAACATGGACATTCTGAATCCGAAGGTGCCGCTTGATCTGTCCGATCGCGAGTGGCGCATCTATTCCCGCAATGCGGGTCTGCCGCCGCACTACATCGCCGATTCCGCCAAAGTGCAGAACAGCTCGATCTCCGAAGGCTGTAACGTTTACGGCGAGGTGGAATTCTCGGTGCTGTTCCCCGGTGTCACCATTGAGGAAGGTGCCTCGGTCTACGATTCCATTTTGATGCCCGGTGCGCATGTTCGCAAGAACGCCAAGGTGCAGTATGCGATCGTGGCGGAAAACGTCGACATCGGCGAAGGTGCTGTTGTCGGTGAGCGTCCCGAGGATATGGAAAATCTCGATGATTGGGGCGTTGCGGTTGTCGCACAGGATGTTAAGATCGGTGCACGCGCAACGGTGAAAGCCAAAGCTATGATCGATGCTGACGTGAAAGGAGATGAGTGATCATGCGTAAAACCAACGTTCTGGGCCTGATCTTCCCGAATATGCACGAGGAGAACCTGCGTGATCTGACCTCTGTGCGCGCCATGGGTTCCGTTCCCTTTGCGGGACGCTATCGTCTGATCGACTTTACCTTGTCCAACATGGTCAACGCCGGTGTTTCCAAGGTCGGTGTTGTTACCAAGAGCAATTATCAATCCCTGATGGATCACCTCGGCTCCGGTAAGGCATGGGATCTGTCCAGAAAGAACGAAGGTCTGTTCATTCTGCCGCCCTTCGGCGCTACCGATGAGAGCTATTCCGGTCGTGTGGCGAGCCTTGTGGGCATGGAAGCCTTCTTCCGCAACTCCAAAGAGGATTATGTGATCATGTCCGACTGCCATGTCGTCGGCAACATCGATTACAGTAAGCTGATCGAGACGCACATCAGCTCGGGCGCAGATGTTACCGTCGGCTACATCGACGGCGCACTGCCGAAGATGGAAGGTCTCATGACACTCAACGTCGATGCCACCTGCCGCATCAACGACATTGCCATCGGCGACTGCGGCGATGAATACGGCTCGTTCGGTATCGGTCTGTATGTGCTTCGCAAGGATCTGCTGTGGCATCTTGTGCATTCGGCATATGCCCGCAACCAAATGAACTTCGAACGCGACATTCTTCAACGGGCGTTGACCGATCTGCGTGTCTACGGCTACAAGGTGGAGGAGACGGCACTTGTGATCTCGTCGCTCGCGTCCTACTTCTCCGCCAACATGGCGATGCTCGATCCTGAGAAACGTGCGGCGGTGTTCCGCAACGATCGTCAGATCTACACCAAGGTCCGCGATTGCTGCCCCGCTATGTACGGCCTGGAGTCTCATGTGTCCAACTCGCTCGTCGCTGACGGCGCGATCATCAACGGTACCGTCAAGAACTCCATTGTGTTCCGCAATGTCAAGATCGAAGCAGGTGCAGAGCTTGAGGATTGCATCGTGATGCAGGGTGCCATCGTGTTCGGCGGCACCAAGCTCGGCAGTGTCATTCTCGATAAGGATGTCATCGTTAAGGAGCATCGCACGCTCCAGGGCTTCTCCAGCTTCCCGATCTATATCGATAAGAAATCCATCGTCTGATCATCACGGATTCAAAAAAGGAGGGAAACTTCATGAAGGTTTTGTATGCGGCCAGTGAAGCATTGCCGTTTGCCGCTTCCGGCGGACTTGCCGATGTGGCGGGCTCATTGCCTCGCGCCATGCGTCAGCGTCTGATCGGCTGCCGTGTGGTCATGCCGCTGTATGATTGTGTTCCGAAGGAACTGCAGGAAAAGATGACGTTTGTCTGCAGCTTGTCTGTGCCTGTGGCATGGCGCCGTCAGTATTGCGGCGTTTTCGAGGCAAAGATGGACGGCGTGATCTACTACCTGATCGATAACCAATATTACTTCAAACGCGAAGGACTGTACGGTCACTTTGATGATGCGGAGCGTTATGCGTTCTTCTCCCGTGCCGTGCTGGAAATCCTCAAATACATCGACTTCAAGCCCGACATTCTTCATGCCAATGACTGGCAGACGGCGCTTGTGCCGATCTATTACAACCTGTTCTATGCGAACCAACCCGGTTATGAGAATATCAAAACCGTGTTCACCATTCACAACATTCAGTATCAGGGTCAATATGCCATGGATATCATGGACGACGTGTTCGGCCTGCCGCAGTGGGCGACCTCTGTCGTGGAGCAGGACGGTTGCATCAACCTGATGAAGGGCGCCATCGAGTCGGCTCACCGTGTCAACACCGTCAGCCCGACCTACGCACAGGAAATTCTCGATCCGTGGTTCTCTCACAACATGGACAGCATTCTGAAGGCACGTCAGTGGAAGCTGTCGGGTATTCTTAACGGCATCGACATTGACGGCTACAATCCCGCTACCGACAAAAACGTGTTTGCCAATTACAGTGTTGACGACATGGCGGGCAAGGCGATCAACAAGAAGGAACTGCAGGAGCGCCTGTGTCTGCCCGTCGAGCCGGATATTCCGCTCATCTCGATGGTAACACGTCTTGTTTCCCACAAGGGTCTTGATCTTGTACAGTACATCATGGAGCGCTTGTTGCAAGAGGACGTCCAGATGGTCGTTCTCGGCTCGGGTGACTGGGGTTATGAAAACTTCTTCCGTGAGATGCAAGCCAAGTATCCCGAGAAGTTCTGCTATTGCTCCGGCTTTGTTCCGGAACTCGCTCGTAAGATCTATGCAGGCTCGGATATCTTCCTGATGCCCTCCAAGAGTGAGCCTTGCGGTCTGTCGCAGATGGTGGCGTGCCGTTACGGCACTCTGCCGGTTGTCCGTGCAACGGGCGGTCTGAAAGACAGCATCATCGACTGCGGTGAGGAAGGCGGCTTCGGCTTCACCTTCTGCACCTACAACGCCGATGATATGTATTATGCCATCACCCGTGCGCTGGGCGCTTATGCGAACAAGGAAGATTGGCCCGGCCTTGTGGAGCGTGCCATGAACGCGGATTTCAGCTGGGGTCGTTCCGCGAACGAATACATTCGCCTGTATCGTTC
The DNA here is from genome assembly GCA_045604545.1 of Acutalibacteraceae bacterium. Taxonomy (GTDB): domain Bacteria; phylum Bacillota; class Clostridia; order Oscillospirales; family Acutalibacteraceae; genus RGIG1959. The sequence continues at coordinate 12,224 of JAZUOG010000060.1, read as the reverse complement.
TCTTCTGAAAGGCTAAGCGTATATATCCAAAACGAGGGAATCATCGATTCCCTCGTTTTTACGCGTTTTTCATGAATCAATCACAAAACTTTCACAAACCTGCCGTATGATGACGGTGAAAAGGAGGGAGACAATGGCAAAGGGATTGACCTTCCAACGTTCGGAAAAGAAATACCTGTTGACCGACGAACAGTACACAGCCCTCCGTGCGGAGCTTGACGAGCATATGAGTGAAGATGCCTACGGTGAGTATACCGTCTGCAATCTGTATTTTGATACCGACAACAACGATCTGATCCGCCGCTCGATCGAGAAGCCGCGCTACAAAGAAAAAATGCGACTGCGCTCTTACGGACCTGTCAGCGGCAGTGACAAAGTGTTTCTGGAGATCAAAAAGAAATACAAAGGTGTCGTGTACAAGCGTCGCATCAAGATTCCGTATGCGGAAGCGATGGCGTATGTTCGTGATGGTGTCCCACCCTCCAAAACGGGACAGATTTTCAACGAAATCGACTATTTCATGAAATTCTACCGGTGTTACCCCAAACTCTATTTGTCCTATGATCGTGTGGCGTTGTGCGGCGTGGGGGAGGAAAGCGGACTTCGTGTCACGTTTGACCGCCATATCCGCCACCGGACCGATCGTCTTGATCTGGCGATCCCACCCGATGGAGAAGAACTGCTCGAGCCAAACACCTGGTTGATGGAAGTGAAGATTCCGGCGGCGATGCCGCTGTGGATGACCGAGCTGTTCACACGTCTGAAGATTTATCCGACTTCATTTTCGAAATACGGTCGCATTTATACAAAGCTACAGATGCGAAAACGTCAAGAAGGAGACATGCCTTTATGTTCACAAGTGTAATCAATAATCCGACAGGAGCCGATTTGACGATAGAGCAACTGTTGATGTGTCTGGGTGCTTCGCTCGGACTCGGACTGGTCGTGGCGGCGGTATATTGTCTGGGAGGACGTGCCTCCAAGCCACTGGCTGTTTCGCTGATGATCCTTCCCGCCGTTGTGCAGATCGTCATCATGATGGTTAACGGCAATATCGGTGCCGGTATGGCGGTTATGGGCGCATTCAGTCTGATCCGCTTCCGCTCTGTTCCGGGAAGTGCGAGAGACATCAGCTTCATCTTTTTGTCGATGGCAATCGGTCTGTCTACTGCCATGGGCTATCTCGGACTGGCGGCTGTTGTGACGGTGATCGTGTGTCTGGTGCTGTTTATCCTCGACAGACTGCCCGTTCGCCTCACCGCTAACAGGGAAAAGCTGCTTCGTGTGGTGATGCCCGAAGATCTCGACTATGCCGGTGTCTTCGATGACATTTTCAAAAAATACACCAAATCCTGCGAGATCGACATGGTTAAGACGACCAATCTCGGCAGTATGTTTGAGGTGCGTTATATCATCGTCCTTAAGGACGAAAAGCAGGAAAAGGCGATGATCGATGAGATCCGTTGTCGCAACGGCAATCTCACCATCGTGTGTGCCCGCTATGCTCCGCCCAAGGATCAATTGTAAGAAATAAGGTGTCGCTGTTTATGAAGGTTTCATGTATCCGTTCCGCTTTATCTGTGCTGTGTGCGCTGTGCTTGCTGTTTGTCGGTTGCTCCGATGACCACTCTGTTGATGTTGAAACACAGACACCGCCGACCACACTGACGACGCCGAGCAACCCGATCAAGGCGGAGACTATCTCCGTCGAAGCATCGTGGGACGATGATGACAGGATGACCGCCGCCGATGAGGCGGTTGCGGTTACACTCAGCGACAGCGGCAGCACGGCAAGCGGCGACGGCGTGCAGATAAACGGTACCGTCATCACCTTCACGGCAGGCGGACACTACCGTTTATCAGGCAGCCTGTCTGACGGTCAGCTTCGTGTGGAATCGACCGATAACGATACGGTCCAGCTGATCTTGGACGGCGTAAACGTTCATTGCGAACGATCGGCGCCGCTGTTTGTCAAAAAAGCGGAAAAGGTTGTGTTGACGCTTTCCGACGGAACGGTCAACACCTTCAGCGACAGTGCGTCGCTTGCATTTGAAGATGCCGTCGAGGAAGAACCGAGTGCGACAGTATTCAGTAAATCCGATCTCACTGTCAACGGCAGTGGTGTGCTGACGGTAGATGCGTCCTTCCGCGATGGTATCGTGTCGCGCGACGGACTGAAAATCGCTGACGGCGCGATCACGGTCAACGCGGTGGACGATGCGGTCATGGGCCGTGATTATGTGTTGATCGGCGGGGGAAACCTGACACTTCACGCCGATGGCGACGGCATCAAAAGCACAAACGATGCCTCTGAAGAGGTCGGCTTTGTCGTTGTGGAAAACGGCAACATCGATATCGTCAGCGGAAGCGACGGTATTCAGTCGACGTCCTCGCTGACCGTCTCCGACGGCAGCATTCGTGTTGTGTCGGGTGGCGGCAGTGTCGCAGGAACAGCGAGCAATTCTCGCGATGATTTCGGTTGGGGCGGCTATTACGAAACGACCGAAACGACTTCCGTCGGCAAAGGTCTCAAAGCCGGCACGGTACTCACGGTGTGCGGCGGCGTGATGGATATGGATGCCGCCGACGATGCACTGCACGCCAATCGCGGTGTTGTGGTGAGCGGCGGCGAGGTGCTGGCGGCGGCAGGAGACGACGGTGTCCACGCCGATGAGGAATTGCTCATATCGGGCGGCACGCTGACCGTTTCCGCCTGCTATGAAGGCTTGGAAGCGGGGCTGATCACGCTCGACGGCGGCACGGTGAGTGTCACAGCGTCAGACGACGGTGTCAACGCGTCTTCGGGAACAACCTCAAACCGCGATCCCATGGCAAGTGACGGCTCATCGTTCGTGATAAACGGCGGCACGTTGTATGTGAATGCGGGGGGAGACGGTCTGGATTCCAACGGCACGATCCAGATGAACGGCGGCTATGTATCGGTCGTCGGTCCTTTAGGCAGCGGCAACGGCACGTTCGATTTCGCGAGTTCTTTCCGCATTGACGGCGGCACACTCATCGCGGTCGGCACGACGGGCATGGCGCAGACGCCGTCCGTCAGTCGTCAGAACAGTGTCGTTTGGGGAGGCTTCTATGCGGAAAACGGCGACCGTTTTGTTGTTGCCGATCAAAGCGGCAAGGAGATCGCCGGCATTACGGCAACGCATGCTGTTAACTGGGCGTATTTTTGTTCGCCCGAGTTGACGACCGGTGAAACCTATACCCTGTCCTGCGGAGACACGTCGGAGATGTTGACCGTTGAGACCGGTTCCCATACGATCGGCAACGCCGGTGGTATGGGCGGCGGATTTCCCGGTGATATGGGCGGCGGACGCCCCGGCGGTATGGGCGGCGGACGCCCGTGGTAACGTTCACGATTTCTTTACCGATTTTTTACTTTACAAATGCCAAAAAATGTGGTATACTAATGCCATCAAAGAGGGAGTAGTTGCATACAGCCACCCCGCTGTATGTTTTAACATTCGTCATCACGAATTCAATGACTGAATTCCGGGTGTTAAACAACGCCATGTTGAACAAGACTTTTTGTATACATCGTTGCGTGTATACAAAAGGTCTTGTTTTTTTATATGAAAGGAGAGGGTCTCAATGAAGCCGTCTTATCAGATTCCGAAAGACGAATTGCTCAAAAACGCGGACACGACCCGTGGTCTGTCCTCGGAGGAGGTGCTTGCCGCACGCGAACGATTCGGCGAAAATGAACTGCAGGAGGGAAAGCAAAAAAGCATTCTGTCGGTGTTTCTCGGACAGTTTGCCGATCTGCTTGTCATCATTCTGATCATTGCCGCTGTGATCTCCATGGTATCGGGAAACGTGGAAAGCACCATTGTCATTCTGGCGGTCATTCTGCTCAATGCGGTTCTCGGCACGGTGCAATATGTCAAGGCGCAGAAATCGCTTGATGCTCTCAAAGCGCTGTCTTCGCCGCACGCCAAGGTGATGCGTGACGGTGTGAAACGTGAGGTGTTGTCGAAGGAGGTCGTGCCGGGCGATATCCTGCTTCTCGAAGCGGGTGACATGATCGCCGCCGACGGTCGTATCATCGAGATCGCCTCATTGCAGGTGAACGAAAGCTCTCTCACGGGTGAGTCTACCAATGTCGATAAAAAAGACGTGGAGATTGCCGAGGAAGCCGCCATCGGCGACCGCTTAAACATGGTCTATTCCGGCACACTGGTTACCTACGGTCGCGCCAAGGTGCTTGTCACCGCCACCGGTATGCAGACCGAAATGGGACGTATCGCCGATCTCATGAACGCCACCAAAGACAAGAAAACACCGCTTCAGGTGACACTCGACAGCTTCAGTCAAAAGCTCGCCATCGCCATCATGGCGATTGCCGTATTTGTGTTCGGTTTGCGTTTGTGGCAGGGAGAGCCGCTTCTGGATTCCTTGATGTTTGCTGTCGCTCTTGCCGTGGCGGCGATTCCCGAAGCCCTCAGCTCCATCGTTACCATTGTGCAGGCGATGGGCACGCGTAAGATGGCGGCGGACAACGCCATCATCAAAGATTTGAAAGCGGTCGAAAGTCTCGGGTGTGTGTCGGTTATTTGTTCGGATAAGACCGGTACATTGACTCAGAACAAAATGACGGCAAAGGATGTGTATGTTGACGGAAAATGCATTGCCCCGTCGACAATGTCCAAAATGACCCTGTCTCAAAAATTGCTTCTGTATAACGCCGTGCTCAATAATGACGCCGATTTTGACGGCGATGCGGTTATCGGCGATCCCACCGAAGCATGCCTTCTGCCGATGGCGGCATCGGCGGGAATCGATTACGATGCTTTGCGACATTCGATGGCTCGCCTCGATGAACTGCCGTTTGATTCCGACCGCAAGCTGATGAGCAGTCGCTATACGCTTGACGGTCAGCCCATGATGCTCACCAAAGGCGCGCTGGACGTGTTGATGGAGCGTGTAACGTCCATCGTCATCGGCGACATGGTTCGTCCCATCACCGAGGAAGACAAAACAGCGATCCTTTCCCAAAACGAAACCTTCTCTCAAAACGGTCTGCGCGTGCTGACCTTTGCGTTCAAGCCGCTCGACACACCGCTCACCCTGCAGGAAGAAAATGATCTGATTTTTGTCGGTCTGGTGTCGATGGTTGATCCGCCTCGCGAGGAATCAAAGGATGCCGTTGCCGATGCCATCTCCGCGGGTATCAAGCCGATCATGATCACAGGTGACCACGCCGTCACCGCTAAGGCGATCGCCATGCAGATCGGCATCTGTACCAAGCAGGATCTCGCCGTGACAGGTCTGCAGCTTGATGCGATGTCCGATGAAGAGCTCGACAAAAACCTGGAATCCATCGCCGTGTATGCGCGCGTATCTCCCGAAAACAAGATCCGCATCGTGGATGCGTGGCAGAAAAAGGGTCAAATCGTCGCCATGACGGGTGACGGTGTCAATGATGCTCCTGCTCTCAAAAAAGCCGACATCGGTGTCGCGATGGGTATCACCGGCACAGAGGTGTCCAAGAACGCCGCCGCCATGATCCTCAGCGACGATAACTTCGCCACCATCATCAAAGCGGTGGAAAGCGGCAGAAATGTGTATCGCAACATCTTAAACGCGATCAAGTTCCTCCTTTCCGGAAACCTCGCCGCCATCATTGTGGTGCTTATCTGCTCATTTCTGTCGTTTGCGACCCCGTTTGAGCCGGTGCATCTGCTGTTTATCAACCTGCTGACCGACTCGCTTCCTGCACTCGCCATCGGCATGGAGCCGTCGGACCGCCGTTTGCTCAGGAACAAACCACGTCCGGCAAGCGAAGGCATCTTCACCAAACGCTTTGCTGTGGAGCTTTGTCTCTTCGGCGCACTGATTGCGGCTGTCACGATGGCGGCGTATATGATCGGTTATCAGACAAGCGATGCCGCCGCCTCCACGATGGCATTCGCCACGCTGACGCTCGCTCGTCTGTTCCACGGCTTCACCTGCCGCAGTGACAGCTCGCTGTGGAAGATCGGCCTTTCGAGCAACAAGTGGAGCATTGCCGCCTTCGCGGCAGGTGTGCTGCTTCTGGCGGCTGTGTTGTTCCTGCCCTTTATGCACAGTCTCTTTGCCATCGCCACGGAGGGCGTCAACGTCGTGATGATCGGTGTTCTGGCGTTCCTTCCCACATTGATCGTGCAGGTGTTCCGCATGATCAAAGAAGCCATCACACCATAAACCAAAAAGCCTCGTTCAAGTGAACGAGGCTTTTTTTGCTATGTCATCGGTCGGTCGTATACGTCACGCCTGAGCTTGTCCATGCGTTTGTCAAGCTCGGCGCTGAGGGTGGCGCATTCGAGCAGTTCGTTGGCCATGTCCTCGGTAAAGTTGCCGTCTTTTTTATAGAGGAGCTTGTGTTCGAGGCTTGCCCAGAAATCCATTGCACTGGTGCGAAGCTGAACCTCCACCTTCATCAGCCGCTTTTCATGCGCCAGAAAAATGGGGATCTCCACGATCATATGTAAACTGCGATAGCCGTTCGGCTTCGGATTATCGATGTAGTTTTTCATCGTGATGAGACGGATATCATCTTGCTTGAGAAGGGCTTCTGCCAGGCGGTAGACATCGTCAATGAAGGAGCATACCACCCGCACGCCAGCAATATCGTTGAGGTTTTGCTCGATGGAGTCCAGTGTCATCGGGAGCGAGCGTCGTTTGAGCTTATCCATGATGCTGGAAGGGGATTTCAGACGCGTTTTGATAAAGCCGATGGGATTGCGATCGTATTCAAGGGAATATTCCTCATTGAGAACATTGAACTTGGTTTCTACCTCCATGATCGCACAGCGGTAGTAGGACATCAGCTTTTCAAAGCCTGTGTCATGCTCCTTGAGCCATACGGCATCGCCGTCCTCAAGAAGGTCAATATGAGACATCGGAGATCCCTGCCTTTTGGTGAAGTGATGGTATCAGTATAGCGGGTATTTGTGTCTTTACGATCAACAAACCGTGACAAAACGATTAATACCGCCGTTTTGGTCTTGTCAATGCAAAGCTGTCGGCGATCATCTGGCAAACCATATCGTTTGGCACCGTACCGTCGAGAATGACCGAGTTCCAGTGCTCCTTGTTCATGTGGTAAGCAGGTATGACCGACGAAAAACTGTCCCGCCACAGAAAGGTCATCTGCGGCTCACATTTGAGATTGAGCCAGATGTGTCCCTGTCGTTCGTAAATTGCCGCAAACATCTTGCGGTTACCGCGATGCCGCATGATCGTCCAGTTGGTATCCTCAAACGGATAATCCTCATATGAATCTTCAAATGTCAGGCAAAAACGAATGGCGTCCTCGCGTGTGATCATGGTATTCACCTCGAAATGATGGGGAGTTATCGCTTTTCCAGCAGCACAACCGTCTCGACGTGTGCCGTTCGCAGAGCTTCTTACGTGATGGATCTTTGTTAGCGTACATTTCGAAAATACCGATTGAAAACAGCCGATTGCTGTATCAATGGAACCAATGAAAGCTAAAAAACAAATTTTTCAGTCTAAGATGTTTAATCTTCTTTTTATGTCTTCTAATAAGTGTATCGGCGAAAAACGTCCGTCATAATGATAATCTACGGATTCGTCCGTTGTAAAAAATGAGGCATCAAATTTTTTTACATCGTCAATCTTTTCGAATGATTGCATGTACTTGTTGTCATAAAATGGGAATTCGCTAATAACGGGACTGTTTGTAAGAAGACGTTTATTGTATACAATCGCTTCAAATGGTCTTAACGTAATTCCCCCTCCCCCTTTTTTAGTAACGTCGAGAAGAACATGTGTGTTTAAGATGTGGTCAATGATTTGATCGTATGTGAGAAAATGATTATAAATAATACCTTTTCGTGCATACTTGTTTTTTTCTTCATTACTGACTCCTGATATATAAAATAAACAATTCACGCCTTTCTTTGTTAATACATCGTATGTCTCTACAACAGTAGCTAATCTACCTCCATGATATATAGCGCAAAAAACATCGCTTTTGGGCGCTACATGCTCTTGCGTGGTGTTATATGAATAATACTGATAGGTGTGAATCCAATTATTATTTTCTGCAAATGATTTATCATAAGTATATACAAGATCCGAAAGATTTCCTGCTTCAATGAGTTTTTTACCGAGATCTGAATTTGGATGAAGTGAATCCAATGCCAAGAAAACAACTATACAGTTCATTGCTTTTAATTGGCGCAGTATTTCAACAGACCAAAACGGGCTTCTTAAAACCATATTTTCAAATAACACAACATCCCCTTTTTTTATTTCCAAACGGTTTATACAGTGTTTAATCCATTGTTTAAAGAAAAGATGTCCTAACTTGGGAGAATTACAAAAACGATAAAAATAATATGCTGTTTTATTTTCTTTTGAAAAGTCTTTATAAGGCAACCATTTTACTTCTGATACGATATCAGAAAAAATATTTGAAAAAAAAGCGGTTTGGTCTGAAATTACATGAATATTCATAGTTTTTTACCTCACAGAATAATAGTTTGTGATACGGGAACACCTATGGTAAAAAAAGGAACTGATGTATGCGTGTTTAAAGAATGTTTACTCATTTTCAAATCTCCTTTAGTGTTATTTGCAAATAATTCTCAACGTAATTCTAACAACGCCACACTCTCGTCTGTAATTTCTTTAGGTCGGCAAAGTTCAATACCTACTACGCCGTATTTCCTCTGTTCTTCAACAGAATAATACTGTTCCATATCAGATGGGGTCGCATTGTCAACGTTTTCTGTTGTGTATCCGCATTTTAATAGTGGCAACGATTTATATAATTCTTTGAAAGAATCGAACCTATACAGTTTCACAACTGTGGTATTAAGTGTTTCGCCGGTTGTATTTTCGGTGAAAACAATTTTATCACCAACTTTTATTTTCTGACGCTTTTCATCAAACAAACGGAGTTCGATAGTTTTTTCTCCATTCTTTATCATTTCAAAGGGTGCAGAATTTAATTTCATTTTGTGTACATTGATTTGCCGCGTCAACAACGCCACACTCTCGACGTGCGCCGTTCGCGGGAACATATCCACAGGTGTCACGTGTTCGGTGTGATAGCCGAGTTCCTCAAACACCGCACAGTCACGGGCCAGTGTCGCGGGATCACAGGACACATACACCACACGGTCGGGAGCCATACGGGCAACAGTCTCAATGAGCGTCTTGTCGCAGCCTTTTCGCGGCGGATCGAGGATCACCACGGTCGGGCGGATGCCTTCCTTTTCAAGCTGCAGAGCCGCTTTGGCGGCATCCGCACACAGAAAACGGGCATTGCCGATGTCGTTGCGTGCGGCGTTTTGTTTGGCATCGTCGACGGCCTGTGGAACGATCTCCACTCCGACAAGCGATTTTACGCGGTGTGCCATCGACAGGCCGATAGTGCCTGTACCGCAATACATATCAAGCAACACATCGTCCTTTGTCAGCCCTGCCGCATCCGCGGCAAGACCGTACAGCCGCTCTGCCTGATCGTGATTGACCTGATAGAAGGAATGGGGAGACAGACGGAAGGTCAGCCCGCACAGCTCGTCGGTGATATACGGTTCGCCGTAGAGTGAAAAGGTATTCTTTCCGAGGATAACATTGGTCTTTTCGCGGTTGAGATTGACGCAAACCGAGGCGACCGACGGGAACTCTGCAAGCTGTTCCAGTAAATAGGCGGTATTCGGCAGCTTGCCGCTTGTACAAACGAGACACACCATGATTTCGCCCGTTTTGACCGCCTGACGCAGATAAATGTGGCGCACAAGTCCCGTGTGAGTGGTTTCGTTATACGGCGCCGCATCGGCTTTCGTGATCCAGTCGGCGATGACATTGACAATACCTTCAAAAACCTTCGGTTGCAGGGCACAGGCACGTTGCTCAATCACGCGGTGACTGCGGGGAGCAAAAAAGCCGATGATGGGCGCGTCGCTTGTTCCCGCAACGGGGTATTGCGCCTTGTTGCGATAGCCGTCTTCGGCGAGGCTTCCCACAATGGGATGAAACACAGGCGACAGACCGCCGATGCGTAAAAAGGCATCCTTGACGCGCTGTTCTTTACTGCGGAGTTCCGCTTCGTATTGCAGGTGACGGTAAACGCAACCGCCGCATTTGCCGAACACGCGGCAATCCGATTGCTCTCTGCGGTCGGCGGACGGTTCGATCAGTTCTTCGATAATGCCATAGGCAAAGCGTTTTTCAAGCTTGACGATGCGACACACGATACGGTCGCCGACGGCGGTAAACGGCACGAATACCGCCATGCCTTTTTCGCCGTTTTCGATGATGTGTCCGACACCCTGTCCTTCGGCGGTCATGCCGGTAATGACCATGTCGATCAGTTGATTTTTGCCAATACCCATCGTGTTGCACCTCGTTTGATTTCTCTGGTACTATCATATCAAAAACCCATGCGATTTGCAAGGTGGTTGCATTTTTTTGTGAAAGCGGCTATAATAAACCCGTATTCTACGTTTACGGTTAGGAGAGACACGTATTGAAAGAGAAATGGAAGCGTTTCTGGATGCTGTTTATGACCTTTTTTAAAATCGGTGCATTCACATTCGGCGGTGGCTATGCGATGATTCCTCTCATCGAGAGAGAGGTTGTTGATCGTCACGGGTGGATCACCTCGGAGGATATGCTCGACATTGTTGCCATCGCGGAATCCACGCCGGGCCCTATCGCCATCAACACGGCGACCTTTGTCGGCTACAAGACCTGCGGTGTGATCGGTGCAATGGGGGCGACCGTCGGTACGGTGTTGCCGTCGTTTACCATCATTTCGATCATCTCGTTTGTGCTTGCGCAATTCCGCGAGCTGGAGCCGGTGCAGTTTGCTTTTAACGGCATCCGTGCAGGTGTCCTCGCGCTGATCATTAAAGCGCTGTGGTCGATGTATCAGAAATGCCCGAAATCACTCGTTGCGTATATCATCATGGCATTATCCTTTGTCATTGCGGCATTTACCGACATCAACATTATTTTCATTATCATCGGTGCGGCAATTGTCGGACTTGTCACCTCCAAGTTTATGAAGAAGGAGGCGGCGAAGAAATGATTTTATTGGAACTCTTTTATACCTTCTTCACCATCGGCCTTTTCACTATCGGCGGCGGATATGCGATGCTCCCGCTTATTCAGGAACGGGTCGTGCAGAACGGTTGGATGGCGAACGAACAAATTATTGACTTTATTGCCGTGAGCGAATCCACTCCCGGCCCTTTTGCCATCAATATCGCGACGTATGTCGGCATGGAAACGGGCGGACTTCTCGGCGCTGTCTGTGCCACTCTCGGTGTGGTGATGCCGTCATTTCTCGTGATCCTGATCGTGGCGCATTTTTATGAAAAGTTCAAGAAAAGCCGCATTGTGGCGGGGTGCATGACGGGACTTCGTCCTGTTGTCGTGGGTCTCATCGCTTCGGCAATCCTCTCAATGGTTGCGGATACCTTCTTTGCCGCAGGCATTTCCGTTGATGCGCTTCTCACGGTATCCTTTGCGGCATCGCTGATTATTTTCGTGATCATGTTGGTGCTTGTTTTCAAAAAATGCCATCCGATCATGGTGGTGTTGTTGTCTGCCGCACTTGGTATTGCGGCGGGATACCTGGATAAATTGGTGATGTAAAGGCGGTGTGAGTTGTGCGTTGGTGGGTCATACTTCCGATATTGGTTCTTTTGGCGCTGGCAGGCTGTACGGTCGACAGCGAGCCGATCGATGCGGTGGGGTGCTGGGTCAGCGATCAATCCTCTTCGTATTATTTCGAGCTTTACGATGACGGAAGCTGTATCATGTTTGATGACGATGACAACTGGGTTTCGGCGGGAACCTACCGCGCCGACACCGATCAGATCCTGTTTGACATGGACACAGGCTCGTTTTATTGGTCAAAAAACAAAAACGGTATGGTGTTCGAAACCACCAACGGTACGATCACCTATCATTTGCAGAACACAAACGACAGCAAATAATAAAAAGAGGATGCACTTGTGAACTGCCCCAATTTGTGCGGACAGTACAAAAAAGACCTTTATGGTAGTTTAATTAAATTAACCAACAAACTGATTTCGTTGTTCCAGCGGAGTCAGTTTTGTTTTTAGCTGAATCCGATCGTGATTATAGAAATGGATGTAGGAACTTATGAGGAGGCGAGCCTCCTCATAAGTTCGCGGCTTCGCTCGATGAATACACTCAGTTTTAAGAATGGAGAAGAAATT